>NZ_JABAST010000059.1 GCF_016107575.1 Psychrobacter faecalis | reverse complement strand
TTACATAAGCGGCAATATCATAAGCTGAAAAGAAATGATTGGTGCGTTGAAGATGCTTAAAACTCAAGTCATTCACATAGTTCCACACAAAATTAACTGCGCCCGCTAAGGTATTTAGCTGATTGGCGTGTTTGTCTTTGATGCGACACTTGAGCGTTTTCATAGAGTGATTATGGTCTCAATGAGTTTGGTTGACAAGTCTGTTTTAAGGCTGAGCGACAATAACTGACGCCTGATATCCACGCCCTAGAAGGGACATGGTTTTAAGGCGCTTTTTGATAAAAAAGACGCCAAGCATCAGCTTAACGTCTCTTTATGAGTTTAATCATCAATATCAATCATTAAGGTTTTGCAGGCTTTACCAATTTTACCAACGGCGCATAGCCTGACTGCGGCATCACGCTGACTGGGATAAATTGTAGTGCACCGCCATTGATACAATAGCGCAGTCCGCCGCGGTCTTTTAGGCCATCAGGGAATACATGCCCCAAATGCGAGTCTGCTACCCGTGAGCGAATCTCAGTACGCACCATGTTAAAGGCAGTATCCTCATGCTGAGTAATCACTTGCTTATCGATCGGCTTGGTGAAACTTGGCCAACCGCAGCCAGATTGGTATTTATCGGTGGATAAAAATAACGGCTCACCGCTCACCACATCGACGTAAATCCCTGGCGCAAATAAATTATCATACTCATGACTAAACGCACGTTCTGTCGCCGCCTCTTGAGTGATATTGTACTGGGCTTTGGTTAGAGTGTTTTTTAGCGCACCTTTATCAAAGTTTGCATAGCGTTTGGGATCTAAAGTTTCAGCAACCGTGCTGACCGGTGCAAGCTTGGTTCGCGCAGTGCCTTCTGGTTTATCATCGGCAAGGCTTAAATCGACATGACAATAGCCATTTGGATTTTTTGCCAAATAATCTTGATGATACATCTCAGCCAGATAAAAGTTATCTAAAGGCTTATTTTCTACCACGACTTTTTGTTTATACTGGCTTTGGATACGTTTGAGCGCCGCATCAATCACCGCTTTGTCTGCTTTATCAGTGTAATAAACGCCCGAACGATACTGGACGCCGCGATCATTGCCTTGCTTATTGAGGCTGGTTGGATCTATCACGCGCAAGTAGTATTTTAGAATCGTATCAAGATCGGTTTTATCGGCATCGTAAGTAACCTTAACCGTCTCGGCATGACCTGAGCCGCGAATCACTTGCTCATAGCTTGGATTGGCCGTGTCGCCATTGGCATAGCCTGAGACTGCATCGACCACACCTTCGACACGCTCCATATAAGCTTCAACGCCCCAGAAGCAGCCACCTGCTAAATAGATTGAGCGCGTATTAATCGCCTTACCTTTATCGTTATAATAAACGCCATCTTTTTGCTTGATGGTTTCAATTTTACTGTTGTTATTCAATGCTTGGGCGTTTGCCGGTTTGGCATTACCCGCTTTTAGCTCGGCAAAGTCATTATCAGCATTTTCAGCAAGGGCATAGGCTTGCTCTGCTGATATATTACCTTTGACCAAATGCACCAAGTTGCCTTTTTTATCGAGTATCGCCCAGCTTGGATACACTTGCACGCCGAGCTTATTAATCAGCTCACCCGAAGCGTCGGACAATACGGGTAGTTTAGGATAATCAGCTTGCACGCCTGCATACCAAGTCCTAAAATCGCTCTCTGCTTTTTCATTGAGATGACCGGGACTGGCAACGGTAACAAGGTTTAAACCGGCAAACTTAGGATCGGTACGCCACTCTTCGGTTTCTGCAAGCGTGCCTAGACATAACGGGCACCAGCTTGCCCAAAACTTAATCAAGGTAGGTTTATTGGGGTCAATAACCGCCGCACCTGTGTTGCCCAAACCCTTGGTTAATTGCGGTAACGCCTGCATTTGCCCGAGCATATCAGATGGCAGCATATCCCGTGAACTTTTTACGCCGCTGTTTTGGCTACTGGCATTAGCATTGTTCTTAGCATTGTTTTCTGCGCTACTCATTTGTCCGCAAGCAACCAAAATCCCTGCACTTAACACCGTCGTTACCCCAAAAGCACTGACATTTTTTAACCAGCGTGCAGCTGCTCGCGGTGACTGTGTCACTAAATCATGAGTGTTGCTGCCCTTATCAGAGCGATTGATATTATGAGACTTATTATCTTGTTTATCAGGTAGCATGAAGAATCCTTTTCACAAAATCTTGCGAGCACCCGCTTAATGATTAATAGTTATTAAGCGTATTCAACAGCAATAAAGCAGAATGAATGTTAGTGAAAGCAAATAGATTGCGAGATATATGAAAATAAAAAGAATGATAACGACATTAGTCTATCTTAATAGTATACATCGCTAGTGGAGTTTACTTTAATAGTAAATAAGTGGTTGCTACACTTTTTTAACAACGCCGTAAGAGTAGTGATATACACAAGTGGCTACAAAGAAATGATGTGAGCAATTATTAATGGGCGATTATATTTATATGAGGATAAAATAGTGAAAAATCAATATTACTAGGCCAATCAATCACTTAATAAGACATTTAATAGTTAATATCAGTTAGATTAAGACTATAAGGTAGTTAACTTTTAGCACCCATAAATTGCGCCACATAATCATCAGCGGGATTGTTGCGTAACTCAGTTGCGCTACCAGTTTGTACCAGCCGCCCACCATTTAAAATACTGATACGTTGACCAACTTTGACCGCCTCATCGATATCATGGGTAATAAAGACGATGGTTTTATTAAGCCGTTCTTGTAAATCAAGCAACTGGTCTTGTAGTTGCGCGCGAATAAGGGGATCAAGTGCGGAAAATGCCTCATCCATCAGTAAGATTGGATTGTCGGTTGCCAACGCCCGTGCCAGCCCTACCCGCTGCTGCATACCACCAGACAACTCATCAGGATAGCTGCGTTCTAGATTGGGTAGCCCGACCTCATTGAGCCAATAACTTGCCACTTCATGGCGCTCCTTGGTACTCATTTTACGCACACGTAAACCGTAAGCGACGTTTTGTAGCACCGTCATATGAGGCACCAAACCAAAATGCTGAAACACCATACTGACCGTTTGCTGGCGATAATGCTGTAACTCTTTATCATTGAGCGCTAGGATATTAATAGCAGAAGACTTTTCGTTTCTATCCGTTAATTGCTCTTCGCTTGCGACCGCTGAATTAGAGACGGTTCCCGCTGTAGATTCTTTCGCGTTAATAGCGGTATCGACCCAAATTTTGCCGCTGGTTGGATCAATCAAACGATTGATATGGCGTATCAAGGTTGATTTACCAGAGCCTGATAAGCCCATTATACAATGCAGCTCGCCCGCTTTAACGCTCAAATTGATATCATAGAGCCCAACCGAATAGCCAGTCTGCTTTTTGACGGCAATGCTGTCCATACCTTCTGCCAATAATGCCAAGGCCGACTGCGCTTGCGAGCTATTGGCATTATAAATCTTGCTGATATTTTCTAATTGAATATGGTTCATTGTGGCTCTCATTTTTTATTTTTATGATTCATCATTAACCAATCGGGTGTCTGCCCGCATCAATGGTTTTTTGCCGCGCGCGTTTTCCTTGCCCAAAGGCCTGCGTGATACGGTCAATAATGATGGCGACGATGACAATAGCGGTGCCTGCTTGTAAGCCTTGACCGATATTGAGCGTTTGAATCGATTGCAGCACATCTTCACCAAGACCCGGTGCGCCAATCATAGAAGCCAGCACCACCATGGAGAGCGACATCATTACCGCTTGGTTAATACCTGCCATGATGCTCGGCAGCGCTTGCGGCAATTTAATCCAAATCAGCAGTTGCAAATGCGTACTACCAAACGAGCGTCCCGCTTCGACCATTTCATGATTAACTTGGGTAATTCCAAGTGTGGTCAGACGAATCAGCGGCGGCAAAGCATAGATAATGGTGGCAAATAGCGCAGGTACTTTACCAATGCCGAATAACATAAGCACGGGTATTAAATAGACAAAGCTTGGCATGGTCTGCATCACATCGAGTATCGGTGTGATAGTTTTACGCAGGATTTTACTACCAGACATGGCGATACCGATTGGAATACCAACCACCACCGTGACCAGTACTGATACAATAAGCAGCGCAAAGGTATCAATCAACGCACTCCATAGTCCAAACGCACCAATTAGAAATAATCCGACGCCACATGCCAGCGCGAACCATATTTTACGAACACCAAACCATGCCAATACGGTCACCAGCGCAATGATTAGCCACGGCGGCATAAAGGTTAAAAAGCGTTCAATGGGCAACAATAAATAGGTTAAAGCGGCGCTACTAACACTGCGAAAAACGTCACCATAGTTTCTAACCACAGTCGCTAAGACGTTATTGAGCGACGTTTCAAGCGACCATGCAGGAAAGCTTGAAGACACGCTGAATAAGTTAGCGGTATTATTGTTTGTTGATCTATTTGAGGCAGCGTTATTTGACAAAGCACTACCGTTCAGGCTCATCCCAAGCGTTGCCGCCATCTTCTGCGCCGCTTCTGCTGACATCCACGTCTGCCAAATATCAGGATTTTGACGTAAAAATACCAGCGCTTGCTCATCACCGCTGCGCTTGTTTTCACTCATCTCTAAAATAGCGCCGTTGAGCTGATCCGGGGTAAAGTTAACTTGTTTAAAAAAATCGGTCAGCTCAGGATTAGATTGTATAAAAGGCGTCGATACCGCGATACTCAAAGGAGAAACAGGAAAGCCTGAGATGCAATCAGAAGTACCATCAGCTATTAATAAATCTTGCCAACAGGCGTCATCGTGCGCAGGAAACTCCAAAGGCGCAAAGTCGTATTTTGCCATGAGCCCAGTCGGTTGCCAGTAATAAAACAATAAGGGTTTATGCTGCTCAAAAGCAGAGGATATTTCGGCATCGAGTGCGGCGCCCGTACCGGGATGAACACTATTAAAAGTCTTATCTAAACCGGTATTTTTTAATAAACGGGTATTAAAAATCTCACACGCCCATCCTGACGGGCAGTTCATAAAGCGCGACTTGCGCGGGTCTTCAGGGTCTTTAAATAGCTCAGCGTATTTGGGCAAATCTTGATAACGACGCAGACCCGGATTTTCCTCTAGGACATATTTAGGCACATACCATCCTTGGGTCGCACCGCCTTCAAGCGTGTCGCCAATGATCGCCACCTTTTTGTCCTCGATCGCTTGCTCTAAAATCGGCGAGCGCCCTATCCACTGCTCACCGATGACTTGGATATCATCTTGCAGCAGTGCATTTTCAAGCGCCGGACCTGCGCCCGGTATCTCAGTCACTTGACAGCCATAGCCGTTTTCAGTGATATATTTCAACACCCCAGTGGTAAATTGCCCACTCTCCCACGTGAGCGCACCAAATTTAATCGGCGCATCACAACTTGATACAGCAGCAGATACTGGTAAAGACAATATGAGTGAGCTTATCAATAATAAGCTAAAAGCAATCCATTGGCGCACGGCAGATCCTATTTATCGTTATTATTCTTAAAATTATCTCTAAGTTTAGTAAAGCTTATTTTTGCACCTAAAGTCTGTTGTTTATTATTAATTTATTTACTTAGAGTGCGTCTAAAAACTAGCTTCATTTTGTTTAGGTGGTCTACAAAGTGTAGCGATTTATAGATAAGATGACAAATGCTCATTCATTCTAAAAAGCGGTTTTTAACTACTTATTTTGAATGTTCTGAAGGTAATGGATTAACTTTTAGATAAAAAATAGCACCTACCTGAGTAGATGCTATTTTTTATAACGCTACTTATTTAGAGCGTATTGTTATTTTAAAAACAGTGCCATGGCTTTTTTAAATACACCACCATACGGCGGCAATAAAATATTAAGACCATTGAGCTTCGATTGTATGAATACCGACTTCATATGACTAAGACGCTCAAAACCAGCTTTACCGTGGTAAGCGCCCGTACCTGAGTGCCCAACCCCGCCGAACGGCAAGTCATGCTGCGCCACATGCATAATGACTTCATTGATACACAGACCGCCTGACACCGTATTGTTACGCACCTGATCTATCTCGCTGCTGTTGTCACCAAAGACATAAAGTGCCAACGGGCGTGGACGCTCATTGATAAAATCAATAGCATCATCGAGAGTGTCATAGTGCATCAAGGGCAAAATCGGCGCAAAAATCTCGTTTTGCATCAGCTCACTATCAGGCGCAGGCTCTTTGACAATCACTGGCGGCATCAGGCGGCTGTCGTGATCAGCATCTGCATCCGTCAACTGATGGATATGGTCATCTTCTAGATCATCGAGATAGCCTTTGACGCGTTTAAACTGCTCGCCGTTGATGATGTGCGAGTAATCAGGATTGTCTGCAATATTGGGATAATGCTTTTCCATCCACTCTTTTGCCAGACGGGTAAATTCCTCATGATATTGACGTTGAACCAATACATAATCAGGCGCAATACAGGTTTGACCCGCATTAAGCGTTTTACCCATCATCACGCGATTAACAGCGTTTTCTAAATTAGCACCTTCTAAAACGACAACCGGCGACTTACCACCCAGCTCAAGGGTGACTGGCGTTAAGTTCGGTGCCGCCGCCGCCATGACTTTTTTGCCGACCGCAGTCGAGCCGGTATACAATAAATGGTCAAAAGGCAGTTTACTAAAGGCTTCGGCAATCTCAACTTCGCCAATCACCACAGAAACCATATCCGGTGAAAAATAACGCGAAATAGTCTCAGCAAAGGTTTGAGCAAATTGCGGTGCCGCCTCGCTCATCTTAATCATAATGCGATTGCCCGCTACCAGCGCATCAATCATCGGTCCGACTGCTAAAAATAGCGGGTAATTCCAAGGCACCATAATACCGACCACGCCAAGCGGCTGCGGCTGAATCTCATTATGAGCTGGCATATAAAGCGCTGAAATCGATACCCGCTGCGGCTTCATCCATTTTTTACCATTCTTTTTTGCATGGCTAATACCGGTAAAGCTTGGAAATAGCTCAGCAAACTGTGTTTCGGACTCACTGCGATAGCCAAAATCGGCACTAATCGCTTTGGCAAGTAGCGCTTGGTTGTCGCTTAGCATCACCTCTAAATTATCGAGTTGATTTTCACGCGTGGTCCAATCATTGATAGGCTGCGTGCGGCTCAGCTTTTGTAAGCGCGCAAATTGCGCTTGCATATCAGCGTCCGTTTTAATGATACTAAGAGACTCATCTGCATTATGGGCATGATTTGGTTTTTGAGTTTGATTGGTTGGCGTAGGCTCATTTTGAGAGGGTGTATTTTGATTACTATCAGTCATTTGTCTTCCTTGTTATGAGCGTTAGAGTCAGTACGCTATTATCGATTTAGGACTCTGAATCTATGGTCGTTAAAATAAGCAGTCTCTAAAGTACGAAAAGCGCCTGAGATTCCATTCAATGCTGCTAAACAGTATTTTATTCAATGCCGTTTAATGTAGCGCATTGTCCAATCAATGAACAGCACCTTTGATTGACTACTGGGTTTGTATGAAATACGTGTCAGGCAAGGGTTATATTGCCGCAATTTAACAGTATTTTTAACGCAGCTCGGACAATTAGTTCATAGATTAAATAGCGAAATTTAGATTTGGGCACAAAAGCTAAAACTGCTACACTAAATATCAATAACAAGCCCCTTTTTTAATAACCAAACCATAAGACAGTCACTCTCATGCAAAATACCGCGCAACCACTCAATGATATGCTGGTCAGCAAATCGCTCTCAGCTGCTGATTATGTCCCCACCCTTGATGCTATGCTATCGCGTACGTTAGCGCGTATCGCACTGAAAAAAGAGCAAGGTCTACGCACGCCTGACGAGCTTTGGATTGTCGATCACAATGATGTCTATACGCTTGGACAAGCCGGTAAAGAAGAGCATATCTTGCAACGTACCAATACGCCGATTATCAAGACCGACCGCGGCGGTCAGGTGACATGGCACGGGCATGGACAGTTGGTTATCTATTGGTTATTTGATTTGGAAAGTTTGGGCTGGAGTGTGCGCAACATGGTATCGCACGCCGAGCAAGCGATTGAAGATGTGGTCAATGACTGCCTAAAAAGCCACGCGTCTAATAGCAGTCTTATCAGCGCTCATGCCCGCCGCGATGCGCCTGGGGTTTATTTATATAGCCATCTGAATACTGCCAGCAATGACAAGGCTCAACCAGTCACTGAGCTTCCGATTGATGACGCCATTATGCTCGGTAAAATTGCCTCACTTGGCTTTAAAATCAAGCATGGTTTTAGTTATCATGGGGTCGCGATTAATTTAGATTGTGATTTATCGGCCTTTAATGCAATTAATCCGTGCGGCTATGCGGGCATGCAAATGTTACGACTGGCTGACTTTGCCGCTATGAATAAGCAAACGCAGGATAAACAACTGGCTGCGCAGGCAGCGGAACAATCTATGCCAGCAACGACCAACTGTTTAAGCTATGAACAAGTGACCCAAAGGCTTATTGATAATATTGCCAAACGGCATGCGGGACATATCCAATTACGTGCCCTCGCCCCAAAGTAATTTTCCTAAGTCCTTTATACACAGTTTTTTTTAAATTAATACTACTTTTTGCATAATCCTTTTTTGCATAATATCGTGCACGCTTAGACTTAAGCATTGTGAGAAAATTTGAGTCAAACTTGTTATAATCGCAGTCGCACAAATTGGGCGCAGCAATAACCTTAGCGCGCCAACCCTTAACCCTTTATCATTGAAGCATTCATAACAAAAGCACCTTGGAGCAATTTATGGCAGATTTTAATAAAATTTTGGACGCAGGCGACGTCGATGGTGGCATCATTAATGTGGTCGTAGAAATCCCAACTGGTAGCAGCCATAAAATTGAGTGGAACCGCGAATTGGCGGTATTTGAGCTTGACCGTGTTGATCCACAGATTTTCGCCAAACCTTGTAACTACGGTTTTATTCCGCAAACCCTTGATGAAGATGGCGATGAGTTAGATGCGCTTATCATCACAGAACAGCCGTTGCCTACTGGCATTTTCTTAAAAGCGAAAGTTATCGGCGTGATGAAATTCGTTGATGATGGCGAAGTCGATGACAAAATCGTCGTCGTACCGGCTGACGACCGTGATACAGGCAATGCTTACAATAGTCTGGAAGACTTACCAAAGCAGCTGATCAACCAATTACAATTCCATTTTAGCCACTATAAAGACCTTAAAAAAGCAGGTACAACGGTGGTCGAATCTTGGGGTGACGTTGCAGAAGCTAAAGAAGTCATCAAAGAGTCTATCCAACGCTGGAAAGACCTATAAATTATCCTAGATAATTTAAAAAAGCGTTTATGGCAATTTTTTATTAAAATTCGCTAAGCGCTATGAAAATACCGCAGACATGCTAATGGTTGCGGTATTTTTTTGCTTGAATTTTGCGGCGATAAAATGGTTATAATACCCTCACCTACCTAGTATCTCACCCAAATAAGGACTGTCATGTTCGACTCTGATTCAGGCTCAACGCCCGCCAATAAAAAACTGCCAAAAGCCGTTATGATGATGGTCGAAAAAGGCAATTTGGTGCAGGCAATTAAAACCTTGGCCGCTGATGAAAATATCAGTATGGATGCCGCCAAATCTCGCATAGATGCTTACGAGCTTGCGCTAAAGAACAAGCAGCAGCAAACTCTCACGACTATCGCCAATAAACAAGGTATCCCAAGCCAAGCTTTTAGCTTTGATAGAGAACAAGTGCAAGAAGAACCTGAGCAATTGATTAGAAGTAAAGTCAAAAGCACGCCCTCTGAGCAAGGCTTCCAAAGTCTACAAGACGGCGTTGACAGCCAGCTTAATGATTTGGGCTATAAAAAACCGCTTATTCCTTATTGGGCAAAGCGGCTATTGGTCATTGCTATCGTTATGGCAGGACTGTTTTGGATAATGTGGCGTGTGTTTGGCTAGTCTGTTAAAAGTGGTTCCATTATAGCGGTCTGTTTTGAGTGGTCTGTTAATAGGTTTAAAGGGTGAAATAACTGGTTCCGTTGGGGTATACCTTTTTATTAACTAACGTCGTATTTGCTGACCAGTTTCAATCAACTGTGGACTATCTGGATCCACTGCAAAAAGTGTATAAAAAGAATATATAGGGTTAGTAGTACTGTTTATGGTCACACTGTTTTTGTCAGGATGTTCTATAGATTCTTGTGCGAAACTTTCAATGTACAAGCTACTTTCGAGGTTATCTGTCAACTTAATTTGAAAACGTAAGCTACCATCCGCATTATAAATAGCTGCATTATTGGGATACCTGAAAAACCACGGATAACTAGTAGCTTCACTGAACTTTCTTGGCTGTTCTTTGTAAATAACTACAAATCCTGTGCGATCAGGTAATAGCTCTATGATGTTGGAAACTGGAATAAAAATTTCTTGATCATCTCCTAGCTTAATAAAATATTTAGATGAAATTACTTTATGACCTTTACTTAAGTGCGTATACAATTCGGATCCTTTATTCTGATCTGCACTACTCTCTATAAATAATCGTCCATCATCGCATGTGCTTTTAATTAAAATTTCTTTAATCAATGTTTTTTTCATTTCAATACCTTTTACCATAACGTCCGTTGTGGGAACACGTTCGATGCCTGTATAGCGCATCGATCACAAATGACTGTCTCCCCAGATAGATTATATGCAACACTGTAATCTTGAAAAACATTACTATGATAATTTAGCCTAGTTAGGCATTGCTGTTTGACGTAAGTAAATCTACCTTCGACAAATTTGAGGCGGTTCAAATATGAATTCATTTAGCACAGTTGAGAAGTTACTAGCTAAGCAGAGTTATCCTACGATAGAGAAAAAACCTGAACATAGGCTTGAAGCAGAGGTTATTCTTTTAGAGTATGGTGTCAAAAAAGACAGTGGGTTTTTTAAATTATATACAAAATATTTTTTAAGAGCTTTACGTTCTGGTGCTGCTGAAATAGTTGATCCTCTACCGACAAGAAGTTTCATTCTTAGAGTAAAATTCGCACATGAAGTTTGGGAAGTTCCTAAGAACTATATTCTATTCAGTACAGGCGAAGGTGAAGGGGGGTATTTGTACAATATAGAAGATGATAGTGTATGGGATTATCAGATGGGACAGCTACAGCAACTAGCCGATGGTACTTTACCGCATTGGGATAGCTTCTATGAATTTATGATTTGGTATTTGAGCGATGAAGAAGATGCTTGATGATTTTTATCATAAAGCCTAACTAATTAAGTTGGATCTAATTTTTCCAACTCCTTTATTCATAGCAAGATGAAGGCAAATGGAATGAAATCTTCCCTAGCTTTGAACAATCTTAGATTGTTCAACAAGTACACTGCGAAGTACACTACAGTTATCACAAGAATTCAAACTCTTAATACCACTAGCCTACAGCCAAATATTCAAGTCCTCACTAGGGAACCATGCTTATTTCTATATCGTCATAGAGGTGAAATAACATGACAACATTTAATATGAATAAACCAGAAATAGAGCAAGCTGCCATTGAGTTTAAAATGGCGCTGATAAATTGGAAATCAAGAGAAGCGGAGTTTTTCAAGGTAGTTGTCACCATCAAGCTAAATTAAGCGGCTTGTAATCTTTGCTGTTGTTGCTCTTTTACAGGATTTAGCGTTG
>NZ_JABAST010000058.1 GCF_016107575.1 Psychrobacter faecalis | reverse complement strand
GCTTTATCTGGCGTGTACTATCATTCATTGCAAGATGAATTGAGGACACGCCCTAAAACTGCATTAGACCCTAGTGATGCCCCAATGAGCTATAGCAGAATCAATCAAGAACTATTACAAAAACGTCAAGCAGATAGCGTTAATGCGGCGTTACGTTATGAG
The DNA here is from genome assembly GCF_016107575.1 of Psychrobacter faecalis. GTDB lineage: Bacteria > Pseudomonadota > Gammaproteobacteria > Pseudomonadales > Moraxellaceae > Psychrobacter > Psychrobacter faecalis. The sequence continues at coordinate 11,596 of NZ_JABAST010000058.1, read as the reverse complement.
CCTGGGGTGAGTACTGAGAGCCGCGGTACGGTATCTATTTTTGATGAATACAACATTCGTGGTTTTAAGACTTATTCCAATTTTTATGATGGATTGCGCCTCCCCTACGACGGCGCTTGGAACCTGATGCCGCAAGTAGACATTTATGCGACTGAAGCGGTAGAAGTGTTAAAAGGCCCAGCATCTTCACTTTACGGCTACGCGGCACCAGGTGGCATGGTCAATCAGGTCGCCAAAACACCAAAAAGCACCCAAGAGTCTGAAGTACAGTTGCGCTTTGGCAATCAAAACCTCAAAGAAGTGGCAGTCGATATGACCGGCCCTATCTCAGATACGCTTAATTATCGCTTGGTGGCATTAAAACGTAAAAAAGAGGGTCAGATGCAGACCACAGAAGAAGAGCGCACTTTAATTAATCCGTCACTTGAATGGCGACCGACAGAAGATGTCTCCGTTCTTGCCAATATTTTTTATCAAGACGATCCAGAGATGGTGCCTTCTACCCCGCTGCCGGCTGTTGGGACAGTCTACAATGCCAGTTATGGCAAGCTAGGCAGGGATGCCTACGCAGGAGACGAATGGAATCATTTTAGCAAAGAAGTTCTGATGCCAAGTGTGACTGTCAACTGGGCTATCAATGACAAATTAACCTTTAAGCATATCCTACGCTATACCGATGCCGAAGCGCAGCAGCGCAATATGTACAATCAAGAAGGGTTTATCACGGGTAGCGATAAGATTTTAAATCGTGTGGCCTATACCACTGATGAAAAGATGAACAACTGGACCACCGACAATCAGCTGGCTTATCAGTTAGATACTGCCAATACATCGCACAATTTATTATTCGGTGTGGAATATCAAGAAACGGACAGTAGCGCCACTTATTACGATGCTGGCGCAGATGGCACCCCCAACCTTGATTTGTCCAATCCCGATTTTTCGCAAATCGATGCTGGCACACTACCATTAGATATTTATCGACAGAAACAAGACATCGAACAAAGCCAGCTGGGATTTTATTTACAAGATGAGATGCAGTGGCAAGATTTGACGGTAGTGGCAGGATTACGCCACGATAAGTTCGACAGTACTACCGAGCAAACCGACGCCTCTAAAGGTGCGGTTTATAGTAACAAAACGATTGATAACAGCGCATCAAAAACCAGTGGTCGCCTTGCTGCCATTTATGACTTTGATAATGGCTTCTCTCCTTATGCCAGCTATTCACAGTCGTTTCAGCCTGTTGTCGGTAGCAACTTTGTTACTAATAAGGCATTTGAGCCCACCACCGCTGACCAGTTAGAAGCTGGTATCAAATATCTGTCCCCAGATCGCGCCACACAAGGAACGTTGGCGGTGTTTGATATTACGCAAAAGAACGTCGTGGTGGCTGATGAAATCAGTTATAGAAGTCAAACTCAAACGGGTGAAATCACCTCTAAAGGGTTCGAGGTTTCAGGCAGCCACATGCTAAGTGATTGGGTAGATATTGCTGCAAGCTACAGCTATACCGATGCTGAGATTACCGAAGATGAATTCAACCCTGACGTGGTCGGCAATACGCCAGCACAAACCGCTAAACACAAAGCAACACTGTGGGCAGACTATTACGCCACAGATAAGCTTACTCTCAATGCAGGGGTTCGATATGAAGACGGCATGCAACTTGATAAGCAAAATTCAGACGAGCTGCCAAGTGTGACCTTGGTAGATATTGGTGGCAGCTATCAAATCCATCCGATGCTCACCGTTGGCGCTAGTATCAATAATTTGTTTGATAAAACCTATGTCGGTACTTGCTACGATAGTAATAACTGCTGGATGGGACCCGAGCGCCAGATGTCCGTCAGTCTAAAGGCCAACTTTTAAACAATATAGAGCTTATCATTACTAGAGAATGTCCGTTTTATATACTGGCGCTATCTAAACTGATAACTTAAAAAATGAAACACTTAAATTAAGAAAGGCATTAAAATGGCAAAACCCGCTCCAAGAACATTGAATGTTGTTCGTACCAAATACATCACGCCACAGATGTACCGCGTCACGCTTGGCGGTACTGGCCTGCTTGACTTTCCAAAAGATCAAGAAAGCGCTTATATTAAACTCATATTTCCTCAAGACCATGGGGCTCGGCCACTGATGCGCACTTATACCATTAGCGGACAACGTGAGGATGAAATAGATGTGGATTTTGCTTTGCATGACGCTGAAGGGCCTGCTTCAATGTGGGCACGTAACGCCCAAGTGGGTGAGCAAATATTGGTCGGCGGCCCAGGGCCAAAGAAGCTGATTAATAATGAGGCAGATTGGTTTTTATTGGTTGGTGATATGACAGCGCTACCAGCCATTAGCGTTAATCTTGCCCAGCTACCTGCTGATGCCTGCGGCTATGCAGTCCTTGAGGTCACCAGTGAAGCGGATAAGCAACTACTCAAAAAACCAGACAACGTTGACATTCACTGGGTGATCAACTCACATCCAAATACCGAAAGCAGCCCATTACTTGAAAGGGTTAAAACGCTTACGTGGCTAGCAGGCCAGCCTGCGGTGTGGGCAGCATGTGAATTTCATAGTATGCGCGCCCTGCGCCATCACTTTAAAACATATTTTTCAATACCAAAAACGCATTTATACATATCCAGCTATTGGAAAGTCGATAGCACAGAAGACCAGCATAAAGTTGAGAAGCAGAAAGATGCAAAAAATCTAGGGGCTGTATAGAATTGAGGAACCATTGAAAAACATAAGCAACGCCTTACTCTACTGTTTACCACAACAAAGAAATAAGGCATCACTTATGACTCGCACCAAGCTCAACGATGAACTTTGGCACAAGCTATTTATTATATTGCGACAAATTAACGTATATAACAAGCCCAATCTAAGACGTACCGTTGAAGGCATGCTGTACCGCATAAGAGTAGGCTGTCCATGGCGAGACTTACCTTCTTATTTCGGTCATTGGTCTCGCATATATCATCAATACCGTTATTGGCGTAAAACCGGTAAATGGCAAAAGCTCATGAAAATAATCACTTAGATTAACACATGAAGTGCAATACCAAATGCAAGGTGAAAAAAAGACCTAGATGCGCTAGCATCAAAGTTTTTATCCACCGACCAAAGTGAGATTGCAACCATGAGCTATACACATCTAAGCCTAGGTGAACGATACCAGATTTATGCCCTTAAAGGGGCAAAACATAGTATTAATTTTATAGCGAGGGCGTTAAACAGAAGTCCCAGTACCATATCAAGAGAGCTTAGGCGTAATAAAAGCCTACGAGGTTACCGAGCAAAGTATGCTAATAACAAGGCTTGTGACAGACGGGCTAACAACGCCACAACTATTGTGGCTGACCTCTGGGCATGGGTGACAGACAAGCTTAAAGAGAACTTGCGTCCTGAGCAAATATCTGGCGTTCATGGTGGTATCAGTCATACCCGTTAAGTCGAACTCTAAAAACAGCAACAATGACACACTAGACTGGTATTTGTATCGTTGCCGTCACTTGGTAGAAAACGCTTTTGCTAGGTTGAAACATTTTAGGGGCATTGCCACGCGATATCATAAGCTCAAAGATAGCTATGCAGCAGCGGTAATGCTTGCTTGTGTCTTTATCTGGTTGCCACTCATTTGAATTCTATACACATCCTAAAAGGTATTGTTAAATTATCATAATCGCTATGTTGAATTGACCGAGGAAGGTAAACGATAATAAACCTAAAGGCTAAAAGCTAAAAGGTAAGAAACTCAATCTATAACAGCTGAACGAATATGAGCGGCGGGGAAAACGGCGCTAAATGTCGAGCCTTTGCCTTCTGACGATTCAATTTGCAAAGTCGTGTCATATTGATATAACACATGCTTTACAATCGCCAGCCCCAGCCCCGTACCACCTGTCGCACGACTGCGCCCGCTATCCACTCGATAAAAACGCTCGGTCAACCGTGCGACATGTTGTGGCGCAATACCAATACCATCATCACTGACGGCAAACCGACAGCCTTCTGCAGTCTTTGCCCAGCTGATGACGATATTACCTGCTTTTGGCGTGTATTTAATCGCATTAATCACCAAATTGGATAACGCACTGTTCAAATACATCTCCGAGCCGTAAAGACCATCATAGGTATCTATCTGTAAATGCAGCGTATGGCCATATCCTTGGTTGTAAGCCTGCGCATCATCATAGACATGCGTGAGCAGCTTGGTCATATCAATATAATGCAGCTCATGTGTCTCTTCGATTTCAATCCGAGACAGCAGCAGCAAGTCATTGACCACTCTATTCATGCGCGCGGTCTGCTGCGTCATTAATTCAAAGCCGCGTCGCCATTGCCGCGGCATGTCTTCCTGATCTGAGAAATTTTCCAGATAGCCCATCAGTACAGTCAATGGCGTTCGTAACTCATGCGAGACATTTGCCACAAAGTCGCGGCGCATTTGCTCTAAGTGTTGTAAGCGGGTCACATCATAAATAATCAGCAGCTTTTCATCGCCAAAAGGCGTGAGCTCACATTTAAGATAACGGTTAGGATCTTGCCATGACTTCATATGTACACCATCATTGGGTGTCACCATGCTCTGATAGTATTGCCGAAACTCAGGGACGTTAATAAAGTCAAAAATACTTTTGCCATGATCCGCTGACTGCAACAATAACAAATCCTCGGCGGCCTGATTCCACCACTCCAAACCATCATCGTCGTTTAGCAAAATAACCGCATCTCGCAGTGCGCGTAAGGCACTTCTGATTTTTTTCAGCTGATCGGTGGAGTATTGCTCGATGTCCTGTTGCTCAATATCCCTTGGCGTTATCATGTGTTTCTCTCTTTTTTATTACCAGTATGATGCTTAGCACTTATTATTAGCACTGACTATTCTTAGCACCAAATATTCTCAGTACTTATGCTTCTCAGTACTCAATATTCTAAATATTTATGCCTCTGGGCACTGAATGTTCTTAACGCTGGTTTCCTGCCTCGTAAGCTGCCTTGTAAATAATGGGCTATTTTTCAAAATCGATAGCGTTATTCAACCAGACTCGAAAACCGATAACCGGTACCGCGAACCGTTTGAATCAAGGCACTGCAACCATAAGGCTGTAGTAATTTGCGTAAACGCCGGATGTGCACATCAATCGTACGATCTTCGATATAGACATTGCCGCCCCAGACCTGATCTAGCAGCTGGGTGCGCGTATAAGCACGCTCGGGATGACTCATAAAAAACGCCAGCAAGCGATATTCTGTCGGTCCGATATCAATGACTTTATTATCAGCGGTGATACGCTGGCTTTTAGGATCGAGGCTAAGCTTGCCTATTTCAATTGGCTTATCGCTACTAAGCGCACGACTACGGCGTAATACGGCTTTGATTCTGGAGATTAATTCACGCGTTGAAAAGGGTTTGGTCATATAGTCATCAGCGCCCGCATCAAGCCCATGAACCTTACTATCTTCCTCACTTTTGGCCGTCAGCATAATCACGGGTATCTCAGCCAACATCTCATCATTTTTAAGCATACGGCAAAAATCAATACCACTTTTATCACCCGGTAACATCCAATCTAGCAAAATCAACGCGGGTCTATGATCCACCACTTGTTGATGCGCTTCTGCGACGTCAGCCGCTTGTAAACTCTCAAAGCCCGCCATCTCTAGTGTCATTACCACCATCTCACGAATTGCAGGTTCATCTTCGACAATCAAAATCTGCTCATTGCGCATACCATCGCCTCATTATTGAAAGACAAAAAATTGGAAAACAAAAATACTAAGCCCTTATCAACGTCTGCCCATTAAACGGCTTAATTATGACAGTTTGATGACACAGTGACTCGATACGTTAAATGCTGCGCCTTAAACATTGCAGCTCAAACACTGTACTTTCAGCCCTATACTTTAAGCGCTGTGCTTTGAACGCTTAGCCTTAAACCCTTACGCCCCAAAAAAAACCAACGGCTCATCATAACGAATTTTGCGCTAGATAGCAGCCGCAATCCCCTTAAACGATTGCTTTATTGGGCTGCGTTTTTAATTGACCAACTTTTTTCATAAAAATGTCTTATTTCATCAAACTGTCATATTTGCTCGGCACAATGTGCTCATTGACTACCGAGCGTCTTTGTAGCAAAACCTTGCTAACCAAACATCGTTAGCAATACATTACTAAAAACCTGGGCAGCGACATTGTTATTCATAAACGCCCCATACTTAAATCTGATTACTTTCTAGGAGAAACAATGCGTTATTCATTAATGGCTTTAGCAGTCGCGAGTACCTTTACCTTAGCTGCTTGTAATCAACCCCCCAATAGTAATGAAAGCAATGAGCCCGCTACTTCGGCGCAATCAACCACCGCGCCTACCGACACCGCAAACGTTCAGTCGACAGACGTCCAATCAACAGACAATGTGTCGATGAATATCACCGGCGCTGGCGCCTCTTTCCCGCAGCCTATCTATGCTAAATGGTCAGATGCCTACAATAAAGCAACAGGCGGTCAAGTGAACTATCAGTCGATTGGTTCATCGGGCGGTATCAAACAAATCGTCGCAAAAACGGTGGATTTTGGCGCGTCCGATGCGCCGATGACGCCAGCGGAATTAGAGGAAGCCGGTCTGATTCAATTCCCGACCGTTATCGGCGGCGTGGTACCTATCGTCAATATCGATGGCGTTGCGCCTGGTCAATTGAAGCTCGATGGAAAAATGCTCGCTGACATCTATCTTGGTAAAATCAGCAACTGGAATGACCCTGCCATCAAAGCTATGAATCCTGACTTAAGCCTTCCTGACGCCGCCATTACCACAGTGTTCCGCTCAGACGGTTCGGGCACAACTTTTAACTTTACCGATTATTTAGCCAAAGTGTCAAACGATTGGAAAGACAGCGTTGGCGTCGATAAAACCGTGAAATGGCCAACCTCGGCAACCGGTGCTGGCGGTAAAGGTAACGAAGGCGTGTCAAGCTATGTGACGCGTATGAAAAACTCTATCGGCTACGTTGAATACGCTTATGCTAAGCAAAACAGCATGGCACACGTTGCTCTAAAAAATGCCGCTGGCAACGTCGTGCAACCATCTGCGCAGACATTCGCCGCCGCTGGTGACATCGATTGGTCAAAGCAAGAAGGCTTTTATAAAGTCATCACCAACTCTGAGACCGATCAAGCATGGCCTATCGCTGCTGCGACCTTTATCTTAGTCCATAAACAACCGCAAGATGCCAAACAAGTGGCAGGTGTCCTTAACTTCTTTGACTGGGCTTATGCTCAAGGCGATGATGACGCGATGAGTCTTGATTATGTGCCTTTTTCAGATACGGCCGTGGCTTTATTTAAGGCGAAATGGAACGAGGTGGTAGACAGCGAAGGTAAGCCTGTCTATACCTCAGCACAGTAGCTCGAAGCTTTTTAATTCGAAGCTTATTAATTCGAGAAGAAGCCAGTCGAGAATAAGCTAACTAATGCCATCAAGCAAATACTGAAAAGCGTGTTTGCTTGGTGACGTCTTAGCCGTAGTGAACTTAAGATTCGGTCGTTAGATGATACAGTTTATTACGGTAAGACGCTAAAGCTAAAACCCCTAAGGTTTTTTACAATCAAGCTTTCACACTAGCAAGCGTTAACACAGTTAATCATTAACATAATGAAAAGTTAGAGCGATAAACAACAGAGGCTTTTATGGCAGACCTAAAATCCCAACTGGCAAAACAAAAACGCTTTGACGCGGTTTTTGTTAATGCCACTAAAGCATTTGCAATCTTGGTGCTCTTGTCGCTTGGCGGCATCATGCTGTCATTGATTGTCGGTGCATGGCCAAGTATCACTGAGTTCGGTTTGGGATTTTATACCAGTAATAACTGGGATACGGTGAACGATCAATACGGTGCGCTTGCACCCATTTACGGTACGGTGGTCACTTCACTCATCGCTATCTGTATTGCCGTACCAGTCAGCTTTGGGATTGCTATCTTTTTAACGGAACTTTGTCCCAATTTTTTGAAAAAGCCATTGGGTATTGCTATCGAGCTGCTGGCAGGCATTCCTTCTATCATCTATGGCATGTGGGGCTTGTTTGTCTTTGCACCGTTTTTTGGTGATCATATTCAACCTTGGTTTATTGAAAATATTGGCCCCCTACCTATTATTGGTAAAGTTTTTGCCGGTGCGCCGATGGGACTGGGTATGTTTACCGCCTCGTTAATACTGGCAATTATGATTATTCCCTTTATCGCTGCCACCATGCGCGATGTTTTCTCTGTGGTGCCAGACCTGCTAAAAGAGTCCGCGTACGGCATGGGCGCAACCACGTGGGAGGTGATGTTTAAAATCATCTTACCTTATACCAAAGCAGGTGTGGTTGGTGGCGTGATTTTGGGACTGGGTCGAGCGCTTGGCGAGACGATGGCCGTGACCTTTTTAATTGGTAATGCCTTTAATATTAGCCCAAGTCTATTCACATCTGGGGTGACCATTACCTCAGCGCTGGCCAACGAGTTTGCCGAAGCGTCAAGTGAGCTGCATCTCGCGTCATTATTACATTTAGGGTTAATCCTGTTTGTCATTACCTTTATCGTTTTATCAATATCTAAACTCATGCTCATGCGTATTGACCAAAAAGCAGGCAATTGAACACACTATTCTAAATAGCCAAAAAAACAAGCCAAAACGAACTAAGACACGTTATTTGCAGCCATTATTTGACCTAAGAAGGACAAACACTTCATGACTTTCGCACCAGTCACCACTCAAACTGCCGAACCAAACCAGTCTTCTGTACGCTTTGAAGATCGATACAACAAGCGGCTTTATAACAAGCGCCGTTTTATCAATAGACTGGGACTTGGTTTTGCTTTATCAGCGCTTGTATTTGGTTTGGTTTGGCTGATTTGGATTTTGATGACGTTGTTTGTTGAAGGCATGCAAGGTTTAATCGAGATGCCTGTCTTTATGGCAGATACCCCGCCACCGATGGGCGAAGGTGGTCTACGTAATGCCATTGTTGGCTCAGCAATGTTGGCTTTTTCGGGCTTAGCGATTGGTGCGCCAATCGGCATGATGGCGGGCATTTATTTAGCAGAATTTTCACAGGGCAGTATGTTGGGTAAAGTCACCCGATTTTTAAATGATATTTTATTGTCTGCCCCATCCATTGTGATTGGTTTGTTTATTTATGCCTTGATGGTCAAAGGACAGAGCTTTTCGGGTTGGGCTGGTGCATTAGCGTTGGCGCTAATTGTGATTCCTATTGTCGTGCGTACGACGGAAAACATGCTAAACCTTGTACCTAATACACTACGCGAAGCGGCTTATGCATTGGGTACGCCAAAATGGAAGCTGGTCAGTACCGTGACCCTGAAGGCTGCCAAAGCCGGTCTGACTACCGGTGTGCTGCTCGCTTTTGCGCGTATTACCGGTGAAACCGCGCCCTTGCTATTTACCGCGCTAAACAACCAATACTTTAGTACCGATATGAGTGAGCCAATGGCCAACTTACCCAACACGATTTATCAGTTTGCGATGAGCCCTTATGATAACTGGCATGCACTGGCTTGGGCGGCGGCGCTACTCATTACCGCGACAGTATTATTCTTAAATATTGCGGCGCGCTTTATCGGTGGCAAAGACCATAGCAGATAATTCAAGGCTAACAGAAGCACAGCTAATAGTAAAAAAACACCCCCATTTAATAAAACTTTAAAACAGATGGATACCATTATGACTGATTTATTAGAGAGAAAAGCGACTAAGCCGATGACAGATACCAGCAGCAAACGCCGTTTACTGGATGACGCTATGTTTAACAATGGTCAGCATAAACAGCCAGATATTGCCCATCTTATCAAGCAAACCATGGCGGACATGCCCGACAATATGCCGCCTGCCAAGATTACCATTCGCGATTTAGACTTTTATTATGGCGATTTTCAAGCATTAAAAAACATCAATATCGATATTCCAGAAAAAAAGGTCACCGCTTTTATTGGTCCCTCAGGCTGCGGTAAATCAACGCTGCTACGTACCTTTAACCGTATGTATGACTTGTATCCGAGTATGCATGCTGAAGGTCAAATTACCCTTGATGGCCAAAATATTTTGGCAAAAGATACCGATGTTAATTTGCTGCGTGCGCGTGTCGGTATGGTTTTTCAAAAACCTACACCCTTCCCGATGTCCATTTATGACAACGTCGCATTTGGCGTCCGTCTCTATGAAAAGCTCAGCAAAGCAGAGATGGATGAACGTGTCGAGTGGGCACTCAAAAAGGCGGCGTTATGGCTGGAAGTCAAAGATAAACTCAAAGCGTCAGGATTGTCATTATCTGGCGGTCAACAGCAGCGACTTTGTATTGCCCGCGGAGTAGCAACGAAACCTGAAGTCTTGCTATTAGATGAGCCAACGTCCGCGCTTGACCCTATATCCACTGGCGCGATTGAAGATTTGATTACCGATTTAAAAAACGACTATACCATTGCTATCGTCACCCACAATATGCAGCAGGCCGCGCGCGTCTCCGACTACACCGCTTATATGTATTTGGGGGACATGGTAGAAATGGGGGAAACAGATCAAATATTCACCAACCCAGCACAAAAAGCGACTGAAGATTATATTACCGGTCGTTATGGCTAAGTCGCTGTTCGCTTAAAGCAATCATTTCTAGCAGTCATTTATCACGCTACTCATTTTGGCAATATTTTTATGAGCAACACCAATACGATTAAGGAAGCAAGCATGGCGATAACGGCAAAGCATTTATCAAAGAGTTTTGATAATGACTTACATGACGTGATTGAGCTGTTTATGCAAATGGGTCACATGGCAGCAGAGCAAGTCATGGTTGCGACACGCGCCTTGATAGCTGCAGATGAGGCGACCGCGAAAAAAGTGATTGAAGATGATCATCTGATCAATCAGCTAGAGATTAAAATCGATGAGCAAATCATTTTGTTGGTCGCCAAACGCCAACCAGCTGCCAATGATTTGCGTTTAGTCATGGCGCTTAGTAAAGGCATTGTTGATTTTGAGCGTGTCGGTGACGAAGCAGAAAAAATTGCCCGTATGGCCTGCAAATTGATTAAAAATGGTGCATCTCCAAGAGGCTATTCAGAGGTTCAGCATTTATCCAATCAGGTGCGCCTGATGCTGCTTGATGCGATTGACGCCTTTTCGCATATGAATCCTCAGCAAGCGTTTTCGGTATTGCAAAGTGATACAGTGGTTAATGAAGAGTACCAATCTGCCACTCGAGCCTTGATGACCTATATTATGGAAGACAGCCGCCATGTGTCCAAAGTGATTAACATACTTTGGGTATTACGCGCCTTAGAACGGGTGGGCGATCACGCTAAAAACATTGCTGAACTGGTCATTTTTTACACCAGCGGCAAAGATGTGCGGCATACAGATTTTATGCAAGTCGAACAAATCGTCCAGCAAACAACTGATGCTGGCCGGCATGAGTAATAATATTAATAAATAGACAAAAAAATTTTCTCAATTAACCCCTCTTCAAGGCCTTTATATACCCCACTCTCAACTTCGAAAGTGATTGAAAAAAGAAGAGCACCTCACTAATCT
>NZ_JABAST010000057.1 GCF_016107575.1 Psychrobacter faecalis | reverse complement strand
CGTATCAGTAAGCATTTAATCTAAATGGCAGTTACACAGAATTCGGGATGGGCTCCGCTATCACGCCTTGAAGGTATCATTCCGGCTTTAGAGTCGGCGCACGCCATTGCCTATGCGATGAAAATCACCAAAGATATGTCAGCGGATGAGACGATTTTGGTCAATTTATCAGGGCGCGGCGATAAGGATATTGATTTTATTTTGGATAAGGTAAAGCCATAAAAAATCTGCAAGCAGTATAAAAAAACAACAGCTCTCAAGCGTGTAACCAGTTATCATCGTGGTTTTTTTAGTCTAACGCTTGATAGGATTTACCCATGTCCAACCGCGACCTCATTATTTTTATGACATTGTCCTTTATGTGGTCGCTGTCCTTTATTTTTTACCGTGTCGGCGTGCCAGAATTTGGCTCGCTAGCATTTGCCAGTTTGCGCGTGGTGCTAGCTGGCTTGACCATGCTGGTTTTTGTCTTAATCAGCCCAAAAAACAGAGCAGGTATCCGTGATAACTGGAAAGTTTTGACCCTAGTCGGACTGTTTTCTGCCGCTATCCCTTTTATCCTATTTGCCTTTTCAGCGCGCTCGGTCAATGCTGGGGTGTTGGCAGTGCTTAATGCGTCCGTACCGATGATGAGTGGTTTTATCGCCAGCACCTTTTTTAAAGACCGTTTGTCAAAAAAACAAATTATCGGCTTAATCATTGGCGTTATCGGCGTGATTATTTTGATGAGTGAGAACTTATTTGGCGGCAGCGGGCAGGGCGCTGAGTCAGGTTCAGGGTTACTGCCGATGGGCTATGCATTATTGGCCTGTGTCGGTTATGCGGTCGGCGCCAATATCACCAGAAACTATTTATACGATGTCTCGCCGGTGGCGATTACCGCAGGCTCGCTTATCATTGCCAGTATTATTATGCTGCCGATAGCGGTGTATGAGTTTCCCTATGGCAAAACCATTAGCCTCACTGCTTGGACGTCAGTCATTTGTATCGGCGTCTTCTCAACCGCCATCGCGCTGATTTTTATGAATCAACTCATCAAAAGTATCGGTCCGATGCGCGCGACCAGTATTACCTTAGTCATTCCGATTTTTGCCATTATTTTAGGCTATCTGCTGCTTGGTGAAGCTTTAGGCACGCCAGCGATTATCGGTTCGGTGGTGATATTATTTGGTACGTATTTGTCTTTAGAGTTGTCTATCAAAAAGATGCTTAAATCCTAAGATATTGATTTTTCTAATTGATAAATAGCCTTTTAATCAATGGCACTTATTTAACATCTTCTACCATAATAAGTTGAATGGGAAAGGTAATGATGTCAAACGCCTTGGCAAATGGCATCAGTGCTTTCAGCCTTTTTTCTTCTGCTAATACTTTGTCTGGTTGATAATGATAAAACTTTAGCGTGGTCGGTTGCGGCAAGCAATAGGCGAGCGTCTCAATATTTTTCACCGCCGGAGCCACCGTCACAGGGAGGGGTGACACCGGGACCAGCGACTGATGAAGTTGCCTTACCACTAGCGGGCAAGACCGAAGTGAAGATGCCGCAGTCGGTCAATTTCGATTTCCAAACCGGTCTGAGTGAAAAGTATAAGTTGCTAGGTATGGTTAACGCCCGCTGGGTAGATTGGAGTAACTTTAATGTTGCCCCGCCTTTAGCGACATTATCGACACAAGAGCCTTTAGCCGCCTATAAAAAAGATGGTTATGCGGTTGAAGTGGCATTAGGTAAGCAGTTTAATCCAAAAGCTTCAGGCGAAGTACGTGTCGGCTATGACCACGGTACTGGCGCACCGCTCAGTCTATTAGGACCTTATGACTCTATCAAAAGCTTGGGGTTAAGCGCGCAATACAAACTGACCGAGCAGCTTAGTGTCTCTGCGGGCGGTCAATATATGTGGTTTGAAGGCGGTCCAGTCGATACTAAGGTTGATGGTCGGGTAGCCAATATTGACGATGGAACTGGCTACGCACTTGGCATGAAATTGGGTTATCATTTTTAAAAATTGACTGAGATTGTTTGTTAAAAATAGCTCATATTAGTGCTGATAGAAAATAGAAAAAATCACTAACTTAAAAGTAGGTGCTTTTTTTATTACTAAATTTTAGCAAAAATTAATGATTCTATTAGCTTAACACCCTTATAAGGTCACATAAATAATAGCGTTTAAAAGGTTGGAAATACACTTGCGTAGGTGTTTTTGTTTGTAAGTATTACTTGGAATCGCGGTATCTACCCTTATAAAGAACTCGGCTGATAAATGGCTGTCTTAACAACTAGCATGGCTATTTATCAAAGCTCAATAACTCTTATAAATCTATTTTATAACAACAAACAAGGCTCCTCATGGCACACGATACCTTATTCGAACCCGTAAAAATGGGTACCCAAACTCTAAAAAATCGCATCTTTATGGCTCCCTTAACCCGCTTACGCGCGGTCGAGCCGGGCGATGTTCCTACGGCACTAGCCAGTGAATATTACGCACAGCGTAGTGGTGCAGGATTGGTCATTACCGAAGCGACGCAAGTGTCTTTTCAGGCAAAAGGCTATGCTGGCGCGCCCGGTATTCATACCGAAGATCAGACGACGGCGTGGAAGACCATCGTTGATAATGTCCATGCCAAAGGCGGCAAGATTGTCGTCCAGCTATGGCACACCGGTTTGGTTTCACACGAAAGCGTCCAACCTGATGGCAAAGCGCCTATTTCGGCGTCTGATGTTCATGTGGGCGTGCGCACGACATTGCGTGACAGTAATAATCAACCGATACGCGTTGAATCTACAACCCCGCGTCCAGCCACGCTTGAGGAAGTAAAGCAAGTTATCGCTGACTTTGGGCTTGCGACTAAGAACGCCAAAGAAGCAGGATTTGATGGCGTAGAAATTCATGGCGCGCATGGTTATCTGTTGCATCAGTTTTGGGTTGAGCAAACCAACCAACGTGATGATGAATATGGCGGTAGCCGCGAAAACCGTGCGCGTTTGACCCTTGATGTTATCGATGCTTGTATCGCTGCATGGGACGCTGACCATGTTGGTATTCGCATCTCGCCGCTTGGTACTTTTAATAATGTTGAAGCAGGCTACCATGAAGACGAAAATATTTGGCTAATTGAGCAAATCAATAAGCGCGGGTTGATGTATTTACATCTGTCTGAGCCCGACTGGGCAGGTGGTACGCCTTATAGCACCGAATTCCGTCAGCGCGTTCGTGATGCTTTTGGGCAAATGATTATTGCTGCTGGTGGCTATACCGCTGAAAAAGCCGAGCAGAATATCAAAGATGGTTATATCGATGCCGTTGCTTTTGGCCGTGATTATATTGCCAATCCTGACTTAGCAGAGCGGATCCGCGAAGGCGCGCCGCTTAATGAGCAACATCCGCAAAGCTTTTATGGTGGCGGTACAGAAGGATATACCGATTATCCTTTTTTAAAACAAGCTTAAATATTATCGGATAGCCATTTTAAATTGGCTTTATCGATTAAAATAAAGTGATAATGAATAAAAAGCCACCTTGCTAACAATAGTAAGGTGGCTTTTTTAATGGGTAATATTTAGCTATTTACCAAAGTTACCCGTTTGGTAATCACGAAATGTTTGTTTTAACTCCGCTTGGGTATTCATGACAAAAGGACCATAGCCTACCACTGGTTCGCCGATCGGCTCACCGCTTAATAGTAATAGTTTAACCGTACTTGGTGCTTGCTTATCACCAGAAAGCTTATCATCAGCTGGCTCAGGGTACGTCAACTTAATACTATCGCTTACCTGCGTTGCTGATTGTCCATTGTCGAAATCAATAATAGCGATATCAGTAACAGTCGGCGCTGTAAACTGAATCAGACTGCCTGCGCTTACTGACTTTTCATTAACCAGTAGCGTGCCTTCTTGTACCAATATCATGATGTTATGATTGTTTGGCACTTGCAGCGTCGTTGAGCCAGCGCTATGCAAAGCAATATTCCACATATTGATTGGCGTAAAGGTACTTGCCGCGCCTGTCGTATATTGCCACTTACCTGCAATAATCCTCGCTTGACCAATAGCATATCCATTTTCAATATTGCTTAAGTCAACGATAGGCAAATCAGCGCGTTTTAGCGTTTGATATTTAGGCGCAGTCAGTTTATGGGCGCTTGGCAAATTGACCCATAATTGCACCATGCTAAAAAGTCCACCACGGCGACTAAAGTCGGGTGAGTGGAATTCTTCGTGCATAATGCCGCGCCCTGCGGTCATCCATTGCACATCGCCTTCTTTGATGATGCCACAACCGCCAGCCGAATCGGCATGGCTAATCTCGCCGGCGTAGGCAATCGTCACCGTTTCAAAACCCTTATGCGGATGCTGCCCGATACCGTGCGGCTCCTTCTCATGGTTTGGATTTGGCGTAAAGGTGGTCGGCTGACCATAGTCCAATAATAAAAATGGATCGGTATGCTGATAATTAAAATCAGCTTCGTTATCTAAATGATTAAACAAAGTTTTGACATAAAAACCATCGCCGACCCAATGCGGTACTTTATTGCTATGAATATGTTTGATGGCGCGCATTGCATACCTCGTCAACCTAACTGTATTAAAGAATACTTATTTATTTCACCGTCATTTTTTAACAGGAATGAAATACCTACTCTTAAGTAATTCTAAATCTGTATGGGTTTATATGAGTGTTTTTAAATTTGTATCACTGGCTTTTAAATTAAAGAGTATGTATGACTTAACATCAAACCACTTCGCCGCAAACAAAACCACTGGCCCACGCCCATTGAAAGTTATAGCCGCCAAGCCAACCGGTGACGTCAAGCACTTCACCGATGAAATATAGCCCGTCTTGATATTTGCTTTGCATGGTCTTTGACGAGACTTCATCGGTTGTGATGCCGCCGCGTGTGACTTCAGCGGTTCGATAGCCTTCAGTGCCAGACGGTTTTAGCTGCCAGCCGTTCAGCGTTGCTCCAAGCTCTATCAAGCGCTCATCTTTAATATTGGCAAGCTCGGTATCTTTTATATCGTCCCACAAATGCGTTTGTAGCGCTGCCAGCAGTTTTTTCGGCAAAGCATTGTTGGTATTGTCTGCCAAGACCGTGCGGATAAGCTGGCGCGGGTGCGATTTCTTATGAGTTAGCAAAAGCGCCGTTATATCTATTTCGGGTAGCAAATTGATAGTAATAGTTTCACCAACATGCCAATAGTTGGACAGTTGCAGCATAGCTGGGCCCGACAGGCCACGGTGAGTAAAGAGCAGCGGTAGCTTAAAGGAGATGCGCTCATTACTGGCAATCACCGGCAGACTGATACCGGCAAGCGTGCGAATCAGCTCACCCGTTTTATCGGTAAAGGTAAATGGCACAAGGCTGGCATCAGTTGCGACTAACGTATGGCCGAACTGTTGCGCCAGCTCGTAACCAAAACCGCTCGCACCTAAGGTCGGAATCGATAAGCCGCCCGTTGCTACCACAAGCGATTCGCAGTTATAACTGGTTTGCGGCAGCTTACTTTGATTGCCGTTATCTTTTCTCTCTTGTTTTTCTTTTTTACTCAGACTTTTGCTGGTAATTAATTCAAAGAGAGATTTCTTATTATTCTCATCAGTTTTTACTTGTTCAATGTGGGTATTGAGCTTGACTTGCACGCCCACGGCAGCGCATTCATCAAGGAGCATGGTTAAAATATCTTGTGCCGAATCATCACAAAATAGCTGCCCATGCTCGCGCTCATGGTAAGGGATTTTATGCTGCTCAACCATAGCAATGAATTCCCAACTCGGATAACGGCTCAGCGCAGATTTACAAAAATGGGCATTACTACCGATAAAATGCTCAGGCTCGACGAAGTAATTGGTAAAGTTGCAGCGCCCGCCACCTGACATGAGGATTTTTTTACCAGCTTTATTGGCGTGGTCGAGCACCAAGACGCGGCGACCACGGCGACCCGCGGTGAGCGCACAATATAACCCCGACGCGCCAGCGCCGATGACGATGACATCGTAGTGATTGTGTGCTGCTGCATTGCGCGGATTTTCCATGATGATAGGTTCCAAAAAGCGCTAAGCTTTAAAAAATAGAAATAAAAAAATCGTAAAATTAAAAAGTAGCTGAGTGGACGTTTTAATCATAAAGGGTAGCTATTGTCCATGTTTTATAGCAGGTTACAAGGATTAAATATTTTTGCCCAGTCAACTTATAAAAGTTGCTACCCCTGATTAAGTATACAGCTGTGCAGCGAAATTGTTGTGTTTTGCGCTCGACGTCTTGCAACGACGCTGCTTATTTGTCAAACTAACTTAAGTGTCAGACATTATGGAAGATGACTCTTATCACTTGTATAGGCCACCGTTTGCCGTTCATATTTAACGCAAGCCGTTTAATGATAGTCGCAACGACAGCTGCTACAAGTCAGAATAATTAAAAAAGGATGACTACGATGACTCAAAAATCATTTCCTATCACGGCTGAGTTTGTCGCCGCTGCCAATACTAGCGCTGAGCAGTACAAAAAAGAATACCAACAATCTATTGCGTCACCTGAGGCGAACGATGCCTTTTGGGCCAAGCGTGCCGAGCTGATTGATTGGATAAAAAAACCCACCAAAATCAGCGATGTCAGTTATGACTTGGAAGATTTTCATATCAAATGGTATGAGGATGGTGAGCTTAATATTTCAGTCAACTGCCTTGATCGACACGTCAAAAATCACCCTTATAAGCCTGCTATTATTTGGGAAGGTGACCATCCATCGCTGCACAAAATTATCTCATTTAAAGAGCTGCACGAAGCGGTGTGTCGCCTCGGGAACGCCATGCGCAAACTTGGGGTCAAAAAAGGCGATCGCGTCACTTTATATATGCCAATGATACCAGAAGCGATGGTCGCCATGCTGGCGTGTACGCGCATCGGGGCGGTACATTCGGTGGTATTTGGCGGTTTTTCTGCCGAGAGTTTGGGCAATCGCATTATCGACAGCCAATCAAAATTGGTCATTACCGCCGACGAAGGTATTCGCGGTAATAAACGCACGCCGCTCAAAGCCAATGTCGACCGTGCATTAGACATGGATGGCACGGAAAGCGTGACCAATGTCGTGGTCGTCCATCGTACGGGTAATTCTGTGCCGATGAGCGGTCGGCGCGATGTTTGGTATCACAGTTTGGTCGATGGCGAATCAAAGCATTGCGAGCCTGAAGTCATGAATGCCGAGGATCCGCTGTTTTTATTATATACCTCAGGCTCTACCGGCAAGCCAAAAGGCGTGCTGCATATCACTGGCGGTTATATCATTTATGCGCTTTCTACGTTTCGCGATGTGTTTGATATCAAAGAAGATGATGTCTACTGGTGTACGGCCGATGTCGGCTGGGTGACTGGTCATACTTATGCCACTTATGCACCGCTCGCCAATGGGACGACGACGGTCATGTTCGAGGGCGTACCAGAATATCCAACCTGGGCGCGTATCGGTCATATTATTGATAAACACCAAATCACGGTTTTATATACAGCACCGACCGCCATCCGTGCGATGATGAAAGAAGGCGATACCTTTGTCCGTGAATCTGACCGTTCAAGTTTGCGCTTGCTTGGCTCCGTTGGTGAACCGATCAATCCAGAAGCGTGGGATTGGTATTACAATGTCGTTGGCGGCGGTAAATGTCCGATTGTCGATACGTGGTGGCAGACGGAAACCGGCGGTATCTTACTGGCGCCAATACCGGGTACTGTCGATATGAAACCGGGTGCGGCGATGAATCCGCTATATGGCATCGAGCCGGTCGTCGTCGATGCTGATGGTCATGTCTTAGAAGGTGCGGCAGAAGGTAACCTTGCGATTAGTGGCGGCTGGCCGGGGCAGATGCGTACTATTTATAATGATCACGAGCGCTTTTTAAAAACCTATTTCACAGAATATCCGGGCTATTACTTTACTGGCGATGGTGCGCAGCGTGACGAAGACGGTCACTACTGGATTACCGGACGCGTGGATGATGTGCTCAATGTTGCCGGGCATCGCTTGGGCACGGCAGAGATTGAAAGCGCGGTGGTTGCGCACCCAGCAACGGCTGAAGCAGCGATTGTCGGTATGCCGCATGACATTCGCGGTATGGGGGTTTGTGCCTTTATCATTCTAAAATCGGGCGAAACCGCAACGGATGCTTTAAAATCTGAGCTCAATCGCCACGTGCGCGCGGAGATTGGCCCGATTGCCAACTTGGATGCTATTTATATGGTGGATGTCTTACCCAAGACGCGCTCTGGTAAAATCATGCGCCGTATCCTGCGAAATCTTGCCGCAGGGCAATATGTTGGTCTGGGCGATTTATCGACCCTTGCTGATAGCGCTGTCATCAATGAGCTGATTGACGTGGTCAAAGCGGAACGCGGAGAGTAAAGAGTATGATTCGTTAATTGGATATACTAAAAGAATATGCACTAAACTAATTTTTCCCTTCTTTAAAAGCCATACTATCGTAAATATTATGGCTTTTTTACGTAGAGGTTATTGCTATTAGCGCGCTTTAAAGTTTCAATAACTTTTGTTTTTCTCCATATTTACAAGGTTTACCGTCATTATGCCGAACTCTTCTTTGCAGCCTACGCCGATATCAGCGCCAAAAATTGCCATTATCGGTGCTGGCTTAACGGGACTATTTACTGCCACCTTATTAGAGCGCGCTTCTAGCCAAATGAATGAGCAGAAAATTAATGACAAATCCTCAATACCAGAAATCACTATTTTTGAGAAATCACGCAGCGTCGGGCGTCTAGCAACACGTTACCGCAGCGATAGCCTTACTGATAAAAACTGGCAATGGGTATTTGGGGCGCAGTTTTTTACCGCTAAGAGCGCAAGCTTTCAACAATTTATTGAACCGTGGTCACAGACAGGTTTGCTACAGCCATGGTGCGCGCAAGTAGTGAGCTTAACGCCAATGTCGGCAAATAATCAGAAACCCGATATTCACCTCAAAGAGCAATGGGGGAGTACGCAAGCGCGTTATATCAGCGCGCCAAAGATGACCAGTTGGGGGCGAGCATTGGCTGATGAATTGCAGCATAGCACCATTAAGTTTAACACCCGCGTCGCGCCATTATCTCAATATAAGCAAACGCCAAATAGCAACATCAATAATAAAACTTACGACAAAACCAGTGAAAAAACCAGTAATAAAACTGAGCTATTCGATGAAAATGGCAACAGTCTTGGTCATTTTGATTGGGTAATTTGTACGGCGCCAAATGGACAAGCCGTCGAGCTGATGGCAGATAGCGGTTTTAGTGAATGCGCAAAAATCACTGAGCCAACAATGCAGGCGTGCTATAGCTTAATGCTTGGTTGGAATGAGAACCAACCATTACCTGAGGCGCTAAGCTGTTTGGACACGGCGTGGGATGTGGCTTATGTACAGGATTCTATCATTGATAGAATATTTATCGAACATCATAAGCCTGAGCATCATGCGCTATTACCCAGCATGACCATTCATGCGCGCAACGACTGGTCAGAGCAGCACGTCGATGACGATATCAATACCATAAAAGCAAAGTTGTTAGAAGCCGCTCAGCGAGCATTAAACTGGAATGCGGAGAGCGCGCCAAGCCAAGTTGATTGTCACCGTTGGCGTTACGCCGCGACCGTAACCGCTTCTCATAAAGAGCAGTTAGGAGTATTGGTTGATGATGAGCGGCAATGGATTGTTAGTGGCGATTGGTGCGGACAAGGTAATATCGAAAGCTGCTATCAAATGGCGGCGCAGACGGTGACAGCGATGGTTTAATTTACAGATAATAAAGGCTTTAAGGAATTAAACTTAGACGTATTACATCATAATAAATTTGAATTTATATAGATCATTAACTTATAGGCAAAAAAGAGCCCACGAAGGAGGTGTCGTGGGCTGAGGAAAACTTATCATGCGACCGAGCTACTACTGATTAACGAGCCACAAGTAAATTGATCAAGATTTATTATTGTTAATATAAAGATGATGACAAAATCTATGATTTCAAGAAATTATCACGTCTGCTTACAATTTCCAGTGTACAACTGTATTTATTCCTCAGTCATCATAACTGAAATTAGCCGATTTACCTAGCTTACTTACATGTCATTACGTTTTGGTTTATTGTCCGCCGATTATTAGCTAGAAATCTTAATAACAAGCGTTTTGCTAAGGATTTTTTGCTCAAAAACACTTGCAATTGAGTAAAGCCAAAACCGACCTGTACAGAAGCATGACGACATGGCTGAAAAATGCTAAGCTAGCCACATTCTTATCGCTGACTATAAACTGGGTTTGTCATGACCGAGAGTACACCGCTGCACACACCAGAACAAAAACCGCTACCAACGCCAAACGACAGAAGTATCTTTAACCTACCCAACAATCTTACGATTGCGCGTATTTTAATGATTCCGCTGTTTGTGGCGATTGCTTATTGGCCACCCGCCATGGGAATTGGCATGCCAGCGATTTCGGACAATGTCATCGCGCGGGTAGGTATGAGCGAATTTAGCGACAGTTTGCTGCGTCATTTGCTGTTGACCGGTGTGTTTATTATCGCCGCGGTGACCGATTGGCTCGATGGTTATTTTGCTCGTAAGCTTAACGTGGTCTCTGCTTTTGGGCGCTTCTTAGACCCAGTCGCTGATAAGCTCATGGTCGCAGCCGCACTGATTATTTTGGTGCAATGGCATCCCAATATAATCATGGCGATTGCGGCGATTGTGATTATCTCGCGTGAAATTGCCGTCTCGGCGCTACGCGAGTGGATGGCGGAGCTTGGCAATCGCACTAGTGTTGCTGTCTCGTATGTCGGTAAACTCAAAACCACTTTTCAGATGATCGCTATCACTGTGTTATTGTTAAATTGGCAATCGCTTGAGATGATAGGCTATATATTGATGGTGGCGGCGGTGGTTTTAACCTTATGGTCGATGATGATTTACCTCAGAGCTGCATGGCCATATTTAAAACAAAGCGGTTAGTATATAGAATAAATGCTATCAGTCCTTAAGTTTACATGCTTAAGTTTAAACCGCTCATAAACAAAAACGCCAGTCATGATAAGTGACTGGCGTTTTTTATTTATCATAGTTTTAAGTGTATTTAATGATCAAATAATTACAACTCAATAGAGAGATTTTCCCCTAAGCTTTTTTCAATCGCTGTATCGGTAACTGCCGCCGCCGTCATTTTGACCGCGCTAGTAATTGCATTACCATTCGCCCAGTATTCCGCACCATGCGGCACCACTTTAATCAGCTGTACCCTTGGGTCTTCTTTGCCTTGCTCAAAATAGGCGTTATACATAACCGACCATAGCTCATCGAGTTTCTCTGCATCCTCGACCAATTCAGCGGTACCAGAAATAGACAAATACTTATCGTCACCTTTCGAGGTATAAGCCAAATTTACTTCTGCATTTTGCTTAATGTTATCGACAGTTTCAGATGGCGTGTGTCCAATAAACCAAATTTCTTTCGTGCCAATGCTAGTTTCAGTGGTGTTCATTGGGCAAGAGTGCAGATGGTCTTCGCCATTGCGCGTGGTCATCATGGTGTATTTAATGTCTTTTACCATCGCTTGGATGGTGTCCATTTGTGATTGTTTACTCATAATAGTTATCCTTTACTATTGAAATAGGCAGTTTGAGTTTTAAGTTTAAAAGCTTGGGTTTAAAAGCTTGGGTTTAAAAGCTATCGGCAGATAATTGATGGGTGGTGTTCTAAAAAGTATGCCGGCATCAGACGTAACCATAATTGATGTAAAAG
>NZ_JABAST010000056.1 GCF_016107575.1 Psychrobacter faecalis | reverse complement strand
GCTTATTCTCCTGTTAGTGGATTATAAGCAGTTACACAGAGTTTGGGAAACTCCCTTAAGCGCAGCTGTACCTTTTTTAACTTCAAAAGTAATCGTTACTTTTTGACCTACGGGTATATTAATACCAGTAATATTAAAGCCGCTACTATCTTCCTTACCTGCATTATTAGGGTCAATAGTACCTTTAGTAGCTTGCCCCGTAGTTTTGATATTATCTAGTGTTAGTGACTTTGCTATTACTAGTCCATCTGGGAGCAAGTCTGCGATGGCGACTTCAGTAGCATCGGTGTTAAACGAAGTTCTACCATCGTTAGTGATTACTACCTGATAAGTGGCAGTATCCTTAGCAAGGTTATTAAGATCTAGACCGTTAGTAAGGGTTTTAACAATACTAAAGGTAGGGAGCCTAGTGAAAGAGGTATCAGTGTTCACAAGTTTTTTATCGGCACCTAAAATCGTACTAACAGCATCTATTTCTAGTGTTTGAGTTTCCCCGCCTTTGTTACCAGTGGTTTTGGCATTGATAACAAATACAATGTAATGCCCTTTTTCTAGAGGAAACTCTTTGCCACTAGAGGCACCATATTTCGCACCACTTACAGTACGAGCTGTATCTTCAACTCCATTCTGATTATATATTTTATAGGAGACAGTAGAGTTCGCTGTATCATAGCCTTCAGGAGCTGCTGGTGTCGTGATAGCATAGTTATCAGTGCGGTTACCAGTATTAGTCAAAGTATGTGTAAACTCAACAAACCCATTAGGCGCTACTTCTTTTCCAGTGTTAGTGGTAGCAGGAACCAATGAGAAGGATGTTTGCTCTGTTACCGTTATTTTTACTGTGTTAGATTCGACTTCTGGTTGTATCTGACCACTCACATTATAGCTAGCGGTAGCTTTATTAGTAATCTCTACGCTCGTTGATGTTTTAACGGTCTCTACTGCATTAGCAGTCGTACTCATACCGAGCACAGCAGCGACGCCGATGGCTAACAAGCTGTAATTAAAAGTGTTTGATCTCATATGAGACTCCGAAATAGGTAAGGTTTAGAAGTTGGAATTCAAAGGTGATAAATGAAGTGCTTTGATGCGCTAATTAATTACCTTACTAGTCAACGATGGTATTAAGCGCCACAGCTGCAGACTTATTCGCTGGTAATAACTTAATATTCCAACGCAACATACGGTATTCGGAAAAAGGGATTTTGACCATTTTGCCATCGACTTTACGCATCAGTGGCATTTCAGCGTAGTTTTTGCCATCGATACTTGCCTGTGCGCTAGCAGGCGATACCTCGCCAGTAAAAGTCATATTGGCTGGAATAGGTAAAGTAACTGCCAAGTCGTTGATGTTTTCATTAATGGTATTGGTATAGGTGGCTTTGTACTGAATTACCGTACCAGTAGGGGCTGTCCGAACTGGTAAATAACTGATTTTGCCTTCAGCGTTTTTAACAACTTTGTTTGCGGTTAACTCCATTTTTAAAGCGTCATCAGCATGGGCTGCGCTCAATAAAAATACAGAAGCTAAGCTTGCTAATAAAGTATTACGTAAAACATTTAAACCTTTCATATTCAATCCTTTATTGGTTCATCACTATCTAGATATCTACCGTTTACTACCTGCATCGCTTTTAAATAGCATTTATGTACGAATAAGCGGCGAAATCGAATATACATTTATTGTATATAATTACAAATAACTTACAGACAGTCACTATAAAAGCGACAAAAGGAAGATTGAGGAGGCTGAACGGTAAAAGCCCTATCAATAGAGACAGGGCTTTTATTAAAAATAGAAGAGTGTTGATTTTTATTAAAAAAGTAAGGAAAAATAACTACTAAGGATTCATAGTTTTCCCATATTTAGTATTGAAGTATAAAGTTGCTTTTGATGTCGCTTTAGTTAGACTAAAAGGTCTAGATAGAATAAAGTCTATCGGTAGCGTAGAGGTTGGAGGATAAATTTCGGAAGAGCTTCCAATAGGTAAGGGCATGGTAAAAATAGACCTCATGGATTCAGTCTGTAATTTATCGGTAATTTGAATCTGCTGAAGCTCAACATTACCTCGATTATAAGCATCAATCTTATAAGCTATACATTTACCAGGCTCTATATCAACGGTAGGAGAGTTAATACTAAAACCAATAGTAGGAATCTCTCTGTCTAAGATGCTGACATAATTAAGATTGTTGTTACAGTCATGAATGTACTGTGATTTAATGAGTACTAAGGCAGCATAATCAGCCTGAACCTCGCCAAAATCTAGGTTACGTAAACTGTCAGTTTTGTAGTTAAAAGTATCAGGTTCTAAAGTTATTTCTCGAATGTTTGGCGTAGTATCGACACTATATTCCCACTTAATCGGTTCTACTTCGACTAAGCAAACCTTTGATCTACCATCTAATACGTTTGCTGGAACGGTAAATCTATATTGACCTGATGTCTGTACCAACTGCGGAGTGGCAATATTAGTACCACCATTGTCACCCATACAGTCAGTTAGTCGTATATTCAGATTAGGATGGCTTATTCCCAACTCTCCACTATCTAATTTGCCATTAAAGTATCTTTGGTCAGCAGTAAATTTAGAAGAGACATCTTGTTTAGTTTTTTCATCGGCTGCAATGTTCCCATTGTCATTAAAGACTGTGCCCGAAAAGACATAATTTGGTCTCGCTGTGCTTGAGACGCCAAAGCTTATCCATTCATTAAATGTCTCACCAATGACGGCAGCGTTAACAGCAATGTTGCCATTCATAATGCCTTCATAGGTAAGAGTCACTGATTTCGCTTTATTAGCATCAATAACGTATGTGCTAGCAGTGTTTTCGATACCATAGCTGACATAGCTGCTACCACTTCTTATAGTACTGCCTTCGCTCAGCGCAGTATAAGTGTTGGGTTGAGCATTAGATTTTAAGATATTAGCAAAAGTTGCATTCGTTGGTAATACGCCAGAGAGCGTTCGAAGTATTACCTGTCCGCTAGTGTTTTTAGTAGGCGTATAGGAATTAGCATTACCCGTGCCATAAAGTCGAGTAATATTATAATAATAAAGAGGATTGGAAGTAGAGTCGTCAATACGTAACTGTGGTTCTGACTTGGAGACATTTTCTTGTAAAGTGGTGTTAGAGAGCTTATTGCCCATAAAATAATCACCCATCGCATCATAAAAATAGGGTACGTTTGCATTTTTTCTGATGATCGCCGTGGCAACTGAACCAAAGCGACGCGGTTCAAAATCTGTATAGCTTAAGGTTTGGCGTGCTATCTCTGAGTTGCCACTGGTCGCATAAGTAGCTTGAGCCATCTTGATGGTATGAATGGAGTTATTGTCATTCGGTGTGATAGTAAACGTATATGAAAACTTATCTTCGTCATCATTTAACGTTCCTTGTTTCACATTATTTTGTATTTGAATACCATTAGTACCTACCTCAAAACTTTCCCCGTTATAACCCACAGAGGCAGAGTTACGCTTGATGGTAAACGTGCCAGTAGCCTTGTCTACAGTAGTATAAGTTCCTGAAGCGAGGCTGCCATTGAGGGCATCTCTATCAAGAACAAAAGTACCAAAACCAGTGGGGGTAGAAAAGGCTGTAATCGGCGTCACAATCGTTGTTAGTAACATAATTTGTTTGAGACGGGCAAAATGTATTAACTTATCATTATGCACCAGTAATAATCGACCACTCATAGCTTATCTCACCGTTAAAATAAAGTTATTGATAATTTATATTTTTGGGGGATTAGAGTGCATGATTTAGGCATAAATTATCTCAATGTAATATAACATTAAGCATACAATTGTTATTATAAAAGAGATGAAGTGCAGATTTTTCAGGTTAAACGGCTTAACTTAGTAAGTGTGTTATGAGATTCAATTCGCTGATTGGTACTTGGTGTTGAAGTAAAACTCTCTAGTGCTTTTTTTGCTTAAATTTAATTCGTTGGTTTTTACGATACCGTTATCACCAATAGCGACACTGTCAGTGGCATAGTCAGTCGCATTAAACGTAGGTCCAACTCTTATAGCAGTGGCCATTGCATTGTTAACCCCTTTCTTCTGTAGCACGTCACGTAGTACAAAATTAGTAATAGGTAGATTGGCACGATTGGTCGCTACTATCTTGTATGCGATGCATTCATCTGGCGTAATATCACTGATAGATGAGGTACTAAAACCATCTCTAGGTGAGTAGGTTGGATCTGATGAAGTACCAATATCAGTGTATTTTAAGTTGGGGGAGCAATCATTAATGTGCTGATATTTGGTTAATACAAGGGCAGAGTTGGCTGCTATAACTCGACCAAAATTATTGTCAGGGTAGATATCCTTATCTGCTGTAATGGTCAGTGGCTTATTACTTTTTGTGGTACGAACAGGAAAGTTGTTATCATTGCGACGCTCAACCAAACATACTTTAGTATTACCAGCGGTTTGAACTGTCGTAACTTTTAATGAATAAGTTCCATCAGCATTAACAGCTTGAGTCTTATAAGTGGTTCCTGAGCAGTCAGTCAGGTCGATAAAGCTACCAAAAATTCCTGCTTCAGCATTAGGAGGTGTTGAGTTGAATTCGCCATCAAAGTATTTAGGATTGTTGGCATAAATGCCGCTAGTGATATTGGCATTGAGTGCGTTTGCTTGGCTATCAGGGATACCGCCATTATCATTAAAGACTGTACCAGAGAACGTCAAAGTCGCGGGCGTATTAGTAATGGTACAAGTGATTTCATCGCCATAACCTACATTATTAATACTGAAAGAGCGCGTCTTCGTGGTCAGATTATAAATCATAGCCTCGCTTGGGATGGTTACAGAGGTTCCAGTAGTCGCATTATTACAAGTATAGGTCGCATTGTAGTTTGCGATATCACCCAGCGTACTACCATTCATAACGCGTTCTGTGATGGTATAGCTGGAGCCATCGACTAAGCTGACGACATCACTACTACCGTTAGCTATGGTAGAACCTTTGTCTGATGTGGTAAATATTTTTACGGTAGATGCACTGTTACCAATGCTAATCTCAAACTGATCACGTTTATTCTCAGTGTCGTTGACACGAGAGCCAACCAGTGTTTTGTTCACGATAATTTTTGGCGGTGCTAGACAGAAATAAAAGTCGGAGTAGCCGACGATATGGTCAGCAAAAGGGCTATCATCAAGATTTCTATGTTTCAAGCGTACAGGGCTTTTTGCGGGAGTGTATTTCCATGACGCATCAATGACACACTCTCCTAAGCCACATGTTTGTGCACGTTTACCACTGATAATATTATTACTATTATTAATATTTTGTAGGGTTCTATTGAAGCTTAGATTATCGAATATACCACCGTCTAGTGCCTCAACTTCTTGCTGATAACGAACTATTAAAGGACCTTGAGAGTCGACATCTTGTATCTTGTAGCCTATCTTACTGACATTTCGATTTACGCTGACGTTTAAAACGTGATTTTGAGTAGCTCGTCTACCATGTCTAGTATTAATCGCATCATCTGTGTTCTCATTACCATTATTATAAGTGCCGTTAGCAGGACCGGAACCACTACCAGCGCCAAAGAAGGGATTGCGGTTAGCGTTAACTTCATCGACTAAGTTATCAAAGGTTATAGTTAAGATTTTGTTTCCTGCAAAAACAAAGTCTTTAGTTTCGGTACCGGCCGACCAAATTAGATCCTGTGTAACTTTGGGCTCATAAGGTCGCGGGTTAACGGCGACTACGAACATTTTGTGATTAGCCGGATCTTGAGGATTATTTGGATTAGCAGGGCAAGTATAAGGAGAGGACGTAAAGCTAGGAGCTAGGTCACTAAAAGCAGCTTGAGCCACCGTACTGTTCATGCTTAATGCAGCAAACATAGAAAAAGTAAATAAGCCTGAAACTCGTTGGCGTTTTAAGTATTTATCGAGTCTCATAAGTACATACCTCTTGTTGTTTAATGCCCCATTAGCACCCTAAACGGCGAATATGCTTTTCTTATAAAATGGCATGGTATATAAAGATTGAATTTAAACATATACACAGTTATTTTCAAGCAAATAAGTTTAAAACAAGACGAACGGTCAAATAAAGCGATGGTTAACATTTTTGCTTAAAGAATAGACCTCTTGCAAAAGTAGCAGAGAATTTTACAATAACTGAAACACTCATAACTTTTTAGGAACCATGCCAAACATAGATAAGCTACTCAAACAAAGTGACGCTGGTTTTAAACGCTATACAGGCATTCTTAAAGCCACCTTTTATGACATGCTTGAGGCCATGCAAGAGCATGAAGCATCTAAAACCAAATCAGGCAGACCCAGCGTGCTCAGTCTTAAGGAGCAGATACTACTAGCCCTGACTTATTGGCGTGAATACCGCACGCTTTATCATATCAGGATGGACTTTGGTATTCATGAATCTTCTGCTAGCCGTATCATCCGTAAAGTAGAAGACACACTGATTGACTCTGGCAAGTTTGAATTGCCCAAAAAGCTGCCTAGTCGTGTCGATGAGGACATCAATTGGTCAGTCGTCATTGTCGATGCAACCGAAACCCCAATTGAGCGTCCAAAAAAAACCAAAGAGACTACTACAGCGGTAAGAAAAAACAACACACCTTAAAAGCGCAGGTTATCGTTCATTGGCAAACAGGGTTGATACTTGATGTGCAAACCTGCAAAGGGTCAATCCACGATTTTAAGCTGTATAAAGATACTTGCCCTGATTGGCTTCCTGACAATGCTAAATTACTAGCAGATAGTGGTTATCAGGGTATAGCAAAGCTACATAAGCAAACCTTCACCCCTTTTAAAAAGCCACGTGGTGGTCAGTTACTGGAGATATGCAAACAGGCCAATCACTATCTGGCAAAGTTCCGTATTGTGGTTGAGCACAAAATAGGCTTAATCAAGTTGTTCAAAATCGTGGCTCATAAATATCGTAACCGTCGTCAGCGCTATGATCTTAGAATGAAGCTGTTTGCTGGTATCATTAATTTCGAGCTAAACCTATGACTTTTGCAAGAGGTCTAATAAATATGACTTCTAACATTTTTAACAACAAATATTCATTTAAAAACTAATCACTATTTATTTCAAAAATACTTGTCATATTGGCATTTCTCCATAGCTATAAACAAATCCACAATAAGTACCTATAATAGAGTGTCATTATCATTTGATAGTGAGAATCGCATAGTGGCTATCGTTTAATTTTACAACGGTTTTTATTCGCGCCTAATGCTACTCTACAGTGATACGATTTATTTAGAGTTCTCTGTTATAACCCTGAACGTAAATGCGATGCTTAGATGCGGCAAGGAAGTTATAGGGAAGGCATCAAGTCAATCGATTGCTCATTAAGATACGTACCACCCTCTGATTTAATAACACCCTGTTATCGTGCAGGGCTGACTGATAAAAAGGATTAATAAAGATGAACTATTATAAGGATGCTGATAGCACCGAAACCCAAGAATGGCTGGAAGCCTTTGAGTCGGTTATCAAACATGCCGATAAGGATCGAGCGCAATTTTTATTAAAAGCGTTATATAACATGGCGGTACAAGAAGGGCTGCCATTCAACCGTCTCGATACCGCTTATATCAATACTATAGCGGTCGAAGATGAGCCAATGTACCCAGGCGACTTGACGATTGAACGTAAAATTCGTGCGCTGATTCGCTACAACGCCTTAGCTATGGTCATGCGCGCCAATAAAAACGATGATGATTTAGGCGGTCACTTAGCAACTTTTGCTTCAAGCGCGACCCTTTATGAGACAGGGTTTAACCATTTCTTTCGGGCGGCAAGCGATCACTTCGGCGGTGACATGATTTATTATCAAGGTCACTCAGCGCCCGGTATTTATGCGCGCTCTTATTTAGAAGGTCGTTTAGATGAAGAGCAGTTGGATAATTTTCGCCGTGAAGTCGGCGGCAAGGGTCTGTCAAGCTATCCGCACCCATATTTGATGCCAGATTATTGGCAGTTCCCAACCGTATCGATGGGTTTGGGCCCAATTATGTCCATTTATCATGCGCACGTGCATCGTTATATGGAAAACCGTGGCTTGCTAGAAAAAGAAGATCGCAAGATTTGGACCTTCTTAGGTGATGGTGAAACCGACGAGCCAGAAAGCTTGGGTGCGATTTCTCTTGCTGGTCGTGAGAAATTGGACAATTTAATTTGGGTCGTCAACTGTAACTTACAGCGTCTCGATGGTCCTGTGCGTGGTAACGGCAAGATTATTCAGGAGCTTGAGTCGGTATTCCGCGGTGCAGGCTGGCGCGTGATTAAAGTGATTTGGGGCGGTCAGTGGGACACCTTGTTAGATAAAGATACCACCGGCGTGCTTAAATATCGCATGGAAGAAGCGGTCGACGGCGAATATCAGTTGTATGAAGCGCGTACGCCTGAATTTACCCGTAAAGAGTTCTTTGGTAAATATCCTGAGCTAGAAGAGATGGCGAACGAGCTGTCTGACCATGATATTTCACGCTTAAACCGTGGCGGTCATGATCCGATGAAGGTCTATGCGGCCTTTAGTGAAGCGATGAAAACCAAAGGCCAACCGACCGTGGTCTTAGTAAAAACGGTTAAAGGCTATGGCTTGTCTAATCAAGCACAAGCGGTCAATAAGACGCATCAAATCAAAAAACTCGATCATGAAGCTTTGATGTATTTCCGTGACCGTTTTGACTTACCATTTACTGATGAAGAGTTAGAGACGCTACCGTTTTATCGTCCAAAAGAAGACTCGCTGGAGATGAAATACCTAAAAGGTCGCCGCGAAGCCTTAGGTGGTCATCTACCCAATCGCCGTAGTGGTCATATTCCATTAAATATTCCAGAGTTGTCTATTTTTGATCGCGTGCTAAAAGGCAGTAATGGTAAAGAGCAATCGACTACCATGGTGTTTGTGCGCTTGCTAGCAGCGATGCTAAAAAATAAAGATATTCAAGATCGCGTCGTACCTATTGTTCCTGATGAAGCGCGCACCTTTGGTCTAGAAGGTATGTTCCGCCAATTGGGCATTTATTCAGCTTCTGGACAGAAATATACGCCAGAGGATAGTGAAGCTTTGATGGGTTATAAAGAAGCCATCGATGGTCACATGTTAGAAGAAGGCATTAACGAAGCGGGCGCAATGAGTACATGGATTGCTCTGGCAACCAGTTATTCTGTCAACGCCTTGCCGATGATTCCACTGTATATTTATTACTCTATGTTTGGCTTCCAGCGTGTTGGTGACTTGGCATGGGCAGCAGGTGACTGTCAGGCACAAGGTTTCTTACTTGGCGCAACGGCTGGTCGTACCACGCTAAACGGCGAAGGCTTGCAACATCAAGATGGTCATTCGCAGATTTTATTTAACGTCGTACCGAACTGCGTGACTTATGACCCTTGTTTCGGTTATGAGCTGGCAGTGATTATGCATGATGGTCTACGCCGTATGTATGGTGAGGGCGAGCGCGTTTATTATTACTTAACTTTGATGAATGAAAACTACGAACAACCTGCCATGCCAGAAGGCGTGGAAGAAGGCATCAAGCGTGGTATGTATTTGCTAGAAGACAATGGTTCAAGCCAAGTTCAGCTATTAGGTTCAGGCGTTATTTTACGTGAAGTGCAAAAAGCGGCGAAAATATTACAAGACGAGTTTAATATCTCATCTAACGTCTGGAGCGTGACCAGCTTTAATGAGCTGACCCGCGATGGTATGGCTTGTGATGACTATAACCGCCTGCATCCAATGGATGAAGAAGTGGTACCATGGGTTACCGAACAGCTTGCCCCGCACGAAGGTATCGTCGTCGCAGCGACCGATTATATGCGCAATTATCCAGAACAAATCCGCGCGTGGTTGCCTGACAATCGCCCTTATACGACTTTAGGTACTGATGGCTATGGTCGCTCAGACACTCGTGAGCAATTACGTAGCTTCTTCCATGTCGATGCCGCGCACATTGTGGTTGCGACACTTAAGCGCTTAGCTGATGAAGGTGAGGTTGAAATGCGTCTGGTTAAAGATGCGATTTCAAGCTTTGGTATCGAAGCGGATCAACCGCCTGCATGGCAACAACAGCCTCATTATGATCATTTCCCAGATGCCCCAGGCCCTGACAATGTACATCCGAACCCTGTGCCAGAGTTTGTCAGTGAAGATGATGACGAAATAAGCAGCGAAGGCCGCGCAGAAGATCCAGCCGATGCCGCCTTACTCAATGATGACGACGTCAAAGAATAGCCCAAAGACAAGGCAACAATAATATAAGGAGAATTACGGATGGACATTAAAGCCCCCGATTTGGGTGTTGATAGCGCCGAAGTCAGTGAGATTATGGTCGAAGTTGGCGACGTTATTGCAAAAGACGACAATATTATCTTATTAGAATCCGATAAAGCCTCAGTAGAAGTACCAAGCTCAGCTGCCGGTAAAGTCACTAAAATTAGCGTGGCAGTTGGCGATCAAGTCAGCGAAGGCATGGTACTCATTGAGCTTGAAAGCGATACTGATGCTGACAGTGAAATCGAAAGCGACAGTGACAGCCAAAGCACTAACGCTGATACACAAAACAAAACAGACGCTGCTGCCGACAAACAAAGTGAAGCGCAGGATAATCATCAAGCAGATACTAATCCAGCTGAGGAAAATACTTCTCAACCAGCAAACCAAGCAGGCAAGACAACCACACACGCCTTGCCTGATCTAGGTGTTGATGAAGCGCAAGTGTCTGAGATTATGGTCAGTGTCGGTGATATGGTCACGGCGGATCAATCAATTCTACTTATTGAATCTGATAAAGCGTCGGTCGAAGTGCCAGCACCAGAAGCAGGCAAGGTTGAAAAAATATTGGTGCAAGCGGGCGATATGGTCGCCAATGGTCAAGACTTTATCGTGATTATTGGTGAAGGTTCAGAGAGCGCCAGTAATAAAGCTAGTGAATCTAAGGCTGATACTTCTGAGGCACAAGCGTCCAAGCCAGCTGAAGCAGAAGATAAGAGCGCTGATTTAGACCAAAAAGCCAACAAGCAAACGACTGGTGAGCCTAAACAAGCCGCTAAATCTACGGCTAATACTAGCACTGCAAATGATAAGCTAACCGAAGCACAAGTCAACGAAAAAATGGTCGATATTTATGCTGGTCCTGCCGTGCGTAAACTTGCGCGTCAGCTAGGCGTTGATATTACTCAAGTGACGGGTTCGGCCCTTAACGATCGTATCTTAAAAGAAGATTTGTTTGCCCATGTAAAAGACAGCTTGAGCAAGCAAAAAACTGCGCCTGTGAGTGGTAATATGGCAAGCTCAAGCCTGCCAAGCTTACCTGACATGAGTAATACTGAGATATGGGGCGAGAGCGAAGTACAAGATTTAAGCCGCCTACAAAAAGTCTCGATACCGCAGCTCAATTACAATACTTTGCTGCCGCAAGTAACGCAGTTTGATTTGTCAGACATCACGGACACTGAAAAATTACGTGGTGAGCTTAAAGGTGCTATGAAAGCGGAAGGTATCGGCTTCACGATTTTAGCTTTTGTCGTTAAAGCAACTGCTTATGCATTAACCCAGCATCCACGCTTTAACAGTCATTTGAGTGACGATAATACCCAAATTATCTTACGTAAAAGCGTCAATATGGGCATTGCGGTCGCGACGGATGACGGCTTGATTGTACCTGTTATCAAAAATGTGCAAGATAAAGGCTTAAAGCAAATCGCCATTGAGGTAGGCGAGCTTGCGGTCAAAGCGCGTGATAAGAAGCTCACGGCTAAAGAATTACAAGGCGCAAGCTTTACCATCTCTAGTCAAGGTAACTTAGGTGGTACCGCATTTACGCCACTGGTAAATTGGCCGCAAGTAGGAATATTAGGGGTATCAGAAGCCAGTATGCAGCCGCGTTGGAATGCTAGTAAGCAATCTTTCGAGCCGCGTCTGATGTTGCCGCTGTCATTGTCTTATGATCATCGGGTGATTAATGGCGCTGATGCTGCAGTATTTACCCGTTATATCGCAAGTTTGCTGGCAGATCCACGCCGCATTTTGCTCTAGGCTTGCTTATTCATTATAATTAGATATATTGTTAAAAGGACTGTCTGCGGATTAATGCCAGTCAGTTAAGGCAAAAACTCAATAAAAGTAATAAAATAGCCCATCTA
>NZ_JABAST010000055.1 GCF_016107575.1 Psychrobacter faecalis | reverse complement strand
TTTTGCTTTTAGAATCCCCCGCTTGAGCTTGTCGAAAGTGGCGGGAGTATGTCAAATAAATTCAATATTTAATAAACCCAGTATGAGCTTAATTTAAACGCTTATTTTAAATGTATAAGACCACTTGTTAAAAGCTAATTATCAAAGGTTTTTGCCTAGCATCTATCACGTCATAATAACCAGATTTTATTGTCGTTAATAGTAAAGGTATTTATTTACGTTGACCAGATGCTAGATTTTAGCGAATTTACTTTTCTATCGAAACGGGTTAATGATATTCAGCATTGGCCAAATCTTCGCATAAGGCTTTGTTCTCTTGTTTTGAGAAGCCCATGGTCCAACTACGAATACCTTGCAGAATTTGACGGTAATCTTGCTGCGTAGACAAGTATTGAATAGCCGCTTTTGGATCCTCTAACGATGGCATCAATTCATGCAGCTGCACGTTATAAGATTTATAAAAGCGCTGTTTTTGTTTGCCGGTTAACATCGGCGGGCAAATCTCTGATAACACATGCATCACCGCAATCTCATGCTTAGTGATATTAATGCCCGATAAATCTACTGGAATGGTAGTCGACGCATTGGACGCAGCTTGGGTCGCTTGAGACAGCATAGCAATAGACGTTATCAGTCCTGCAAGACCAACTTTTGAGGCGGTCTTTGCTATCACAGAAGCTATAGATAATATCGATTGATTTTTCATTCAGTATTACACTCGCTTATCTTTGTTTGATGGTGCTATGTTAATGGGTAAAAAAATAAAAGTCACATAAAATATTGATTTATGTGTAGATATATTGTGAGCTAAGCCGCCTTTACAGCAACATATCAGCATTATATCGCCCTAAGTTACCTCAACATAAAAGTATCAATTGTTCGTGTTGTCCCTTGTTGCCTACTGTAACCGCGACGTCTTACCTTTTGCAAAAGATGCTTACTGCTACTATTAAAATTATGAATAAAATCAAATAGTAATTTGAACTTGCTTAAAGTCTGGGTTCGCCTCGCGAGGCGAGTAGGGTATAATCGCCCAAAATCTAAAACGCGACAGCACTATCCATAATGTCTGTCTTTATTTTTCTTGATTTCGGCAGGCATAATTATAGCGGTTTTAGGATAGAAAAGTAGAGAACCTGACAGACGGTCATTAATGACGATATTAAGCAAAATTGGGCAAAAATGAAAATTTTAATGAGTAACGATGATGGGGTGCATGCGCCAGGGCTATTGGCGCTTTATCAGGCATTGTCGACCATCGCAGAAGTGGTGGTGGTCGCACCAAGTAATGAGCAAAGCGGCTGCGCCAGCGCTTTGAGCATCTCAACGCCGTTATATACCCATAAGTTAGATTCGGGTTTTATAGCAGTCAATGGTTCACCCGCTGACTGCGTTTATTTGGCGTTACATGAACTCTATCGTCATAGCGATTTTGACTGGGTGATTACTGGCATCAATTCCGGTGCCAATCTTGGTCAGGACGTTTTATTTTCGGGTACCTTTGGCGCGGCTTTGACCGCCCAGCTTTTTGGCATACCAGCGATCGCAACCTCTTTGGTAGGTGGCGGCACAAAAAATGACGAAGCGCAGCAGGCCAGTCATTATCAAATGGCGGCCAATGAGATTGTCAAACTCATGACCGATACACCGATATTGGAGGCTTGCAAAAATTTGCCCTATCATGTATTAAACGTTAATATTCCTGATGTCAAAAGCGTAGCTGCGATTAAAGGTCGAAAAATAACAGCGCTGAGTCACAGTCAGATTGCGCGTCCCGTTCATCATGTGGTCGATCCACGCGGACGCGATGCCTACTGGCTATCGTTACGCAAACGCCAACGGGAATTATTAACAGACGACGCAAGTATTGAATCAGCAGAAATACAGATGATGGATGACCAAGCGGTGGCAGCAGGGTATATTAGTGTATCGCCTGTGCGCCTGCATCATACGCCGACCGAAACCCTTGCGTCACTCTCAGCCTTAGTACTGTAATTAGCCCTGTAATTAGTGCTGTAAATTGACTGATTTATCTAAGTTTATGATGATATTTGCCCTTGCTTAAATTGGCCAATGCTTAAGTTTATTAGTACTAAATTTATTAGTACTAAATTTATTAGAGCTTAAAATCGCTAAAAACCATTTATTATTGAATGAGCTAAAAACCATTGGTTATTAAATGCATAATTATGGTGTTTAGGACATTAAACGTTACAACCGTTAGCAAAATGCTTGTGAGTAACACAAGGAGTTTGTGAGTAACATAAAGAATAGGAAATCTTGTATGAAGAAGCTTATTGCTGGATCGCGCTTAGCAACCCTAGCCTTGATGGGAACATTGACGGCAGCGACCGTGACGATGGTTGGCTGTGCCACCAAGCCCACTTATCAAGGCGCTAATCAGGGTCCGAAGATTATCACCAACGGACAAGGCGTGCCCAATTATTATCGTGTGCAGCGTGGCGACACTGTCAGTCAAATCGCCGCCCGCTATCGTCTCAATTATCGCCAAATCGGTGCGATCAATGGTTTAGATAGCAAATATACGATTTATAGTGGTCAATGGCTCAAATTATGGCAAGGCGAGCCAGTAAACGCCAATAATAACAGTCGCTATAATGCTCCTGCTCAAACACGGCCACAGCCGAGTTATACACCGCCTGTGAACAATACTCCGAACTATTCGCAAACGCCTGTTTATGAAGTGACCGCCAACGCAACATCGGGTTATGAGTATCCAAGTCGCAACCAAGTGATTCGTAACTTTGATGCTGCTGCCGGTAATATGGGTATGTGGTTTGCCGGTAATGTCGGTGATCCGGTACTTGCCAGCCAATCGGGTACCGTACTGTATTCAGGTAACGGTCTGCCTGAGTATGGCAACCTAATTATGATTCGTCATAGCGATAACTATATTACCGCCTATGCGCACAACAGTGCCTTGCTGGTAAAAGAAGGTGAAGCGGTACAGCGCGGTCAGCGTATTGCAAATATGGGTAGCAGCGGCGAGACCAACCAAGTCGGCTTAGAATTCCAAGTACGCCTAAATGGTAACCCTATCGACCCACGTGCGGTGCTTGGACGTTAAATTTTAAGACGTTAGATTTTAAGACGTTAA
This sequence comes from Psychrobacter faecalis, assembly GCF_016107575.1. Lineage (GTDB taxonomy): Bacteria > Pseudomonadota > Gammaproteobacteria > Pseudomonadales > Moraxellaceae > Psychrobacter > Psychrobacter faecalis. The sequence goes on along the minus strand of NZ_JABAST010000055.1, from coordinate 10,290 downwards.
ATTTGCTGCAATTTTTTGGTGGCTGTTAATTGTTATTGCTTGCTCGCTATTAATTATTAGCTATCAGTTGCTTTAATTATTCATATTTGAGAAATTTATGTTATTAAACAAACAATACCTTGCCTTGTTTCCCGCGTTAGTCATGGTCGGCTGTACCAGTCAGCAGGCAATGCAAAAGCCGAATACCCCTGTACGCCAAGGTAATGTGCAAATTACCCAGACTCAAACCATTCAGGTTAAGCCAACGCCTGTACCAGTCGTCAAGCCGCAGCCAGTTGCTAAGCCAAGCTATAACAGTTTTTCTGATTGGAAATCTGACTTTTCGATGCGCGCCATTGCAGCGGGTCACGATGCTTCAACCGTGCGTCGTTTGATGGACATGGCTTATTTAAATCAGCAAGTTATCTCGCTAGATTCAGGGCAGCCAGAGTTTTCTAAAATGCCTTGGGAATATGTCGATTCTGCCGTATCAGATGGCCGTGTCAGCACAGGTAAGCGTAAGTTTGCCGAGCAACGCGCCTTTTTATCACAGTTAGAGTCGCAATATGGCGTCAATGCAGAAATCATCGCTGCGATTTGGGGCATGGAGTCATCATACGGTGTGGTAACGGGCAATAGCAGTATTCCAAGCTCGCTTGCCAGCCTTGCTTATGATGGCCGTCGCCAAGAATTTGCTGAAACCCAGTTATTGTCACTAGCGACGCTATTGCAGCGCGGCGATGTCTCATGGTCACAGCTCGATGGCTCTTGGGCAGGCGGTATGGGGCAGACGCAGTTTATCCCTGATACCTGGCTGAAACACGGCGTTGATGGTGATGGTAACGGTCATCGTAACCCATGGGCAACGAGCGATGCTCTGGCCTCTACTGCCAATTACCTGAGTAATTCAGGTTGGGTGCGAGGCCTTGCGCCATTTTATGAAGCGACTGTACCTGCGTCGTTTGATTACTCAACGGTTGGTACCAAGCAACCTGCGGCTAGATGGGCGGCGATGGGCGTGGATACCATCGCTGATGTTTATTTAGATGCCAATACGCAAATGGAGCTATGGCTACCTGCTGGTAAAGATGGTCCAGTCCTATTACTTAGCCCAAACTTTGATGTCATCAAGGTTTACAACAACTCATCAAACTATGCGTTAGGTGTCAGCCTACTTGGTAAAGCGCTGGCAGGTCAGAGCGGCTTACAAAAATCATGGCCGCGCTATGAGCGTCCATTATCGACCGCGCAAGTGCGTAATTTGCAGCAGCGTTTAACCAGCATGGGTTATGATACCAAAGGCGCTGATGGCATCGTTGGCACCAATACGCGTAAGGCGTTCCAGCGCTGGCAAGCAGACAACAGTCAAACGCCAGATGGTTTTATAACTCAGCGTAGCGCGTCTTCATTGGCAGGATGGTGAGACAGAGTAAAGTCGTTGTTTTTGGATAATCGTCATTTACAACGATGGTTTAGAAATAATTAACTCTCATAAATAAAAAAACTCCGTGCTAAGCGGAGTTTTTTTTGTTCGTACAGTTTTATAAAAATTGTAGCAGCAGGTTAGATAGAGTTTAGACAGTCATCTTAAACTCAATCAACTCAAACTCAGCATTATTATCATCTGAATTTTTATGTGCCGTCACCGCCCCAATCACGGCGCTGACTTTTGGCTGGCGTGAGTCTTTATCAAGCAAGCGCCAATCACCAAGTACATAGCGTTTTTTATCTGCCGTCGCCTGATGAATAGCTGGGCGATGGGTATGACCATGTAACAACGCATCGCTGTCTGCTATGGCTTGTATTACTGCATCTTCATTGACGTCCATGATATAAGCGGCTTTGTTGGCATTATTTTGCTGACTTTTTTGCCGTAATTTATCGGCAATCGCTAAGCGCTTTGTCAGCGATTTATTGAGTAAATACCATTGGGTCAAACGGTTACGCATCATTTTGCGAAAAAACTGATATTTTTTATCATCGGTACATAAGGCATCGCCGTGTTCTAAGCGGTAATTCTGCTGTCCGACGGTTAAATAATACGGCTCATAAATCAGCTCACCGCCAAATAAGCTACAAAAGGGCTGACCTAAGAGGAAGTCACGGTTGCCATGCATGACCAATATCTCACAGCCAGCGACTCGCAGTTTTTTTAGTTTAACGATAAGCGGCGTGAGCCAATGGTTTTGGCGCGCGTCTTCTGATAAGGTCAAATAAGCGTCATCGCCAATCCAAACCTCAAACCAATCGCCTAAGATAAATAAGCGTTTAAGCTGAGGTAGGGCAAGGCAATCATCAAGCAGGGCCAAAAAAGCCTGCACTAAGGCAGGCTCTTCTGGCGATAAATGCAAATCGCTAATCAAAACTTGCCGCACCTCATGAGGGCGGGTCGTGATTAAATGATTAAAGCTTTGCATGTATCTTTATCCTCATAAGGTAAGATAAGCGGCCGTTAATAACAAACCGCTTATCTTATACCGTTTATAAAAAAACGATTACTGCGTAATGATGGTCGCAGAGTTGATGACCACTGGCTCGTTTGGCACATCCGCATGCATGCCAAAACGGCCCGTTGGTACGCCGCGCATTTTGTCGATAACATCCATGCCGCTAGTGACTTTACCAAATACGGTGTAGCCCCAACCTTGCATGTTTTTGCCAGAGTGATTTAGGAAATCGTTGTCTTTTACGTTAATAAAAAACTGGCTAGTTGCTGAATGTGGGTCTTGCGTACGGGCCATCGCAATCGTACCTTTGTCATTTTTCAAGCCATTGTCCGCTTCGTTTTCAACGGGTGCATTGGTCGCTTTTTCATTCATTTCAGCGTCCATACCGCCGCCTTGAATCATAAAGCCGTCAATGATGCGATGGAAAATCGTCCCGTCATAATGACCAGATTTAACATAGTTTAAAAAGTTTTCGACAGTTTTTGGCGCTTTTTCTTCATTGAGTTCGATAACGATCGCACCCATATTGGTGTCAAGTTCTACTACTGGTGGCATGTCTACCATGTGATATTCCTTTTTGATTATAGCGTCTAAAATAACGCTGTTAAGTGGTGGTTAAAAAGTTGCTGACTAAAAAGTTATGGCTAGTCTAACGGCTTTTTTGTCGTCTGTCATGTATCAGGCTGTTAATGCCTTTGCAAAAGCTGATAGAATAACGCAACGTTATCTTTTATCAGCGATTTTTGATTGATTATTTTAAATTTTCTTATTTTGAACCTTTTATAAAGCGTAATGACACGTGTTAAAGGCTAAAACCTTGCGCTAGGAGCAATGAGTAATGAGTGAGCACTCAAGCAACAATGTACAAAAAGACGAACAAAAAAATGACTTTATTCGTAATATCATTCGTGACGATATCAAAGCGCAAAAATACCCGCAAATCGTGACGCGCTTTCCGCCTGAGCCAAACGGCTATTTGCACTTAGGTCATGTCAAATCTATCTGCTTAAACTTTGGTATCGCCGAAGAGTTTGGCGGCGTTTGTAACTTGCGCTTTGATGACACCAACCCAACCGCCGAAAAGCAAGACTATATTGATAATATTGAAAATGATGTGAAATGGCTTGGCTTTGAGTGGGCAGGCGAGGCGCACCATGCGTCCGGTTACTTTGACCAGTTGTACGCATGGGCCGTACAGTTGATTGAGCAGGGTGATGCTTATGTGGACTTGCAATCGCCTGAGCAAATTCGCGATAATCGTGGTTCATTTAATGAAGCAGGCACGCCGTCGACGCAGCGTGATGCCAGTGTTGAAGAAAACTTAAAACTCTTTAATGATATGAAAGAAGGCAAGTTTGCCGAAGGCAAAGCCGTGCTGCGCGCCAAGATTGACATGGCAAGCCCAAACATGAATATGCGCGACCCTGTTATCTATCGCGTCATGCACCAAGCCCATCATCAAACCGGTGATAAATGGTGTATTTATCCGATGTACGATTTTGCCCATCCGCTCTCTGATGCACTCGAAGGCATTACCCATTCGTTATGTACACTGGAATTTGAAGACCATCGTCCGTTTTATGATTGGGCGGTTGAAAAAATTGGCTTTGATGTGCCGCCGCACCAGTACGAGTTTAGTCGTCTAAACGTCGACCATACCTTGACCAGTAAACGCAAATTAAAGCAGTTGGTTGACGAAGGTATCGTTAGCGGTTGGGATGATCCACGTATGCCGACGATTGCAGGTATGCGCCGCCGCGGTTATACGCCTGAAGGTTTACGCGATTTTAGTGAACGCGTCGGCGTGACTAAGGTAGACAGCGTCGTTGATTTTCGTCTATTAGAATTTAGTATTCGTCAGTCATTAGAGACGACGACCGCGCGCGGTATGGCGGTTCTCAAACCTTTAAAAGTGACGATTACTAACTTTAGCGATGCGGTTAGCAGTTGGGAATCGCAAAAAGCTGATAGCGTCAATGCGCGCTGGGATGAAGACGCTCAGACTTTATGGCTCACGCAGCCAAACCATCCAAATGTTGATATGGGCGAGCGTGAAATTCCGTTTACCGAAACCCTTTATATTGACCAAGGCGATTACGAGATCGAGCCGCCAGCAGGCTATAAGCGTTTATCTCCAGAAAAGCCAGAAATCCGTCTGCGTAACACTTATGTGTTGGCAGTGACTGAGCATATTCTTGATGACGCTGGCAATGTTGTTGAGCTAAAAGCCACGATTGACCCTGCGACTTTGGGTAACAACCCTGAAGGCCGTAAGGTTAAAGGCGTGATTCATTGGGTCTCAGCAAGCCAAGGCGTGCAAGCGACGGTACGCATGTATGAGCAGCTATTTAGCGCTGAAGATCCAAGTAGCGTCGCCGACGTTCATCAAGCGCTAAATCCTAACTCGTTGATTGAGCTCGATGCCGTAGTTGAGCCATCGCTTGCTAATGCCAATGCTGGTACGCGATTCCAGTTCGAGCGTGAGGGCTACTTTATTGCTGATAGTGAAGACCACTCGAGCGACAAGCCAGTGTTTAATCAAATCGTGAGCTTACGTGACAGCTATAAACCGGCTTAGTGTAGAACTATTGGCTCTATTATTAAAGTTTAAAACGTTACTCAACAATAGTAGTTTTCAAAAAAGCCCATTTCTAGTACGCTAGAGATGGGCTTTTTTATGAACGTGGATTTTCTTGAAGGGTTCAGAATATATTGATTTGGTTAATGTTTTAAATGCAAACTTGGATTCTTAGTAATAAATGGCATAAGCGCATTACAATCCATCACAAGACATTCATAACTAGTTTGCTAAGATAGAAGAGAATTCTTGCTGACGTAATTTGAGTTATTGTGTAGTATTGACCGAGTATGTTGATAGCTAAGTACATTTATAACTAGGAACATTTATAACTAGGAACATTTATAACTAGGAACATTTATAACTAAATACGTTTATAACAATAGAGCGCATGGATACCTTTAGAGGTGAATAAATACTAACGCTCATCACTCATATAAATAAGGAATAAAGCATGGCAAATTTACGTTTAGGTGATACTGCACCAAATTTTGACGCGACAACCACTGATGGTGATATCAATTTCCACGAATGGGCAGGGGACAGTTGGGTTGTCTTTTTCTCACATCCTGCAGATTACACGCCAGTATGTACCACTGAGCTTGGTCGTACCGCAGCATTAGGCGGTGAGTTCCAAAAGCGCAATGTAAAAGCAATCGCCCTATCAGTTGATGGTTTAGAGGACCATAAAGGCTGGGCCAAAGATATTGAAGAAACCCAAGGTACCGCTGTTAACTTCCCTATCATTGCAGATTCAGACCGCAAAGTGGCGGATCTTTATGACATGATTCATCCAAATGCCGACAATACCGCGACGGTTCGAAGTGTATTTATCATTGATCCAAACAAAAAAGTACGCTTAACGCTGACTTATCCAGCCAGCTGTGGCCGTAACTTTGATGAGATCGTCCGAGTTATCGATGCGATGCAATTGTCTGATGAGTATAACGTCGCAACGCCAGTTGATTGGAAAGAAGGCGATGACGTTATCATTCCACCAAGCGTGAAAAATGAAGATATTCCCGCCAATTATCCAAAAGGCCATACCGAAATTAAACCTTATCTCCGTACCACGCCTGCGCCTAACAAATAAGTTGAGCAGCTAGTCCAAGCAGTTGTTTTAAGTTAATAAGCCCTATGACGTCATGTTATAGGGCTTTTACTTCTTTAGCTTTTCAGCCTTTTATTAGAAGAGCATATTGCATGAGGTTTTGTTATGATAATAACAGGCTGAAATGTCTACACATGATATTCACAGTTTTATCCATAACCGATAATGCAATAACCATAATAAAACCAAAGGGCGCTGAGTCGCTTTAAAACCGTCTTACAAGGAGTTTGCCATGAAAAAATTATACTTAACCCGTACCGCCCCAAATCCACGTAAAGCGCTTATTTTATTAGCGTCAAAAGGTATCGATGTCGATGATATGGATGATCTTGATGTGGTCGACATCGACTTCGCTACCAATGAGCAGATGTCCGAGGAATTTACCAAAATTAACCCTATGCAGACCGTACCCGTTCTAACCTTGGATGATGGTACGGTGCTGAATGACTCGCAGGCAGTATGCGAGTATCTCGACCGCGTCTATGGTGAGCGTTCAGTGATGGGTAATGACGTCGTACAGCGGGCGCAAGTATGCTCGATGCGCCGTATTGCCGAGTTTGAGGTGCTATATAACTTTATGCTGGCGTTTCAGCATAGCCATCCGTCCAAAGCGCAGCGTGTCGAGCAAGTACCTGAGTTTGTCGCGCCCTCTATTGCCCGCGCGATAAAAGCCCTACCTTATTTTGAAAATGCCTTAAACGGTCATGATTATTTGGTCGGTGACCAGTTAAGCTTTGCCGATATCGTACTGTATTTGGGTCTAGATTTTGGTAAAGCGCTAAAATTTAATCCAAACGAGCAGGGCGAAAATTTGGCGCGTTTTTATCAAATGATGCATGAGCGCTTTAGTATTAAAAATATGGCAAAAGCCAAACCTGCTTATGATGAATGATAAGGTCGCTTTATAAATCGAGCTTTACATAGCCAGAAGCCTTAATGCGCTAACCACCATATTAGCCAGTTAAGGCTTTTTTTATTGTAAAATTAGAAAAACTATCGAAAACAGTTACTATCAATCTATAAAATTAAACACTTTGTAACAATAATAGATGACATCGGCGCTATAGTGGTCAAATTATGAACACTTTACAAAAACAGATACAATTGCGATTTGTATAGTAAAAACTTCGTATGTTAAAAAGCGGAATATCGAAAAGGTTTACTCACAAGGTATGACTGTTATGACCTCATCTTTTGACACCCAATATTTTACGGAATCATCTTTTATAAAGTCTTTGGCTAGATTTGCTGTATTGCCTAGCATTCTAGCGGTAAGTCTGACATTAACTGCCTGCCAAGAATCCTCAGTACCAAGCGAGAATGATGTACAGACAGAAAATGCTAACGAAGTCGATGGTAATGCTGCTACGCCTGATGCTACGCTAGAAAATGATGAGTCCAAGGCGGCTGAGATGAGCACTGAAGAACAAATGATAGCCAATCTTACCCGTTATCGCTGGACACTGATGTCTGCAAGCGATAAAGGCGCCCAGCCACTAAATACACTGCTCGATATCAAAGACCAAGTGCGCTTGAGCTTTAGCCAATACCAAGGCGAGAATAGCCTAAACTATAGTGTCGGCTGCAATACCATGAGCGCAGGATATCAGCTTCAGGGTCAGACGTTGACCATCGAAGACGGTATGAGCACCAAAATGTCGTGCGGTGAGCTTGATAAGGCTGAAAACCAATTGAATGAGCTAATGCAAGGTGAGAATCAATTGACCTTAGTATTAGACGCCAATGTCGAAAACGGTAGTGCTGAGAGCGCAACGGCTGAAAGTCGTCAACCAATCTTAACGCAAATCACAAGCGACGCGGCGACGTTAGTTTGGGCAGGTAAGTTAACCTCACAGGCCAAATACAACAGTAAAGGTGAAACGGTATTTTGGGCAGTCAATGCTAAGAAAGTAGCCTGCGCTGACAAGAGTTCAGAGTTATGCTTACAAGTAAAACCCATTACTTATGATGACCAAGGTATCAAGGTTAGCGAAGGTGAGTGGACAGCCTTTAACGGTGAAATCGATGGCTATCAGCCCGATGGTATGCACGATGAAGTACTACGTCTTCAGCGCTATCAGTTAGACGCTAACGAGAATGAAGAAGCGCAAGAATATGCCTATGTACTCGATGCAGTGATTGAGAGTAGCGTGGTAGAGTAATGCTTTGTTAGAGTAGGTTTGTTGGTCATTTTCATTATTTTAAACGATGACTCAAATAGAAGAGATAATTTAAACGAAAAACACGCGCCGTTTGGATGCGTGTTTTTTTATATTTATTACTTCTATTACTTTACTGCGAACTTATTTTTTAACGCAAATTGCCTAAGTCTTCTTCGGTCAAACGCCAGCGACCTTTTTTCTTCGATGTGCCGCGTCCGCGCATGGCGCTATTCATTATGAGTTTGTTCATGGAATGGCTTGAATGCGCATGACAAATGGCGCAGGCAAGACCATCAGCGGCATCTTGCTGGGGCACCACCTCTAACGCCAAAATGCGACAGACCATCTCTTGTACCTGCTCTTTTGCCGCTGCACCATAGCCGCAGACCGCTTGTTTAATTTGGCGAGCGGTATATTCCGATACTTCTAAATCAAGAGCGACCATAGCAGCAATCGCCGCACCGCGAGCTTGCCCGAGCTTCAACGCTGAGTCTGGGTTTTCTGCCATAAAAACTTGCTCGATAGCGGTATAAATCGGCTCGTCGCCATATTTTAAATGATGCTGGGTGATACGCGTTAAGCCATTAAAAATACGCTTTAGGCGCTCAGGCATCTCTTTGGTATCTGTACGAATCGTGCCTGCGTCTATATACGTTAGTTTGTCGCCCGTTTGTTGGATAATGCCATAACCAGTCATGCGCGAACCCGGGTCAATCCCGATAATAATTGCCATAGTATTCCGTCTTACTTACATTTTGTTTTATGGCTTAAAAATCAGCCGTAAGTTTGATAGTATAGCAATCAATCCCCATATACATCATATGTTAGCCATATTAATTTGCATGGCGCTTAATTTTTTAGATTTTATCTTATAGGACGACACTTTATGGGTCAGATAGTTGGTATTGCCATCGTTTGGTTTATTATCGAGATGCTGCTTTGGTATTTACTTGCGCAGTTTATGAGCGGTTGGTGGGTATTTATGTGGTTTATTATCGCCGCCGTTATCGGTATCTCTTTTATACGTAAAGGGATGGCAGCACTCAATCCAATGGCGCAGCAGATGAAAGCTGGCGGTATGATGAACCCTGCGATGCGTCCACAAGAATCAACCATGATTAAAAGTGTCGCTGTAGCAGCGGCGGGTCTGTTGCTGCTGATTCCAGGTGTGCTCAGTGATTTATTAGCCTTACTGGTGATATTGCCGCCAGTGCAAAAAAAGCTCAAAGACTTTGCTAATAATTACGTTATGAACAATCAGCAAAAAATGATGGAGATGATGGCAAAACAGATGGGTGGACAAAACCCGTTTGGTGGCGCAGGCGGCATGGGCGGTCAGAATCCATTTGGCGGTGCTGGTGGTATGAACAATCAAAATCCATTTGGTCAACAGCAACAAAATCCGTTTGGCAATGTGTTTAAACAACATACTACTGTCGATGGGACGGCTAAAAACATCCCTAAAGATGTGAAGAAAATTACCAAATCTGCCAATGACGAATAATCAATTTATTATTAAATAGATATTCTTGCCGACATAAAAATGCCCCTTTTATCATTAATAAAAGGGGCTTTTGAGTTTTAAAACTATTTTTTATAAAAGATAATATTTATAAATAAAATAGTGAATAACTGAATAAAACAACCGAAGTGCCGCCGTAAGATGGTGACCCATGAACCGTGAAGTTCAGGGCGGATGCGTCACTGCCTCTGCAGGTTTCCTGAGACACCGCAAGCGGTGCAGGCATACACAATGAGGCAATAGGTACCACATCCTGGTAAAGCATTATCGGCTCAGGGAATAAACATCTACTAGCCAACACTTCAGAATATAATTATCTTAACCAATGACTTGAGTGATTGCAAGTACGATTTACAGATTGCTACGTAGGGTTGCAAACAGTTAAATAAAACATATACAAACCTACCTATTTATTACTATAATAGATAGATTATATCTATAATATAGAGAGCAAGTTATGGGGAAACTGGTTAGTATTGGGGAGGCTGCCA
>NZ_JABAST010000054.1 GCF_016107575.1 Psychrobacter faecalis | reverse complement strand
ATAGTAGCGCTTCTTAGGCGTAATCTTATAAACAGATGAGCCTATGGTGCTCAATTAAACAGATGAGCCTATGGTGCTCAATACTTTACCGATACTGACTGAGGCTATAACAGCTATGTCTCTAACGCCGCAGCCTCTAACTGTCATGAGCCGTATAAGCTCTTCTACTTTAGAGTGACAGCCATGATAAGTTAAGGCATGGTCGCCAATAAACTGACGTTTGCAGTCCTTACATTGATAATTCTGCTTGCCATAGCTTTTTTTGCCGTGTATCGAAAAACTGGGACTGTGACAGTCGGGGCAATTGATCTGTATTTGTGTATTCATAACCTCAAATATATCATCTTGCTTCGGCTGTCACTCCTCCTTTTATTTCCTCAGCATACTTTCTGATACACCACCAAATACTTTATAAACATTTACTTAGGCTATTATTAATTATGTAAATTAGCAGTTTTGAAAATCAATTAAGCTCATGGCATTTAGCCGATCTAAATCTTCTTGGGTATCGACGCCGGCTGGTAGATGACAGCTTGCAGTGGCAATAGCAATATGACCACCATTTTCTAAAACTCGTAATTGCTCTAGGCTTTCTAATATCTCGAGCGGCGTTTGTGGCCAGTGTACAAATTGCTGTAACAAGCTAACTCTGTAAGCGTATAACCCCAAATGACGATAAGCGTTTTTTGGTGCTTGCTGCTGTATATTTTTATCGTTTGCCAAAACCACATCACGGTCGCACGGAATCGGTGCACGGCTAAAATATAATGCACGCTGTAAATTGCTGGACGTCTGACTGACAACTTTTACGACCGATGGGCGCATAAAAGTTTCGTAGTCTTCGATAGGCTCGCATAAAGTCGCCATCACGCTGTCGCTATCTTGCATTAGCAGGGCTTTGACTTGCTGTAATAATAACGGCGGTACCAGAGGTTCGTCACCCTGCATATTGACCACGATATCATGCTCAGCCCAGCCTTTGATAGCGGCAACTTCCGCCAAACGGTCGGTCCCTGACGCATGCTCATTACTGGTCATCACCACATCAAAACCTGCCTCTGTGCAAACTTTAGCAATCGTCTCATCATCAGTCGCAATACACATATCGTCAGCAAAATCAGCCAACTGTGCTTTTTCAGCCACCCATAGTATCATCGGCTTGCCATGAATCTTTAATAATGGCTTACCGGGTAAGCGCGTACTTTTAAAGCGCGCAGGGATAACAATATGAGTTTTGACTGGCGCGGCTTCAATTGGCATTGTTTCAGCTGATATTAAGTCTGACGACATGGTTTATTCCTATAAAATCATTTACGCTTTTGTGCTTTTAGATAAATTAATATTTAAAGCTTTTAATTGCTGCTGTAAGCTGACATAGCAACCGTCTGATAACACCGCAGTCACTGGCAATACCCATAAGCGATTAACGAGTTCTTGATATTCATCGTTAAGTGGTTGGCGGCTAGACGTATCTATTAGTAACGCTCTGATTTTGACCGCGTCTTTGCTGGTGACAATGATCGGCAGCTCGCTATATTGTAAAAGCTCAGTCAAGCTAAAATCATAATGATCGGGATAAGCGTGCCCAATGACATCAAAGCCAAGCGACAATAAAGTATCAAAAAAACGTTGCGGATAACCGATACCGCTTACCGCATGTACCCGACCATTTGGTATAGGTGGCATAAGTGGCATAAGTGGCATAGACGTTTTTGCTGCGACACTTAAACCATCTATCTCAACAGCAGAAGGCCATAAAGGCTGCAATTTATCCGCTTGTAGATGCATCGTTAAACGCTTAGCTTGAGCTTGATTGTTATTCGTCGCTACCATCTCTGCCTTTTCATGGTAGACCACATTTGCGCCTTTTAAGCGCGACATAGGCTCACGTAAAAAACCGGTTGGTAGCAATTGCTGATTACCAAAGCCGCGTGACGCATCGACCACAATCCATTCGATATCACGTTGCAGCGCATAATGCTGCAAGCCATCATCAGCAATAATCAGTTGTAAGTCAGGATAAGCATTTAATAAGGTGGTAATGGCCTGCTTACGATCGGGGCAAACGGCCATCGCCGCACCTGTCATATTGACGATTAAACAGGGCTCGTCACCTACGATGCTTGGTAAGCTATCGGCATGCACCAAAGCGGGCATTTTGCTGCTATCACCGCCATAACCGCGGCTGATAACGCCTACTTTTATGCCTTGTTTTTGCAGATGAGTAACCAAGGCAATAATCAACGGTGTCTTACCGCTGCCGCCTACCGTGATATTACCAATCACCATCACTGCAACAGGCGCACGATAACTGGAAAATAGGCCTACCTTATAAGCCTGACGGCGCACCATCGTAATGAATCCATACAACCAGCTGACAGGCAGTAGCAGCCAGAGCCAAGCAGCCTGACGTTGCCATGCACGCGTCATTGTGGTTTCAATACTCATGATGATGTATTGTTTATCCTAGTTATGCAGCCATCTTTATTCAAAATCACGCGCGTACATTTGCGCATAATGGCCATGCAATTGCATCAGCTCTTCATGGGTGCCTAATTCAACAATTTGACCACTATCTAACACCGCAATACGGTCAGCTGATTCAATCGTTGTTAAACGATGGGCAATCACCAGTGTCGTCCTATCTTTCATAACGTTATCGAGTGCTTTTTGAATATAGTATTCTGACTCATTATCTAAAGCACTAGTCGCTTCATCTAAAATCAAAATCGGTGCGTCTTTCAATAACGCACGCGCAATCGAGATACGCTGACGTTGACCACCTGACAGCTGCAAGCCTTCAGCGCCAATCTCACTTTGATAGCCATTTGGCATTTTCATAATAAAATCATGGGCAAAAGCGTCTTTTGCAGCGCGCTCGACCTCAGCTTGGGTTTTATTTGCTAGGCTGCCATAGGCAATATTATTAAACACCGTGGTATTAAAAAGTACCACTTGCTGATTGACCATCGCAATTTGCGCGCGCAAGCTTTCAAGCTTGATGTCGTCAATCAGCATACCGTCAAGGGTGATTTGCCCCGAGGACGTATTTAAAGTACGCGTGAGTAAGTTAACGAGTGAAGACTTACCAGCGCCGCTACGCCCGACCAGTGCTATCGTCTCGCCTGCACGCACATCCAAAGTAAAATCACGCAGCGCCACCGTTGAATCAGGATAAACCAAACTGACATTAGCGAACTGAATGTCACCTGCTAGAGTCGGGCTAAGTATGCCTGTGTCTTGTTCTTCTGGCTCATCCAACAAAGTAAAGATTGACTCGCCCGCGGCAAGCCCTTTTTGCAATTTTTGATTGATATCAGTGAGTGAGCGCACCGGCTTACTTAATAATCCTGCGGCAGCAATATAGGAGATAAACTCACCTGCTGAAATATTATCTATCACCGCAGGACGCAGCGCGAGCCATACAACGACCGCCATCGCCATCGCCATCAATAATTGCACCGCTGGGGTATTGATGCTATTGGTCACAACGACCTTCATCCCTTGGCGCAAGTTTTTCTTTGAGGTTATATCAAAACGCTTGGCTTCATACGCTTGTCCGCCATAGTTTTTCACTACCTGATAGCCGCCGATGACCTCATTGGTGATATGGCTGACACTACCCATGGTTTCTTGAATGCCTTTAGACAGCTTTAGATAACGCTTTGAGGCTACCCGTATCAGCCATAAAATCGGCGGTAGCACCACAAATAAAATTAAGGTTAAACGCCAGTTGCTATAAAGCAAAAAACCTATCAAAGCCACCACGGTCAAACCATCGCGCAACAAGGTTTTCATTGAATCAGTACTAGCAGCAGTCACCTGCTCAACATCAAAAATGAGCTTGGATGAAATAGTCCCTGCTGGATTTGCCAGATAGAACGAGCTTGGCAAACGCAAAAGCTTATTGAACACTTGAACGCGTAACTCATAAACAAGATTGCGCGATACCAAAGCCGTATAGTAATTACCCAAAAAACTGCCCACGCCGCGGACAAAAAACAGCGCCACGATAATAAATGGAAATAAGTCCTGTTTGCTTTGATCGTTTTGATTGATGGCATCAGTGATATATTGCAATAACTTGGCAATCCAAATCTCTGTTGCCGCATTAATCGCAAAGCCTATTATGACCAAGATTAGCGCCCACCAATAAGGTTTAAGGTAGCTTAACAGACGTAATAAAGTCCTATGCCTAGGCGTATTTGATGGCGCTGCTGACAACTTTTTAGCAGAATTTTTTTTAGAGTCAGGTTGATAAGCTTGGCTCATAAAAGCCTCAATTTAGGTATAAGAAGAAATGACACAAATGCAGCAGTGGCAAGTGAACATAAAATACAGCAGTAAAAACACCAAGGGTCATGATAGTAGCGTTTGATGTTTTTACTGTAGCAATATATCAAACGCCCTAAAATCTATTGCGGCGCAGATGTTGGTAAAGGCTGCCCAAGCGGCACAACCGTACTGATATTGAGATTTAAAAAACCCAGTTTACCAGCGATATCCATGACCCGTACCACCGATTGATGGGTGGCATTTGCATCAGCAGCAATGACAAATAGCATATCACGATTGCTTCCCGCCTCTTGCTGAAGCACGTTAGTCAGCTCGGCCTCATCGCTACTCGCAAGGGTGATGCCATTAACCAAATAACTGCCATCTTCTTGCACAGCGACTTCAATACTATTTTTCTCTTCTGTTAATGCCACTCCTTCCGCTTCCGGAAGAATAATATTTAAGCGGCTAAAGTGATTAAACGAAGTAGCAAGCAGTAAAAATACGATTAAAAATAATAAACAATCAATCATCGGCGTCAGATTGATTTCAAGTGGCTCAACGGTCGGTTTTCTAAAACGCATATCGCTCTCTTTAATGGGCTGCAATGTACAGATTCAACAAATAAGTGACATCACACAATTAAGTTGCTGTAGCGGCTGTCTCTAAATCCGAGGTGTCAAGTGAAAGCTCATAACCCTTAGTTTTAGTTGTTTCCGACCCATTATCAGGTAGAGACATGGTAGAGGCTTGCGTATTGTCCAGCAATTGGTAATCATACAATTCTTGAATCATCAGTCCCGCTTGCGTTTCAAACTGCGCATTGATATCGATAATACGGCGCTGAAAATAGCGGTAAGCAACCAAAGCTGGGATAGCCACAATCATACCAGCCGCCGTGGTAATCAATGCTTGTGACACGCCAGCAGCTAGCATCGTTGGGTCTTGCATCGCGCCATCCGTAATCGCCAAAAACGACGAGATAATACCCAACACCGTACCTAGCAAACCAAGCAGCAGCGCAATCGCCCCAATAGTACCGAGCATATTGATATTTTTTTCTAACTGATGCACTTGCACACTGGCGCGGTTTTGCATATGCATCGTCATCGAGTCTAGGCCGTATTGACGATACAGCAGGCCAGTCGCCAGAATATCACCCAAAGGGGTTTTCTCTTTGACATTCATCAGCTGCGTGCGGCCAATATCACCGTTTTCACGTAGGCGGGTTATCAGCTGTTCGCGCAATCTATTGGGTACAATTTTATTAAACTGCAACGTATGGCTACGCTCGATAATAATCACCAATGCCAATATTGAGCACACCACGATAGGTGTCATCAGCCAACCACCTGCTTTTACCAGCTCCCACATACGCACTCTCTTCTATGTTTTTGTTAATTATTAAAAGACGGTTTTACGTTTGTATTTTTAATAAAAATATTAAGCCTGCGCTTCTATATGCTTGATCAAAGCCGCTAGTTGATCATGATTGTGGAAAAATATCTCAACACTACCCTGCCCATCTTTTTTATGTTTGAGCTTTACTTCTGCGCCTAACATATCAGTTAAACGCTGGGTTAAGCGCTCAACATCGCGAGACTGTACTTGCTCGGTGCGATTGATTTTCGGCGCTGGCTGCAAGATTGACTTAACCAACTTCTCAGCCTCGCGCACCGTCATGCCAGCATCAATGATTTTTTGCGCAATGATAGGTTGCTGTTCTGATGATAGCGCCAACAGGGTACGCGCATGCCCCATATCTAAAGCGCTAGTTGCTAAATGGTCTTTGACCGTATCATGGAGCTGATTCAAGCGCAAAAGGTTTGATACCGTGGTACGCGCTTTACCAACGACTTCGGCAATCATCGCATGGCTCATACCAAACTCGGTATGAAAGCGCTGCAGGGCAGCCGCCTGCTCAATCACCGATAAATCTTCGCGCTGAATATTTTCAATCAAGGCTAATGCTATGGCCAATTCATCAGATAGTGCACGTTCAATCGCTGGTATAACCGATTTACCAGCCATTTTTGCCGCACGCCAGCGGCGCTCACCAGCGATAATCTCATGCGTCACCAAGGCTTCGCTTTTATCTTCATTCGCCAGTAATGGACGAATAACAATCGGCTGCATAACGCCATGCTGCTCAATAGAAGAGGCCAATTCTGCCAGCGCCGTTTCGCTCATATCACGGCGCGGCTGATACTTACCTGCTTGCAGACGCGTGACATCGATTTGTACCAAGCTGATTTGGTCTTCAGAAGCGCTATTTTCTGTGACGTTTGCGCGCGCTTTATTAACAGGGGCTTTTTTTATCGTCCGCGCTTTACGATTATTATTGTCAGTGGTTTGTTCAGACACTGGCAAGGCAGAAGGCTTGTTAACAGCCGCAGCTGTGCTATCTTCTTGCTCAATAGGTTGTGGTATTTTGGTTGACTCAGTATGCTCACGCACTACCGTGTCATCTTGTAAGGCAGAGGCGGCAATTTGCTTTTCTTTTTTGATTGACCCTAATAAGGCATCTAAACCTCGATTGGCAGCCAACCCTCTTTTCTTTGCCATGATTACCTATCCTCTAACGCTAAAATAAAAAGCCAAATATTGCTAAATACCGGCTTGCTGATACATATAATTTGCTGTTCTTTTATTAACTTGCAACATAAACTTATAATGATGTGCTCTGCTTTATCACTTCAGCCGCCAGTTTTTGATAGGCGCGCGCACCTTTTGACCATCTTTCGTAAGCAATAACCGGCAAGCCATGTGCGGGTGCTTCAGCCAAACGAATATTTCTTGGAATATGAGTTTTATACATAATATCACCAAAGTGCGCCTCTAACTCAGCCGAGACATCACGCGCCAAGGTATTGCGCGCATCGAACAAGGTTCTGACCACACCGCGAATATAGAGCTTAGGATTGAGCTCGGTAAGACGCTCAATCGTCTGCGACAAATCCGCCAAACCTTCTAGGGCATAATATTCACACTGCATGGGAATAATAACGCTATCGGTGGCAATCAATGCATTAATCGTTAATAAATTTAAGCTTGGCGCACAGTCGATAATCACATAATCGTAAGCAGATTTATTGGTCGCGATTTGATCCTTGGCCAACTGTGCCATTGCCGTCTTAAAGAGCTCATGACTATTGGTTTTGCTCATTAAAGTAATGTCCATCCCCGCCAAATCACGATTGGCGCCGATGACATCAAACCCAGCTGGACTACTCACAATCGCCTCAGATAGCGCAACGCCATCAAGCAGTACATCAGCGATGGTCAAGTCCAAGGCGTTCTTATCGACGCCCGTGCCACTGGTTGCATTACCCTGTGGGTCTAAGTCAATCAGTAGTACATGCTTGCGCTTGGCCGCTAAGCTGGCGGTCAAATTTACTGCCGTCGTGGTTTTTCCCACGCCGCCTTTTTGATTCGCAATCGCTATGATTTCCATACACTCACTCAATTAAATTAGAATCTGTTACTGATTTTTACTACAGTATTTTTGCGCTCAAGCTTATTATATTACTCAAATACCTGACACTTACCTATAAGTCTATTTATACACCAGCGTCCACACCACTTATGACTAAAGAACAATTGTTGCCTCACATAGCATGACGTGCTCATAGCTTAGACATTTTTATAAGATAATTCAATTAAATGACGACTATCTTGTAAACGCGGTACTTTTAATGCAATCGTTCTTATCTGCCAAGCGTCACTTAGCGCCTGTAGCTCTTCATCGCTTGGGGCTTTGCCTTTCATCGCGCATAAATAGCCATTTTCTGCCAAGCGCGGCTGCGCCACTTCGATAAAATCAATCAAGCTAGCAAAAGCTCTTGAGGTTACCACCTCGTAGCAGGCTTCATGCGCCTCAATACGCGAGGCGATTGGCTGCATGTTACTCAAACCAAGCTCGCTACTGATTTGCTTAATAAAACGAATTTTTTTCTGATTGCTATCAAGGGCGGTGCATTGGCGCTCAGGCTGACAGATAGCGATAATCACCGCTGGCAAGCCCGCCCCCGTACCAATATCAAGCAGCGACCCTGACGGTAAATGCGTTATAATAGCCAAACAATCGATGATATGTTTGATAAGCGCCTCGACTGGATCGGTAATCGCGGTCAGATTATACGCTTTATTCCATAATAAAAGCTGGTCTAAATACAATAATAACGTGCGCTGCTGCTGTGCGCTTAACGTCAGACCCAACTCGTCTATTGATTGCGCGAGCATAGTGGCCAGCTTAGGTAATTGCGCACCGAGCTTTACAAAGCCTGTCGGATCAATATGACTGTTACCCGTGCTAGCAGACGATGAAGAGGTTTTAGTAGAATCTGACATACGGGTTATCCAGTTTTGACATGTGAACCGTCTATTTTATCATGCGCTCTGCCCATTGAATAGTTGCAGATTGCGCCAATGTACGCCATCTTATACTATCTACGCCTATGTCGAGGGCTTATCTTCTTCAATAACCAGTAAGTCAACGTAATAAAATCTCTATTATTACAGCCTAATAAGCTAAAACTTTCACTTTACTATGATACAAAACTGCGCTGAATGTCTTGTCTAAAACGCGCCGATATCTTGTAAGATGTTCTTATTTACTATTATAAATGTAAGCATGATTAAAAATACATTCCTAAACTTAAAGCGCAAACAGTAAAAAATCAATAACCATTCCACCCTTTTAAAACGACTTACTATATAACTATGACCGAACCGCAAAACACTCCTATAAATCAAGATTCAAAAGACAGCAAATCTATGGCAACACCTGTTAAAAATTCAGCAGTAACAAAAGCATCTAAGCCAGCCAATACAAAGCCGACAGCAATAAAGGCGGACGAAACTGATGAACAAGAGCGCACTTTAGATATGCCTAATACGCCTCATCCGGTATTTATCGAGGTTAATGAGCGCTGTCTTATTAGTGCCGAGCAGCTGAAGCGTTATACCAATCCTGATGAGCTACCGAGCGATACCCGCACTGCCCCTGATTTAGATGTCGGCTTTGGGCAACAGCGCGCCCTGAAAGCCTTGCAGACGGCGCTGGATATTCATGCCAGCGGCTATCATGTGTTTGCCGCGGGCGAAAATGGTTTAGGTAAACGCACGGTTATAAATCGTTTATTACAACGAATTGCCGCTGACGCACCGACGCCAGATGATTGGGTTTATGTGCACAATTTTACCGACCCGCGTACACCGCAAGCGCTACGTCTACCTGCCGGACAAGGGCAGATATTGCAGCAACAGGTTAATCAACTATGGCAGCAAGCCAAAAAACGACTTAGCCAACGCTTTCGTAGCGACCAGTATCAAAGCAAAATCGAAGCGATTAAAAATGACACCCATCAAAAAGAAAGTCAGGCTTACGATGACCTTAATACCGAAGGTAAACAGTACGATTTGGCACTGACGTTTCGCGCATTTGATAATAAAGCGGTATTTGTCCATCCTAGCAAGTTATCTACCGAAGAAAATCATCAGAGCACTGACCATTCAAAAATTTCTAGTAGCCAAAAAAATCAAACAACAGAAGAAAAAACTGCGCCCCCTACTAAAAATAATCTTGATGATGATGCTAACAGCGAGTATGGCAACGCATACGGCAAAAGCGAATATGAAGCTGAGCTGAATAATTTTGCCCAAAAAAACCATATGCAAAAGCGCTTAAGCCAGCTAACCATTGCGCTAGAGCAATTAGAAGACGAAGCCAATGATGCCATTGAAGCACTGCATCGCAATATTGCACGTCGTGCGCTACAACCTTTATTTGCGCCTATTTATGAGCAATTTGCTGCTCATCCCTTGGTTGTCGAGTATCTAAAAACCGTATTTGCCGATATGGTCACTCATGTCGAGCGCATCGTTAACGGTGATGATGAGGAGTTTGTGACGGCCGTTCTTGCCACAACGCCGAGCCGCTATGCCGTCAACGTCATTGTCAGTCACGCGCCAGATAGTGGCGCCCCGGTCATCTTTGAAGATTTGCCGACGCATTTAAACCTATTGGGTCATGTCGAGCAAATCACCCAATTGGGCACAGTGACCACCGATGTCAGTATGATTCGAGCAGGCGCCCTGCACCGTGCCAATGGCGGTTATCTGTTGTTAGAAGCCAGTCATCTGCTTGAGCATCCTTACGCCTGGCAAGGCCTTAAACGCGCCCTGCAATCTCGCAAAATCAGACTATCTAGCCTTGAGCAGATGCTAACCTTGACAGGCAGTTTGTCGCTTGCACCCGCACCGATTGACCTTGATATTAAGGTAATTTTGCTTGGCGAAGCGGATTTATATTACGAATTACTCGAGCTTGAGGCAGAGTTTGATGCGGTATTTAAAGTACGTGCCGACTTTCACGACGATGTGACACGTAGCCCTGAACATGAATTAGCATTGGTGGCAAAAATGGCTGACATCATTGACCATGCCAACCTTTATCCGTTTGATAGTAGCGCCCAAGCTGCCTTACTTGAGCATTTAAGCTTACAAGCCGAAGACCAAGACCGCTTGAGTTTGCATAGTGATTTATTGATTAAGCTGTTGCATGAATCCAACCGCCATGCACGTTTGAGCGGTAAAAACATCGTTAGCGCCATACACGTGACCCACGCTATTGACGATATGGACGAGCGCTCAGGATACTTGCGCGACCTTTATTGGGATGAGCTAAAAAATGGCCAGCAGCTGATTCAGACCCAAGGTGATGCGGTCGGACAAGTCAATGCGCTCACCGTCGTCAGCTACGCGGATAGCGAGTTTGGTATGCCTGCGCGTCTGACCGCGGTTATTCAGCCAAATATTGGCGCTGGCGAAATCCTCGATATCGAGCGGGATGTCGATTTGGGCGGCAGCTTACACGCTAAAGGCATGCTGATTATGACCAGCTATTTGCGCGCCTTATTTAGTCAGCATCATGCGCTCAACTTTAGCGCCTCGCTCGCTTTTGAGCAAAGTTACGCTCATATCGATGGTGATAGTGCCACGGTCAGTGAAGGCTGCGCGCTGCTTTCCGCTTTAGCAAACGTCCCGATCAATCAATCTTTTGCAATTACCGGCTCGATGAATCAGTTAGGCGAAGTCCAAGCCGTCGGCGGTATCAATTCTAAAATCGCGGGTTTCTTTGACGCTTGCCGCGAGCAAGAGCTGACGGGACAACAAGGCGTGGTCATTCCGATGGCCAACGTCAAACAATTAATGCTACGTGACGATATTATCGCCGCTGTTCAAGCAGAGCAATTTCATATTTATGGCGTGCAGACGCTTAGTGAAGCCTTGACCTTAATGACGGGTCTGCCTGTCGACACCATGAATAAAAAAGGTCGCTACCGTAAAGACACTCTATTTGGTAAAGTATTAAGTCGGTTGATGCTTTGGGATGAAAATCAAAACGCTGATGACGAAGTCGATGATAAAAAATCGAAGAAAAAGGATAAAAAGAAGCGTAAGGCCAAACGTCAAAAAAAACAGGATAAGCAAAAAAAAGCCAAAAAAGAACAAGATGACTGCTGCGCAAATACAGCAGAGCAACTCTAGACGCTGATATGCTTTTCTGCGATGATGAGTTTTTTGCGCTTTGCTGTTTTAATAAGCTGTATTCATAAATAATACCCTTATAAAAATTAAACTCGTGACTGAATAAAGGTTATCTTTAATGACTGTACATTCTACTGACGCCGATGGTCTTCAATCGCAAGCAGCTAATACTAAGCAAGCAACTGCTCTAGTGACTAAAGAAGTAACGAAAGAATTAGCTGCGCAAAATGAAGAAGTTGTGACAGATAATAAAGCGTCTGAGGAAGCAGCAGATAATCGCCATGGTGCCGCAACGACGGCGCGGCAATGGCAAGTATTGTCGCAGTTGCAGCGCAATCGCTGGGTAGGCACCACCCATGTCTACGAGCAGCTTAAATTGGCAGGTTTTGATATCAGTTTGCGCACCGTGCAACGCGATTTAAATGCCCTTGCCAAACGCTTTCCTATCGAAAAAAACAATGCCAATCCGCAAGGTTGGCGTTGGAAAGACGATGCGCCGCTGCAAAGTCTGCCGCATATGAATTTATCGCAAGCGGTTGCCTTTAATATGGTCGAAGCCAATCTAAGCCAGCTGCTGCCGCCGGTTATTTTAGATGAGCTTTTTCCTTGGTTTGATTTGGCACGCCGGCAGCTTAAAAACAGCAAAGTCACCCATTCATGGATTGATAGGGTACGTATCGAGCCTGCCTCGCAACCCTTAATTGCGCCACATATTGATTTGGAAAGTAAAGACAATATTTATCATGCGTTGTTTTATCAACTACAAATAAAAGCCAGTTATACTCGTAGCGATAAATCACAAGCCAGCGAATACATTCTAAATCCCATTGCCATCATCCAGCGTGGGGTGATTATTTACTTATTGGCGACGCGTACCGATGACCCAGACGTAATTATTCGTACCTTTGCCCTTCACCGCTTTGCCAGCGTTGAGATACTAGAAAGCGCGGCTCAAACCCCTGATAATTTCCACCTCGATAACTATTTAGATGCAGGTGGCATGGGCTTTAGCCATCCTCTATTTAGCCAGCTACCCGATCGTGGCAAACATACCGCAGTTGAGCTACAATTTACCAAACAAGCGGGCAAAAGCTTAACGGAAAGCAAGCTGAGTGACGATCAAACTGTAATCATCAATAGTGATGGAACCCTAACCATACGCGCAACCGTCAACTTAACCTCGCAGCTGGTTTGGTGGTTACGCGGCTTTGGTAGCGGTCTATTAGACGCCAAACCTGCGCTCCTATATCAAGCGGTTTTAGACAAACCCATCAATGATGCATAGCGACAATAAAAAGACAGCGAATGATTACTTATGATAACTATTAACGATGATAAAAATTTAACCGCTGTACCCAATACGCCAACGTTTATCTTAATTAAAAACCTAATACGAAATTAAAAGTCCAAAAGGAATATTATGTCAGCCACTACCCCATCACCGTTACTTTCAGACAGTTTAAGAGGGCTGGGTTTAGACACGGGGACATTGTTTTTTGCGCTCAATTATGAATTTACCAAGATTGAGCAAAAAGGCTTATTTAAAAACCTAAAAAAACGCTTTAAGAAAAATGAAGGCGCGATTGATATTGATTTGGCCTGCGTACTATATAACGACAACTGCACCATCAGCGATATCGTTTGGTTTAAGCAGCTACGGGATAAAGCAGAATCCGTCAAACATCAAGGCGATAGTCTCAACGGTAAGGACCGCGGTGAACAAGCGATGTATCTTGCGCCCCTTGACCAAGAGCAAATCAGAATTTATTTGGATAAAATACCCGCGCATATCACTCACATTGCCTTAATCGCTAACTCTTACCACGACCTACCGTTTAGCAGAGTCAAAAAAGGTGAGATTCATTTAAGCGATGATGAAGGCAACCGCGTTTTTGAGGTTAATTTAAAGCAGCTACCACGCGACTGTGTAACACTTTGGGCGGCACACTTGCAGCGAGAAGTGGACGATTGGCATTTGACCTTGCAAAATCTACCGCTACCTGCAAAAGATTTAGCAACCGCCGCGCAAGAAGTGGCGCATGAATTGGCACGCGCTCTACCGATTACGCCAGCTATGTATAACTGATACATAACCAATATTAGATTGATTATACATCAGTTAAAAAACCTATCGATTAAAAAAAAGGTAAAACGCTAATTAACGTTTTACCCTTGTTCTTTTTAAATAAGGAGTTTTAAATAAGAATTTTTACATACTCCTCTTATTCTAACGGCTCACCGCAATGCGGACAAAAATTCTTTTGCCGCACTTCCTTTTCTCGGCGCTCAAGCTCTTTTTCGCGCAGTACTTGCAGTACGATTTCTTGCGCTTGCTCCTTATCCAATCCAAGCTCGCGGCGAATCTTTTCAATCATCATCTGATTTTGCACCAAATCAAAATTACTATCTACTAGTTGCTCACGAAAATCTTGCTCGAGCTCTTCTCGGCGCTGACTCAGCTCATTTGCCAAACCCGTCGCCAAGATACCCGCTGGCAGAGCCGCAAGACCAACGCCCAATATGGTGATAAGTGCACCTAATATCTTACCAGCATTGGTGATAGGTGTGACATCGCCGTAACCAACCGTCGTCAGGGTGACCACCGCCCACCACATAGCTTTGGGTATCGACTCAAACTCCTCGGGCTGGGCGTGGTTTTCGACCAAATAAATACCACTCGACGCTGTCACAATCATAATAATTAAGATAAAAATGACCGCTTGAAACGAGCCTTTTTCCTTACTGATAACCACCAATAAAATACGCAGGGAGGCAAAATAGCGGGTAAGTTTCAGAATTCGAAACAGACGCAAAATACGTAAGAAACGCAAATCGATACTGACAAAGAAATTCAAAAACGCGGGGGCAATGGCAATGATATCAATCAACGCCGACGGACTTTTTAGCCATTCCCAGCGCTGACGCCACGTGGTATTGTCGGGTTTGGCTTCAGCGACACTCCATAACCTCAGTAAATACTCGATAGAAAAGATCACGATAGAGAAGTTTTCAAACCACGTAAAATACGCTTGATACGGGTAATACCAGTTGTCAACCGACTCAGCGATAACCGCCGTGACGTTCGCCATAATCAAAAAAATGAGAAAGTAATCGACATAACGACTAAAGAGCGTGTCATGCTCATCGTTTTGCAAAATGTTATAGACGAAAAGACGCAAGCGCCGAATAGATTGGAATAGCATGCCGTCCCTATGTGGTGTAATACCGGTTTTATGTTATAAAAATCAGGTGGGAGATATCAAAAAAAAGGCAGTTGCGCTTGCAGAATCAATGAGGGTTTTTTAAACAATTTATCGCAATTTTTGCTTCAGACGTTATGATTATACAAAAATTATGTAATAAATGTAGGTCGCGATTACTAATAGCAGCGCCGTGACAAAAAATATCAAACGTAAAAAACGCTCATCCGCTCGTAATTGATTGCTTAAGTTTTGGGCTGGTAATAAAAACAAGCCACATTTAGGACAACAGGCATCTATTTGGTTTAAAAGCTTAATTGAGCGGGCATTTTCGCAGCGCAGCGGAGAGTTACTACAATAACCGAGCATAATATCCAATCTGTCCTTCTATCCATGTCATTGTTTAATATTAATGTTTAAAAACGCAGATGTAGCATAAGACAAGCATTTAAAAATGAAAAGGGTAATTTAACCCATAAAATCCGTCACGACTGTAACATAAAATACAATTAAGCCAACTTCCTGTTTAAAACCTTACTCCTCGTGAGGTTTTTGTACTATAATAGAGAAATAATGTTACGAGTTATATCCTGACTCTAACGTTATCTAATGGTCACTGATGCCATCCCTCATTAGAAACTGACCAATAACATCTATTATGTTGAGGAACTTAACGATGAAACTACAATCCCTAGTTTTAGCTGCTGCAACTGCCCTTACTATGACCACTGCTTTTGCGGTACCTGCTGGTACTTGGTCTATCGCTGCTGGCGCACATTATGTTGACCCTAAAAGTGATAACGGTACTTTAAATAACGGTCTATCTGTTGATGTTGATGGCGATGTACGCCCAACCATCAGTGGTGAATACTTCATCGCTAACAACGTTGGTGTTGAACTATTAGCAGCCATTCCATTTCATCATGATTTTGATCTAAATGATGCAGCTGGCAATCGTGTTTTGTCAGGTAAAACTCAACATTTACCACCTACTCTTTCACTGCAATACCATTTCGACGGCTATAACATGCCTATGAATGTAAAGCCTTTTGTTGGTGTTGGTGTAAACTACACGACCTTCTTTAAAGAAAAGGTTTCTAATGGCGCTGATTTAGATCTTGACGATAGCGTTGGTGTTGCTGGTCATATCGGTCTAGATATCCCATTTGCGCCGACTGAGTCTTTCCGTATTGATGCGCGTTATATGGACATCAAAACTGATGCTAAGTTGAATGGTGTAGATGCTGGTGAAATCGATATCAGTCCTTGGGTATATGGCGTTGCTTTCGTAAAACAGTTCTAATATAGCAAATTGCTACAGCCTAAACGGCATAAGTAAAAGAAGCCAGCTTAATAGCTGGCTTCTTCGTGTTTGTGAATGCCTTTTATTACTTATTAAATAAGAGATATAAAAAAGACCATCCGCAGACAGTAATGCCAGTCAGTTAACGCTGACTGGTATTTTTTTTGGGATATTTTTGTGGTTT
>NZ_JABAST010000053.1 GCF_016107575.1 Psychrobacter faecalis | reverse complement strand
AGATTAGTGAGGTGCTCTTCTTTTTTCAATCACTTTCGAAGTTGAGAGTGGGGTAGCTTAAACTTATTTATATAAACCTCAAAAATTACCCACAAAAAAACCGTCTTTATAAAGACGGTTTTTTTTATTTTAATTATTTTAAATAACGGCTAAACAGGGTTTAGATTAGTCTTGCAGGTAACTTAGCAGACGCATAAATTCGATATACATCCACACTAGCGTCGCAAGAATACCGATACTAAATAACCATTCGTAGTCTTCTGATACGCCCATCGCCACACCGCGATCGATATTATCAAAGTCCAATAGCAGCGTAAAAGAGGCGATAACAATCACAAATAAGCTAAAGCCGATAGCGATAGCGCCACCTTCGAATAAGAAAGGTAAGCTCGAGCCGAACGCTAAAGATAGCACCCACTGCGCCACATAAACCAACATGATAGCAATCAATGCTGAGGTGACGATTGAGCGGAATTTCTCAGTAACTTTAACCAAACCTGAGCGATACAGCCCTAGCATGACCGCTGCGGTGACAAAGGTCGCACACATCGCAGTGACAGGCACGCTTGGGTACATGCGCATAAAAAATAGCGAGATACCACCTAAAAAGATACCTTCCAATAACGCATAAGGTACGGCAAAAGTTTTGGCTTTTTGCGGCTTAAAGGTAATAAAAATAGCAAGACCAAAGGCGGCAAACATACTACCAAAAGCGGCCATGGTGATAAAGCCTTGTGATAGGCCTGCCATTAACGCATAAAAGAAAAATCCAATACCCGTAATCGCCGATAGTCCAAGCAATAAACTGGTCTTTTGAATCACACCCTTTACCGTCATCGGCGCGCCGCCAACGGCAAGCTCTGCGCGACTGACAATAGGATTTGCCATAAAGTTGTCCTTTTTAAAATATAAATAACTAAGATGCCAGCTACTTTAGCAAAACCGCCATTATTGTCAACTGTGTTTACGTGAGCGCATGCAAGGCATCACATGGCTATCGAGCCTAAATTAACTAGGGAATATCGACATATAAAGCGGTAATGAGTAGCAAAACAAATACGCTTAAAAGTGGCGTATGATAGAGGATATATGGGGCCAATTACGACAGTTAACAACGAAACTTCATAAACATGCTAGTCTAAGCGCTGATTTCTCGTTATCATTGCACTGTATTTTATCGTTATGCCGAGTCGTTTTATGGAAAACTCAGCGCAGTCCGCCCGATTGCCGCACTTACATGAATCAGAGCTGTTTCATGCCATCAAAAACCCAGCGTTTAGGCGCATTGGTTTGATGGGCCGCGCCGGAAAACGCAGCGTGACCCAAAGTCTGGTACAGATTGCCAATACCATCAATGAGATGAATCTGACATTGATTATGGATGTGCAGACGGCCAATTTGCCTACTTTGAACCTCACCGAAATTGAAAAAGTTAAAATCGTCAAACGTAGCTTGATTGGTGAGATTTGCGATTTAGTTATCGTAGTAGGCGGCGATGGTTCGATTTTGCATGCCGCCGAAGCATTGGCGCGTTATCGGGTGCCAGTTCTAGGGGTCAACCGTGGTCGTTTGGGGTTTTTGGCCGATGTTAAGCCCAATGAAGCGGCCTTTAAACTACGCCAAGTATTGATGGGCGATTATCAGTTAGACCACAGGTTTTTGCTGACCATGGAGATTCGCGAAGGGCGAAAAATCATTCACGAAGATATGGCGCTCAACGATGTGGTGCTACATGCGGGTAAATCGGTGCACATGATTGATTTTCAGATGAAAATTGACGGGCACGATGTCTATCGTCAGCATAGCGATGGTCTCATTGTGGCGACGCCGACAGGTTCCACTGCTTATGCACTTTCAGGTGGTGGTCCGATTATTCATCCGAGTATGGATGCCATTTGTTTGGTGCCGATGCATCCACATACCTTATCCAGTCGTCCGATTGTGGTTAGCGGCACCAGCGAGATTTGTATTCGTATTCATGAGGACAACCGCACCCAGCCACAAGTCAGTGCCGATGGTAAGCCGAGTATCGCGCTCGACCAAGAGCAGCGCCTTTATATTCGTAAGCATCCTGATAAGCTGACCTTGCTCCATCCGCCAGGGTTTGATTTTTATGAAGCCTGCCGCACCAAATTACACTGGAACGTCCATGCCGAAGAATTCAGTATGGACATCGATGATGATATTATAGAAGAATGAATGCAGTGCTAGATTTCTCAAAACAGTACTGGATTATAAAATAGTCGCGGAGAGTAGGTACGATGGACAAACAAACGATATTAGCAAGTGTCACACCAGAAGTGGTAGAGAAGTTTCGCCAAGCCATTGAGCTGGGTAAATGGCCGGATGGTCGTAAGCTCACGCCTGAGCAGCGCGAAACTTGTATGCAAGCGGTGATGGTATGGGAGCATGAGCACCTGCCGCCAGCCGAGCGTACTGGCTATATTCATAAACCCGTGCGAGACGATGGCTCTGTCGTGGGCGCGGAATGTGATGTCGAGCACGAGCATCATTATCCCAATATGCCCAATCCTAAAGGGGCAGTACAACCCGTTAAATTCCACAATAAATAAGCAATAGCTTTGTCGCAATTAATTGAGATAAATAAGCGGCTAAGCGGCATTAAGCCAAAAGCACCAAATTGAAGGTAGGAAACAGCAAAAAGCCACGCTAATTGCATAGCGTGGCTTTTTTAATACTTTTAAAATAGATAGTTAGCGAAAATAGAAAACTACAGCGCGCTAGTATCAACACTTGGACGCGGCGTTAATGGATTTTTTTCCATCAAAAATCCTTGCCAGCCCCAATGTAAAAAGTTACGAATATTGGCATGGTCGGTACCCTTTGGCGTCGCTTGTACCTTGGCATAATGTTCACCAAACAGCTTTAGCGTGTCCAATTGGTTTAGACCATGGTGCTTAGCGAAACCAAAAATCTTGGCGCTGCCTTCGTTTTCGCCCGCTGCATTGTGCAGCATACCATTAACAAAAGGCGCTGGCGCATAGCGATAAAAATCATCAATAAAGCTGATGACATCATTGAATCCAATGGCTTTTTTATTCAAACCATTAAGTAGAGCCGATACATCTGATTGACGGATACTCATAAATACATGACCTCAGAGCAGATTAGAAAGCAAAAATAGGGTGCTTAATTTATGCCCAATAATTATTGATAGTTAGTTAACGAACAAGCGATCAACTTAGCGATTAAAATAGTCTTCATCATCGAATGAAGGTGCAAAGCTGCCTTGCTCAAGATGTTGCATTTGCGATTGTACCGTGCGTTCATGCTGAATACGCTGATAAATCTCTTCACGGTGTACCGCAATATCTTTTGGCGCATTGACGCCGATTCGTACTTGATTGCCTTTAACGCCTAGGACAGTCACACTGACCTCATCGCCAATCATTAGCGTTTCGCCCACGCGGCGTGTCAAAATTAACATGCGTCACACTCCTTATGTCGCATCAACAGATTATTACTCATCAGATTGCGTCTCAATTACAGGACATTACTCTAGTACTAAATAGGCAGAGCAGTCATTATAAAAACTCTGCGTCACCTAATACTCATAGCGGTAATGATAGATAAATTCATTTAGCCCAAATGAAAGCCCCATTATAGGGGGCATAACAGATACTGTCACGGATTTTCACAAAACTATTAGGTATATACTTACCTGAGCAATAGTAATAAAAGAAAATAGAGCCTAAAAAGACTCTATTTAATCAAAGTTTTACTAAAAAATAATCGCTATTTAGCCAATCGTTATTAAACCAGAAGTATCTTACAGCGATATAATGTATAGCCTTTACACATTATAACCCAGCGATTGTGCTGTCGCCGTCTTCACGGTCAAGACCAAAGGCGGTGTGTAACGATTTCACGGCCTTTTCTAAATGCTGCTCTTGGATAAGTACCGAAACTTTTATTTCACTGGTCGATATCATTTGGATATTGATGTTGTTTTCGGCCAAAGTCTGGAACATAAGGCTGGCAACTCCTGCATGCGAGCGCATACCAACCCCGACCAATGACACTTTTACCACTTCGTTATTGGCCAAGATCTCTTTGGCACCAATTTCATCTTTGACTTCGTTTTCTAGCACTTTCATGGTTTTATCCATGTCCGTACGGTTGACGGTAAAAGTAAAGTCAGTAGTGCCATTGGTCGATAAGTTTTGCACGATCATATCGATTTCGATATTGGCGCGACCGATAGGGCTTAGGATGGCAGAGGCGATACCAGGATGATCGGGTACACCGCGCACGACTATTTTTGCTTCGTCGCGATTAAAAGCGATACCTGAGATGATTGCCTGTTCCATGTTGTCTCCTTCGTCTATCGTAATTAGGGTGCCGACATTGTCTTGAAAGTCTTGGTCGAAGCTACCATCGTTGTTTTCATCAAAGCTAGATAATACGCGTAGAGGCACGCCGTATTTGCCAGCAAACTCTACTGAGCGAATCTGTAAAATCTTAGAGCCAAGGCTTGCCATCTCAAGCATTTCTTCAAAGGTAATCTTTTCAAGTTTTTTGGCTTTTGAGGTCACGCGTGGGTCAGTGGTATAAACGCCATCGACATCGGTATAGATTTGGCATTCATCAGCGCCTAAGGCTGCGGCAATGGCCACACCTGTGGTATCCGAGCCGCCGCGACCTAAGGTTGTGGCGTTACCTTCTTCATCGATACCTTGGAAACCTGCCACGATGACAATGTTGCCTGCATCTAGTTGCTCACGGATGTTTTTGTCATCAATGCTTTCGATACGCGCTTTGGTGTGGGCACTATCGGTTTTAATGGCGACCTGACGACCGGTGAATGAACGGGCGCCAATACCAAGCTCTTTAATCGCCATCGCCAGTAAAGAGATAGAAACCTGTTCGCCCGTTGAGACCATTTGGTCGTATTCGCGTGGATCAGGTTGGCTGCTGATTTGGCGTGCTAAATCAATCAAACGGTTGGTTTCACCGCTCATGGCAGACACAACTACGATCACTTGATGACCGTTGTCATGCCAACGTTTGACTCGTTTGGCGACATTTTTGATGCGGTCGATACTGCCCATCGAGGTGCCGCCGTATTTTTGTACTATTAACGCCATAAAAATCTACCTATTATTCACCAATGGCCATCTGTTACTTATCGACATCAATCCATCATGGCGCGGTCTGCCATGACAGTGCAAGATTCATTTTAATAACGATAAAGCCGAATTATAAAAATTGCGCCCTTTATTTGCTCTGCTATTTTACTGTTTATACCCATACACTTGATATGCTGACAGTCGTTAAGCGTGCTACTTTATACCATATTAGCGGTATAACTTTAAGTGCTAGCAAGCATTAGATATATGGCGATTGGTTATAACCGTTATAACCAATCGCCTATATTCCTACTATTTACGCAAGCTTTTCTGCAACCCAAGCGCTTAGTGCACTGATAACGGTATTGATATTGGCAGATTTTGGCGCACCGCCTTGGGCATAATCAGGCTTACCGCCGCCTTTACCGCCAAGCTCGCTTGCCAAATGACGAATAATATCGCCCGCTTTGACGCGATCGGTCAGCGATTTGTCAACGCTTGCTGCCAGTGCCAGCTGCTCATCTTTATCGCCAATCAGCACGATGATGCTGTACGGCAGTTTTGATTTCACATCGTCTATCAAGGTACGAATGGATTTGCCATCAACGCCACTTAAAGTGCTAATAAGTACCGATGTACCAGCGATGGTCTGCACGTCATCAAGCAAGTTTGCCGCTTGGGCGCTAGCAATTTTTTGCTCTAAGCGTTCTAGTTGTTTTTCCAAATCACGCTGCTTATCTGCCATGGTGCGCACACGCTGTGCAACCTCTGGACGTTTGACTTTTAGCTGAGCTGCAAGCTCGCTTAGTTGCTGCTCGCTTTGCTGCATGTTTTTAATGGCATTCATCCCAGTGACCGCTTCAATACGGCGAATACCCGCAGCAATACCTGATTCACTGGTGATTTTTAACACCCCAATATCACCCGTACGCTGGACATGAAGGCCACCGCATAGCTCGATAGAGAACGGCTTGCGTTGACCATCAACGATGCTATCGGTACCCATGGTCAAAACGCGTACATCATTACCATATTTTTCGCCAAATAACGCCATCGCACCTTGTTTCATCGCTTCATCGATAGACATATGCTCGATACGGGCAGGGGTGTTGGCTTGAATTTGCTCATTGACAAGACGTTCGATACGGCTAATTTCAGCAGCGCTAACCGGTTTGTCATAAGAAAAGTCAAAACGTAATACTTCGCTTGAGACTAATGAGCCTTTTTGTGTGACTGCATCGCCCAGTACTTCTCTTAATGCCGCATGCAATAAATGCGTCGCCGAATGGTTTTTGGCACTCGCCGCACGAATGCTGGACAATACCTGCGCATCAGCCGTTTGCTGAGCGTTAATTTCGCCCATAGTGACCACGCCATAATGGATAATGGCTTGGCCAGATTTTTTGGTGTCTTGCACTTCAAAAACACCTGTCGCTGTGCGAATTTCACCCAGCTCACCCACCTGACCACCGCCTTCAGCATAAAACGGGGTACGGTCAAGGACAATAACGCCTTCCATGCCTTCGGCCAAGCTCTCGGCTGGATTGCCGTCTTGATAAAGCGCATGGATGGTAACGCCGTCTTCTTCAAGCTGTTTGTAGCCGACAAAGGTCGTTGGGTTGTCTACTTGAATGACGCTACTATAATCAACGTCGAATTTGCCCGCATCACGCGCACGTTCACGCTGTGCTTGCATGTGCTCATCGAATTCTGCTTCATCAATCACAATGCCGCGCTCACGGGTGATATCAGCGGTCAAATCAACGGGGAAACCATAAGTATCATAAAGTTTAAATGCTGCTTCACCAGAGAGGGTATCGCCGTCTTGCAAGCCTTCAAGCTCGCTGGCAAGCAAGCGTAACCCTTGTGCTAAGGTTTTGGCAAATTGGGCTTCTTCTTTTTGAATGGCATTTTCAATCGCGCTTTGTTTGTCTTTTAGCTCGGGATAGGCGTCGCCCATCTCAGCAACCAAAGGCGCGACCATTTTATAAAAGAATTCACTGTCCGCACCAAGTTTATTGCCATGACGTACGGCACGGCGAATGATACGGCGCAGTACATAACCACGCCCTTCGTTACTAGGGGTTACGCCATCAGCAATCAAAAAGGCCACGGCACGAATATGGTCGGCGATGACTTTTAATGAGGATTGTTGCTCGTTTTCAATATCTAAAATCTTAGCCGCCGCATCCATTAGATGGATAAATAAATCTATCTCATAGTTGCCATGCACGCCTTGCATGATGGCGCTAATACGCTCAAGCCCCATGCCAGTATCGACGCTCGGCGCAGGTAGCGGCAGCATGGTACCGTCTTTTTGACGGTTAAACTGCATAAAGACGCAGTTCCAAATCTCGATATAGCGGTCGCCATCTTCTTCTGGCGTACCCGGCAATCCGCCTTCGATATCAGAGCCATGGTCATAAAAAACTTCGGTACAAGGGCCACAAGGACCGGTATCACCCATGGTCCAAAAGTTATCAGAGGCGTACGGTGCGCCTTTATTATCACCAATACGGATGATGCGCTCACTAGGCAAGCCAATGTCTTTATGCCAAATATCAAAGGCTTCATCATCAGTTTCATAAATGGTCACATACAAGCGGTCTTTATCGATTGCCAACCATTTATCGGAAGTTAAAAATTCCCAAATATAAGCAATACCCGCTTGCTTAAAATAATCGCCAAACGAGAAGTTGCCGAGCATCTCAAAAAACGTATGATGGCGCGCCGTATAACCGACATTATCCAAATCGTTGTGTTTACCACCGGCACGGACGCATTTTTGTGAGCTCACCGCACGCGTATAGTCGCGCGGCTCCATACCCAAAAAAGTCTCTTTAAACTGATTCATACCGGCATTGGTAAATAGCAATGTCGGGTCATTGTAGGGAATCAAGCTCGACGAGGCGACGGGGGTGTGCTGCTTGCTTATGAAAAAATCGATAAAAGCTTGACGAATATCGGCTGAGCGAAATGGCTGGCTCACAGCGGCTCCTTACTGACGAATGGTTTTATTAAATAGAATAAGTAAAATAATTTTGCAAGCGATTTTAGCACAAACGTACCAAGCGTGTTGAAGATTCATCAGCAAACGCAGCGGAAATAAGGCTTAATTTTCTTTATTAAGCAAGCGCTTGTATTAAGTGACTAGGATAAATTAAACCGCCAAACACATCAGTTGGTTAAAATGGTCACATCGGTTTTATCGAGCTTATCTTGAATAAGTGGATGCGACTCAATCACCTGCACGGGCATATAGCGTAGCTGTAAGCGTATCGGTAAATAGTCGGGAAAATTATCTGCCATATCTTGGCTAATAATCGCCTCAATTTGGCGGACGTCATAAAAGGTAGGGGTGGTCTCGCCGCGAATCACCGCGCGCACGACTTGATTGGTAGTGTCTTTATCGAACTGGGTATTGGTCAGCACGTTGCCCTTGTCGCTAAAATAGCTATTAATCGTCTCTTTGACGCTACTTTCAAACCCTTGCTGCTTGGCGTTGGTTTGTAGGTTGATGGTTAAATAGGTCCCTAAAACGCCCAATAACAATAACGTCACCGCATTACGCCGTAAAAAGGTCCAATAAGTACTTGATTTATAATCATCATCGACCAAGCGGCGAAAACCTAGTAGCCATAGTACCAAAGCGTTGGTAAATTGAATGGCGATAATATTGGTCAAGGCCAATAGCAGCGCGCCAAGTCCCATTTGCATCTCACCATTGGCAAATAATATCCCACTGGCGGCAAGCGGTGGCACCAATGCCGTAGCCACTGCGACCCCAACCACAGCGACCGATAGGTGCGGCGAAACCATCGCATAAGCACCTGCCGTACCACCAGCTAAAGCAATCATCAAATCCATCGAAGTTGGCTGCGTACGCGATAATATCTCAACAGTAAGTGGTTGATCTTTATGTAGCCAGCCGACGATGAAACCGACCAACACCACCAAAGAGATGCCAAGAAATACTGTAATAAGTGATTTTCGTAATAGCGGCATACGGTGGTCAATAATCGCCAACGCCACGCCAGTGATAGGACCGAGCATCATTGCTACCAGCATCGCGCCGATAACCACCGCCGCCGAATTGGTCACCAAACCATAGCTTGCGATGATAGCCGAGAGGATATTCATCACAAAATACATTTTACTCGGCAAGGCGTTGGCCTCAATCCGGACCCGTACTTCTGGATAGTCTACTTTTTTATTACTGAATTGCTCGGCGACAAACTGCTTATAAGACTCAAGTTTGGCTTCTTTTTTCTCTTTTTTCTCTTTGATCTCTTTGATCTCTTCATCTTCGCTATCTTCTACAGTGTCGTCTGCGTTGTTTTCGTCTTTCACCGTTCTACTTTTCACCGTTCTATCGCTGGTTTGGCTGCTATCTTGAACTTGAGTAACGTCCTGCTCGTTTTGCTTGCTATCTTCTTTTTCGTCCGTGTTTTCTATATTTAAACTTGGTTTTGAATCTTCTTGTAGGCTCTGTTTAGTGAGTGACTTATCAGGTTGGATATTGTTTGAATTTGTCTGGCTAGAGTCAGTCTTATCTGCTGGGCTGACCTCAGCTTTATCCTTCTCCTGAAAAAACGCTTCCGCTGTATCGGTAAAGTCAATGTCTGCATTATCATTTGTAAATTCATCAACAGGTTGAGAGTCGTCAACTTCTTCTGGCGTTTCTAAGGAAGCAACCACCACATCGGGTGCCACCGTTTCCATTTTGATGGTTGCCTCAGGCACCTGCGCATCTTTTGACGCTTCTGCTAATGCATTATCACTATTACTTTCGCTATGCGCCTGTGCTTCGATAACAGCCTCGTTGTCGATATTGTCAATGTTGTCAGTCTTACGCGTGGCTGCAAGCTCGCTAGCGTTTTGAGGGGTATTTATTGGCAGTGAGTCTTTATCGGTATCAGATGAGGTCATAAAAGAATGCTTTATTAAAGAACAAGGTTAGAAACAAGTAGGTAACTAAAATAAGTTAAACGCAGCAGGTTAAAAATTCCAAAACTAAAAAGTAGGAAGTCTACTATTGTAATGATAAATGTCCAATATCGTGTAAATTTCTTGTGCCTAAATAGAGGGAGATAAAAGACAGATAAGAGGATAGTTTGGCTATATTTTCAAGAGAAAAATGCCAAGTACAAATCAATAATTATAATATGGCTTTTAATATGAATCACTTGCTATAAATGGGCTGTGGGTCTATAAAAAAAGGCTTACTATTTGTGTGGATTTGGTGTATAAAGGTGTTATACCCACACAAAAAATGAGGAATAAATCATGAACTGGCCACTATTTTCTGTCATCTATTCAATAGCTGCAACCGTGACCGTCGGTGTATTAATGATTGCTGCTTTGGTCACAGGATTTAACCAAATCCCGCACATCCAAATGGCGGTTGCCGCAGGTATCATTGTATCCATTCCAGCTGCCTTATTTTTTACCAAAAAAGTGGGAAGTATCACGGGTAAGGAAGGTCATAAGGCTTAGGGCTACAAAGCTACGAATTTAAGACTAAGCCATTTCAAAAGCTGGCTATTTCAAAAGCTAGCAGTTTCAAAAGCCCGCCACCATAAAAATTAAAAATAAAGAAAGGCAGCTTAGCTTTAGAATTTATATAAAATAAAAAACAGCCCCTAAAAAGGAGCTGTTTTTTTATTGCTTATAAGGCGTGGTTATGCGTTTTCATTAATAACAACTATTTTAGCTCAACGGTGGCGCCATTTTCGATATTGGCATATACCTCTAACACATCCCAGTTGGTCAAACGGACGCAACCAGCGGATGCTTGGCGGCTGATACCTTCAGGTTTCGGTGAACCGTGTAGACCATAAGATGGCTTAGACAAGCCCATCCATACCACACCGACAGGGCTGTTTGGACC
The DNA here is from genome assembly GCF_016107575.1 of Psychrobacter faecalis. GTDB lineage: Bacteria > Pseudomonadota > Gammaproteobacteria > Pseudomonadales > Moraxellaceae > Psychrobacter > Psychrobacter faecalis. The sequence goes on along the minus strand of NZ_JABAST010000053.1, from coordinate 5,675 downwards.
TGGTGGTAGCATATGTACTTGTTTGTCTGACCCTTTACCAACGGTCGCTTTATACCACGGCATTTTTACTTTATTAATGATTTTAAACGTGCCTTGCGGTGATGGCGTCGCATCACTTCCGACTGTTGTTGGATAAGTGGCGACCAGTTTATCACCGTTATAAGCATAAAGGGTTTTGTCGGCTTTATTGGCAACGACGCGATTAATCCGCTGTTTGAGTGGATCGCGCGTATTTAAAACGGTGATGGTTTCGCCAGCTTTATACTGTTTGTTTTTATTCAACTTGTCTAAATAGCGCACGTCCATATGGAAACGCTCACCTAACATCTCTTTGATGTCCTGATAATATAAGCCTTTCATTTTCGACTTAGCCTCTGCGCCTGCAGGCGTGGTAGCAAAGTTGGTTTTTACATCATCTTCGGTGATGGTATAAGTCACTAGCACTGGCTTATTGGCTGGGATATTTTTATTCAAAGCGTCCCATGTTTTTTGATCCATTTTACCAGTTGCAGGCAAGCCTTTCATGGTTTGGAAGTTAATCAGTGCCTTTTTACTGTTCATACCCCAGCCGCCATCAATAGCGCCCGGTGAGGCATGATTCCAATCCAACAACGCCTGCATTTTGATGGTCATTGCGGAGTTGACCTTCATGTTCGGTGTCCAAGTGGCACCGTTGACTTGTTTGGCATAATTAGACAGGTTTAGCGTGGTATATTTTTTACCATCGACATCTTCGATACTTTTGATAGAAGTATCGGCTGGGCGGTTATTGGCTATTGCTGCACTAGGAGCGGCAACAGCTTGGCCATCACTGATGTCATCGGTGCTATCAGACTGTACATCTTTACGCGCTAGCTCTTCGACACTCATATTATCGGCGCTGACGCTTTGTTGCTCATCTGCTTGTTGCGCGTCATTGTCGTCTTCGTCAGCTTCCTGTTTTTCATCAATCAGCTGCGTCATACGATCAGGCGATTCAGGCTTTAAAGCAGACGTGGCTACGGCAGGCGCGCGACTATCGAGTGAACTGCTGCGGTTTTCTTGCACGTTAAGGCTGACTTTTTTCGCCAAACTAGGCATTAAGTCAGCTTTACGTACTGGTAGAGTGCGCGTATTGTCGGCAGGGGCAGCAACAGCGCTGACACTGGCACTAACAATCGCAATAGATATAGCGGTGATAAGGGGCTTCATTTTCATCATATTGGCTTACTTATGGTTATAACTAATGCGGCTATTATGCGCATAATTTGGACGCTTCGCAAACTTTTGACACATCTTTTTTCGTTTAGGGCTTGCTAAACGTCAACAGTTGACGTATTCACTACAGTTGGGAAATAATTTAGTCATGCTAGTTATAAAGGAGCATTCACATTTGGTTAGAGTCTTGCTTATTTGCTTTATCGTTAAATGCTAGAGTGATAAGAGGTTAATGATACATTTACCTATCATAAAAGTTGCCTTATTTATTTGCAGTAGCTTTTTGCGCTAAAAAATACAGCCATTGGCGCAGCGCAAGGTTTACGTCTATAATGTATGACAAGTTTTTATTTAATAAATCGGCTGTTAAAAGTCAGCGATTTAATCCATCCGCATGTCGTCGATACGCGTGCAATCAGTAAGGTGTGATATGTCAGAAGACCAAACCATGAGCGCAGAAGAGTTTCAAAATCAGTACTTTGCTGATGAGTCGCAAGGCTTAGGTGATGAGATGACCTACAATTTGGAGTCAGAGCTGCTCGGTGAAGACGATGAGTTTGCCAATCTGCGTGCAGAGCTTGCAGAGGCGCGTGAGCAACTGGTCAGTATCCGTGATTTTATTCGTTTTGCGGTCACACAGCTGCGCAACTATGACGTGGTCGTCGCTCAAGGAACGACGGATGAATTTGCCGAAGCGTCGGCGATTGTGTTGCACACGCTGTCCTTAGATTGGGCAGCCAATGATCAGATTCTCGATTGCCGTTTAACCACTTCAGAAAAGCAGCAGGTACTGGGCTTATTAGAAGAGCGTATCGCTGAGCGTAAGCCGTTGAGTTATCTCATTAATTTATCGTATTTCTGTGACCTGCCTTTTTATGTCGATGAGCGCGTCCTAATTCCGCGCTCACCAATCGCCGAGCTGATTCGTCAGCAGTTCCATCCGTACTTCGATGTTAATGAGTTGGCAAAGCCGCTCGGTATGAGTATGAACAATCAAGCTGCCGCCTTCTTTGACCATGGTTTAGAGATTAAGCAGTTGGCGCAGCCTGAGCGTATTTTGGATTTGTGCACCGGTTCTGGTTGTATCGCTATTGCGCTTGCCACCCGCTTTGTTGATGCCTTAGTCGATGCGGTTGATATTGATAAAGGAGCGCTAGAAGTTGCGATGGTCAATGTCGATCATCATGACTTAGGTCATCAAGTTAATGTGATTGAGTCTGACTTATTTGCCAAGATTCCTGCTGAGCATCAATATGAGCTAATCGTTACCAATCCTCCTTATGTCGATGCCGCGATTATGGCCGATTTGCCACCAGAGTTTTTATATGAGCCAGAACATGCGCTCGCTGCTGGTCAGGACGGACTAGATTTGGTACATCGTATCTTGTTTGAAGCGCCAGATTATCTTAGCCCTGAAGGGTTGCTGGTCTGTGAAGTCGGCGATAGTGAATGGGCGTTAAAGCAAGCGTATCCTGAAATCCAATTTGATTGGTTGAAATTCGCTCACGGTGGTCATGGTATTTTTGCTATTACCTATGACGAGCTTATGACTCATCGTCAATTATTTACCGCTTATGTGCAATTATTAGATGGTAATCAATAAAGTAAAATTGACACTGACACTAAATTAAAAAACGGCAATTAAAAAGCAGCAATTAAAAAATCGACTTCATTTGTTTAAGGATAAATATGGCTGGCAATAGTATTGGACAGGTTTTCACCGTAACGACGTGCGGTGAGTCGCATGGTGCAGGCCTGATGGCTATCGTCGATGGCGTTCCGCCAGGTTTAGAATTGTGCGAAGCAGATTTGCAGATAGATTTGGATCGCCGTAAGCCTGGAACGTCTAAATACTCAACCCAGCGCCGCGAGTCTGATGAAGTCGAGATTATCTCTGGGGTATTTGAAGGTAAGACCACGGGCACCTCGATTGGGCTTTTAATTCGTAATACCAATCAAAAATCAAAAGACTATAGTGAAATAAAAGACACTTTTCGCCCCGGTCATGCCGATTATACCTATAGTATGAAATACGGCTTTCGCGATTATCGCGGCGGCGGGCGTTCATCAGCCCGTGAAACGGCTATGCGGGTGGCGGCAGGTGCCATCGCTAAAAAATATTTGCATGAGCGCTTAGGCGTACAAGTGCGCGGACATGTTACCCAAATTGGCTCGGAATACAGTCAAGTGCTAGACCCGAGTCAAATTGACTGGGATTTTGTCAATAGCAATCCGTTTTTTTGTGCGGATAAAGAAGCGGTCAGCCGCTTTGAAGTCTTGATAGACAGCTTGCGCCGTGAAGGCACGAGTTGCGGAGCACGTTTGGAGATTATCGCAAGCGGCGTGCCCGTCGGATTGGGTGAACCGGTATTTGACCGCCTAGACGCTGATATTGCCCACGCGATGATGAGTATTAATGCCGTCAAAGGCGTAGAGGTCGGTGATGGTATGGCGGTAGCTGGACAGTTTGGTCATCGCTCACGTGATGAGATGACCCCTGGTGGTTTTACGGCCAATCATGCGGGTGGCATCTTGGGTGGTATCTCATCAGGCCAAGACATCCGCGTTAGTATTGCCTTGAAGCCAACCTCTAGTATCACCACGGCTGGCAAGAGTATCAACACAGAGGGTGAAGCGATTGAGATGCTGACTAAAGGGCGCCATGACCCTTGCGTGGGTGTACGCGCGACCCCCATTGCTGAAGCGATGCTAGCGATTGTGTTACTCGATCACTATCTGCGCCATCGCGGTCAAAATGTCGATGTTAAGCTGCCAGTGCAGTCGATTACTTAAATTTTCTACCATCTATTTATTTGCCCTTTGCCGCATCTACTGCTGTTCTATTAGATACGTTAGAGGGTTTTTTTATGCATGCCTAAAAAGTTAAGTAGGTAAGTTATAAACTCTATTTAAATACGGTATGTCTTGCTTAATAAAACAAACAAATCTGGTTTTATTTATCAGTTGAAGGAACTTAAACACATGAGTAACTATTTAGATGCTGTTATTGTTGAACATAATCCTACAAACAAAGTGATTGACCGAGCCGTCATTTGGCTGCATGGCTTGGGTGCTAGCGGTCATGACTTTGAGCCAGTTGTACCACAGTTAGGTCTTGCGGATGACATGGCAGTACGTTTTATCTTTCCGCATGCGCCTAATCGTCCAGTGACGGTTAATGGTGGTATGGTCATGCCCGCATGGTATGACATCTTAGAAATGAGCCTTGAACGTAAAGTCGATATCGCTCAAATCGAAGAATCTTCTCAGCAAATCCATGACTTGATTGCTCGTGAAATCGAGCGCGGTGTTAAGCCTGAGCATATTGTCATTGCGGGATTTTCGCAGGGCGGGGCAGTGGCGTATCATGTGGCACTTGGCTATCCACAGCGCTTAGCAGGCTTGATGGCGCTGTCTACCTATCTGGCGACCAATGACCATATCAACTATAACGCCGCCAACAAAGACATGCCGATATTGATTGAACACGGTACGCATGACCCCGTCGTGCCTGTGGTTCTAGGCGAGCAAGCACAAAATTTGTTATCGGAGAAAGGCTATAGTGTCGTTTACCATACCTACCCGATGGCGCATCAAGTTTGTATGCCGCAAATTCAAAATATTGGCCAATGGATGAATAAAGTTTTGGCTTAGATAATTGAGCTGTAACTTAATGTAATACAGAAGGTTTTTAGGTTGAAAACTGATAGGCAGGTACTATATAATAGTCAGTCTTATTGGGGATGTTCTGGCTTCGACGCTGGTGATGAAACTCAATGATGCATGTCGAGAGTGTATGTCCTCTCGTTAATCAAACATATATTGTTATAGTCGCAAACGACGAAACTTACGCTCTAGCAGCTTAAACCCTGCTTACTTGGTTGCTGATCACCTACAGTTGGTCAACTAAGTTGAAGCGTCCGCATGTAGGCTCGCCACAAGTGATTGTCTCAATCGCTTGGGTTCAAAAGTAGAGAATCGTCCAATCCATCCTGACTGTCGGATCGGTGCGGATTAAAACTAAAGACAGAAACTAAACATGTAGATTCATGAGCGTAATGCTGGCGGACGCGGGTTCAACTCCCGCCATCTCCACCAAATACTAAAAATCCGATCACATAATGTGGTCGGATTTTTTTTGATTTAAATTTATTACTAAGTTCGGAATGTAAAGTTTTAATGAGAGTAGAAGGTTGATTGATCTATTTGATAGAGTTCAAAGACAATAAAAGCACTGTTTTCTTAATGCGCTTATAAGAAAAAGGCCTCCAATCGCTTGGAAGCCTTTTAATATAATGGTACCCGGAGCCGGAACGATGAGTAATAGTTAAATATTTGATTTTATTACATAAAATATTAAAAATTTTGTATGGTGTACATGATAGTGTACATAAGGTTTAGGTTTCATTTTTTTTATTGATTGGGGAGTTTCCCAAACTCTGTGTAACTGCTTATAATCCACTAACAGGAGAATAAGC
>NZ_JABAST010000052.1 GCF_016107575.1 Psychrobacter faecalis | reverse complement strand
CGATGCAGTCTAAATAGACAATAGGATAAACACTGCTTAACGGCCGGTTCTGCCATGCGGTGATGTCGTCTATGATGTTGTCAGTGACTCTTGAGACAAGAGAGCTTGAGATATCGACGTCGTAAAGCTCTTTGATACTCTCTACAATCTCAGTGGTGGTTTGACCTTTGGCGTAAAGGAATATGATTTTATCATCAAGGCCACTAATACGGGTTTGATGCTTGCGCACTAGTGTAGGTTCAAAGCTGCCACCGCGGTCTCTTGGAGTGGAGATCTCAAGGTCGCCTGTGTCGCTACGGACGGTCTTTTTAGTATGACCGTTGCGCTTATTAGGCGTGTCTGCTTTTTCATGCTTGGGGTATCCAAGATGGTCTTCCATCTCAGCTTCTAAGGCAGTGTCGATAAAAGATTGCATGAGCTGCTTTTGAAAGTCTTTGATGTCATCAAAGCTGTTCATGCTACCAGCCATTTGCTCGGCCAGTTTTTTAAGGTCAGATTGAGTAGTCATTGCTTATTCTCCTGTTAGTGGATTATAAGCAGTTACACAGTTTTTAGGAAAGGCTCACACTGTTAGATAATGATATTGACTCATTATTCTCTGAATGCACTTTTGATGGGTGGACACGAGTCATCCCAACTGATGATAATGACTCTGTCGAAAATACTTTATTTTCAGGCTGTGTATTTAATAGTAATTTAACTATCTGCGACATGAGTATTAGTGCAGATATATTCGATTGTGAAGAAGATGCAAAAAGTAGAATTTCGAACTTGACAATTTTATCAAGTGTTTTTAAGTCTAGTTTGAAGTTAAATTTAATGAAAATAAATAAGCTTTGTATCGAAGATACTGAATTTGAATCTAAATTTGAAATAAAAAATAGTGTAATTAATATTTTGGAGTTTAGAAACTCTAATGTAGAAAAAGTATTTGACTCATTTGAAAGTGAGTTTGAGAAGTCTTATTTCTATAAAAGTATTTTTAATGGCTTTGCTGGATTTGAAGGAGTCAAGTTTGGAGCAGTTGATAAAAACACAGAAGAATATCAGGCTAAATTTATATATACCACTTTTATGAGTTTCTCTAACTTTAGAAACACTAAGTTCCTATCAGGTCTGGATTTTGAAAATTCTAATTTAAAAGAACAGCCCAATTTTTTAAAAACTATAATCAGCCCAAAAAATACTAATCGAGAAACATTTAGAATTATTAAAAAGTCTTTCGACGATGTTGGCAACCAACTGGAAGCGAATAGATTTTTTGTTGAAGAAATGAACGCATACAGCAAGGAACTAATAGCTTCAGATGGTAATTATTCAGAAAAAATAGTTTTTTTTACTAATTATATAACCTCTAGCTTTGGAAGAAGCTATATAAGGCCATTTTTATTATTAGTATTATCTTTATGCTTTTACGTAGGTTCTTATGAATTCTATGTAGCATGGTACCAGAGTAATATATATATTCTTCCTGAACCTATTCACACTATAGCCAAGTATCTAAATGATGGTGCTAAAAGTTTTTTACCTTTTTCTAGGTTTATACAAGAAAGAAGGGGGTTTGAATTTATTAGTTTAATTTTTTATGTATTATTCGCTATATTAACTTGGCAGATAATCGTAGCAGTTAAACGACATACTCAACGTTAAGGAACACCATGAACCATCTCACCGTTGGACAACGCGCGCCTTTAAGCAATCTTGCTATTGACGATACCGTACCAATAACGCTTAAGTTCACCCGTCAAAGCCCGATATCAGCTGTTTTGCACTAACTCAGCTTCACTCAAAAAAACCGCCACAGCAACCACGATGGCGGTTTTTTATTACTCAAACTATTTTAAAGCCTACAGCGCCCACAGCGATTGATATTGCTCATCAGTCAACGTCACAATATCGATCTCGGCCAGCATCTCGCGCAGCTCTTGCCACTTACTCGCATCAGGCTTGATAGGCGTGATCAATCTACCTAGCGTATTATCGATAATCGCATCCATCAAGGCATCTGCGTCGGTTTGACTATAGTCATAATACATGCGGCGCGCAGACTTAGGCTCACTTTTACAGTGTTCTGTCATTTGATTGGTCACTTGGATAAAGGTATCTATCGCGTCTTTTTTCGCGCTATAAGTCTCATCAGTCGTGAGGATTTCTAACGCCGAAAAATTCGGATAAGGGGACAGATGCTGATCGATAAACGTAAAGTCTAAACCTTCATGAGTCGCCTCAACCCCTTCAAAGTTATAAAAGCACAGCCATGCACCATCGAGACTTAGGTCTTCTTGCAGGTTTTTTATATGGTAGAAGTCTTTTTGTACAAAGGTCACATTATCACGGCTGATACTAAAGCCGTTTTTCTTGGCATAGCGGGCTAATATCTCAAAGCCAATGCGATTGGTTTTTTCTTCAGCCGCTGGGGTACAAACGCGAATCGGTTGATTGTTCTTGAGCTTATCCATGCTGGATTGCTGCATCAATATGCCGCCATCGGTCTCAAAAAAACAGCCAAGCGCACGCAGATTAGGCGCGTAATGCTCAAACAGATGAATTGGCTCATTCACATGCAGATCGATGCTTTGATTTTGCAATTCAGCAAAGCCATCATAGTGGTCATCAGGCTCAATGATGGTGATATCTAGCCCTGCTTGCTCATACGCGCCTGTGGTCACACCCGCGATAAAGGGCAGGTGATCAGGGTTCAAAAACCATTCGAGGGTGAGGGTCAGTTTGGTGGTTGACTGCATGGTTGTTTCCTTTTTAATGATAGAAAACAATCAGACTGATGCTGTTTAAATAAAACAAAAAAGGTAAAACAAGAAAGGCAAAATCTCAACATGTAAGGCGCTATCAGATCAGCGCGTCAGGTAGAGGTTTCTCTTATTCATAGACTGCTTAGGGTCTGTCATGCTTGTTTCCTACGTCAGTGCTAACTGCTTCAGGTTCACGGGTGTCTCTCAGCGATGGTTTTAACAATCGTTACAAGGTTAAAAGCAAAGCACCCCGACAAGATTGAGTGGTGCTGCATTATTTTTGATCAGTACTGCTCATGAATCCGTACTGCTAATGACTATTATCGATAGCTACTGCATTATCATAGACGACTTGTAAGCGGTGATGCAAGCGTATCAGGAATGACAATGAAAGGTGATGACTGACGCTCGTTAACCGTCCTTTATAACAGTTCTCATTTGTGACGGCTTTTTATAAGCGCTTTCAATCTTATAGGCGCTTTCAATCGACGTGTTAATAGAAGAGCGCACTATCTGTAATTGGTACTTACCCAATCACTAACCAAACATACCGATTGATAGCAAAACCCTCATAAAAATAGTCTTGTAGCATATCTCCTCATACGGCATCCTTAGTGAGTTCTATAAGCCGCCGTCTTTGTCATAAATTTGCCGGCCAAAACCTGATTATCTGACACTATCCAACGATATCCACTATCCAACGACATCCTTTATGAGCCAAAAAAAGCACTTCTACTACCGCCCAAAGACCAATCAACACAATAGCCCAGCGGTGCGTTGGGCATTTTTGATATTTGGTTGGATATTTTTTGTCTTGGGAATTATTGGCGCATTATTACCCGTGATGCCGACCGCGCCTTTTATCTTATTAGCAGCAGGTTGCTGGGCACGAAGCTCACGACGCTTTCATTTTTGGCTGATTAATCACAAGTATTTTGGTAAGTTTGTTCGCGATTGGGAAGAGCGCCGCGCTGTTCCGCTATATGCCAAGTGGTTAGCCACGATTATGATGTCTATATCGACGGCGATGTTATTTTATCGCTTGCCAGCCGATACGCTATGGGTAGCGTGGCTAGTTGCAGCGGTATGTAGTAGCGTCGCTATATATTTATTTCGTTTGCCAAATGCCTATACTTAGCGGTTAAATGCTTAAAATTTTTGTTAAGTATCTAAAAATAAAGCAAATAAGTGCAAAAAATAGCCAATAATTGCGCTTTGTTACACTAAAGATAAGATAAGGCTTGCGATACTGCGCTAGGCCACCTATAATACTTCCAAGCTTAAGAGCAGTTCTGCACCAAATCATTACCTCGTAGTATTAGTTATAATCCTTCGTTTTAATATTTATCGTTCAGTAGCTATTTGCAAGCGTTATCGGCCAATTAGGCCAAAAATAAATTAAATATCAGGGTTATGACTATGTCAGACGTTCAAAAAGGTACAGTTAAGTGGTTCAACGAAGCTAAAGGCTTTGGTTTCATCGCTCCAGAAAATGGCGCAGACGTTTTTGCTCATTACAGCGAAATCACTGGTTCAGGTTTTAAAACTTTGGCTGAAGGCCAAGAAGTTGAGTTCACTGTAACTCAAGGCCAAAAAGGCCCACAAGCACATAACATCGTTGCTATCTAATTCGTCTTTATAGACAACTAGAGCAAGATGAATAAAAAAACGAGCCTTAGGGTTCGTTTTTTTTCGCCTATTATTTATGTTTATTGCTTTTGATAAATAAATAGTAAAGTGTTGAATAAAGTCTTAGGACAACAATGCCGACGATTATAGGAATAATCGTCGGCATTGTTAGTTTTATTGGTGCGTTAATAGCTTTTTTATAGTGAAGCGATGCCAATATTGATCAAGCCGCCACCGATAATTAACCAAGTAAACATAATGGCACCGAGTATCAATGGTTTGACGCCAGCTTGTTTAATGGCACTCATATGCGTGGTCAAACCAAGGGCAAACATTGCCATCGTCAATAACACATCATCAAGCATGACCATACTGTGTTCAAAGCTTGCCGTCATCGGTATCCACGTATGCAATACCACCACCAAAATAAAGATAAAGGCAAACCAAGGAACTTTCACTTGTTGCACGCGATTGATAAATGATGGTTTTTCGCCATTATCGCTACTGGTTTTGGTTAAGGCAAAAGACAATATTAATAAGAAAGGGGCGAGCATCATAACGCGAATCATCTTGGTCACGACCGCTGTATTGCCAACCTCGGTGCTAACGGCGTTACCTGCGACCACCACTTGCGCCACTTCATGAATGGTTGAACCAGTATAAATGCCGTATTGCTGAGCGTTTAGCCAAGGTTGTAACCAGCCAAGTTGATATAAAAATGGATAGAGCAGCATAGCAATCGTGCCAAAGACCACCACGGTGGCAACGGCAATGGTGACTTTATGCGCTTCGGCTTTGACCACAGGTTCTGCGGCAATTACCGCTGCAGCGCCACAAATACTGGCCCCTGAGCCGATCAATAGCGTCGTTTGCTTATCGACTTTAAGCCACTTTGTACCGAGCCAATAAGTGATTAAAAATGTCGAGGTCAGTATCAGTGCATCCGTCATTACGGCTGGCATACCAACGCTTGCGACTTGGGTTAAAGTCAGTTTAAAACCATAAAATATAATGGCAAGGCGTAAAATTTGACCTTTAGCAAAACTAACACCCGCGCTTAATTGATCAGAAAAATTTGGATAAACCGTATTGCCAAGTACCATGCCAAGTAAAATTGCTAGCGTCAACGATGACAGACCAACAATGTGTCCATTTGACCATGTGTCTAGGCTGATATTTAACCACAAACAAAACAAGCTCCCAATCAGCACGACGATAAGTCCCATCGCATGACGGTTATGCGGGAAGTAATTATTCATGGTTTGTGCTATTGCGTTCATTTCGTACGCATCCTATTCTTTATTATCTATAATCGAAATAAGCATAAGCTTATGAATAGACAGTATAAGACAAACCGATTTATAATAAAAACAGATTAATAAGATATAAACTATCGATTTTTTAGGTTAAGAAGTTGTTGTAGGCTAGGTTGTGTCCTAATTAGTTAAAGACAAAAGGCCAGTGCAAGAGGTAATCCAATCATGAAAAAAGTTATGCAGCTGCTACCGAGGATTACCCTTAAGCAGCTATCAGTGTTTGTCAGTATTTATCAAACTGGCAGTACCAGCCGTGCCAGTGAAGAGCTGCATTTATCGCAGTCAGCGGTCAGCAGTGCGCTCACTGAGCTGGAGGCGCGGTTGCAAATGCCGCTATTTGAGCGCGTCGGTCGCAGGCTTAATCAGCATCCAAATGCTCATCCTATTTATATACAGGCACAAGCGATTTTGGGACAAGCTTTAACCCTTGAGCATTATCATAAGCATCAAGCAGGGCAGATTCATATTGGTGCTAGCACGACTATCGGTAATTATGTATTGCCACCGCTGCTTGCCAAATTGTACGAAGCGCTACCCGATGCCCATATCGATATGTATATTGCTAATACCCAAGAAGTAGTCGGCGAGGTTGAGCAGTTAAATATCGATATTGCGCTTGTAGAAGGTATGCCGCGCCCGACAGATATGAAAGTGATTGAGCAGCGCGCTTGGCGCACCGATACCTTGATGGTATTTGCTAAATCTAATAGCAAATGGTTGACAGACATGACCTATAATGAGAAAGAAAAATGCTATGAGCTCAGCGCGGAACAATTGGCAAGGCTGCCATTACTGGTACGAGAGGCGGGTTCGGGGACGCGGCAAATCATCGATGAGCAGTTATTGCAGCATCTGCCATATGCCGAGATTGTCATGGCGATTCAGCAGTCAGAAGCGATTAAGCATATGGTCAGCGCCGATATCGGTCTTGGCTGCTTATCGCAGTATGTCATTGAAGCAGAACTAGCAGCAGGGAAGTTGGTGCAGGTGAAAGTAGCGGGTATTGATTTAGCGCGCACGTGGTGGCTAGTTTGGCACAAAGCGCGTCATCAAAGCCCCATTTGGCAAAGCTTTATCGATATTTTAAGAGAGGATTCACGTTAGCAATACGTGTAAAATTATTGGTGAGAAAATTTACTGTTTTCACGAATAATAAAAAAGCGCACTGTCATACAGTGCGCTTTTGTTAATGAGATTTTTTAATAATTTTAAATAACTTCGGAACGATGCTTGGTCTGTTCTTAGGCTTATTTATTAACGGGTTTATCGAGTCGCACCACTAAGCTGTCGCATGGAACGTTTGGCAAGATATTATCTGCCGTCGCGCCACTTAGCCAAGCCGAGATACCGTGGCGCTCATGACGACCGATGACCAATAAATCAACGTCATGCTTATGGCAATAATTGACGATACCTTCACTGTTAGAGATAGCGGTTGTTACTTCAGAGTTGACCGCGTGCAAGTCATTACGCTCCAAAAACTGAGCCAGTTTGGCGCGCGCTTCTTGGCAGCGTTCATCATCGATTTCATCGTATAAGCTTGAGGCAGGCACCAGCTCATAGCCAAAGCCGACCATGGTATCTTTGACAATATGTAATACCGATAATTTGGCGTTCGGACGATTCTCGACGATACGTTTGGCCTTTTGGGCGACCACATCAGCGTCGGACATCAAGTCGGTGACCAATAAAATATGTTCGTAACTCATGAGCTGCTCCTTTTGACAGATGATTTCAACTATAGCACTACTACTGACTGCTGTTAAGTATGCTTTGTTAATTCCACACTATCTTTATGATGTATTGTTGAAGCGTTATTATTTTTCTCCTAGCGCTATCTTGACTTATCAAGCCCTAAGCCCCATCTAGTTTCGTTAGGCAAATCCTTTTTAGCTGATAATTGCCACTCTATTTAAAGATTACCTATATTTTGTATAACACTGCTATTTTTATAACTTTTACAACGCTATTAATTTTAGACCAATCAATTTTATAAATATAAACCTTTCCATTTTTGATTGTTTATCCTGAGATGCTTTATCAGTTAACGGCCACATGAGCGCTTAACGAAGAAGCTATCAGGTTACTCTATAAGGACAACTATGACTGACACGCCATTTACCGCTGATTTAACCCTACATCCAGCGTTTGAGCTGCTTGAGCACCGTCATATCGATGCATTGTCGATGGACGTATTGATAAGCCAGCACGTCAAGACAGGCGCCATGCATTACCATTTGGCGCATCCAAGCGATGAAAATGCCTTTTTGGTCGGCTTTCGTACCCAGCCAATGGACTCAAAAGGTGAGGCGCATATTTTAGAGCACGTGGCTTTGTGTGGCTCTGAAAAGTTCCCTGTCCGCGACCCGTTCTTTTCGATGATTAAACGTTCATTAAACACCTTTATGAATGCCATGACCGCCGCCGATTGGACTGCCTATCCGTATGCCACCCAAAATAAAAATGACTACTTTAACTTACTGGCTGTTTATCTTGATGCGTCGTTTTTCCCCAATATTCATCCACTCGATTTTGCCCAAGAAGGTATTCGCGTAGAATTAGATGAAAATGATAAACTGCAGTTTAAAGGTATTGTTTTCAATGAGATGAAAGGCGCGATGAGCGGCGAGATTGACCAGTTATATCATACGGTCGCCCATCATTTGTTCCCAACGACGACCTATCATTATAATTCGGGCGGCGATCCTGCTGATATTCCTGATTTGACCCATCATGAGCTGGTTGAATTTCATCAGAGCCATTATCATCCGTCAAACAGCGTAATCATGAGCTTTGGTAATATTCCAGTTGCCCAAACGCAAGCGAAAATTCATGACGATGCCTTGATTCAGTTTGAAGCGGGTAAAAAGCACGTTTCACGTCCAGAAAAACGTCTGTCTGCACCAATTAGCGCGGTTGATACTTATACTGCTGATGAAGCCGGTCCAGACCAAACTCACCATGTGGTGGCGTGGTTATTGCCGTCAATTACCGATCCCAAGCAGCGTTTGGCACTGCGTCTATTAGAAGGTGTGTTGGTTGAGCATGCTGGTTCGCCATTGCGTGCGTATTTGGACAGCCATCCACTTGGTAAAGCGCCAAGTCCGCTACTAGGTTTGGATGACAGTCATTATGAAATGGTCTTTTATACCGGTCTGCGCGGTTCTAACCCTGAACACGCCGAAGCGGTAGAGCAGGGCATTCTTGATTTGCTTAAAGAGGTCGCGAGCCAACCGATTGATGATGAAACCATTGAGACGATTCTGCACCAAATCGAGATTGATCAGCGCCATATCGGCGGCGATAGCATGCCGTATGGTCTAAATCTCATGCTAGAAGGCTTTAGCACGGCGATTCATGATGGCAACCCTATCGATGTCTGGGAAGTTGATGAGCATTTGCAGTGGCTGCGTGAGCAAGTAAAGGACGAACAGTGGTTACCCAATTTAATTAAGCAGCACTTGTTAGACAATCAACACCGTGTCCGAGTCACGTTGACACCTGACAGTGAAAAAACCGCCCGTCTGGCAGCCGCTGAGCAAACCCGTCTTGATACTATTGCGATGGATTTGACTGCTGACGATAAAGCCATCTTAAAACAACAAGCGTTAGATTTGGCAGCGCGCCAAGCTGCGCCTGATGATTTAAGCTTATTGCCAAAAGTTGGCTTAGAAGATGTCCCGACCGATATCAGCTTTAAACAAGGCACGCAAAAACAAGTGAATTTAAGCGGGCAAGACAGCACCTTATTTGAATATGAGGCCGGTACCAATGGTTTATACTATTATCAAATAATTGTACCGTTGACCGATGCGATTGGTCATCAGAACACCAGCGAGCTACCGGTTGATGAAGTGATTAATCATCCATTGTTACCTATTTATCTGAGTTTATTGTCAGAACTGGGCACGGATTCGCTAAGCGCACATGAAATGCAGGCCAAGCAAGCGGCGCATTCATCAGGGGTGACGGCGCGTATCAGTCAGCGCACCAATATCGATGACAGTCAAGCGATTAGC
This sequence comes from Psychrobacter faecalis, assembly GCF_016107575.1. Lineage (GTDB taxonomy): Bacteria > Pseudomonadota > Gammaproteobacteria > Pseudomonadales > Moraxellaceae > Psychrobacter > Psychrobacter faecalis. Next base: position 7,849 of record NZ_JABAST010000052.1, on the reverse strand, counting down.
AGCTACTTCGTCGTCGCTACACGCGCGCTAAATCGTAAGCCTGAAGCCATTGATTTGCTTAAAGAAGTCATAGAGCACAGCGTCTTTAGCGAGCATGACCGTATTAAAGAGATTTTGCAGCAGCGCGCAGCTGGTTGGCAATCAAACCTTGCCGGTTCTGGGCATTCGTATGCTATGCAAACCGCCAGTCGCGGCATGAGTCGTCAAGCGCAGTTAGAATATGTGCGTAGCGGGCTGCCAGCACTAAACGCGCTCAAAGACTTCTTAACCCATGCCAGTACTGATGATGCGCAGTGGGATAAGTTGGCCATTAGCTTGATGGATTTACATCAGCGTATAATAAGCTTGCCAAAACACGCCGTCATTATTTGTGAAGCCGAGCAAACCGAACGCTTAAGCAATTTGATTGTTGAGAGCTGGAAAGACAGTAAAGCGCCACAAATTGCGGAAAAATTAAGCCATACTGAAACGGCTATTGAAGCGAACATTCCAAGTGAGTTTGCAGATTTACAGTTAGACTCGGCGCTCAATGGTAAGAATGATGGCGCTCAACTAGAAGAGGTTACCGCTGACGATTTGGCGTGGCTAGTGCCGACCAACGTCTATCATAATGCCAGTGCTTATTCTGTGCCAGCCGCAGACCATCCTGATACTGCTGCCTTAATGGTGTTGGCGCCATATTTACGAAATGGCTACTTGCATAGCGCCATTCGTGAGCGCGGCGGTGCTTATGGCGGCGGCGCAGGTTACGATGCCAACGCGTGCGCCTTTAAGTTCTTTAGCTATCGCGATCCACAGTGTGCTGAAACTTTTGCCCATTTTGATGCCAGTATCGAATGGTTATTGAATGAGCCGCAAACCGATGAGCAATTAGAAGAAGCGATTTTGGGTATTATCTCAGGTATGGATAAACCTGGCTCTCCAGCAGGCGAGGCGGTAAAAGCCTGCTTTGCCAATCTGCATCATCGCGGCGTCGACTGGCAGCGTAAAATGCGCGCGGCGATATTATCTGTGACGGTTGCTGACTTGCAGCGCGTCGCTAAGCAATATCTGCAAGGTCAAAAACACGTGCGAGCGGTACTAGCGCCGTATGATAAAGAAGAAGCCGTAAAAGAGTTAGGCTTTAACGTTTGTAAAATTAAAAGCTAGTTGTTAATTTAGCGCAAAATCAGTCATCGCAAATCATTGACTGTATAAAAAAACCGCCGCTCTCAGTGTTTGTATTGAAAGCGGCGGTTTTTATTGCCGGTAAGTATTTTAAAAAGCTGTATTAATAACGCTTAATCGCTTGGTCTTTGCCAATCAAATCTTGATGAATAGGGAAGTCGGTATGGTCGTCAAACTCCTTGCGGTCGGCAAAGTAGCTTTTTAAGGTACGGCGCACGGCTTCAAAGGCAAGCTTATCCCATGGAATGTCTTCTTCAGCAAATAACGCGCAGTCCAGACTTTCAGAGCCAATACCGTAAGCGCCGTCTTTTAGCTCGGTGATATAAATGCTATAGATTTGCCCGATATCAGGAATATCATATAAGCAATATAAATGCGGGTTGGTAACCACTGCTTCCGCCTCTTCAAAGCTTTCTCTCGCCGCGCCTTCTGCCATGGTTTCGCCATTTTCCATAAAGCCTGCGGGCAACGTCCATAAGCCATATTGCGGCTCAATCGCACGGCGGCATAATAGCACTCTATTTTTATGTACGACCAGTGAGCCACAAATCACTTTTGGATTTTCGTAGTGAATATAATTGCAGTTTGGGCATACCAAACGCGGCATATTATCGGTGGCTGGTATTTTGCGTTCTGCTTCATGGCCGCATTGTAGACAATAGCACATATCAACTGCCTTATATAAGATAAACGAAAGATGGAAAAAAGGTTATCGGTGTTGTAAGAATTATAATTCTTATGTTATGACGTTCGCTTGTCAGCTGGCATCATAGCTATGAAGCCTAAGATAACACAAATTTCCATCGCACTGGTCGTGATAATAAAAAGCACACATTTTTGCTAAACTGATGGTAGCTAGGCTTACGTTTATGAAATAAGGTTTTTTAAGCGTCATTGTCAGCGCTGCGATAGCGCATCAGTCCAGTCACATAAAGTATATGCAGCCGCTTTTAGATTACACTAGTCTAGACTAGACTGATGTTGAATAATAAATGATCGCTTTACCTTTTACCTTGAAGGATGGATTTACCAATAACGCGGATAATGGCGACCGCGACCGATATTGTTATAAATCAGCGCCACTGCAACCAAGGCAAGCGCACCGATTAGCGTAGGGGTGACTAAAAAATGCCAGTTGACGCCGCCGAGCATGACGATTAGTGGATTAGAGCCGGCGGGTGGATGCGGTACGCGCAGCAATAGCATCAGCGCAATCGCTGTACCGACCGCCAGCGACAAGCTCCACCACTCGATACCAAACAAGGTCAAAAACGATAGCCCCGTAAAAGTGGTGATAAGATGCCCGCCAACGATGTTTCTAGGCTGGGCAAATGGACTCTCTGGATAGGCAAAAATAAGCAAACAGCTGGCACCAAATGAGCCCAAAATCATAGCGACGTTTTGCCAGCTGCCCAGTAGCGCCAGTATGGCGGTGGCGAAAGTACCGCCAACCCAAGCAAGGGCAATGATAATTAATGGCAATCTTTGCGGGCAATCATCGGTCTTGCCCTGCATTTTATTTAATGAAAAAATCTTATCCACAAATATTTCCTAAAAACATGTAATCTTAAAGTGCTTACTTGCGTAATCAGCATCTTATTTAATGGTTATTTAATGGCTATTTAATGGTTATTTATGTTTAACGGCATTGATGCTTGATACTAATAAAAACATAGGGCAATAATAATGTTACTCCCCCCGCAGTCTGTCCATTTCGATGAATTTTCCGTCGCTGTGCCAGACTTTATTCGTTATCCCACTATTAGAAAGTTGGCGGAACGCGTGCAGCATGAGACCTTAAATGCGGTCACCAATCCTGCGTTATACCACAACTCTCATACTTCTCTTAGCGAGCGCATTTTAGAGAGTCTGTATCAGACACCGATTGCTGATGCCTCGGTATTGGTTGCCATCACTCATGAGCGCCATCCCAAGCTGCTACTGACGCGCCGCGCTGCTCACATGAACAGTCATGCCGGCGAAGTCTCTTGCGTAGGCGGTAAACATGACGCCAGCGATGGTAATAATGTCATCACCGCCTTGCGTGAAGCCTGCGAAGAGACCGCGCTGCCACCCAATAAAGTCCAGCTACTTGGTCAGTTACCGATTCAAACCTCTAAAAGTGGCATGAGTGTGCGTCCCATTGTGGCGCTAATTGCGCCAGATTTACTGTTAGTGCCGGAGCTTGATGAAATCTCGCGTATCTTTTGGGCAGATTTTGAAACCTTGCTGACGCAGCCTACCGTTGAGTATGCGATAGAGTATACGATGCAAGGTCAGACCGCGACCATCCTCACGCCAAGCTGGCAAGTGGATGGCGAAACAATATGGGGTCTGACAGGACGCGTCATCGCCAGCTTGCTAGAGACGGGGTTTGATCGGCAACTTGAGTGGTATTACCGCATTCAAGATACGCGTAATTAATACGTCAGTCGCTTGCGGTGATTTATTGAATTGTTTACAGTAAAACCATTTTCTAATCAAACCAAGCGCGTCTTTTGCGGATTTATTATAGTTATTGTAGAGGCGGTTGATAATGGCTTGATATATTCTATTTACTACTAATAATATTCGACTTATGCCCTCTGGTTATGGTTATAGATTTGCATAATATTATTCGTTATTGGTTTTATCTAATACTGAGTGATTATTCTTCTTAAAGTAACTGTAATTAGCACAAGTTATTTATAATAATCGTCGTTTTTCTTTAACCACCAATTCATATTATCTTGGCGTTTAGCACGGAAGGCTTCTAATTTTCCCGCCACCGTTTGATTGTGCTGGCGTGCGGTATCGAGCGCAAAAAGAATCGGCACCGAAGATAAGACGCCAAAACGGATTTTCGATTTTGGCAAATCCAGCCCATCGCCGATATCATCGCCGACCAAGGTACGAGTCACGCTGGCATTGACCATCTCAACGAAACGCCCACGGCGATTGTCCTCGCCCATCAGCTGCCGCGGTAAATCGTGCAGGGCTTTTGCCAGTGGCTGACCCATTTTAAAATCAAGCTGCTGAATTGATAAATAGGTATAAAGCCATTCCCAACAAGCGGCTTCATCTTTTGGTAAGCGCTGTAAATCAACGCCCATCCAATAGCTGGCAAGATTCCAGAGATGTAAGATACCTTCTGCTTCCTCGCTGCTGATACGGGCGCCAAGCAGCCGTAGCCCACGCATAATCAATAATGAAAACTGCAAATGGGTAGCAATCATATCGGTTTGATTGATAGGAATACCCCAATAGTCGGTGTTCCAGCTGCCATCTACATTGTGGTGTTGGTCGGCATCGGGTATGACACCTTTAGCAGCATTGCCTTTACCTTTGAGCAAGTTTTGCCGCACCGTCGTGTGAATTTGCCGCACTTTGATAGACTGCCGCCAGCCTTCTGAGCCAATCGCCAATACCTGCTCAATTGGTTGACGATTATTATAAGAACTAGAATTTAGTTGTGGGTGTTCAGAGACGGCTAGAATATAGGCGTAAGTACGCATCAAGCGCGGTAGGGCGTCGTGCATTAAGGCGCCCGTTTGAATAAGCGGCAGGGAGAGGGCAGGAATACTATAGCCGGCCATTAGCGCGACATTGCGCAACAGCCAAATGAGCATCAATGGATAACGTCGGTAAGCAACCGCACCGATTTGTGCAAGCTTGGGGTCAAACCAAGCAGGATGGCTGCTAAATTGCTCGGTTAAGGTATTAAATGCAGGGTTGCTTAAAAGGGTAGCATCGAAGTTACTGTCACTGCCACCATTACTATCGCCACTACTACTGTCGCTTAAGATAAATTGCTTCAAGGGTTTAGCAAAACGAATACCGTCAGCGGCTAATGCATCGGCTAGTGGATCGCCAATATCGTAGCCGGCAACCATTTCCTGCAATAACTCTGGCGAGATGACAAAATCTTTTGGCAATAAATAACGCTTAATACGCTTTAAGACTTGCAGGTCGCTATGGTCATCAATTGCCGTCGTGCGTCCGTGGCGCTGGTAAGCGTGAATTGCCGGGTTGGGGTCAGCTTTTTGCCGAGCACTGGCGCTATTTGCTTTGGCATTTTCTTTAGCGATATCGATGGGATCCATATTATTAGCTACTCTATATCGTCTGCTTTTATCCACCCATTTTAAGCGCATTAAGCGACTTATTTAGCATGATAGCCATAAGTCGCTCACGCTTAATGAGTGCTTAAGAATGATGGGTTAAGTCCACCGAGGTATTGCTGACCTCTTCTTTTAAGGTGGCTTTTAGCATCAAGTAACCTGCGATACCAGACACGATTGAACCCATAATGATACCTAAGCGCTCGTCAAATAATGGTGTCGCGCCGCCGAAAGCAAGACCACCGATAAATAAACTCATGGTAAAGCCAACGCCGCAAAGTAACGCTGCGCCGTAGATTTGCTTAAAGGTCATGCCCTTTGGCATAGTAGAAATACCCAGTTTAAAAATTAACCAGCACATCAGCATCACGCCCATTTGTTTACCGATAAACAGTCCGGCCGCAATACCGAGTGGCACGGAGTGAAATAATTCCGCAAAGCCTGCACCCTTAAGCGAGATACCGGCATTGGCAAAAGCAAATAAAGGCAGAATGCCGTAAGAAACGGTGTTTTGCAAATCGTGCTCAAGCTCTTCTAGCGGCGAGTGTTCAGGATCCGTACGGTCAAATAGTGGAATGAATAATGCCAGTACCACCCCAGCCAAGGTCGCGTGAACGCCCGATTTGAGCACGGCAATCCACATAATGACACCGATTAGTATGTATGGCGTGATGCTAGTAACATTGCGGCGATTGAGTAGGTATAAGAACGGCAAACACAAAGCAGCGACAGCGAGCGCGCCGAGCGATAAGTCACTGGTATAAAATAAGGCGATGATTAAAATAGCGCCAATATCATCAAAAATAGCAATGGATACCAAAAATACCTTGAGCGAGTTTGGCACGCGATTGCCAAGTAAGCTTAAAATACCAAGGGCGAAAGCAATGTCGGTCGCCGCCGGAATTGCCCAACCTTTCCAAAACTCAGGTTCATTATAGTTAAAAATCAGGTAGACAATAGCAGGCATAATCATGCCGCCCAATGCTGCGCCAGCGGGTAAGATAATTTGTTTGACGTTGGAGAGCTCGCCGATGAGCACTTCGCGCTTGAGCTCAAGACCGACTAAAAAAAAGAACACCGCCATCAGACCATCGTTGATCCAATGATGGGCGTCTTTTGCAATCGCAAAGCCACCGATTTGAATGGCAACGGGCGCGTGAATAAAAGATTCATACCAAGTACTAAAAGGGGTGTTGGCAATAATCATTGCCGCGATAGCTGCCAGCGCTAAGACAATGCCGCCTGACGCTTCGAGGTTGAAAAATGCTCTGATTCTTTGTATTGCCATATTATCCTCATTGACTCAATAAAACGTGCTAAATCATTCAAAAACTTCAAATTTCTAAATTGTTCTGGCTTGCTTACTTTCCTGCTTTGGCTTCCTTAAGTGCATTTCGCCGAGCCATAAACCCTCATCATTCATGCTGCACTTATCATTAAAAATGACGCAGCAGACCGATAGCTCTAGTTTCTCACAATCTTATTCATATAAACAATTAAATACGTTAACGGTTTTATGCGGTTTTTTTAAACAGGCGAAGCCTACCAAAAGGCGTACTGATAAAGCCGCGAATATAACAAATCTAGCAGACTTTGCTAGGTTTTTGGTTTTTTTTACGGTTTTATCTTTATAATGAGCGCCTTTACACAAATTTTAACGTTGCGTTTGTTTTTTTATACCCCAAATTTTCAAGGTTAGTGTCATGGACATATCACTCTCTATCGAGATTATTTTAATGCTGACGGCTGTTGCGGCGCTGGCAGGTTTTATCGATGCTATCGCGGGCGGCGGTGGTTTATTGACCATTCCTGCTATGCTGCTTGCCAATATACCGCCTGTGCTAACCTTGGGCACCAATAAGTTGCAAGCGGCATCGGGTGCGCTCGCGGCGTCTATTACCATGATTAAAAAAGGTGTCATCAAGCCTAAAAGTATCAAATTTGCGATCATCGCCGCTTTTCTTGGTTCGGTTATTGGGACGATTGCCGTGCAGTTGTCGCCGCCTGATTTGTTAGAAAAACTGATTCCGTTTTTGATTGCGGCGATTGGTATTTATACTTTATTTGCTCCAAGGCTGGGTGAAGTAGAAGCCGCACCACGTATCTCAGAAGGCACGTGGCAAAAAGTAGTGGCGCCTTTGATAGGGTTTTATGATGGTTATATGGGACCGGGTACGGGGATGTTTTTTGCTTTAGGAAATGTGGCGCTGCGTGGTCGCCAAATTATCGAAGCAACGGGCGCAGCAAAAGTGCTGAACTTATCTACCAATATCGGCTCGCTTATTTTCTTTATCTTGGGCGGTAATGTGCTGTGGAAAGTGGGACTGGCCATGATGGTTGGGCAGACGATCGGCGCGTATTTTGGCTCGCATATGGTCGTTAAAGGCGGCAGTAAACTTATTCGTCCGATGATTGTGTTGGTTTGTTTGGCAATGCTAACCAAATATGTGCTTGGTTAACGATAGTTATTTTGAGGTTGAGATAGTCTTTATAAATTGAGAAAGCTTTATTCCAGCAGTATCGTCACTGAGCTATGCTGAAGAAACCGTACAAGTAAACTTGGTAAACTAAGCATATTAATC
>NZ_JABAST010000051.1 GCF_016107575.1 Psychrobacter faecalis | reverse complement strand
GCTCTGGCTGTCACTCCTCCTTTTATTTCCTCAGCATACTTTCTGATACACCACCCCTTTATCAACAATAATGTCAAAGGTAGCCATGCCATTGCTATCAGTGGTTTTGTTACTTCCGGCAATAGCAACCCCTTTGATATCATCAATTCCCATACCAACCTGTACGTCTGCAGCGCGTGCGCCATCCGCATTTTTGAGAATAACGCTAAATTGAGCCGTATCACCGTAAGGATTTAGCTTATTATTAGATACTGAACTTGTTTGAAGTCGATTGTCGATATCAAGAGTACTGACTACTGTTTGAGTGCCATCACCGCTGCCTTCTTTACTGATGCGGACGGTCAACACTTGAGTGATGGTTGCGCCATTTGACGGCTGTTTAGCCGTTGCTTTTAGTCCAAACCCATGAGCGAGTAAGTTTACTTTCTGTTCGTCATTAAGTACTAGTGGGTTAAGCCGAAGCTCATAAGTGGCTTCACCTTTCTCATTGGTACTCTGAACACTCGCACCTTGAATGGTCACACCAGTATTAATAGAGTCATCAACACTCAAGCTCACAGACCTATTAATTGCCGCTCCGCCTGATGCTGCCACTGCTTTAACAGTAACATTAAATGTAACAGGCTCATCACTCAGCTCAATATTAGCTGGATCAGTATAGAGTTTCTGTAAACTAAAATCCTCTACAGGGGTTTGTACACCGCCATTACCACTGCCATTATTATTACCGCCGCCAGTGCCAGGCTTCACTCCTAAATCAGGTGTAGGCGCAACGACATCGGTACCGTCTCCACCACCACAGCCTGCCAATGCTAAAGCACAAGTCAAAGAAGTGAGTTGAAATAACTTAGAAGTCGGTGGTAGTGAGCTATATGACATTTTTGAATTCCGCGGCAGACGCAATTTATCTGAGGAAATTTACACAATCATTACATGGCTTTATAATAGAATACTAATGATACGTAGACTTACATTAAAAGCATTTGTATTAACAGATTGTATTAAATATATAACCGCAACTTTACTGACTTTTGTTATAACTTACAACTAAAAAATCGAACTTTAGTATTAAATAATCAATCACATAGCACACGCAATTCAGGGTATAATAGCTATCGTTTAAAGCGGCGATTATTATAAAAATATTTGAATATTCATTAGTTTTATGGTATAAATGTCGGCTTTAAAATTTTCTGAATTGGTTTGCCTGTTATTTGCCTTTAGATGACAGTAATATCAGCTCAACCTTCATAATAGTTTTGTTTGGTGCAAAGCTGCCGCTTGCTGTGTCCATGCCGCAAAAACGTGCAACTTGCCCAGACTGGTATGAGAATCCCTCATACCTCATAGATTAGGAGTTCGCCATGTCTAGAGTTTGCCAAGTGACTGGAAAGCGCCCTATGGTGGGTAATAATGTTTCGCACGCAAACAACAAAACCCGTCGTCGCTTTCTACCAAACCTTCATAACCATCGTTTTTGGGTAGAGTCTGAAAATCGTTTTGTACGTCTACGTGTGTCTACCAAAGGTATGCGCATCATTGACAAACTTGGTATCGACAAAGTGTTAGCGGATCTACGCGCACAAGGTCAAAAAGTATAAGTTAAGATAAGCAGCTTGAGTGGTCGATAATTTTCACCTTCCAAGCTGCTTTTTGGCTACGTTCTTCGTAGCAACTGACCTTTTTGCACTCGTACCTATCGTTTGAAGACCCCTCATTTACAGGAAAGCTATCATGAGAGATAAAATTAAATTAGTATCAACTGCTGGTACTGGGTATTACTACACCACTACCAAAAACAAGCGCACTATGCCTGGTAAAATGGAAATCAAAAAGTTTGATCCAAAAGTACGCCAGCACGTCATCTTTAAAGAAGCAAAAATCAAATAATTTATCACTAAATTATTTGAACAAAAAAAGGGTTTATCAATAGATAAACCCTTTTTTTATTGCCAGTTTTTGACCCACCAACCATTTCAACCATACACTATTTTAACCAGCTACTATATTTCGTTCTTACAGATTTAGAAGCTATAAATTTAGAAGACATCAGCCTGTTTAGCCTTAGCTATAGTGAGTGGGTTCTTTGTCATAGACATGGGCATGCCACTGGCTCATCTGTTTTTGCATAATGACCTGAATCGCGGCATGAATCATGTGCTGACCAATCGCTTGGGTATCGCTGCCTAGTATTTCTTTCAGCTTATCAGAAAAATCGATGGTCATCAGCGGTGCTTCTTCTTCCTCGGCATCACGTAACAGCAATTTGCCATCCGCTGCTTCAACCAACTCAAGCGTGGTTTCTTTAGCAAATCCAGCGAACTGATCGCGACTATCGTTATCTACTTCTATTTCATTATCAATATCGTATGGCATCTATTTTTTCCTTATTATCCCGCTTTATGTCTGTAAAAAGGCGCTGACTTCGTTTATAAAATCTTAGTTTTACAGATATTCGGGCAAAACTATCTTACTTATACAATGGACGCTTTGCACCGACAATTCAAGGCCTGACGCGTAAGTGTTTTGCCTAAATGCTATTTAATACTACTTATCAACCTTATGAACGAGCTAAATCGCTATTAACGCCAATAGCGTAATTTCGCTAAGGTAAATAAGAAAGCAACAAACATCCCCAGATAATACATTTGCTTGAGCTCAAGCGACGGGTCGCGATATTTAAACGGTAAAGCTACGGTAGCGGTGGCAGTTGGAATAATAAGCAACATGAGTAGCCAATTTTCAAAGACGTGTAGCCAGCCTTGCAGTCCGGTACCATGGCGCAGGTAGGATAAGCCTAAGAGCAAACAGGCGATTATCAGCAAAATAAACAAACTGTTTGGAAGGTCTTTTGGGAAAATAATATCGGTGATTTTCTTAGAGGAAGTAGCCATACTAGCAAGTGTCCAGTCGCATCATAAAGCGCGACTTATTAAAAAGTAGAAATCGATGAATGCCATAAAGACAAAGTTTTAAAAGATAACCATGTTAAAGCGCTAACATCAGCCAATTATTAGCTATAAGTGCCCATTAACCAAAGCATGGCTATACAAGAGGTTAAATAGCCCAAGCTAATAGCGTTCCAGCTTGCGATATGCAAACCTTTGAGCTTATTTAAAATGCGCGAACCGAGCCAAAAAAATAGCGGAATACCAATCATAAAGGCTGGCACTATCACTGCTGCATGACGCAGCACTTCTCCGACATCATCGCCAATCAGCAGGCGAAAACCATAACCAGAGAGACTAAGCACCAAGGCAAAAGCTGCCATGCCAATAGTGATACCCTTAGGTACTAAGCTTGGGGCTTGCGACTGTTTTTCTTTTATAGGCTCAGGCGATACTGACGAGTTAATGGGCTTTTGCGTGTTCATATTTCACCTTTATATGGCTTATCGAGTCCATCGTTATAACCTTAACACTCATACTAATAGTTATAAATGGGGATTAATAACCATTTGCCAAGGCTAATTCGGCGCGCATAGCGTCGATGGCAGATTTATAATCTTCTTGATTAAAAATAGCGGAACCAGCGACGAACATATCAGCCCCCGCTTCGGCAATCGCGCGGATGTTACTCGCTTTAATGCCGCCATCTACTTCTAGTCTAATATCGCGACCACTGGTAATGATACGCTGACGGACTTGGCGCACTTTATCTAAGGTACCATCAATAAATGACTGCCCACCATAGCCTGGATTGACGCTCATCAGTAAGATTTGGTCAACCTTGTCCATCACATAATCTAAATAATGCAGCGGTGTTGCTGGATTTAAGACCAAGCCACATTCAGCACCGCTATCTTTAATCAGCTGCAAAGAGCGGTCAATATGGGCGCTGGCTTCTGGGTGGAAGGTGATAATACTCGCACCCGCCTCTAAAAACTGCTCGATCATGCTATCGACTGGCGATACCATAAGATGGACATCAATCGGCGCCTCGATACCATAGTCACGCAGCGCCTGACATATCATGCTACCAAAGGTTAGGTTAGGCACATAGTGATTGTCCATCACATCAAAATGGATGACATCAGCGCCCGCCTCCAATACCTTTTCGACCTCCTCACCAAGTCTGGCAAAGTCAGCTGATAAAATAGAAGGCGCGATAAGATAAGGTTTGGCTGGGCTAGTCATAGTTGAGCTACCTATTTGGGTTGGTATAAACATTTAATAAAAAAGCTTTTAATCACTGGAATTGGTATTTAGATACTACACTTATTAAACGATTGGTTTTAAATGAGCCGTTTTAAAAAAACGTTAGCGCGGTTTATATTGGCTCTTACAATACGCGCGACCGACATCAAACGGACGCTTTGCTTGATGCTTGGTCACACGGCTGGTGACACGCCGTCGCCATAGGCGAAAAGACGACGGCTTTAACTCTTGGCGCATCAGCTTAATGACTGCGGTCTCGTTTAGTGCGTAGCTGTGCGCTATCGCTTCAAACGGTGTTCGGTCTTCCCACGCCATCTCTATCACCCGCGATAATTGCACGGCATCAAGCGCGTTAATATTAGCTGCATTAGCTGACTTTACTTTGCGAGTTTCTGATTTGACATTATCTTTTTGAACCATATTAGCTTGCTGCTTATTTTTTAAAGCCGCCCTCATATCAGCCATATCCGCTTGCATCGCGGCCAGCGATAATTGAGCCGCCTGCTGTCGATTAGTCAGATTTGTCTTCGATGGCGCTATCAGATTATTCATCATAAAACTTACCTTTAAAAAAGTTTTGCCTATTGGCAAGCTCGCTCTATTTTGCACCAATCTGTTTTGTACCGATCTATTTTATAACAGTAAAGGCGCTTGATTAAATAATCAGCGTAACGCTCTGTCAAGTTATATGACAGACGATACGCTCAGCTATTAGACGGCTATTATTTGTAGACAGATATTATTGGACAGGCTTAGCCCATTTGCGCCATACGCCAGTGGTGTTCGATGTGGTCATTAATCACTGTTTGGATAAAGTAATAGCTGTGGTCATGACCGGCTTGATAGCGTAACGTCAATGGCTGCTTGGCCTTGTCACACGCTGCTTGTAGCTTAGGCGTTTGCAGCTGACCTTCTGCTAAAAAATTATCAGCCGCGCCTTGGTCGACCAAAATACTGGCATACTGCTGGCCGACTTCTACAATCATCTGTGAGGCGTCCGCTTGCGCCCATAGCGACTTATCATCGCCGAAGTACTCTGCATAAGCGGCCTGCCCCCATGCCGACTCACTGGCAGCACAAACAGGCGATAAGGCGGAGACACTGACAAACTTACTTGGGAACTTAAAGCCCAATAGTAACGCCCCATGACCGCCCATCGAGTGGCCTGTGATGCCGATACTATCAATCGGAAACTCTGAGCGCAGTAAATCGTATAATTCATCAACGATATAGCTTTGCATATTAAAATGTTCTGCCCACGGTGCTTGCGTCGCATCGACATAATAGCTTGCGCCCTGCCCGACAAAATAACGCTCATCGTTTGCGACCTCGTGTGCGTCATGACTTCTAGGAGAAGTATCCGGCGCAATAAATATCATGCCAAGCTCGCTGCATTTTTGTTGAAAATGCGCTTTATGGGTGACGTTATCGGCATTGCAGGTCAAACCCGAGAGATATAAAACAGCCGGACAACGGCGCCCAGCCAGCGCTTCATCTGGCAGATAAATACTAAAGGTCATCGGCGTTTTGGTCGCGGTGGACTCATGACGATAATAATGCTGCTCGCCATCGAAGCAGCGATTGACGCTGATTTGCTCAATCTTTGAGTTGGTAGACAAACTGTGTTTATAAGAATTATTCATAAGTGACATCCTTTTTATCCAAGACGAAATAAGCGCTGAGTGACAACTGCCCATCCTTACTATTAGCAAGCAAACTGTTAAAGACAAGTAATTCAGTAAAGTCAATTAAAGACAGTCGGTCACTCGAGTAGTATTTTAAAAGTTCAAAAAGCGCGCCTTAGTAGCGACATAAATCTAATTTATCAGCAGGCCTTAGTCATTTTCAGGCAGATTATCGATTATGTTTGCCGTATCAGGAGCTTGAGTAACCTTAACAGAATTCGGCTGATTAGTCATATTGGCGAGTGCTGGGCGGGTTTTAGCAAACAGTACTTGCTCAAATGCTGGCAGCGCGGTTTCCATTAAGCTACCAATGACCATCTGCGGCTCTGATGGCTCAAAACCCATATAGAGCTCACGTTCTTGCACGCGGTAAGCGGCATCTTTAAACGCATCAGAAAAACTGGTGTTTTCGCGCAAACTCTCCGCAAAGAAAGCCTGTCCAAAGTAAGTCATCTCAGCACTATTGGTGCAGCCAAATGACATTTTATCAGCGGCGGAGGCGGTAATAATTACCGTTGTTGGTGATGCCAATTCATCGATAAATGAGCCTGAATAGCACGCCGACACCACAATCACTCGCCAGCGGATACCGGACGCATCTAACGCTTCACGCAGCCACGTGGCATCTAAATTATCCATCGCTAATGGTGGATTTGCCAGTTGAATAACATTCTCATCACCATGTGACGATAGGGTAAGAAATAATACATCTTCATCAGCATTCATTTGCTGACCGATGGTTTTTAACCCGCGCAAAATACTGGTTTTTGTCGCAATTGGCTCATCTAGCCACGTATAGTTATTATTAATCAATGCCAGCGAATGGCCACTGGTACCAAAGCGCACGTCAAACAATTCACGCACTTTATTAATCTCAGAACGAAAGACGTTTTGTTCTGAGAATCCTGCCACGCCCATAAAATACCAGTCGCTTTTACCGGGTATACTCGGGTCGATACGGTCTAAAGCTTGCTGCAATAATCGCGGCTGCTCGTACAAAGCCGCTTCTTCTAGTACTGGCTCAACAGGAATTTGCTTAAATATCGGCTGGTCGGCGACGTTGCGCTGCCAAATGGTCAATAATGCCACTGCCCCTACTAAGACGATGATTCTCTCCCACCAAGAAATGCGCAGGCGACGGAAAAATATCCATAATAAAGCGAGTGTCTGCCATAAAAACAGCACTAAAAATAAAATAGGTAAAAAAGAATAACTCCAACTTGGCAACCACCCATAGCTGCCAAAAAACTGTACCAGGCTTTGCAGTAACGCTGATAGCGTATCAGCAACCAGCCATAAAATGACAGGCACAAAAACCAGCGCTTGGTTACCAGCGCGGCGAGCTAAAATAATACCGCCGAGCAAAATAATCATTGGCCAAATTAAATAGCTGACCAATCCTTGCTCATTAAAGACGCTACCATTTGCGGCGGCTAACCACGAGAATAGGACATTACTACCCAGTGCCAATATGGCGAATACCGCAAACTGGATAAAGGTGGGTTTTACCCAAGAGAACGCCCGCGTCGACCCGACCAGCATCCACAAGGTGGCAATAATATTGGCCGCGAAATTGAGCGAGAAGCGCTGAAGCGATACGGTTTTTAATGACGCAAGTGACAAAGACTTAGACCTCTAGCCAGTCGAGAGAAATAACGCCAATTTATTATTATTTGACGATAAAATAGGATTGAAAAGCGAGAAATCTAACTTAATATTTTAGCTCGCTAATCTATCGCGATTGTAACGGATTGTCGCTCAAGAGGATAAGGCTGATTTGTAAAAACTGCCGAAAAATTACTCTAAACGTTGATTGACAATCCATTAAAAAAGGAGGCCTTAAAATCAAGACCTCCTTTTATTAAGCAGCAATTATTATCGCATCAATAGCTCATTGACGCGTTTTAGATAAGCGGCTGGATCTTCTAGTTGACCGCCATCGGCAAGTAACGCTTGGTCAAAAATGACCTGCGCCAGCTTGTCAAAATTGTCGTCAGACTGCTCGCTACTCTCTAACTTTTTAATCAGTGGATGGTCAGGATTGACCTCAAGCGTTGGTTTGCTTTCTGGTACATCTTGACCCATTTGCTTCAGCATCTGAATCATTTGCGGTGACAGCTCACCTTCACCAATGACTAGACACGCTGGACTATCAACCAAACGCGTTGAGACTTTAACGTCTTTTGCGCGCGCGCCAAGTGCTGTTTTTAGCTTATCAACGACAGGCTTCATGGTCTCTTGCGCTTTTTCAGCTTCAGCTTTTTCGGCTTCGTCCTGCAAGTCGCCTAAATCAACCGCACCCTTAGCGATATTTTGCAGCGGCGTGCCATCAAATTGGGTCAAGAAGTTCATCGCCCATTCATCAACACGGCTGGTCATCAAGATAACTTCGATGCCTTTTTTCTTAAACAGCTCAAGCTGCGGACTGTTTTTAGCAGCTGCTAAATTATCCGCCGTCAGATAATAGATGGCTTTTTGTCCGTCAATCATACGACCTTTATAATCTTCAAAGCTGATCTCAACCTTGTCGTTGGTGCTAGTGGCATAACGCAGCAATTTGGCAATACGCTCTTGATTGCCCATATCCTCGCCAAGGCCTTCTTTAATCACATCGCCAAATTCGCTATAGAATTGGGCAAATTTTTCTTGTTTATCGCTATCTTCGCTGTTAGCAAGGCTCGCTAGCAAGGTCAAAATACGGCGCGCGTTACCATCTCGGATAGATTTAACATCGCGCGATTCTTGCAAGATTTCGCGGCTGACGTTAAGCGGCAGATCCGCTGAATCAATGACCCCTTTCACAAAACGCAAATACATCGGCAGCAATTGCTCAGCATCGTCCATAATAAAGACGCGCTTCACATAAAGCTTTAAGCCGTGCTGCTGCTCACGCGTGTATAAATCCATCGGCGCTTTTTTCGGAATATATAAAAGCTGGGTATACTGAACGCGACCTTCAACGCGGTTGTGTGTCCATGTTAGCGGCGCATCCATGTCATAAGTGATGTTTTTATAAAAATCGACATACTCATCATCTTCAACCTCAGATGCTGAGCGGGTCCAAAGCGCACTGGCTTTGTTAATGGTTTCCCACTCGTCGGTCAAGACCATCTGACCGCCTGCTGGCGCGTCACTGTCGTCGCCCTCTTCTTTCACATCTTCTTGCCAGACTTCTTTACGCATCTGAATCGGCAAGCTAATATGGTCTGAGTACTTATTGACCAAACGCTTGATTTTGCCGCGGTCTAGATAATTATCTTCGCCTTCGCTGTACTCTTCTTTTAGATGCAAAGTAATGCTGGTACCGCGCGTCTCTTTGGTAATTGGCTCAACGGTAAAGCTACCGGTGCCGTCTGAAACCCAGCGTACACCTTTATCGGCAGGCTCGCCCGCTTTTCGTGACTCAACGCTAATGGTATCAGCCACGATAAATCCAGAGTAAAAACCAACCCCAAATTGACCAATTAATTGTCCATCTTGCTTTTGCGATTCAGACAATTTGTCGAGGAAAGCCTTAGTACCAGATTTGGCAATCGTTCCTAAGTTTTCGATGGCGTCGGCTTCATTCATACCGATGCCGTTATCGATAAAGGTAATGGTTTTGGCATCTTCATCGACAGCGATACGAATCTTTAACTCGCCGTCATCTTCATAAAGACTGTCGTCATTGGTCGCTTCAAAGCGCAATTTGTCGCAAGCGTCCGATGCGTTCGAAACCAATTCACGCACAAAAATATCGGCATTAGAATAAAGCGAATGCGTCACCAAATGCAGCAGCTGCGCCACTTCTGCTTCAAAACTGTGTTTTTTTAATTCTGGGCTGTCTTTATTAATATTGATGTCATTAGCGTTTTTATTATCCGCTTGGGTCTGTTCACTCATAAAAACTCCTATTATTGATACCAAAAATGCTGTTACCAGCACGCATAAATCACAAATTTTCAAATACTAGCAGTTTAGCCAATTTGATTACCCAATCTAATTACTAAATTTGCTTAGCAAGAAGGCGCTGTAAATACTGCTAGGCTGCCTAATCAGATAGGGGCACGGGTAAAAATTTCAAGATCAAATAGGCTAAACTAAGCTAAAAAAATAATTAAGCATAAAAAAAACCGCCCCAGTTTCCTAAGGCGGTGTTTTTAGATAAATATAGAACAGCTAAATTCTATCGTTTTTATTTTCTACAGAGATTATAAACAGCTAGGTAAATGACGAGCAGGATCATTCTCACGTGCTGCCATAGCGTCTTCAACGCTCATGCCAAGGGCTTTGGCAACGCCTACGCCATAAGCAGGGTCGCACCAGTTACAGTTGCGAATATGACGATATTTAATAAAATCAAGCGCATCACCCATCGCGCGGGCGGTATTATCAAACAACACTTGCTTTTGCTCATCGTTCATTAGGTTAAACAGTGCGCGCGGCTGGCTAAAATAATCACTATCGTCTTCACGGAAATCGTAATGCGCTGCGTAGCCATCAATCTTTAAAGCTGGCTCAGCGTACTGCGGCTGATCTTGCCACTGCTCAAAGCTGTTTGGCGTATAGTGTGGACGACCACCGTAGTTATCATCGACACGCATTTGACCGTCGCGGTGGTTACTGGTCACCGGACAACGTGGTTTATTGACTGGGATCTGCTTGTGATTGACGCCAACGCGATAACGCTGAGCATCGGCGTAGCTAAAGAGACGCGCTTGTAGCATACGGTCTGGTGAGGCACTGATGCCAGTCACGAGATTGTTCGGCGCAAAAGCCGCTTGCTCGACGTCTAAGAAATAATTGTCTGAGTTTTTATTAAGCTCAATCTCGCCAACTTCAATCAGCGGATAATCCCCTTTTGGCCATACCTTGGTCAAATCAAACGGATGATAAGGCACTTTATCGGCATCGGTTTCTGGCATGATTTGCACGTACATTTTCCACTTTGGAAAATCGCCATTGTCGATGGCACTGAGCAAATCTTCTTGATGGCTTTCACGATTCGAGGCGATGATTTCAGCGGCTTCGGCATCGGTTAAGTTTTTGATACCTTGCTGAGTACGGAAATGAAATTTGACCCAAAAACGCTCATTGTCGCTATTGATAAAGCTATACGTATGCGAGCCAAAGCCATGCATATGTCTATAAGAGGCTGGGATACCTCGGTCGCTCATGGTAATGGTGACTTGGTGCAAAGATTCTGGCAATAACGTCCAAAAGTCCCAGTTATTGGTTGCCGAACGCATATTGGTACGTGGGTCACGTTTGACCGCTTTGTTTAAATCTGGAAATTTGCGCGGGTCACGAACGAAAAATACCGGCGTATTATTACCGACCAAATCCCAAATGCCTTGCTCGGTATAGAATTTTAGGGCAAAACCGCGAATATCACGCTCAGCATCAGCAGCGCCGCGCTCACCTGCCACCGTACTAAAGCGCGCAAACATCTCCGTTTGCTTACCCACTTCGCTAAAAATATCAGCACGCGTATATTGAGTAATGTCATTGGTGACAGTGAAAGTACCAAACGCGCCCGAACCTTTGGCGTGCATACGGCGTTCAGGAATAACCTCTCGGTTTAGATCAGCAAGCTTCTCGTTAAGCCATAAGTCCTCTGCGAGTAGAGGACCGCGTTTGCCCGCGGTTTTACTATTTTCATTATCAACCACTGGCGCGCCATTACTCATGGTCAACGGCGTCATATCGTAAGGGCATTTTTTATCGTTCATATCGTTCATGGTCATATTCCTTTAGTTATCGTTGTTGCAAGGATAAAGTGAAAGGTAACCTTCACTATCAAAACCCATCATAGCAGTTTTGAATCACCTTGCCTCGTTGTGGTATTCCATTACAACCGATTTTCAATTATTTGTATAATAAATTAATCACATACTTTTGATTTATTTTATATAATTAGATAACAAAATTTTTATAGCCTAACGTTATGAACTAAATACCATTTGACAGGGCAAGTTGCAACTTTGATAACGTTACGTTTGGTTGCTCGTTGTTTAATGTTTAACCCATACTTATTTAACGCATAGTTGTTCAATAACTAAAATTAACGCGGCATAGGGCGGATAGTCAAGATTTGCTCACTACGACCAAACGGCCCGTGCACATCATGCAGCACGGCACTGGTCAGTCCAATACCGTCATCGCCGTATTGTTGCACCGCTTCGATGCCAAGCCAGCGCCCTTTTGGCGCGCGATGCATATGGATTTGCAAATCCGTATTGGGGAACATCCATTGCAATTTTGATAAGCCGAGTCCCAAGCGTGGCACGACGCCATTGGCGGTATCGACCATCCCCATTAGATGTACCAAATCGTCAGTCGTTTCGCCTTCTACCATCTCAACATCATTGGTAATCCATACCATACCACGACCAGCACGGCGGTCGGGCTCGGCAACCAAGTGGACGCTTTCGATAAAACCGCCCGGCCAGCCTTTCATACCATCCCAAACAGGCAAATCCTCAGGCTGATACAGCGCTTTTTGATCTTCAAGTCCGGCAATCTCACTAGTATCTTGGGTCAGCAGTCGCCAAGCACGGGCGATAATGGCATCACGGCCACGACTGCTCATGACCGCCTCAATTAGCTCAATCGTTCTACCCGGACGGATACAACGCGTGGTAACGGTAAACTCATCAAGCGGTATCAAGCCTAAAATATCCAGACTGATACGAGCGATACGCATATTTGCTTGCGGCGCATAACTTTCAAGCTCAGCGGTCAGCAGGCCAGTCGCTGGTGCCATATGCTGCTCGTGTTCATTCCAAGCGCCTTGTGCATGTTTGGTTGGCTGATAATGGGCAACGCTAACGCCACCTTCTAGCTGCTCGCGTTTGATAAACTGATAATAAGCTTGCATGAACATCCTTAATCTAATCTTCTTTATTAATGCTGTATTCTCGACCACTTTAATAGGTTGGTCTTTCATAATAACGGTTATATTTAATTTACCTTTAGCATTTACTTGGTAAGCTGTTGTTTTCTCATCATAAGCATGGTGCGACTTTTGGCCATTATAAATAGAAAAAACGCCATGACAGCGATAAGCGCGCCATATAAGACACTATAATCTTTCATAAATTGCGCAGTGTTCAGCACTAGCATGACAATCAGCACAACGATGGTAAACAGATTAATTTTTAATTGTTTATTAATCTCATCAAGCGTCGCTTCTGCTAACACAAAGCCTTTTTTCTGCTTATTCATGCTATTTACCTACTTGCGTGACCGGAATTCGCAGCGCTTTTGGCAAGCTAAAGGTCACGTTTTCTTCGATACCTGACAGCTCACTTGGTAAATCTCCGCCCCAATCTTGCAATTGTTGTAGCACTTCTTGGATTAATATCTCAGGCGCAGACGCGCCAGCAGTAACGCCAACACTTTGAATGCCATCAAACCAGTTTCTATCCATCTCAGTGGCATTATCAATCAGATAGGCGCGGCAATCCATACGCTCAGCCAACTCACGCAAGCGATTAGAGTTTGACGAGTTTGGCGAACCAACCACCAACACCACTTCACAACGACCGGCTAAATCTTTGACCGCATCTTGGCGGTTTTGGGTGGCATAGCAAATATCGTCTTTGCGTGGGCCTTGAATACTGGGGAATTTTTCACGCAGCGCATCAATAACGCGCGCGGTATCATCCATCGAAAGAGTCGTTTGGGTTACAAAAGCCAAATGCTCAGCGTTTTGCACATTTAAAGCCTCAACATCGCTTTCATTTTCGACCAAATGAATTTGCCCGCCGTGGCGACGATTAAAACGCCCCATAGTGCCTTCAACCTCAGGGTGTCCTGCGTGACCAATCAATACCGCATCCATCCCGTCTTGGGCAAATCGTGCCACCTCGATATGTACTTTGGTAACCAATGGACAAGTGGCGTCAAATACGGTCAAATCACGGCGCTCTGCTTCATCTTCGACCGCCTTTGAGACACCATGCGCTGAGAAAATCACGATTGAACCATCCGGCACTTCGTGCAGCTCTTCGACAAAAACCGCGCCGCGATTGGCCAAATCTGAGACCACAAATTTGTTATGCACGACTTCATGACGCACATAAATGGGTGGCTCAAAACGTGTCAATGCTTCGTTCACTATCGCAATCGCGCGATCCACACCAGCACAAAATCCACGTGGATTGGCAAGATAAATTTGCATAAGAGGGCCTATCATTAGATAATTTATGGTTAAAGCTTAACGTCAAACTGCTTAACCTCAAAACTTGGGATAACATCCATGCTCTACTTTAGCATAATTTGCTTTTATTGCCTTTGAAAATAGCCCTGTTTCAAATGAACTGAGCATTAACGTTCATTGACACAGAGCCTTTTAATGCAAAAACAGACAATAAATAAGATTAAGTGCTAAAAAGCTTGCGCGAATTAAATAAAAGCGCGCCAAGCAGTTTATAATGACGTATCAATGAGAAATCAATACAACTTTATAGCGCCATACTTGATGGCGTTTTTTGTTTTTACCAGCTCAACACTTATTTGCGCCGTTTTTAGCTTTTTATTAGCGCATACTTTACTAGTACCTATTCCATTGTGGCACCTTACATTAGCAAACTATCCATTAGGAAAAACCGTATGACAGGTTCATTATTTATTATTACCGCCGCCTCAGGGACGGGCAAAACCTCACTGGTCAAACAGCTACTGGCCACCACCAACGACTTGACCGTTAGCGTGTCGCACACCACGCGCGCACCGCGTCCCGGTGAGATTGATGGTCAGCATTACCATTTTACCGACGTTGATAAATTTGTCACGGCTATCGGCGAAGGCAAGTTTTTAGAGCATGCCGAAGTGTTTGGCAATTATTATGGCACATCAGAGCAAAGCGTGCGCGCGCAGCTAGAGGCAGGCGTCGATGTTATCCTTGAGATTGATTGGCAAGGGGCGCTACAAGTCAAAAAAATATTTACCGATGCAACGATGATTTTTATTTTGCCGCCAAGTTTAGCAACTTTACGTCAGCGCTTATCGACGCGTGCGCAGGACAGCATGGAAGTCATCGAGCAGCGCTTAGCGGGCGCGGTCACTGAGATGGCGCAATATGTACATTTTGATTTTGTGGTGATTAATGACAATTTTGAAGTGGCGTTAACCGAGCTAAAAGCCATTATCGTCGCCGATAGACAAACCCTTAAACGCCAACAGCAGCGCTATCATCGCACTATTGCCAATTTGCTAAATAGCCAAGTCGACGAATAAGCAAAAAACACTTAGGGAAAAGAAAGCTTAAAAGTGAAAAATCTCGATTTTCGTATAACTAACAGCAGATATAAAAAGCAACTACGCGTCTAAGCAAAAAATGCTATAATGTCCAGCTATCCCCCTTTTATATTTTTGATATTATTTTTATTGAGTGGCAGCCATATGCTGTGACTGATAAAAACAACCGAGGTAGCTATTTATGGCACGAGTGACGATTGAAGATTGTTTGGATAATGTTGATAATCGCTTTGAGCTGATTTTGGTCGCCAGTAAGCGCGCCCGTCAATTGGCCAAAGGTATCGCTGAGCCGATGGTTGACGTCGATAACGACAAGCCTACGGTCTTGGCATTACGTGAAATTGCTGCCGGCAAAATCACCCGTGATATTTTAAATCAGCCAGAGCATAACTTTGCGACAAGCTCATTAGATTTGGCTTTGTCGGGCGATCATAGCTTTTAATACAGAGCTGTTTTTAGTAAAGCCTAACTTTTAGCAATAAGCACGACCACTTTATTCCGTGCTGACATTACTAAAAGATAAGAACCACAGCATCGGCTGTGGTTTTTTGGTTATGAAACGACTGATAACACCAAACGCTTGCCAATTTTTGCGACCATTTATAGCGAAAATCATATCACTCAGGTAGAATTTTTTATTTTCTGCCTGACTTACGCGCATAAGAGTTGACATTGAGAACGATTTACGATTAATTAGAGGGTGGTCTGCCCTCTTTTCGCTTTGTGCGTTTTAAGTTAGTATGCTTTGACCTAATAGCTTACTCTTTTGCATAACCGCCGCTTATTCATCCAGCTATCATTTACCCAACAGTCCTGAACCCATTAAAAGTCCGTAGCCGACGAACCGTCCTGAACTGATAAATAGGTATTGGAAAATAGGATTACCACCTTATGACTCAAACCTTGCCCAAACTCAGTCATCCTTTAGTTGATGATGCTCAATACAACCTGCTGCGCTCAGTAGGTTATCTCACTGCGGCTGAACGTAGTGATATTATTGATGCCTGTGAGTTCGGTGATATAGCGCATATCAAAGATAAGCGTAAATCAGGGGAGCCTTATATCACGCATCCGATTGCCGTCGCCGAAATATTGGCAGGCTTTCGCTTGGATCGCGATACCATTATTGCAGCAATCCTTCATGATACGGTAGAAGATACCGAGGTTACCGCTGAAGATATTGAGCAGCGTTACGGTAAAATAGTATCCAGACTGGTCGATGGCGTGACCAAATTAAAATCATCAACCCATAACAAGCAAGAAAACAAAGCCGCCACCTTTCATAAAATCTTGACCGCTACCCTTGCTGACCCGCGCGTCTTGATTATTAAACTGGCTGACCGCTTGCACAATATGTCGACGCTCGATGCGGTACGCCCCGAAAAACAGCGAACTACTGCACAAGAAACGTTAGATTTTTATGTACCTTTTGCGCGCTTGATGGGCCTCAATGACATTGCCGATTATATCGAAGTGCTTTGTTATCGTAATCTTGATTCTGATATGTATAACAAGCTGTCTGATAAGCTGCTGCAACATGGACTTGGGCGTAATTTTCAAAGAGAAGCCATTCATCGCTACTTGAGCATTGTGCTAAACAACCTTGATCTGAATGGCATGGTCAAAGTTTTAGACAATCGCGTGGTTATCTTCCGGCAGTTTTTCCGTAATCGCGGTGAAATCAATGCGCTACTGCGCCATTATGCGTTTGAGATTGTGCTTGATAACATCGAAGCTTGTGACAAGCTCGCTTATTATCTCATTAAAAAATATCAGATTGATGACAGTCATATCGCCGATAACATTCGGCGTCCGCTGCCCGGTGGCAATCAGTCGCTCACCCTTATTTATGAGCGTGACAATGATTTTGTTAAAGTCACCATCTTAACCAAGCAAATGCAAAACGCGGCAAGGCTTGGCGTTATTGGTGCCGAACACGCCTCCGATGTCAGCCAGTCGGTTATTCAAGCATCACTGCGTAATATGAAAGACTTGGTTGACGAAGACACGTTAGATGCCGACAGTCCTGATTTTTCCGCGGCCGTTTCTACTATTAATGAGCTGATGGATTATCTACACTCGAGTAAAATCATCTGCTACAGCCCGCAAGGCCGCGCTTATGAGCTGCCACAAGGCGCCACAGCCCTAGACTTTGCTTACGCCGTCGGCCCTATGGTGGGCAATGTCGCGGTCGGTGCCAATGTCGATAACAAGCATGCAAAACTCGGGACGGTGCTGAAAAACGGGCAGTTGGTCGAGATTGAAGTCAGCAGTCATTCTGAACCAAAAGCGGAATGGCTCGGCTTTGTGGTGACCAATAAAGCCCGCGTGGAGATTTTACGTTGGTTTAAAGACTTATCGCCTGCAGATAAACAGCATCATGGCAGAGAGGCTTTAGACCGCGCGCTAAAAACCTATCAGAAAAGCCTCGATGATTTGACCGAAAGCGATTGGAAAAACCTGACCGAATGGCGGGGTCTAACAGAAAAAAATGCGCTGTTTGAGCAAATCAGCTCGGGCACGCTGCTGCCGCAACTGGTGGTCACCCGTTTGTTTAGCGATGAAGTCAGTGATATGCAATCGCAAGAAAGCGTTGATGATATGACCCAACCGCAACAATTGATTGTCAACGCTTCAGGCGTTGAGCTTGATTTTGCCAATTGTTGTCATCCGATTTATGGCGACCCTATCGTTGGCCATTTATCACGTCATGGTCTGGTTGTGCATCGCCATAAGTGCTTTTCGTTAGACGATATCCGTAAAGACAATCCTTATCAAGTTATCCAACTGCGCTGGCGCAATGATAAAGCCATTAAGCAAGGCGACTCATCCGGGGAACATAACAGCAAAATCCGCTTCCCTGCTTACTTAAAACTATCTATTGCTCTAAGCGACGAGCAAATCAGTGAAGTGATTTATCATCTGCGCCAGTTAAATATCGGGGTCGAAAAGGTCGACGTGCGTAGCAGCGACACCATTATTCATATCGTCGTGCGTAGTCGCAATCATTTAGCGCAAGGCATTCGCGAGTTGCGTTCGCTACTTGGCTTCCCTAATATTATTAGGGCGTGTCCCTAATTGGCAAAAAAGTATATATCTTCTAAAATAAAGCATACA
>NZ_JABAST010000050.1 GCF_016107575.1 Psychrobacter faecalis | reverse complement strand
AGTGACGCTGCTGCCATCTTCACTGACGATAACGTCTGTCGGCGCATCTGGAGCGACATTATCAATTGGTGGTTGATTATTATTGCTACTTCCACCACTGCTTCCTAAAGCAGCACCTAAGATACCTACTCCTGCCAGACCTGCTAACCAAGGTAACGCATCAAAGCCTTCAACTTCTGTGGCTCCCACCCACCAAGGTGCTGCTTGCGGTGTCCCACCCAAGGCCTGTCCTTGTACATCACCTATTTCCAACTCAGTAACATAGTCTGCTACCTCACCAGAATCCGGAATATAGTAGTAATAACTGCCATCTTCGGCCAAGCCTATGAGCGCACTATTAATATCCTCATAAAACCCTTCAATAATAAGATCTGGTTCGAGACTGTTATTTTCAAAAGAAACATGCAGATCTTTGTCTACTCGCTTAGTAATGATATGGTCTGGCGCATGTCCTGTGGAGTCGTCTATAAGCTCATAGTTAATATTATTAGTAGCAGCAATGACGATCGGTTCGCTATTTTGTGTCATTACTTTGTGCTCAGTAACTGTCTCAATTTGGCTCTGTACTTTAACGGTTATATTTTTCATGGTATCATCCCTAATTTTTGTCTATACATTTTTGATTAATGTCTTCACAGTATTATATCGTTGCCAGTTATTTAGCAGATTCTTCTCGGATCACGATAGCGTCTACTCGGCGATTATTTTGACGCCCTTTTTCTGTACCACTTTTATCCACCGGTCTTGACTCGCCATAGCCCACACTGACTATACGCTCAGCATCTAGACCATATTGATTTATCAAAATATTTTTGACAGCATCGGCACGCTTTTGAGAAAGCGTTAAATTGTATTGTTTTGGGCCTCTATCATCTGTATGGCCTTCTAATATCACGGCTCTTTTAGGAAACAATCGAGCCATATCGGCCACTTTACTAAGCTTTATTACGTTCTCGTTTTTGACGTCGACACTATCGAAATCGAACAGTAGGCGAAAGTACAAAGGTGCATCAATATCGCTATTGTCCGCTGTACTCAGCGTTTCCGACTGTTGCAGATCGACATTGTCTAGCCTATTGCACTTAGAGGAGACACGATTGATTTGGTGAGCTTGGCGCGTAAACTTCTCAGGTGAATTTAAAACATCCTCAAGAGAAACCTGTCTGATAAAAGCATGGCCTGATTTGGAAGTACCAATCTGTAAGTAGGTGGTGGTTTGTGGGAGGAAGGTATATTTTTGAGAGTAGGTGGTTACTTTTTGCTTATTAGCGACTGTTATGTTGATAGTTTGCACACCAGAGCACAGCACACTTTCTGAATAGTGCTTATTTTGTAGGCTAGATTGGAAAACATTATCAGCACCTAGCCCTACCCTAACGACGTCTGAGCTGCCATCCTCTTCATCACGAAAGAACACCACTCGGCTTTCATTAGTTGCCAACACACTATCGTCAGGCGGGCCAAACGCGTCTCCACTGGTAACCCAACTGGCTTGATGTATCTGTGTACGGCTTGGCTCTGATGGATTATTTGCGAGAGTTTGACATCCTAATAAGCCAGTCATTGAAAACAACACCGTTGATAACGTCGCTATTCTAATATCCATATCTCCTACTCCTTATTAGCATGTATGATTTCTATCTTAAATGATTTTTGACCGACTCTTTTATTATAGTTAGCTGAATGTAAAACTGTTATGGATTTAAACGCGCTACTGGTATAGATTTTACTTGCGTGCTGCGTTCCCAGAGGCTGCGCAAAATTCATCCCAGTAGCGCTATGACATTTTTAGAGTGTATCGACTATACCATTTATCATAGGTATTTATGTTTTTTGTAAACATCATGACTATAGTCAGTCTTTTATAAATAAGATACAATGCTTTTAAAATAAAGAGAAAGATATAATCATTATGACTTACTCAGCAGACTTTCGAACGCAAGTTATAAAAAGCGTCAAAGACAAAGACATGAGCATTCGTCAAGCTTGTATTTTCTATGACATCAGCAAAACCACTTTACAGCGTTGGCTGAAAAACCCAAGTATCAAACAAACTCGGGATAAACCACCCAGTAAAATACCAAATGAAGCACTTCTCAAAGACGTCGCGCAGTATCCAGACGATTACATTTACGAGCGAGCTCAACGTTTAGGCTGTAGCAAGTCAGGCATTGATATTGCCCTAAAGCGTCTTGGTATCAGTCAAAAAAAAGACCTTAGAGCATCCAAAAGCGTGTCCAATAAAAAGAGCAGCGTATCAGAGTAAGCTCAATAGTTTTATGCAGCAAGGCTATCCCATTGTGTACATGGATGAAAGCGGCTTTGAGGCTGAAACCATTCGTTCTCATGGCTATGCACCGATAGGTAAACCCTGTATCGACAGCTATAACTGGCAAGCAAGAAAGCGCACTAACGTTATTGGTGCTCTCTATGAAAAAATGTTATTTGCCTTAGATTACTTTGAGCAAAATATTAACAGCAGCATATTCTACAACTGGTGCAAACACACGCTAATACCAAGTCTTAAAACAAAATGTGTGATCGTGATGGACAATGCTAGATTTCATAAGAACAAATGCATTCAAAAACTACTGAACAGACATGGCCATCGTATTCTTTGGTTGCCACCCTACAGCCCTGATCTAAATCCCATTGAAAAGAAGTGGGCACAGGCAAAATTTCTACGTCAAGGCTGGATGGAGAATAATCTACCTAAGCTGTTTCATGATATGGGTTGTATCTCTTTTATTCTAGACTGACTATATAATCTCAGTATAGCGTTACAAAAAAATAATGCAAACCTTGAATAATCAGTATTACTCTATTTAAAAAACCCTACTCTTATCATTGCTTTTTTATTTTATAGAAAAAATGATTATATATAAAATTTATTTATATTCAAATAAAAGCATATAGAAAGCACACCATACTTTTTTTTAATGACTGTCATTTATATTTTTTATACGATACCTTTATAATGATACTGGTAGTAGCCGTAATTACTTAGGGGTTTAGATAATACTCGCAAAAGCTTTGGCACCAAAAGGTAAGAGCTATAGAATGAAAGATTTTGATAAGAAGCATCTAAAAGCCCTGTGTCTCGCGGTACTGGTGCATATAGCCGTATTCATTGTGTTTTATCTGGCTGTACATACACATGACTCAGTAAAAGTGGCTGACAGCACCTCTAATACAGTTTTGCCTTCTAGGCTTGATATTACAGATACGGAAATCTTACCTTTTAAATCAGAGACCTATATATCTACGCTTAGTAGCACGCAGACCATCGCTAAAAAAGACAGTGATGTTCAAAGCCATCATAAGAAAACCTCTACAAGAAGCTCGGAAGCGTTTGATGAACCAAAAACTGACAATACGGCAATCTTGGAGGGCTCTCAAAAGATCATTCATAAAGATAGCGCGGCCTCTGTCTCAATCAGTCAAAACACACAAGAAAAAGACACTCCAGATAGCCAAAGCAACGAGAATCTGATGCCTATAAAAAAAGAGGACCTTGCAGAATTAAAAGATATAAAAAATCATGTAGGACTATTAGAGATGGATATCCCTAATACAAAAAATAACATGGTAATAGATGATGAGCACCTATCAATAAAGTCAGAAGCAGAGGAGATAAACAGTCAGCTAAGTCAAGCAATTAATGAAATAAAAAATCGAAATCAACAAAAAATTAATGAAATAGAAAAACAAAAAAATTAACAACTAGTATTTATAAAGAATACTTTTCAGTGAGCGACTTGATAGCTCTGTATCTGTTTTATTTAGAACAGACTATAAATACATTAGGATAAAAGAGAGGTAACACTGGCATCAGTGAATGTGTCTTATCATCGCTCGCCTAAGCCCTCTGACAAGGTTTTGGTGATAGGCTTGGTCAAGTAAGACAATACAGTGCGTTCCATAGCCTTGATATCAACTGACGCTGTCATACCAGGTTTGATGACAATCTCATCGCCCCTGCCTGCAAACTCGGCACCATTGATGACAATTAATACTCGATAATAAGGCTCTTCGCCCTTAGGCGTTTTTTCAATAAGCGTATCTGGACTAATATAATTCACCGTCCCTTTCATTGCGCCAAAAATAGAATAATCATAAGCATCGAGCTTTACGGTCGCGTATTGGCCTTCTTTGACATACGCAATATCGGCAGGGCTCACTTTTGCATCAATGATTAGGTCACTACTGGTCGGCAAAATCTGCATAATGATCTCGCCTGGCTTCACCACACCGCCGATAGTAGTCACATTAATGTTTTTGACCTTGCCTTCTGTCGGTGCCATCAGACGTTTTTCTTCTAGTACTTGTGAGCGATCTCGTAGCTGCTCAAGCTCCGTATCAAGCTCTTCTTGGGCTTTGGTCATTTCAGCTTGCGCTTCCTCAAAGTATTTATTGCGCTTATTGTTGATTTGCGCTTCGATATCAGCCACTTGACGGCTCAGCTTGATCACATCTGCCTGACTGACATCCCCATACTCTAATAAAGGCTCATTCATGCTCAGCTCCTGCCGCGCCAATACCAGCATTTTTTCAAGAGAAGAGACGTCTTCATTGATCGCCCGGCGGCGTCGATCATAAAGCGCTTTTTGGTTTTGTACGTATTCAGGGTAGCTTTGTAATGCCTTTGGGAAAACTAAAGGTTTTTCGAATATCTCAGCATTTAATCGCGCCAGCTTTGCTTGTAATGCTGCTATTTTAGACGCGGAGTTATCGACCGCGGCCTTGGCTCGCTCCTCTTCTAACACGACAAGCAACTGACCTTTTTTGACTTCTTGGCCTTCTGCCACAGCAAGCCGAGTTAACACCCCACCCTCTGAGGCTTGAATTTCTTGTGTACGAGCGCTTGCGATAACGGTAGCTTTGGCACGAGTTACTTGGTCTATTTTGGCGTATGATGCCCATATGATTAAGACAATTATCCCAATTAAGGCAATCCAAATACTTAACCTTGAGCGATTTACATTGGGGTTGGTGGGTGTGTATTTATACTCTGACATGCCTGCTTACCTTAATTGTCTGGTGAGTCTTTATTGATCTGATCGGTCGTTTTTCCTCTTTTTTTGATGCGGTTTTGATGTTGAGCTTGTTCGTTTCTTTTTAAGCTATCAAGCACCGCTTGTTTTGGTCCGTCTATCACTATGCGTTGATTGTCCATGATAATCAATCTATCGACTAAGTCTAAAAGAGCGGTTTTATGCGTAGAGACGATAAAAGTCTGGCCTTTTGTCAGCTCCTGCTTTAGCACTTGTAAACAGCGCTGCTCTTGGCGATTGTCCATGGAGGCGGTGGGTTCATCTAATAAAAACACATCCGGCTTTGTTAGTAATAAGCGAGTGAAGGCAACCAATTGCTTTTGCCCGCCTGATAAGCCTTTACCGCCTTCACTAATGGGCAAATCAAGGCCGCTTGAGTGGCTAGATACAAGATTGATAAGCCCTGTTTTATTTAGGGCGTCTTGTAGGACATCATCATTGGGCGCTGCCATACCAATCAGTAGGTTTTCTCTTAGCGTGCCTTGAAACAGCCTGTGGTCTTGCTGCAAATACCCCACGCGCTCACTTAACGTCTCACGACTGATTTGATGGATATCTAGACCATCCAACAGTACTCGGCCTTTGGTCGGTGCATACAAGCCCGCGAGTACTTTTAGTAAGGTCGACTTCCCTGAACCAATTGGGCCCAAGATCGCAATACGTTCTCCTGGTTTGATGCTTAGCTTATCAATCGCAAGCGCTGATCTGTCATTGCCTTGGTAATTAAACACCAAACCATCACATTGGTAGCTGCCATTGATACGAGTCGGTGATAAGGGATAAGCGACTCCTTGATTGTCTTGCTCAAGCGAAAACAGCGTTTCGATATTGAGTTTGGCGGCTTTGGCATGAGAGTACTGTACCAGTAGGTTGGGTATAGCCATTACTGGAGCCAACACGCGGCCACCCAAAATAGAGCAAGCAATCAAGCCACCCATGGTCATATCACCTTGCATTACGACAAAAGAGCCCACTATCACAATACCCACATAGCTCACTTGCTGCAGCATTTGAGTAAAGTAAGTTAAGTTGTCATTGGTATGCTTCATATCCAAGTCATTTTTGACGGTGGTATTCATCACATCAAGCCAACGTGATAAAAACTTCCAACTCCCAGCTCCAGCCTTAATCGTCTCAACGCCTTCAACCGCCTCTACTAACAATCCTGTTTTATAATAAGAAGCAGTCGCCCCTTCTGCGGCAATGAGATCAATGCGTTTGCGAGCAATCAGCCCCATACTGATCGCTATTACTGCCGCAATCACTGGCACGACAGCGACCAAAGGTGAACCAATAAATGCCACTAAACTGATAAAAATAATGGTCATCGGTAAATCAACCAAACCAAAAAGCGTACTGGCAGTAAAAAAGCTACGCACTTGCTCATATCCGCGTAATTGAGCCGCCATAGAACCGACTGATCCTGGCATCTGGTCGATACGCACTTTCAATAGCCGTTGAAAGACTTCACGTGATAAGTACTGATCCAGACCAACCACGACTTTATCCATAATCCTAGAGCGCGAGAACTTCATAAAAGCTTCGAATAAAATAACCAACATCACACCACTGGCTAAGATAATAAGTGTATATTCACTACGAGTCGGAATGACTCGGTCATAGACCTGCATAGAAAACAACGACACTGCCAGTGCCAATATGTTGATTAGAAATGTCGCAATGATTGCTTCAAACAATACTCCCTTATAATTACCAAGGTCTGACTTTAATAAATCAGTAAATGAGGCGGTTCGCTGCTTGATGTGATCGTCTTTTAAACGAATACGCAATATCAGTGATAGCTGGTCAGCTCGCGTCGGCGTCCGTGCATCCTCTTGTCTAAAATTCCAGCTTTTTTGTGGGGTTTGGCCATCGATGACCCCCCAACCCATATCTGGTCGATAAGCAAGCAAAGGCAAAAAGGCAGCATCGGGCTTTTCCAATATTTCAGGAGTGTCTTTGATACCAATACCTTCAAGTACAGCAATAACGCCACCCAACTGATGAATGCTTTGCTCTTGCCTACCAGACAATTCATTGTGACGTTCGACAATATCATACAGACGGATATTGTCTACTGGATAGCCCTGCTGACTCAGTAAATGCCTAATAGCATCCGTCAGGGTTTCAGTGAAATCAATCTGGTTATTGTTTTCAGGCTCTGGATTATGAGCCACAGACAGAGAAGGTATCGCTTGCGAATTTGTGCTCATACTAATCACTTATTTAATATTTGAGAGATGCCTTTATTAACAATTTTTTCAAATCAAGCTTTGAAAGCTGGTCGTTTAATTACTTACTTTGTTGTCTTGATCGACTATCGGGGTGATACTATGATCTTCGTTCAGCATAATGTATTGACCACTATTCAGTCCTGCTTCTGCTGTCGCAGGCAAAGTTATATCGATATACTCTTCTGGTGAGTTGATCCCATAGCCAAGCTTTTCACTATCTACATTTTTACTCTTCTTGCCTACCCAATCCTTAACAGTCTCTAATGGGCTAAACAAACTAACATGCTCACGATTGTCTGAAAACTGTTGCCATGGCATCACACCAAAATCCACTTGCAGTCGATGAAACGCCCCTAACAAATTGGCTCGAGTCTGTACTAACTGCACTTGATAATCATTGTGTTCACGCACAGCATTGAGTACCTCTAACCATGACTTACGTCCAGCGATGAACTGCCGACGATAAGAGCTGACCACAATCTGTGCCCCTGCTACTGCTGCGATCAACGAGTTCTCTCGGTCTTTTGCGCTGACAAATTGCTGATACTGTACTTGTACATCTTCTATTACTCTACGGCGCGCTGCTTCTTGATTTTGAACCAGACTATTTACTTGTGCTTGAGAGGCACGTGCTAACGCCAAGTTAGAGAACCCAGCTCCTGGAGCGTAATTCAATCCTAAAGAGAACTTACCCCTATCTCTGTTATCATCGTGGTAGTAAGCATGTTCGTATTGAGCATAAACCGTAGGATATCGCGATGCCTGTTGGGCTTCGACACCTTGTTTGGCAGACTCAATCTGAAAATGCTCTTTAACAACGGTAGGATTATAGAAGCTGGATTGATCAAACGCCATGCGCTCAAAACCAATAGATTGCTGCTTGGCTTGGTTGACCAATGTTTTGATATTGGGTAAGCTAATTTCACTACTACGAGATAAAGGCTCACCGATTATCTGTTCAAGCCTTGCGGTGGCTATACGCTGCTGCTCTACTGCTGCTTGATAAGCATTTTGCTCCTGCAGGATACGATTAGTCACCAAATCAAGCTCGATACGCGCAGAAACACCTTGCCCGACACGGCGCTGCATCATTGCCTCAAACTCATTGAGCTGCTTTAAGCCCTCAATATGGATGTCTTGCTGGGCAACAGCTTGAACATATCCTTGCCAGGCATCAATGGTGCTCTTGGCAACTAAGTTTTGTTGTTCGTAGATATACTCAACGGCTGCTTTATCATCAAATATGGCTTGATTTACATCGGCTGTGAGCTTACCTGCCGTCCACAATGGCTGTCGAATGGTAACTTGTGAGACAAAGTCATTGTCTATATCAAAACCTGAAGAAATACTTGGTGTAGGTAGCAGGTTTAGCTTAGCGGCAGTGATGCCTTCTGTCGTTGCCTCTTGGTTGGCACGAGCTGAGCCTACTAAAGGATGTGATTCAATAGATTGCCTGATCAAACTATTGATTTGCAAGTCTGTCACTACAGCGTGGGAATATATAGAAAAGCACGTCCCCATTATCAATAATATAACCTGACGGCACAATGCCAGTGTATAAGAGCAGTATTGTTGATTTGATATTTTTTTCATATTGAATTTCAATTGTTGGCACTCTGAGTGCTATTTATTAAGTGTTTAACTCTCATGTGTCAAACCTTACTAAAGCCTATCTTATAAAGCAATCAAAGAATAAGCACAAAAAGCGCCTCCATTATGGAAACGCTTTTTGTTAATTATAAAATTATAGAGCGAATAAACAATAGCTTAAACACCAAAAGGCGTGTTCGTGATATTGATCAAGGTAGTTAGATCATTATCCATACCCGTGTTGAAGCTATCGGTAGTGACATACAGAATTTGCTGATGACCATTAGCCCCTAATAGATCGGCCACAGAGCCATAAGTATCGGCATCATTATCATTTACACCGTATTTGATACCTTCAAGAGTCACTGATTTAGGGATATCCTTTTCACGATTCCTGTTAAATAGGTAAAGAGTCGCTGCTTCCCTTATAGCAATCATTATACTTTTATGGGTACTGTGTTCATTTTTTATCATTCTTTTAGACTCGGTTACGATCAACTATTGCTTATCTTCACTAATACTCAAATGAGTAAAATAAGATAAGGGGTTGCTCTAGATAACTGGAGCAAATCTAGGCATATCATTACCATCCTTGCTTTTTTACCTTTGTAAGTTTTACCAAAATAAGAATAGTATCACTCAAGGTTTTTTCGAATAGGTTAAGCTTGCTCCTATAACTAATATATACTCTATCAGTATACATGCCAGCCTTTTTTGGCATGTATTCAAATCATTTGGCTTACCCAAAATAACATAATCAAAAATGGTCTTGACCCGTATTGACATATAAAGAAGCTAAACAGCCCTAAATATAATAAATAACATGACCTTCTGAATTTTTTAATATGTGAAATGAGTTGAGATGGATAATTTGCTTTTACTCGGTAATACTATAAATATTGGTCATTGTCGTTATAAAGAAATATAAGCACACATCAATTTTTTCAATCAATAGCTTCCTATTTTCATGGTAGATAGATTCTCATCTGTAATCAGCATCATGTGCACAAAAAACCTCAATAACGGAGAGTGTTGCCATTTTCTCATCTGACTTCTATGATCGCGGCTGGCGATACCGATGTGAATTGTGTTGATTGAATCATCACATTGTTGCCTGATACCTTGGTAATCCTTATCTGATTTTTTGCTCTCTAGTACGGCTTCGTTACCCTTCATTAGCCAATGCTTTAAAGGTAGCAGTTCTTTAGCAATACGCATAAAATGTTGTAACTCTTCTTTATCTCCTTTAGTAAATGATATGTAGGCCCTGCTATTAGAAAGCCTCTGACGACACACCTCAATGAGCCAAGTCCAGTCAGATTCAGATTTTTGTCGTAGACGATAAGCCTGATTGAGTAAAAGCGACAGCAATCTTAAATCACTTTGGTATCGAATACTTAGCGGACTCAATATAGTCATTTTTGGATCTGTAGCCTTTACAAAGCGCGGTTTATCACGTCCTGTGGTGATTGTGGATACTTCGTATGCTCGTTTTACTAAAATTGAAGCATCTTGCATAGAAATATTTGCCATCTGTGCCGCTTTGTCTAATGGTATTTTGTCATCAGAGTCTTGTAGCAGGCGCAGTATTCGGTTTATGCCATAGCGACCAAACAGCTCGTCAGTGGCGGGCGGCTCAGTGTTGAATAAAAGATACTTATCAAGATTTTCGACGGTAAATCGCGGTGATTTGCGTCTGCCTTCTATGATATTTTTGAATAATAGCTTACGCATACTGGGTATGCTGACCATATCATTATCAGTAATATCAGAGTTATTATTGAGCTTTGGACGGGTAAAGTTAGTAATATTGCACAATGTTTGCTTAGGCAGTCTAATATTAGCGATACTTAATGCATAAGTGGCCATAAGGGTAGCAAAGTGGTTGTAATACTCAAAACTACGCTGCGGTGATAGGTGCCCCATCATACCCGACAAGGCGTACCACCGATCTTGTGTATCGATATGCTCGCCGAGTAATCCATGTTTGATACGCAATACATCGCTGTTATCATAATTGGTTAATGATTGAACCAAATCTGGATGACCTAATAGCACTAGTGATAAGTTACTCACTGCCGTATGTCTAAAGCCATGGAAGGTATGATTTGGTACATTATCATCTAACGAGATATCTTTTAAGACCTGTTTGAGTAAATCTAAAGGTACGTGATCACCTATAGGGCGCTGATCGGATGACAAGGTAAAGATAAACTTGTTTGAATTATTACCGATATTACTTTGTATAAAGGTGTTAAAAAGATTTAACTCATCTGGTCTTAAAAGAGCAAAAACGGGAACGCGGCGGATGCTACTTTGGGTCTTGGTTGGACGGTAATGGTTGGGTCTAATCACTACCGAAGGCATTGCTAATTTCAAACCTTCGATGTCATCGTACTTTAGGCCAAGTAGCTCTTTTTTGCGCATCCCAGTACGATAGACAAGTATAAATAAAAGCGCGAACATCTCACGTTCTAATATATCTACAGACTCCCAAATTTGAGTGATAATAGCGCGATAGGCTTGCGGTGATACCAGCTCTGCCCGCACCCGCCGACCGTTTTTAGACTGCTGAATAGTTACTGGAGGCAGATTATATCTATCCCTAGCAAAATCATGCATGCGCTGAAGTAGATTGCCTGCATAGACAGTAGTGGTATTACAGCGTACGACGGCTTTGTATTCTAAAATATCATCATAATGGGCCTCAAACTCTTCCTCTGACCAGATATGAAGCGGCTGTGCCATTGTGAAGTACAGCCACTCATAGCCTATGGTTCTAATGTACTTCAAAATGGTTTTGTTAGCAGGCGGGCTTTCTCGGCAAAGCAAACTCAGTGTCCATTGTAATAAGATAGCCTCGCTCATGTCGGTATATTGCTCACAGCGCTTTTGCACCCTTTCAATAAGAGTAGGCGGCGTATAGCTTAGTTTTTTCTTTTTTTGCTCTTCATTCAGTTTGAAATCGTTAGTAAGATTTATGATTAAATCTGACTTTCGCACTTCTGCCCTTTTAGAGGAATTGCTTAATGTTTCCTTTTTATAATTAGGGTTTGAAGAGATATCTAGCTTTAAAATCTTTTCTAGGTCGTAAGGTTTTTCTCTGTATTTGTATTCTTGATGCAAAAAACGATCAAAATCTTTAGTGACTAGTCCGACGGTGTTGTGTATGCCTCGCATGACGCCTACCGAGGCATTATCAATATCAGCACCATCCAGAAATTCCCAATAATAACTAGCGTAATATAAAAATCGAGATAAGGTCGGCGGTTTAATATTTAAAGGCTCGGTCACGTCCGCTAAAGTGCTTTTTAGGTAGCGCTTAAGGCTATCTTCAGAAAGATTGGCAAGCGTATGTTGGATATCTTCTTGACTGCTCTTTTGGTGGTAACGTATTAGCCAGCATTGACTGACTACATCTACAACGATTTGCTTGGTATTATAAAGCTCCTCACTACTCTCCTCACGCTCATTACCGTAGCGCTTTTGGATAAAACGTGGCGAAACCACTATTCTTTCATTGATAAATGGCTGATACTCTTTAGTAAGCAGAGAAGTAAGCCACCCTTGAAGCATCTGCACTTCATTGATACCCCCGTAAACCATGCCTGAGAATAGCAGCCAACCTATGATCTGCTCTTGGCTGTAATCAGTTGTTTGATTCCAATGATTATGCACTGCACGAATAATTCTGACCAGTGACTTGCCGTTTTTTATCCAGTCTGCATTAATAATCAGTGGATTGGTTTTGGTAGGTTGCAGTGCAACTATCTTAGGGTAGTGATGCTCAGCGAGCATATAGTGCTGGTTTTGATAATCAATAAACTGTCTGATAATTTTCCATGACGCTTTTAATACTCTAGCTGAATCGTTAGCTTTTGCAATCTTATCTTGAATGAGCGCTTGAAACTCATCGAACCCCTCATTAGACAAAGGTCTGAGCTGTTCATAAAAGTCATGCTGATACTGGCCTAATGTTTGGCTCCACGACAGCCATAATGCGTCAACGTAGCCGCTAGGGGCTGATATAGCCAAAAAGAAACAGTCATCAGGCCAAAGTACTTGTCGGTAAGGTTCATCAAAAGACTTGATAAATCTGATATTGCCAGGATATGCTTTTTGTAAGGACTCCCACTCAGTCTGTAAATCACTTAATAGCTGTATTTCGCGTTTCCTTACCGGGTCACTGTCTTTGAGTATTGATGGGTAAGGCACGTAGCGCTTTTTTCTACCATCAAACCTTGCTAAGTTATCAATAATTTTTGGTAAGTGTATTTTATTTATTAGCATAGTCTGCCTCTGCGGAGCTTAAGCCAACATCATCTGGGTTTGAATAATTGTCGATTTTTATATTTGTTAGTCCTAGCTGTTCAGCAATTTGCTCAAAAGCGGATGCCACACGCTTAATATCTGCTTTGCTACTTGATGAGAAGCGCCCCAATACTTCTTGTCGAGCTTTTTCATGACCAATAACCGTATTAATAAGCGAAAGGGAAATACCAAGATTTTCAAGTTGAGTACGGACAAAATGGCGTACCCAATAAGGATCGATGTCAACGATGTGTTTGGTCATATGGTAAGCATCACCGCGCTTGATGTCTTTTAGAGTATGAGCGCCCTCAGACAAGAGCTTCAATAGCGCTTCATCTTTACCTAAGCGGATATCATCAATGCTCGCGCTGATTTCATGCTTTGTTTGATGCTTAGCCTGATAGTCAATTAAGTAATCTCTATAATCTGTTAAATAGCTGACAAGGGTGAAACATAGCGGTATTAGGCGATCGCTTTTGACTTTCTTAATCGGTTTGTCGTTGACCACTAGCCAGCCCATCTCAAGATCAATATTAGACGTCTTACCAAGGCTATTATTTGGTCGTACACCAGTTAAGAGGCAGAAAATAAACCATATAAAAATACTGGTTCTATTGAAGTGATCCTCATAGTTTGTACTTTGATCTATCCAAACTATCATCTCATTTATAATACTATTAGCGGTTTCAAGCTTGATTGCGAACCCCGAGCCTACAGCATACTTGTGCCAAGGAGTAATATAAGCTAAGTCAAAACCACTTACGCTGCTGAATACACTTAACGCTGATTTATAATGAGCGATGATCATCTCACTGGTATGGCTACTATAGTACATCGCCGGAGCATGTGGCGCTGGCGTGCGGCAAATGATATCGGCTATGTGCTCATGACAACCTGGCGTATAACGAGAGAGCACGACATGTAATGCGGTTTCTATGCGATTGATTGACAAGTACGGGAACCCGAGGCTGCTACGTAAGTAAGCAATATAAGCTGTAAAGTCCTCTTTTACCGGTAATTCACAAGCGAGTAAGTTATCAATTAACCATAATGGCAGCGGGATTTTGATAGTGTCAGAGTGATTTTCATAATCTTTTTTTGTTAAAGTTTGGCTATCGGATCGCTTAGTAATACCAAGGCTATGTTTGATATAAACTCTTTTATCATGAATGCTAAAAATACTAGGATGACCGATGTAGCCTGGTATGAGTAAGGACTTAACCGGCAATCCGGTGATCATTGATAACAGTAAAATGCTAGCACAGGCTGTATTAGTATCTCCTTGAGACAAAGATTTCGCGTCTTGGTGTAGCGCAGCGAACAATGCTTGGTAACCAGCAACGGAAAGTAGGCGCGTGTTAGAGTTGAGCGCGAGATTGCGCTGAGACATGTAGTTTTGCTGTAGAGATAAATCTATAGTTTGAAGCGGTATGGAATCTTTGATTAAAGGGTTTGGATATTCGCCATAGCTGACATAGGGTGCCTCATAATGATCAATGCTCTCTTCAAAGCTTGTGTTTAAACCTTCATAAGTTTCGGTATGAGACTCTAGGAATACAAGATCTATAGCGATAGCACTGTTTTCTATATCATCATGTGTGCTGCCCCAATTATCATTACTATGCCCACTACCCCAGTGATGGCCCGTCGCATTAGAGTCAGATGGATATATCGGTTTGTTATCAGCTAAATTTATAGGCTTAACTTTATTATTTTTTGGTGGCTTCTTACGCTTAGGTTTTGGTGCATGTAAGTCATGTGCGTGTTGATAGGCGGTAGTTATTTTATCTATTTGGCTTAGCTTAGCTTTTAAGTCAGATTTATCCTTTGCGAGATCCTTGATATGAGTAGCTTGGCTATTGGTTAGCATTACAAGGACGCTTTTTTGCTGCTCTAATAAACTGTCAAATACAGATAATATACGCTCTATACTCATCTCAGTTTGAGCGATATCAGGAAGAGCCTGCCAAAGCCATTTTCGTCTAGGAGATGCTGAGAACTGCGCCATCTTAAATTGCATGAGTACATTGTTGGTATGGGTTTTTTTATCTTGAACGATAAGTAAAGCTGCAGTGTGCATTGCTATGGATAACCAAACGAGCTGTTGCACTGATTGACCTAACTGCTGCTTGATGACGATATTTTGCATTAAGATAAGTAGCTGCATCATCAATGGTTTTTGTGCCAGATCCGTACGATTGATTTGCATATACTGATTGGCCACTGGTCTCTGTTGTAATAGTGGCACAATCGTCTTTAATAAGTATTTAGTAGAGTCATCAGGTCGCTCATAACTATCCTGTACGGCTATAACGATGGTAGAAATAGCATCTACGACAGGTTCTGGGTAAACAAAAGCTTCATCACTCTTTAAATAATCAATGGTTTTTGCAGACAGCCATTTTTTCTGACTAGGAAAGGTGTCATTATTTTGAGTCATAGCGATACTCCAGAGTGACGTGCATGATAGGCCTGCTCAGTAATATTAATAAGCTCACAAAACTTGGTGACGGCGAAGATGTTTTTACTAAATAACCGTTGGGTCATTTGCTTATCTAAAATTTTTTTTAGATGTTTGTAAATGAGTTTAATATCTAGCTTCTTGTTATGCTGGGCAATCAATTCAACAAGCTCATAAAAGCAGAGATCAAAATTGAAATCATCTCTCGTTATATATCTCACAGACACTTTTTGTTTGAGTACATTAAAACCAACATCAGGACTTTTAATTAGGTGAAAAAGCTCAAAATTATTGACTAGAAACCATTTTTTGTCCTCTTTAATAAACAAGGTGGTATTAGTCCACACGGCGCTTCGCTCAAGTTTGAAGGCTGCACTAATAAATGGCCTAATATGGCTTGTATAAATATTAAAGAGCTCAAGTACACCTTGAAATACAAGCACAGTGTTTGCCTGTAGTCTCGCTATAGTCTCCATCCACCTTTACTCCTAACCAAAATAACGATTTGATCACTTGATCGTTACGGCCCATTTGTTGACCTCCACTCATAGCTTACGAGCACTGTCTAACAATTAAAAGGCACTTCGCTTAGGTTTGCAGCAAAATCAGAAAACACACGACATCTCATGACGCCTTATTCTATTTCTAGCATTATTCATAGAGAGTCTGTGGTTAAGCTACTCGAAAATTTCGATTATGAGTTTCAGTGAATGAGTACGTACATTGAGCTTTGAGAAGTATGAGTGACTGGCTTAGATGTTTGGCAAAGCCAAGACAAAAGGTAGAACAAAGAGTGTGGTTTGAGATGCGTCATAATGATTGTTAGTAAACTATTAAGATACCTATTGTTACT
The DNA here is from genome assembly GCF_016107575.1 of Psychrobacter faecalis. Lineage (GTDB taxonomy): Bacteria > Pseudomonadota > Gammaproteobacteria > Pseudomonadales > Moraxellaceae > Psychrobacter > Psychrobacter faecalis. The sequence continues at coordinate 2,048 of NZ_JABAST010000050.1, read as the reverse complement.
GCTAAATTGTTTATTCGTTTCTAAATCCTCTGTGCGATGGAGAAGTTCGTACTCTGATAACCGTTGGATACATTACCGTCCTACTTTCACATTGACATATTCAGGCTCAAAAACAGTCTGTATAAGCACTATCGAAAACTGGTTGCATAAACATACATTGCGAAAGCTTTGCTCACTATGTAAGTTCCAGAGTATTCTAAGTTTTGTGGAAGTACTGATACAAGATAAGTGACACTTACACGGAATATGCGACGGTCTTGCATCGATGTGGTAGACATATGAGACACTTCGGTATTTTCATATTCTCTAAGATTGTTGAATATCAAATAATTCCAGCGTGGTTCAACATACGTATCGAAGAAAAATTTTTTATTAGGAAAGGCCATGCTTCTTAGTTTTATTGCGCGCCATAGCACATTAATTATGCCAGTTTGCGCCATTGTGGGCTTTGTTTTTCCAAACTTATCCAATGCCGTATTAGTATATTTACCCCAAATATTGTTCTTCTTGATGTTTTTTACTTTACTAGGCATTAATCAATATGCGCTGTTAAAGCGTATAGCGACAAGCTATGTATGGGTTTTTGCCTTATTACAAAGCGGAGGTATGAGTCTAGCTTTAATAGTAACTGCTTATGCACTCGGTGTACGTGACGATTGGCTATTGGCGATTGCAGGTCTTGGTGCCACTGCCCCATTGTTTGGTAGTGGTGCGTTGGTCAATGCGGTGGGGTTTGATGCACAACTGGCAACGGCAAAAACTATCGCTGCTACGCTCATTATGCCATTCACATTATTAGGCGTATTATGGCTATTAGGCAATGAAAGTTCGAATTTAGACGTTGGTCTTTATGTCAAACGCTTGTTAGTTTATATTTTTATGCCAATGCTGCTAGCTGTGGGAGTGCGTCGGTTCGTTCCACCTGCTATTTTGTTACGTTATTATCCCAAAATTGGGCAGTTTAATATTTTACTGCTGATGTTGTTTCCACTGGGACTGATGGCAGGATTTCGTACCACCTTTGACCACAATCCCTGGCAAGCGTTGTTATTACTAGTGCTAAGTTCGGTATTGGCATTGGTATTTTATTTTACCGCTTATATAATATATCGGCGTCTTGGCTATGAGAATGCTATTGTCGCGGCGCTGGTGTGTGGCGGACGCAATGTATTACTTTCTTACACCATAACTGTACCCTTTATGGGTGCGGTTTTTCTACCGTTACTGGGTGCTTTTCAATTACCAATGTTTTGTTTACCCTTACTGGGCAAATATATGGCAAAACGCCATACGACTCGACCTATAGATTTAAAATCAGGTTTCTGAATCGCCCTGACTACTTACAGATAAGTTATCGTTTAGAGGATTTTTTTGGGTATCCCCTAGCGAAAACAGTTCTTCTACCTCTCAAACGTATTAACAGACCACTTATAACAGACTATTTTAGGTGATTATGTTTATCAAAGCGTATCTTAGAGCATCAATAAAACAATAAGACGCTAAACGTACCAAAAATAAACTTATACATCTTGCTAATGATCATAAAATTGCTGCGTTTATGTCTAGAATAAATCAGGAGCAAAGCTAGTACTTCCAAAGCTGATGCAGCTGATCGAAGCTGCTCATGCAAACGATGTGATTTTGGTTGAACAAATAGACAGACTTAATTATCTAAATCCACGCGCCCGTGATAGAAGTAAATACCATAGGCTATTACGTTAATCATAAAGTGATCTCTAAGATTTGACAGTGCGATGCTCTCCAGGGAGTTTCCCAAACTCTGTGTAACTGCTTATAATCCACTAACAGGAGAATAAGCAATGACTACTCAATCTGACCTTAAAAAACTGGCCGAGCAAATGGCTGGTAGCATGAGCAGCTTCGATGACATCAAAGACTTTCAGAAGCAGCTCATGCAATCCTTTATCGATACTGCCTTAGAGGCTGAGATGGAAGACCATCTCGGCTATCCCAAGCATGAGAAAGCAGACAAGCCTAATAAGCGCAACGGTCATACTAAAAAGACCGTCCGTAGCGACACAGGCGAC
>NZ_JABAST010000004.1 GCF_016107575.1 Psychrobacter faecalis | reverse complement strand
AACACTCACGCCATCGTAGTGTCACGGGGTTTATCACAAACTTGCTGTCAGGTTTGATTGCTTATTGCTGGTTTCCCTATAAACCCACCATCAAAAACATGCCTCAGCAGGGACAGGTAGCCATATTATAAATAGTATCAATGAGTTACAATGTGGCTTATCCCGAACTGGGGTTATTTTACTGATATTTTATTATATTAGGCTCTAGCCCCTAATTTAAACGTTAATCTCATGATCTTTTAAATTATTAGCCCAGAATAGACAAAATAAAAACCTCCAAATCAGCTACTGACTTGGAGGTTTGTTTTTATATCAACTATTTATCTTTGTTTGAAAACTACATATAGTTTTCGATACTTGGGCAAGAACACATGAGGTTCTTGTCGCCGTAAGCATCATCAACACGTGCCACACTCGGCCAGAACTTATGGGTGCGGATGTAAGGCAGTGGGAATGCAGCGGTATCACGGCTGTACGGATGTGACCATTGGCTGCTAGTAATCATCGCCGCGGTATGCGGTGCATTGACCAGTGGATTGTCTTCTAATGTCCAACCATCTTCGCCAGCTTTGGCTTTCATTGCCTCATTTTTGATAGATTGTAGCGCACTGATAAAACGATCTAACTCTTCTTTAGATTCAGACTCAGTGGGCTCAATCATCAAGGTGCCTGCAACTGGGAAACTCATCGTTGGTGAGTGGAAACCATAATCCATCAAGCGCTTAGCAATATCGCTTTCACTGATGCCAGTTTCTTCCTTCAATGGACGAATATCGATGATACATTCGTGAGCGACGCGGCCATTTTTACCCGTATAAAGAACAGGGTAGTGGTCTTTCAGCTGGCTGGCAACATAGTTGGCATTTAATAATGCAAGCTCAGTGGCTTTTAGCAGACCATCACGGCCCATCATCGCGATGTACATCCATGAGATAGGTAAGATACTCGCTGAACCATAAGGTGCTGCTGATACAGCTGAGCAATCATTTTGCGCATTATGTACAGGGCTCAACGTATGGTTGGCCATGTATGGTGCTAAGTGTGCTTTCATGCCAATAGGGCCCATGCCAGGACCGCCGCCGCCATGTGGAATGCAGAAAGTTTTGTGCAAGTTCATATGTAGTACGTCTGCACCGACATCAGCAGGCTGCATCATGCCGACCTGCGCATTCATATTGGCGCCGTCCATGTATACTTGACCGCCATGCTTATGAATCAAATCACAAATATGACGAATGCCTTCTTCAAACACACCGTGCGTCGATGGATAAGTAATCATCAAGGCACCTAAACGCGCGCTATGCTCCTCACATTTAGCGGTTAAGTCATCGATATCTACGTTACCATTGTCATCGGTTTTCACCACGACGACTTGCATACCCATCATCATGGCGGTAGCAGGGTTGGTACCGTGCGCTGACATTGGAATCAAGCAAACATCACGATCCGTCTCGCCCAATGACTCATGGTAACGACGGATTGCTAATAGACCGGCGTATTCGCCTGAAGCGCCAGAGTTAGGCTGCATAGACACTTCATCAAAACCTGTGATGGCTTTTAATTGCTCTTGTAAGCTATCAATCATTGCAATGTAGCCAGTCACTTGACCGCGCGGCGCAAATGGATGCACATTGGCAAATTCAGGCCACGTAATCGGTAGCATCTCACTGGTCGCATTCAATTTCATGGTACAGCTACCAAGTGAAATCATACTACGGTTCATCGCCAAATCTTTGTCTTCAAGCGATTTTAAGTAGCGCAGCATTTCATGTTCGGTATGATGCGAGTTAAAAACTGGATGGGTCAAGATATCATCGCTACGCAAGTGCTTACTATCGAGTGACACGCGAGCTTCGGTCGGCAAGTCATGAGCTTTACTGACAAATAATTGCGTTAAAACATTAAAATCTTGCGCATCACTAGTCTCACTAAAGGCAACACTTAATTTGGTGTCGCCAAGACGCCATAAGTTGTAGCCAATATTGTCGGCGTTTTCGAAAATCTGCGTTGCCATTTTTTCTGAACCACAATCAACGACGACACTATCAAAGAATTGATCATGGACGACGTTTAGATTGCTGTCGTTAGCATCTTTAATAACATCAGCAAAGGCAGTCGCAAACGCATGAATACGAGTGGCGATACGCTTAACGCCATTTGGACCATGATAAACGGCATACATACCAGCTAGATTGGCAAGCAAGACTTGTGAGGTACAGATGTTTGAGTTGGCTTTTTCACGGCGGATATGCTGCTCACGGGTTTGTAATGCCATACGTAATGCAGTATTGCCTTGTGAGTCTTTAGAGACACCAATGATACGACCAGGTGCTGAACGCTTGGCTTTATCAGAGAAGGCAAAGTAGGCGGCGTGTGGACCACCAAAACCCATCGGAATACCAAAACGCTGGGTGCTACCGAGTGCTACGTCTGCGCCCATATCGGCTGGTGATTTTAATAGCACCAAGCTCATGATATCGCTGACAACGCTGACGTAGGTCTTGTTTTTCTTCACCGCCGCGATAACATCGGTTAAGTCTTTTACATCGCCTTCAACACCGACGTATTGGAAAATAGCACCGAAATAATCACCTGATTTAGCCAGTTCGAAATCACCAACAACCACTTCCCAACCAAAATATTTGGCACGAGTATTGATGACATCTAAGGTTTGCGGATAGATACGCTCATCCACAAAAAACTGGTTTGATTTGCTTTTGCTCACACGCTTCGACATGGCCATCGCTTCTGCCGCAGCCGTTGCTTCGTCAAGTAATGACGCGCCAGCCATCTCCAAACCTGTTAAATCAATACAAACTTGCTGGAAGTTAAGCAGTGCTTCTAGGCGACCTTGGGCGATTTCTGCTTGATAGGGCGTGTAAGCAGTGTACCAACCTGGATTTTCAAGGACGTTGCGCTGAATCACTGCTGGCATACGCACAGGCGAGTAACCTTGACCAATATAGCTCTTATTAACCGTGATATCGTCTGCCATGGTACGTAGTTTAGCAAGCGCGGCGTGTTCACTCATGGCCACAGGTAAATCTAGCTCTTTATGCAAGCGCACAGGTTCAGGCACGGTATCATTGATAAAGCTTGCCATATCTTGATAACCAACGGCATTTAATAGGTCGGCTTGTTTGGCATCATTTGAGCCTAAATGACGATAGACAAATTCAGCTTCGTTGAATAAACCTTGAAAGGTATCAAACGTTGGGTTTTGAGAGATAGTCATAACAGTCCTTGATAAAAGGGATGATAAAGGAGATGGCTAAAATAACGAATAAATAATAACGGTTTACGGTTTTAGACGTAATGGACAAATTGAGTTTGGTCAAAGCGGAACTGGGTGTTGTAGACGCCATTATCAGCGCGCTCACCGGCACCAATCATCATAATGATATGGTGATCGTCGCTTAAATTTAATAAGCGTTTCATCGCAGGCTCATCAAAGCCGCCCATCGGACAGCTATCAAAACCGTGCGCGCGTAAAGCAAGCATGAGGTTTTCGGCTGCAAGAGCAGTATTGTTGGTGGCCCAGTTTTTGGTGTCTTCAAAGGTATAATAAGGTGATTTAATCGGACCTTTTATGCGTCTGACTACTTGTGTTGCGCCCCATTTAGCCGCTGATATAACGTTGACCGGTCCGCGTAAGAAATCCATGGTCACAACTTTGTTGTAGTAATCTTTGACCTTTTTGGGCACTGGCGTATCCGGATATTCGCGTAAAATTTGCTTGGCGTGATCGTGCCAAATGTCGGTACGCGCAACGACCGCAATCAAGCGCGCTGAGGTTTTCGCCGCGTTTTGATTCATGCAGTTTTTTACTGAGCGTTTGCGTTTATCCGCATCATCAATTACATAAAATTCCCAAGGCTGCAGGTTGCTTGAGTTCGGCGCGAGCATGGCCAAACGTAAGCAATCTGCTAAAACGTCATCTGGTATCTTGGTATCGGTAAAACGACGCACAGATCGGCGTGATTCAACCACATCGCGAAACGCTTGTAGCTGCGGGGTATGATCAGGCGTCGCAATAATGGTTTGCTTATTAGTATCAGGGGTCATATGAAAATCCATGCTGGGATTGAGTGCGTGGCTAGGTTTGTGTGTCGAGATACTTGAGGTGCGTGGTTAATATTCTTTGCTCAATGAGTACGGCCCAAAAATGAGCGGGCGAGTGCAAATGCTAAATTGAGCGCTAAGGCTAAGTATGTTAAGAAAAGGCGCACAGATACCAGCTGACGCCAATATCTGTCATAACAAGTTGTGTTTTTAATATTAAAAATAGCGATAGCTTAATTAATTAGCGCTAATTAGCTTACTATTACAGCTCATTTTCGTACTCGTCAGCACTTAGCAAGGCTTCGTAGTCAGCGATATTGTCAGGCTTCATTTTAAAGAACCAACCTTCGCCGTATGGGTCAGAGTTGATGATTTCTGGATCATCTTCTAATGCTTCGTTGATGGCAACCACTTCGCCTGAGATAGGCGCGTAAACGTCAGAGGCCGCTTTTACAGACTCAACCACAGAGATTTCGTCGTCAACCGCGATGATGTCACCCACGTCTGGCAATTCAACAAACACCACGTCACCGAGTAAGTCTTGAGCATGGTCAGTGATACCAACCGTAATCGTACCGTCGTCTTCTAGGCGCAGCCACTCGTGGCTAGCGATGTATTTTAGTTCTGCTGGGATGTTACTCATGGTCTCTCTCCTAAATGATAGAGAATGGTTAATAAAAAAGGGACGCTCATAATAAAAGGTATCAGGGATATCAGTCAAATTGCTGCTTGCCGTTACGCACAAAGGGTAGCTTAAGGACGCGGACGTCGACGAATTTACCCTTGCCGCGCAAATCGACCTGCACGCTATCGTCATCTGATAAGCTGGCAGGCACACGGGCAATAGCAATCGAATTTTTTAGGCTAGGGGAGAAAGTGCCACTGGTAATCAGGCCAGTCTGTTCATTATCCGTGCCTTGATTGATGGTCACGGTCATGCCCTCACGTAAGACGCCGCGTGTCATCAATAATAAACCGACTTGCTTCATGGCACTGTTGTCATCTTTTGCTTGTTGACGCTTATTTACTAAGGCTTCACGGCCGATAAAGTCGCGCTCGTCTTTTAGCGCCAGTGTCCAGCCCATGTTGCACTCGTAGGGGCTAACGTTGTCGTCCATATCATGACCATAAAGGTTCATGCCCGCTTCCATACGCAAGGTATCACGCGCGCCAAGACCAGCAGGTTTGACGCCATTGGCTTTTAATTGCTCAAAAAATGCTGGCGCATCATCGCCATGCATGATCACTTCAACGCCGTCTTCGCCTGTATAGCCAGTGCGCGCCACAAACCAATCTTTGCCTTCGATATCGGTTAAATCAGCACCAACGAAAGGCTTAAGGGCAGCCAATGTATCTGCCCAACTTGGTTTGACTTCTGCCAGCTTTGCAACGGCATTTGGGCCTTGGACCGCGAGCATAGCCAAGTCATCACGTTCCGTTAGAGCAACATCAAAACCTTCGGCAACTTTATTAAACTGTGCCATGTCTTTATCGCGGGTAGCCGCATTTGACACGATACGATATTCGCTCGCGTCTTCATTCATCAGATAAACGATTAGATCGTCAATGATACCGCCTTGCTCATTGAGCATCGGAGAGTAAAGTGCTTTACCAACGGTTTTTAATTTATTGACATCATTGGCAAGGAGCTTTTGCAACCATGCTTTGGCATCTGAGCCTTTAATATCAACAACGACCATATGCGAGACATCGAACATCCCGGCGTTGGTACGCACGGCTTCGTGTTCTTCGATTTGTGAACCATAATGGATTGGCAATTCCCAACCAGAGAAATCCACCAATTTGCCGTCACTATCAAGGTGCGACTGGTAAAGGGGCGTGCGTTTAGGGGCGGAAGTGCTGGTATTTTGAGAACTGGTATTGTGAGCGTCGGTCATAACAAATCCTTATGGAACATCAGCAGCACTTGATAATCAGGTATAAAATATCAAAGTAGCAAGGCAGATGTACATTATCATAGTAGTGGGTAGCAATCTTGCAGGGCGCAAGCAGTGCAACCAAGGGTAGTACAAAAAAATAGAACAATTAGCCAAACAGACGCCAAACGTCGGTTTAAGCAAAAGCCCTATCTGTCCTGTAACCTGAGATTTTCAACACGAATCATCGTTATTTATCTATCAAAACCTAAGCCTTAAAGACAATCGCAATAATGCCGCATTTTCTCCCCTTCGGTGGGTAAGGCGTCGTCCGTCCTTACCGCTCTCCAGATTTGTTATGTCTTATGTTTTGGAATGCTATTCGATTTTAGTAGCAATAAAACAGTTGTGACATATGTTTTTCAGTCCTTTTACCTGAGCGATTGGCAGGGTGTATGCGCCTTCGGTGGTCATCAAGCAGTTATTAGCGTGGCTCGTAAATGTAAGCGCACTTGATATCATGCCCAAGACTCTCTCCTGAAAAACGCTTTTATTATGAAAGGTTCAGCTCGTTTTTACAAGCCATCTGCCGCATTAAAGTCGATAATGTTGTTAAAAACAACTTTTTAGCAGCAGCGCTGACAAATTTATGAATAAATAGCATGTGTAAAAGGTCATTAAATTAGCGAACTTTACAGTGATTTACCATAGCAAAACGTAAAGCGACTACTGATTGCAGCCGCAAATATGCTAATCTATGGCGATAGTTTCTGATAGGTTGTTTTTATGCATTGCGATATTTATAAATTTCCCAAACACGACGATATGTATGTTTACATTGCGCGCCCTGATTATCCTGATGATACCGATGAGCTTAGAGACTGGCTTGGTGTACTGCCAAAAGAGTTTCGGGCAAGCTTAGGACGTAGTCAGTTTGTCATGCATTTAGACTTGGCGAGCACGCCAAAATTGGCGCGCGTTGACAAAGAAGAAGTATTGGCAAAACTAAAGTCGCAAGGGTATTTTGTGCAGTTACCGCCGCAAGATGTCATGCGTCGTCAAGCTGAGCTACGCGCCCGTGAAGCTCAGGATAATATCTACGATTGATAGAGGTTCTGAAATTAAGAGACTTTTTTTAAAATTAAGAGACTTGTCTTAAATGCATCAAAAAAGCGACGAAACATTTGCGCTTATGCATTTTGCTAGTAAGTCGTGATAAACTAATCGCTATCAGGCACGTATAATTAAGTGCAGTTGATGATTATGTATTTTGTCGCACTGTTAGTCTGACAAAACTTACCCTATACCGCTTGACGCCTTACGCGCCGCAGGTAATAAACGCAGGTAAAGAAACACGCATGGATTGGTTAAAAGGCATTATAGACAGCTTACCGATAGGCGCTATCAGTGATATCCTCGGTGAGATTACGATTTGGTGGGGGCAACTGGTCAAAGATGTGCCACCCGCAGACTTACCTATGTATGCGTATCTTGGCGGCGTCATTATCGTTTTGATACTCTGGTTGTTGGTTGCTCGCATTTTGCCGCGCCCGCTTGGTGGTATGAGTTGGATGATATTGTTTGCCGTCTTGCTCGCGCCTGGTACGGCGCTTGGTGATCCTAGTGTGATTGCGCCGGCGAGTATCAGTGTCGTTTATGCGATTATGATGAAAGATACGGCTGGCGCGATAGCCAATATGCTGCCGATTTTAGTGGTGTTGGTCGTGGGCTTGTTTGTGGGTTTTGTCTGGCAACTGATTCGCGGCGCGTTTGAGTCCAGCTTGGATAAAGCTCGCAGCCGTACGGCGGATGATGCGCAAGCGACTGCCCAATTGACTACTGGTAATTATTTAGCAGACGACGCGGGTTTATCAGAGTCGTTTGACCATTCAGCATTGTCGTCTAAACCTGAATTGGCTAGGACTGAATTAAGTAAGCCTAAAGCTGAGGTTAGCTTAAAAAAAGACCGCAAATAATAGATATGAGTAATAAAGCTTTTTGCTGTAGATATTTATTAGACAAAAGACACCCTGCGTGTCTTTTTTTATACTCATTTATCGGCTGTACAGCCAGTCAATGATAACTACGAACGCATGAGTACTTTGGCAATTAATGGCACTGTGCTAATCTAAATAATTAGGTATCTGCTAACGACTTTCTCTAAGCTTTCTACTATATTTAACGGATAACAATAACTGATTTTAATAACTTTTTCTAATAACTGAGAATGTATTATGAGCACGACTGATAAAACGAAAAAAAGCTTTACCGGTACGCAAAACTACATTGCTACCGATGATTTGCAGCTGGCCGTTAATGCGGCAATGACGTTACAAAAGCCGCTACTTATTAAGGGCGAGCCGGGCACTGGTAAAACTTTACTGGCTGAAGAAGTTGCTGAGAGCTTAGGGATGCCGCTGATTACGTGGCATATCAAATCAACCACCAAAGCTGAGCAGGGGCTATATGAGTACGATGCCGTATCGCGCTTACGTGATTCGCAGTTGGGTGATGATAAGGTTTATGAGATTGGTAACTATATCAAGCCCGGTAAACTGTGGGAGGCCTTTACCAGTAATGAGCGCAGTGTGTTATTGATTGATGAGATTGATAAAGCCGATATCGAGTTTCCAAACGACTTACTACATGAGCTCGATAAAATGTCTTTTTATGTCTATGAAACAGGCGAGACCATCACTGCCGAGCAGCGTCCGGTGGTTATCATCACCTCAAATAATGAAAAAGAGCTGCCAGATGCGTTTTTACGCCGCTGTTTCTTCCATTATATCGACTTCCCAGAAGAAGATACCATGCGCCAAATCATTGAGGTGCATTTCCCCAATATCCAAGAAAAACTCGTCAATGATGCGCTCGATATTTTTTATAAGCTGCGTAATATTCAAGGGCTTAAAAAGCCACCATCAACGTCGGAATTGGTCGATTGGCTGACGCTATTATTGGCTGATGATATGGCACAAAACGAGCTGGAAGAAAACTTACGCGGGGAAAAGTCTATTCCGCCGCTATATGGCGCGCTGCTGAAAAACGAAGCCGATGTGAGTTTATTGCAGCGTTTTGCCAATATGATGCGTCGTTAAGCGATAGCTCGTTTGTCATAATTGACGCTAATGAAGCAGTCCAACTCGTAACTCTATCAGCCAATAAGTGATGCGACTTTTATGTTTATCAAATTGTTCTATACCCTGCGGACCTACGGCGTGCCAGTCAGTACGCGTGAGCTCCTTGACCTAAACGCGGCCTTAGATCAAGGGCTGATGATGCAGCCGCATCCTGAAAACCCACAGCTATCTACTTTTGCCAGTCGCGAGGATATGTATCGATTGATTCGGCTTTGTATGGTCAAAGACGAGCGTCACTTTGATAAATTTGACCGTGCTATGGCAGATTATTTTGAGGGCGTCGATAGTCTTGATATGGATGAGCTGCTCGCAAAGTTGACGGATATTCCAAAAGAATGGCTAGATTTAAAACTTGATCCAAAAAATCTGACCGAAGAGCAGCGGCGCTTGCTGAAAAAATACGGCTCGCTTGAAGAGCTGATGAAAGCGCTTGAAGAGCGTCTTAAAGAGCAAAAAGAGCGTCATCAAGGCGGTAGTAAATGGGTCGGCACTGGCGGCACGTCACCATTTGGTGCCTATGGCGACCATCCAGAAGGCGTGCGCGTCGGCGGTGAGTCACGTAAACGCAGCGCGGCTAAAGTGTGGGAGCAGCGCAAATATCGCAATCTTGATGATAACAATCAGCTTGGCACGCGCCAAATCCAAATGGCACTGCGCAACTTGCGCCAATTTGCACGTACCGGCAGCGCCGATGAGCTAGATATTCACGAAACCATTAAGCGCACCGCTAAAAAAGGTGTGCTCGATATTCATATGCAAGCTGAGCGCCGCAACCGTGTCAAAGTGCTGATGCTATTTGATGTTGGTGGCAGTATGGATGTTCACGTCGAAGCATTGGAAAAGTTGTTTTCTGCGGCCAAAAACGAGTTTAAAACCTTAGAGTTTTTTTACTTTCATAACTGCTTATATGATTATGTTTGGAAAGACAATAATCGTCGCCACAGCGCTCCGATGCCGACTTATGAGCTGCTCAATACCTATGGTCGCGAATATCGGGTGATATTTGTCGGCGATGCGTCGATGTCGCCGTATGAGCTGATGACGATTGGCGGTAGCGTCGAATATATGAATAATGAGGCGGGCATCGTTTGGCTAAAACGGGTACTGGCCCATTTTGATAAAGTCGCTTGGCTCAATCCGGAAAATCCTGCGTATTGGAATTACACCCAAACCATCGTTGAGATTAAAAAACTCTTCGACAATAAAATGTATCCGATGACCTTGCATGGTGTGGAAGAGATGACCAATTATCTGGCGCGCTAAAGGACAGTTGTAAGAATCATTTACTTTATTTATTTTTTAAACACGCATAAAATAGCCGTTATAAAATATAGCGGCTATTTTTTCATTTCTAATTTCTAATTTCTAATTGCTAATTTCTGTTTTTACTCTTGCTTTGCTAATTCTTTGTTTCTATCAGCGCAATCATCACGCCCATCTCTTTTTTATCGTGCTTATCAATGCTTGGTGCGTAGAGTGCCGAAGCGATACCGCCATCTAAAAATAAGGCATTTGGGCAGCTTAATTCATCTTTAAACAGCGCGGCAAATTGATAAAAGCTCACCGGCGCCTCGCTATTGACAAATTGTATGCTGCCATCACTGCAAACACCTGCGCCATTACGTAGCTTAAGCGAAGTGCTGTTAGGCTTAAACTGCGGGTGAATCTCATTATTGATGACTAACATAGGACCCGATTGCGTCGCATACCAAGGCTGCGCATTGCCACTTTTGAGTTGATTATCCAGTATTTTGCTTTCGGTAATCTTTACTTTGCCAGATTTATCCCACCACATGACGCCGTTGGGCAACAGATGAAAGTTGCCGCCGCCTTCTTTAATATTTAATGCGCGCAGCTCTTCACCTTCGATAACCGTATAGCCAATCGGCGCATAATTTTCATTATACATGCCAGCATTCATGGCAAAGTTGAGGGTTTGGTTAGAAGGTAGCGATGCTAATAAAGCATCAAAAGTCAGTAGCGGCTGGTTGTTATCAGTATTGCTATCGCTCTGTTGCCAAAATAGCTGTAATGAATAACGCGTGTCGGTCAGCGCCTTTGCATCAATACGGCAAACGCTATAGGCAAAGGGCGTGTTTTGCGCCTGACATGACCAATTTTTGCCATCACTACTTATCGCGTCATGGTTATTATCTTCTGCTGGCTGGCAAGCGCTGATGCTTAATGCAACCAGCGCTGCCGCCAACAATGAGTAAGGGAACCTAAATATAGAACTTGGCATCGATGACTTATCTTTTTATAGGATAACGTTAGGTGGTCTAAAAAACGTCATAATCCTTAATCATCTAATGGCGGAATTTCGCGGAAAGTATTATTGACGTTACCAATTAACAGACCACCATCGATGAGATCTACCGAATCATCGGGGTGCTGGGTGGTTTGGGCATTGGTTTCTTTACCTTTATCACGCGAGTCTTTGTTATAAGCGATCAGCGCATCGTTATTGGCAAGGAAGCTATCAGGATTTGCCATCACCCACATTTGGTTAAAGACGTCGGCGCGAGCATTTTCCTCAAGCAGGGCGCCTTGGTCGGCAAAGTAAAAGAACTTCGATAACAGCTTAATCTGGCCATCGTCTAAACGGCGGGCGATATGATACGGCTGTAATTGGCTTGGATGCTGAAGACCAACCGCACCAACGATACTGGCAAGTGATTTTAGCGTATTTTTATGAAAACTTGCCACGCGCTCAGCTTTACTTGGTACATCAAGAGCTTTTTGGCGATACGGGTCTTGGGTAGCAACGCCAGTCGGGCAAGTGTTGGTATGACATGAGCGCGATTGGATACAACCAACGGCAAACATAAAGCCGCGCGCCGAGTTACACCAGTCAGCACCCAACGCAATCATACGCGCAATATCAAAGCCTGAGACGATTTTACCACTAACGCCAAGCTTAATCTTATCGCGAATACCTGCACCAACCAAAGTATTATGCACGAGCATAAAGCCTTCAACCATCGGCATACCGACGTTGTCCATAAATTCAACGGGCGCTGCACCTGTACCGCCTTCAGCGCCGTCAATGATGATAAAGTCAGGATAATTGTCCATCTCTATCATAGCTTTTACAATCGCCATAAACTGCCATGGCTGACCGACACACAGCTTAAAGCCGACCGGTTTACCGCCTGATAAATCACGTAGCTGCTGCCAAAAAGTCACCAACTCACGCGGCGTACTAAAGGCGCTGTGCGAAGAGGGCGACACACAGTCTTTACCCATCGGCACGTGGCGCGTATCCGCAATCTCTTGCGTGATTTTTTCTGCTGGCAGTACGCCACCTTGACCTGGTTTTGCACCTTGCGAGAGTTTAATCTCAATCATTTTTACTTGCGGATCGGTTGCCTGTTCGGCAAAGGACTGCGGATCAAAATTGCCAAGCTCATCACGGCAGCCAAAATAACCGGTGCCCAGCTCCCAGATTAAATCGCCACCAAACTTACGATGATAAGGGCTGATGGCGCCTTCGCCAGTATCATGAGTAAAGCCGCCCAATTTAGCGCCTTGATTAAGCGCCATAATGGCATTGGCCGATAAACTCCCAAAGCTCATCGCTGAGATATTAAATACCGACATATCATACGGCTGTTGACATCGCTCGCCGCCAACGATAATACGAAAGTCTTTATTTTCTAACGGTTGGCTGACCGCTGATTGCAAAAACCATTCTTTACCGTGCGCGTATAAATTATCAAGCGTACCAAAAGCATTGGTATCACTGACGTTTTTGGCTCGTTGATACACTAGCGCGCGCTGCTGGCGTGAAAACGGCACTTGTTCTTTGTCATTTTCTAATAAATACTGGCGAATTTCAGGGCGAAAATCTTCAAGCACATAGCGAATATGCCCTGCAACTGGATAGTTTCTTAAGATGGCATGCTTTGCCTGTATGACATCATAAATCCCCAAACCCACACCCAATCCGCCAAGAATAATCAGCCACCAATTCATCAATAACAGCCCTGCTATAAACAGCAGGGTTGCAGCGGCAAAAGTACTGTAGCGCAACATAACGCCAACTAAATAAGGAGAATCCTGTTTGGGTTTTGGGTTTAGATTGGTACGAGATTGGGGCATAACGATACTCAACAGTGTTACGTAAATAATAAAAACGCGATGATAAAAAACAAAGTATCCATAACAAAATAACCATGTCATAAACATGGTTATTAAGAATGGATTAAATGCTTAAATTTATCGCGTACATCATACACATATGATATCACTGCGATGGTTTAATTGGGTAACAGAGTGCTAATTTTGCGCTCGAAATAACAGTTTTTAGATGTAATCGGCTCTGATTGATTATTTCAAATGATTTTCTGCTGATGATTTGGTGACGAAGATAAGGAAAAGGCACTCAATGGCAATAACGAAAAGCATTAAAAATAAGATTGAAACCGACTGTCAGTGTCTGGTAGTAAGGTCTAAATAGTGCCTTGTGGGTTGTGACGGGTGCAGGGCATGAATGGTAAAAAAAGCGTTTGCCCGCAACGCGTAGCAGCCACTACAGTATGTTTTCAACCCCCTGCTGTGGCGGTTTGGGGTCTGACACTCGCCCAGTCGGTTCCAAAGGGGCAGTCTATCCGTTTATTATCGAATAGTATTGTTAAATAAATAAAACGGACAGAAAATTCTCATATCAATGGTTTAAAAATACTTATTCTACAAGGTCAATTTGCCAGTTATTGGCTTGAATGAAAATATTAATTTTGCGCAGCTTCATCGCGATGTCGTCGGCTTGCTTTTGTAAACCGGCAACCGAAACCATGATATGCCATTTAATCTCGCGAGGGCTATAACGGTCAACCTCGGTATCAGTGGCTTCAATGGCCTCAATCAATAACTTATGGCGCATCTCTAAGGTATCACGTTCGATCAATAGTGTCAGCATCGATTGACCTTCATTGGACTGAGCGACAGCGTTAGTTCGGTGAATACGTTCAATCAAAGCCGATAATTCAGTAATGACTTGACTGGCTTCAATCATCAGCGCGTTTGGGTCTTCGTTTGGCGCGTCGCCTTCTTGGACTTTGACATTGCTACGAATACGCCCTTTAATTTGGGCGAGCTTTTTTTGCATATCGCTACGGATGAGGAGGGCTTCGGCGAGTTTCATGGTTGACTCCAATACTTTTATTATTATTGATATTTGCTTTAAAGTTTAGCGCTTCTCATTCTTTAACACAAACCACTTGCCGAAAATTATATAGCACTTCCACCAAATAATTTTGTGCTCTCATCGCATTACCAACACCTTTATACACCGCTAAAAAATAAATAAATCCACTCAACTTTTCTAAACACCACTGCCAACCCTTTCAGCCAACGCCTGCAATTTTGGCACAATCATCGCTGCATATTTATCTGCTTGCCAATTGGCACTCGGCACACTGGCATTGAGCGAATACGCATACTGCCCAGTTGCGATGTCAAAGACGCCAACGGCGACCGCCAATATATCGGTAGAAAACTCACCATCGGATACCGTATAGCCGTATTTTACATAATGCTCCGTCGCCTCACTTAATGCAGATTGTGCCCGGTCATACTCTTCTTTGGATAAATGCTCTTGTAGATTACTACGAATCACCGCCTTTCTCGCTGGCGAGCTCGCTGCATAAAAAGCGCGACCAATGGCAGTGCGGGCGACAGGTACGGCTGAGCCAACTTGCAAATTGACTGATAGGCGAGCAGGGCTACGACAACAAGCGTGATAGCGCATTTCTCCTTCGACTTCGGTTGCCAAATTCACCGATACCTCATTGCTACTTGCAAATTGCCGCAGCAATGGTTCAGCAGTTGCCACCATGTCATGACGACTCCACGCGGTAGCACTTAATCGCACCGCGCTACTGCCCAGCTGATATTGTCCGTGCTCGGTCATACGTAAAAACCCAAGCGTCATCAAGGTATGAATAAGCCGAGTAATAGTGGCTTTTGGCAAGGCGGTCATCTGGCACAATTGCTGATGGCTAAGCTGCTTATGCTGCTCAAAGGCAGCCAATAAAGTCAGTCCACGGCCCAGTGCGGTGACAAACTGCCTATCGTTATCGTCCTTACTTTGCACAAGAATAGTGGTCATTCGATCGAGTAGTGGCAGAGCTGCCGATACATTTTTTGCCATTTTATGCTCATTTTTTTTGATAAAGGTTTACAGCGCCGTAAAACTTTGCTTAAATAGATTTAAATTATGAAACTAAGTTTCGCATAGCGGAATTAACAAGTCAATCATTTATATAAGCGATTTACTCATTAATCACTACTCATCGGTCAGGAAGACTGATAACAAGGAGTTCCACATGGCAACATCTAAGCGTCCAAGTTTCGACTGGGAAGATCCGTTTTTATTACGCGACCAATTAACTGATGAAGAGCGCATGGTCACTGACAGCGCCCGTCAGTTTTTTCAAAAAGAGCTGATGCCTGGCATTTTAGAGGCCAATCGTAACGAGAACTTTGATCGCAATATCATGCGTCAAATGGGTGAGATGGGTTTACTTGGCGTGACGATTGAAGGTTATGGCTGTGCCGGTTTATCAAGTGTTGCCTACGGTCTGATTGCTAAAGAGGTCGAAGCGGTGGATTCAGGTTATCGTTCGGCGATGAGCGTGCAGTCGAGCTTAGTCATGCATCCTATTTGGGCATATGGCACCGAAGAGCAAAGAGAAAAGTATCTACCGAAACTTGCCACTGGCGAGTATGTCGGCTGTTTTGGTCTGACGGAACCAGATTCAGGCTCAGATCCGGCCTCGATGTCGACCCGTGCGCGTGCGGTTGATGGCGGTTATGAGCTGACGGGTAATAAGATGTGGATTACCAACAGTCCTATCGCTGATGTATTTGTCGTTTGGGCAAAAGACGACGCCGATGAGATTCGCGGCTTTATTTTAGATAAAGGTATGAAAGGCTTATCAGCGCCGAAGATTGAAGGTAAGTTTTCATTACGTGCTTCAGTTACCGGTGAGATTGTCATGGACAAGGTATTTGTCCCTGAGGCCAATGCTTTCCCAGATATCCGTGGTCTAAAAGGGCCATTTGGTTGCTTAAATAAAGCTCGTTATGGTATCGCATGGGGCGCAATGGGCGCGGCTGAATTTTGCTGGAAAGCGGCGCGTCAATACACGCTAGACCGTAAGCAATTTGGTCGTCCACTTGCTGCAACCCAGCTTGTGCAATTGAAGCTTGCCAATATGCAGACGGAAATCGCTTTAGGTTTACAAGCGGCGTTACGTGTTGGTCGTCTGATGGATGAAGACAATGCCGCGCCTGAGATAATTTCACTCATTAAACGTAATAACTGCGGTAAGGCGCTCGATATCGCGCGTGTTACGCGTGATATGCACGGCGGCAACGGCATCTCGGATGAGTTCCACATTATCCGTCACGTCATGAACTTAGAAGCGGTCAACACCTACGAAGGTACACATGATATTCATGCGCTTATCCTAGGTCGTGCGCAGACGGGTATTCAAGCATTTTATTAAGCGTTATTAGCTAATTACGTGCGCTACTGTTTGGCTTCCTATAAGCAGATTTTAAACAGTAGCGTACGTTTTTCAGTTGTTTTTCATCATTTAACTGCTTGGCCATTAAATGACGAAGAACAATTTTATGATCAAAAAATACGCGACACAATAAGGGATTATTATGACGGATATGGCAAAAGGTGCATTGCACGGTATTAAGGTGCTTGATTTATCGAGAGTATTGGCCGGTCCTTCTTGTACACAAGTACTTGCAGATTTGGGCGCTGAAGTCATCAAGGTTGAGCGTCCACATATCGGTGATGAAACGCGGCACTGGGCACCGCCAAAATTCAGCGATGACACTTCTGCTTATTACGCCACTATTAACCGCAATAAAAAATCCCTCACCGTCGATATCACCACACCTGCCGGACAAACCATTATCAAACAGCTTGTCGCCGATAGCGATATCGTCGTTGAAAACTTTAAGGTTGGCGGTTTAAAAAAATACGGCTTAGATTATGACAGTTTAAAACAAGACAATCCGCGTCTTATTTACGCCTCATTAACGGGATTTGGGCAGACAGGGCCTGATGCCAAGCGCCCCGGTTATGACTATATCATTCAAGGCTTGTCAGGACTGATGAGTATTACCGGTCCAAGCGATGGCGAACCGCATAAGGTTGGCGTGGCAGTCGTTGATTTGTTTGCAGGGTTACAGCTGACCATCGGTATTCAAGCTGCTCTATTAGCGCGTCAGCATACCGGACTTGGGCAACATGTCGATGTGGCATTGCTTGATAGCGCGCTTGCCATGCTCGCCAACGTCGGCATGAACTATTTGGCATCAGATAAAGTGCCGCCAAGACTAGGTAACCAGCATCCCAATATCGTGCCTTATCAAGTATTCGAGGCAAAAGGCGCGTCGCACTTTATCTTAGCCTGCGGTAATGACAGTCAGTTTGCCAAGCTTTGTAACGTATTGGGCGTTGATTGGAATACGGACGAACGCTTTATGACCAATCCACAACGCGTTGCCAATCGTGAACTGCTTTGTAATAAGTTAACCGAACAATTCGCTAAGCAGCCGCGTGCTTATTGGTTAGAGGTGTTAGATAAAGCAGGAATCCCGAGCGGGGCGATTCATAATATCTCTGAAGCACTGGCGATGCCGCAGACTCAAGCGCGTGAGATGGTGGTTGATTTTGCTGCGCAAGGCAGCCCTGTTCGCGCACTAGGCAGCCCGATTAAGTTATCCGCATCACCGGTCACTTATCGGTCGCCGCCACCGCAATTGAGCGAACATACCGATAGCACACTTGCTGATTTGGGCTATGACAGCGAGATGATCGCCAAGCTTAAAGCCGATGGAATTGTTTAATGCTCGTCCTTAAAACCCAAACGCTGCTCAATTTGCTCTGCCAATTCAATCAGTACCGCACTGACCTCAGCTCGCTTGGATTCATATTCTGCTTGTAAAAAGCTGACTGCCATACCTGCAATAGCATTGCCAGAAGCGTTACGAATATAAGTACCTAAGCAATACATACCTTCGCGCAGTTGCCCATCATCAAGTGAGATACGACTGTTTTTAATAGCCGTCAGCTCGGTGGATAAATCTGCAAAATTATCGACACCATATTGGGTAATAGGCGTGGGGAAGCCGCTGGCATAGATGGATTTTATGCTGTCCATAGAAAAGGTGGAAAGCATGGCTTTACCAGTGGCAGAGAATACTGCCGGTACGCGCACACCAGCGCGAAAGGTAAAGCCAAGCGGCGCCGGCGCTTCATGACAAGCCAAAAACACCACTTCACCAAAATCGAGCTTGGACAACGTCACCGTATGTTGAAGTAGAATAGGATACTGGACAATAAGGTCTTTAAATAGCTGGATGACGCCCTGCTGCTGCTCATATTTGCCCGCCCAATACATCAAATACGAGCCCAAATGAAAGCGGCTGTCGCTGTCTTTATAGATGACATGTTTGGCTAATAAACTTTGCAAAATATTGTGGGTTGAGCTGCGCGGCAGGTTAAGCGCTTTGGCAATATGCGCCGCCGCTAAAGGTTGGGCGCTGTCAGTTATTAAATCTAAAATTTGAAAAGTTTTGTCCAAAGCAGGAACGGTAGTGGTGCTCATAAGAAACCTATAAAAGACGATGAAATTAAGGAAGTAGCAAAATAAAATGATAAATCAGCACAAAACTGATAATAGGGGTTGCAAATAAGGGATTATCATTCTTATAATAATGTCTCATATATAGAATACATGTTCAGTATATTGAACAAATAACAAGTTATCAATAATTATTTAAGTCATAACCTTTTATTTTCAGTCGTTTTTATTTTTAGTTATTCATTTATCACTATAAATCTGCAAACCTTATTTGCACAATAACACTGACAAGGAGTGTCAACATGTCACAACAGTCAAATACGCTACAATTAGCAAATCCAGACCTACTCAAACAGCAGTGCTTTATCAAAGACGGCTGGCATGATGCCAGTGATGCCGCGACTATCGACGTGAGCAATCCTTTTAACGGTGATGTCATCGGTAACGTGCCAAGCCTGACGACCGATGATGTCAATGACGCGGTTGCGGCTTCTCATGAGGCGCAAATCACGTGGGCGGCCAAAACAGCCAAAGAGCGTGCGGAACTACTGCAAAAGTGGGCCGACCTTATCGATGCCAATAAAGAAGATTTGGCCATCATTATGACCGCCGAGCAAGGCAAGCCTTTAACCGAATCACGCGGGGAAGTTGGCTATGCCAATAGCTTTATCCGCTGGTTTGCTGAAGAAGGTAAGCGCGTATACGGCGATGTTATCCCTGCCAATCAAACCCAATTGCGCCATGTCATCTTAAAACAGCCGGTCGGTGTTTGCGCGGCCATCACGCCTTGGAACTTTCCAGCAGCGATGATTACCCGTAAAGCAGCTCCTGCACTAGCAGCAGGCTGTACCATGATTATCAAACCTGCGACCGAAACGCCATTTTCTGCATTGGCATTAGCGGTATTGGCTGAGCAAGCCGGTATTCCAGCAGGCGTTATTCAAGTCGTCACGGGCAAATCGTCAACCATCGGCGATATCCTAACCGGCGATGCACGCATTCATAAGCTGTCATTTACTGGCTCTACCGAAGTTGGTCGTACC
This sequence comes from Psychrobacter faecalis, assembly GCF_016107575.1. Classification (GTDB taxonomy): domain Bacteria; phylum Pseudomonadota; class Gammaproteobacteria; order Pseudomonadales; family Moraxellaceae; genus Psychrobacter; species Psychrobacter faecalis. Next base: position 102,853 of record NZ_JABAST010000004.1, on the reverse strand, counting down.
TTGATGGCACAGTGCGCCCCAACCATCAAAAAACTGTCATTAGAGCTCGGCGGCAATGCGCCATTTATCGTCTTTGATGATGCCGATCTTGAAAAAGCCGCTGAAGGCTTAATTGCTTCTAAATATCGTAACGCGGGTCAAACCTGTGTTTGTGCCAACCGTGTCTACGTGCAAGATAGTATCAAAGACAAATTCCTCGACGTCTTTGTGAAAAAAGTCGCTGAGCTTAATGTCGGTAACGGCATGGATGAAGGCGTGGATATTGGTCCTTTAATTAACAAAAAAGCGTTGGATAAAGTACAAGCGCTGCTCAAAGACGCGCTAGATAAAGGTGCAACCCTTATCACGGGCGGCAGCACCAACGGCGCATCAGAGCTGTCTTATAATCCAACCGTGATTACTGATATCAGCAGCGACATGGATATCGCCCATGAGGAAATCTTTGGTCCTATCGCCACCATCTTTACCTTTAAAGACGAAGCCGACGTCATTCGTCAAGCCAACGATACTATCTATGGTTTGGCTGCATACTTCTATAGTGGCAGTTATGCACGCTCATGGCGTGTCACTGAAGGTTTAGAATACGGCATCATCGGTCATAATACCGGTCTTATTTCTACCGAAGTCGCACCATTTGGCGGCGTCAAGCAATCAGGCTTTGGCCGCGAAGGCTCAAAATACGGCATCGAAGAATATGTCGTGACCAAATATTGGTGCTCTGATGTTAGTTAATAGTTAGAGCTAATGGTTAGCTGTTTTATATTTTAACCATTTGTTTTTTATAGATTTTCACCTAGCATTTAACGGGATTCAGTAGCATGAATCCCAAATTTAGCCACGGCTTATTTTATAAACCGCCATACCATCATTGGCATCTACGTAAAGAAAAAAGAAAAGGATATTCTTATGACTACCAATCAATCATTACTTGCGCGCCGTAAAGCTGTTTTGCCAACAGGCCTTGGCATTGCCTTTCCTATTTTTGCCGAAAAAGCAAAAAACTCAGAAGTGTGGGATATCGAAGGCAATCGTTATATTGACTTTGTCGGCGGTATCTCAGTACTGAATACTGGTCACAGCCATCCAAAAATCACCCAGCGTGTGCACGAGCAGCTAGACAGATTTACCCATACTGCCGCGCAAATGGTTAACTATGAATGCTACGTCGAGCTTGCTGAAAAGCTTTGCGAAAAAGCGCCTATCAGCGGTCCGAAAAAAGCCCTGTTCTTGACTACGGGCGCAGAAGCGGTCGAAAACTGTATCAAAATTGCCCGTGCAAAAACCGGTCGTCCGGGTGTCATCTCTTTCGTTGGTGGTTGGCATGGTCGTACGCTAATGTGCATGAGCCTAACGGGTAAAGTATTGCCATACAAAAAGAACTTTGGTCCGATGCCAGGCCCTGTGTTCCATGCGTTATTCCCAGCAGAAGAGCTAAACGTTACCGAAGCGCAAGCATTGCATAGCCTTGAGATGATTTTCCAAGCGGACATCGATCCAAGTGAAGTGGCGGCGATGATTATTGAGCCCGTACAAGGCGAGGGCGGTTTCCATCAAGTGACACCATCGTTTGCCAAAGCGCTGCGCGAGATTTGCGATGAGCATGGTATCGTGCTGATTTTTGATGAAGTCCAGTGTGGTTTTGCTCGTACCGGTACCTTGTTTGCGTCTGAGCAATTGGGCGTTGAGCCGGATCTGATGACCAGTGCTAAAAGCTTAGCGGGTGGCTATCCTATTTCTGCCGTTATCGGTCGCGCTGATATCATGGACGCCCCGCAAGTCGGCGGTTTGGGCGGTACGTATTCTGGAAACCCATTGGCTTGTGTGGCTGCGCTTGCTGTCATGGAAGTGATTGAAGAAGAAGATTTACTTGCGCGCAGTATCGAGATTGGTGACAAAATCGAAGCATTTTTAAAAGATTTGAACCTAAGCAGCATCGGTCATATTCGCCATAAAGGCGCGATGTTAGCGTTTGAGCTAATCGACAACGATGGCAAGCCTGATGCGGCAGCGACTGCCAACCTAAAAGCCAAAGCTTTCGAGCAAGGATTGCTGCTTGCGTCTTGTGGTATGTTTGGCAACGCCATTCGTGTGATGGTGCCGCTCACAGTGGAGGACGAAGTGCTACAAGAAGGCCTTGATATTATCAAAGGTATTTTGACCGCTCAAGGCGTTAATTCAAAAAATGAAAGCTTAAGCTTAGGATAATGACAGTGCTGCTTTGAGTGGTGGTTTTACAACGGCGCCTTGCAAATCAAGACGCCGTTGCTGTCTCTGCTAAGCATTTTTTAAATACTAAACCTATCGCTCGATAGGCAGTAAAAGATAAGAAAGGGCAGCGCCCTATTACATAAAAATAGTGGGTATCAGTACCGTTTAAAAGGGCTGACACGGATGACACACGGACAAGGAGTAGGTTATGTCTGAGCTAAAAAAATCGCTGGGCATGTTTGACATTATTGCTTTAGCATTCGGTGCTATGGTTGGTTGGGGCTGGGTCGTTTTAGCAGGGGACTGGATTTTAGCGGCGGGCACATGGGGCGCGATGTTAGCATTCATGATTGGTGGTCTGGCCGTTATCATGATTGGTGTTAACTATGCAGAGCTAGCGTCATCAATGCCGGTCACCGGCGGTGAGCATACCTATACCCACCGAGCGCTCGGGGTCACGGTTTCCTTTATTTGCTCTTGGAGTATTTTATTTGGTTACTTCTCGGTCGTTGCTTTTGAAGCAGTAGCGCTGCCGACGGTAGTTGAATATTTTATTCCCAATTATAACCAAGGCTATCTGTGGACGATAGCGGGCTGGGACGTTTATGCCACGTGGGTTGGCGTCGGTATGCTAGGCTCAATCATCGTCACTTGGCTTAATATTCGCGGCATGGAAGTCAGCGCTTGGTTCCAAAAAACAGCCGTACTCGGTATTTTATTTGTCGGTACGTTATTGTTTATTGGTGCGGTAATTTACAATCCTGCGAATTCAACCGCTGTACAAGCGCCTGCCTTTATCGGTGGTATCGGCGGTATGATGACGGTGATTGTCATGGTGCCGTTTATGTTTGTTGGTTTTGACGTGATTCCGCAAGCGGCCGAAGAGATTGATCTGACCCGTCCTAATATTGGTAAGTTTTTGATTGTCTCTATTATTATTGCGGTGATGTGGTATGTCGGCGTAGCATGGAGTGTCGGTCGCACTTTGCCGCTCATTCAAGCACAAGGCTCAACCTTGGCGACCGCTGACGCGATGACCAATGCGTGGCATGGCAAATGGGCGGGTATTTTACTAGTCATTGGCGGTGTATTAGGCATTTTATCGAGTTGGAACGCGTTTTTAATCGGTGGCAGTCGCTTACTTTATGCCATGTCAAAAGCCCATATGTTGCCTGCATTTTTGGGTAAGCTACATCCGAAGTATAAGACGCCAAAAAACGCCATTTTATTGATTGGTGGTCTAGCGACGCTTGCGCCATTATTTGGTCGTAAGATGCTAGTATGGATTGTTGATGCTGGTGGTTTTGGTATCGTGATTGCTTATACCTGTGTCGCCATCTCTTTCTTAGTCTTGCGCTACCGTGAGCCAGATATGGTGCGCCCGTTTAGAGTGCCAGCGGGCAAATTGGTCGGTATGTTTACCATTGTACTGGGTATTGGCTTGCTCATCTTATATATGCCGGGTATGCCGTCAGCGCTCAGCGCTATCGAGTGGTGGATTTTCTTTGGTTGGACAGCGCTCGGTATCGGTCTTTATAGCTATGCCGTCGTCAAATATCCAGGCATCAGTGAAGCTATTATGGCAGAAGAGCTACGCGAGTTAAAAATCGTCAATCAGCTATGGTTGAAAGATAATCCGCCTAAATAAAAATAAGATTTGTTCAAAATAAAGAAAGCCTAGCGTAAGCGTTAGGCTTTCTTTACATATTCACAGCATCAATCTTATCAACCAATAATCTTGCACCAAACCGTTAGCGAGATTGGCATTTTATAACGGTTTATTATCTAACGCATCATTCTTTAAAGCGTTCTTATCTAAAGAGGCATTATCCAGTTTTTTATCCTTTAAAGTGATACTGTCTTTATGTTGCACAACTTCTTTATCAGATTTCATAACCGCGTTATCTTGCGCTATTATTTTATCCTTTTTGAGAGTAATGGGTAGCGCAGGCTCTTGATTGACTAAACGATCAGAAGGTTTATCAAAAGGTTTTGTCATTGGTTTCAGACTTTTCTTAATTTTTTTAATCGCCGCTGCATCCGCCTGCGCTTGTTCTTCTGCAAGCGATTGGTCATATAACCCTTGATAGACGAGTAGGGTTTGTTCAATCATCTCACGCATGGTGAATTTATTGGTCATCTCAGGACGGGTGACACTCTCTAGCTGGTTGCGCACTGCCTTGCAGAGCGCTTTGGCGTTGTATTTTTTGACCAATCCTTGCGGATAAAGTGGCTGTAGTATCTCGCTAAAGGCCGCTTGATCCCAGCCAATGACTGGCGTACCTAAGTGAATTGCTTGCAGGGCATTGATGCCAATCGATTCTGGCTCATTGGCAAGCGCCATGACGATATTGGCCGCCGACAGCCATTCGCGCATGTCATTACGTTTGCTGCCGACGTAAGTTATGCGCTCAGACAGTCCAAGCGTATTGCTGCGCTGGCGGAAATCTTCATGCGCCACATCACCTTCGCGGTAATCATCGTCCATAATAATGACGTGAATATTGGGAAATTGTTCTTGCAGATTACCCAAAATATCAATCAGCCATTCTTGCCCATATTCATTGCCAATAATGGTCGGAAAAACCAGCCATTTTTTGTGCTCAAGTTCAGGATATTCAGCGAACGTATGCCGCAGCCAATACACAGAAGGGTTGTGTCGATACGGATAACGGCGCGTATCGACACCACGGTAAATACGTTTAATAACTTTAGGCTCTAGCTCCTCACGGCGTAGACCTTTTTTTAAATAATTGGTGACGCTATCAGAGACCGTGATGATGGTATCGACATCGAGCAGCGCTTGTGAGTATTTATTAATCGGATAAAAACCGTACATGGTCGAGACCAGTTTTGGCCGACGCTTGAGGCGGGCGCGGCGCAAGGCCAAATGCAATATCCATGCTGGGGTGCGCGAATGCACATGAATAACATCAGGATCGTATTTTTCAATCAGGCGGCGCAGCGGGGCGACTTGTAGCAGCGACAGCCAAGATTTCTTATTCATATACAGCTGATGGTAGATATTACCATCGCGCTTTAGGCGTTTGACCAAGTCATTTTCTTCATCGGCGCTAGCGATAATAATGGAAGTATGCCCATTTTTAACCAAAGCGCGACCCAGATGAAAAATGCCGCGCTCGGATTCATCATGCTTTAAGGACGACAGTAAGCGCATAACTTTCATAATAGCGTCGGTCACCAAATAAGATATCAAGCTGCTATTGTCAGTTAAAAGTACTGAAAACTCAACCACCAAGATAAAAAGATAAGGTCAAATTTGCCATACTTTTTTTAGCTGAGAGTAAGAGTTTTTTAGCTAAGAATAAGCATTTGGCAATAGGTATCGTTACTAAACTAGCGACGTTTTTGTAAATGCTCAGCATTTGGTAGCACTTGCTTTTCACTAAGATATTTCCAATAGCGCTGCGGCAGATATTGCTTATGTAGCCGTGGGTTCTTACGCTCCTTGATATTGACATTAGTAAAGTAGCCTTGCCAAAACTTTTGATAACGCTGTTCGTCCTTACTATGAATGCTAGCAGGATTACGCAGTACCGCATCATCTAGGTTAGTGATGGTTTGCAGGGCAGCAGGGCGCGACGGCGTGCTTTTACTTTTGTCATAATAAATGCCATAGCCGCGCGCCACATCATAAATCGCCCAATGCTGGTCTTGGTAGCGCTGGCGAAAATGCTCACCAATCAAAGGCAGTACATTAAAATCAGGCTCAACGCGGGCAAAGTAGATATCGTCAGTGGTATGCTCAAAGCGCACAAATGCTTCCATGCGATGTCTTTCACGGGCAACAGACTTGACGGTTTGTACCAATTCTAAAACATTTAAGTTACCTAAATCTTCCATGATAGAGCGGCTAGGGTAGTCAATGGCGTATTTTACCACTTGGAATAAAGTCGTGCCGATATGAGCTTTTTCTGATAAAAATCCCCAGAGGATATTGCGCATACCTGAGCGACCTAAAAGTTTATGCAGCTTGGTTAGTACGCGTTCGGCGTTGTCTGCATCCGTTGCTACGCTTGTTGCCTGCGCAATCAACGATGGTATATAGCAGTCGTGAGCAATTAGTTGTAGGGATTCATCGTCCTGTAACTTATTGGCATAGACATAAAATACGGCGCTGAGCCAACCTTCAAAACTGGGCTCATAAAGCACAATACTAGGCGTTAAGTGACCGACAATGTAATCGTGACTTTGCATCAGCTGTGACATTTATGTTCCTATTTAAAATAGTGACAATTAAAACCATGCCGACTAAAACCATGCTGATTAAAACAGCGCCAATTGTCCGTTGCGTTGGTCTTTATATTTGGTTTGCGTTTGCGCCAGTACATACTGACGGAAGTTATCACGGGTTAAATGCGCCAAATGCTCGTTTTTACCCGTTGTTGCGATAAAGTACTTAGCTCGATTGACCGCCGCGCCCATTTTTTTGAGATGATAAAGCGTCAACTGATTAAACTTACGCGCTTTGACTATCTTCTTAGCGGTCTTAGTACCGATACCGGGAATGCGCACAATCATCTCGTAAGTGGCGGTTTGTATATTAACGGGAAAGTGCTCACGATAGCGGATTGCCCAAGCCAGCTTTGGATCACAGTCCAAATCTAAGAACGGCGAGTCAGGCTCAACGATTTCGTGCGCACCAAAACCATAAAAACGCATCAGCCAATCCGCTTGATACAGACGGTTTTCACGTATCATCGGTACAGGCGTCCCAATCGCTGGCAGACGACTATCGGACAACATCGGCACGTAACCTGAGTAATAAACACGTTTTAAATCATATTGCTGATAAAAATGGCTCGATAGCTGTATGACTTGCAAATCGGTCTCATTGCTGGCGCCAACAATCATCTGACTGGTCTGACCCGCTGGCACAAATTTAGGCGTTTTTTTATGGGTTTTACGGCTCTCTTTGATGGTGATAATTTCAGTTTTAACCGTTTCCATTGGCGCTTTTAATTCATCATGCGACTTCTCTGGAGCGAGCAAAGCCAGTCCTGATTTGGTTGGAATCTCAATATTGACGCTAAGGCGATCGGCATACAATCCCGCTTCTAGTAGCAATTCTTTTGACGCGCCCGGAATAGTCTTAAGGTGAATATAGCCATTAAAGCGTTCACGTGTCCGCAATATCTTGGCGACCTCGACCAAGCGCTCCATCGTATAATCGCCGCTTTTAAAGATACCTGAGCTGAGAAAAAGCCCTTCAATATAATTACGACGATAAAATTGCATGGTCAAATCAACAACTTCCTCGACACTAAAAGCGGCGCGCGGCGTGTCATTGCTTTTACGCGAGGTACAATATGCGCAATCGTATATACAGTGATTGGTTAGCAAGATTTTAAGCAGGCTCACGCAGCGACCATCTTCGGTGTAGCTGTGGCAAATACCGGTTGCTGAGGCATCACCGAGGCCACCGCCTTGGTTTTTGCGCGTACCAGCGGAGGATGAGCACGAAACATCATACTTAGCAGCGTCTGCTAAGATATTGAGCTTACCTTGCAGGCGTTCATAATTGATGGTTGCCATAAGCGCTATTTACCAAATCATTTATAGGTATGTATTTTAGCAAAATTAAGCTTAAGTCATTGTAAAGGTAGGATAATTATATAAACAAGACGACAACTAGTGTCGCTAGAACACTAAAAATATTAACAAGAATAGTTGGTATTCATACTTCTTTAAGATGACAAAAGCCCCGCGTTTGCAAGGCTTTAGAGTAACCATTTAATAAAATATGATGTTTTATGAGATAGTCGTTACTGAACCTTCGCACGTATAACGACGGTCTGAGCAGCGTTTGGACTTAGATCAACCAAGTTCCATTTAAGACCAGAATAGTTTTCTTTTACAACCACAGTATTGCCTACTTGCTGAATAGTTTGATAGCTATCGCCGCCAGTGGTGGCAAGCGTTGGTAACGGACTGTTTAGTGACAATAATTGCACGCCATTTGGCAGAGAAACCATGGCATTGATATCGGTAACAGGCTGCGCGGTGGTATTGGTATAAGTGGTGTGATATTCGATGACGTCACCAGGCGCGATATGATTGGCGGGTACGGCCACTTCACGACCATCTTTATTTTTTAATATTTTCATGACTTTGGTTTGAGCATTAACCACATCAGGCGTGCTAAAAGTTGGGGTCAATTGCAGAGTATCTAAAGAGGTAGAAACGATTTGCGTCGTTGCCGGTTGGTTGGTGACGATAGTAGTCGTTGGGGCATTGATGACGGGCAACTGGGTCACCGGCGTCACCGGCAAGACTTCGGTCACGCTGGTCGTTGGAACCGCTATGACGTCAACTCTACTGGTTTGATTGGTGACTTGGTTGGTCACAGGTACGCTCGTGACCGTGGCATTGCCTTGAGTAACGACAGTATTAGCGCCTGAGCGAACCATATAACGAGGCACATTGCTCACTTGTGTACTGTAAAACGGCATGCCATCTTGCATGGTAATGCCATTTGGCGTTGCAGTGATAACCGCTGTTTTGCCGTCTGAGTAACTTTCGACCACTGTGGTACTGCTGCTCACAGATGGTACAACCGTTACTTCAGGTGCGGCATGGGCAGCAGCTAGCGACAGAAAACTACCCGCTAAGACCATTGATATGGCTGTAGGAATAGTGTTTTTTTTAATGAAGGCATGTTTAAGCGCTTTTTTATTCGTAGCCTGAAATGCTGGCGTATTGATTGGCGTGGTCATAATAGATTCCTTTAAAGTAGCAGTAAATAAAGCCGCTAATGAAGTAGCAAAAAAATAAAATTTAAAAAAACAAGGTTGAGGAAAACAACGCTTATATAAGAAAAAACCCTCGTCAAATGAGCATGTAAACCATGTCAAATAACGAGGGCAAAGGTACTTATGATAGCCAACACTTGCTATCATTCCATCATTATTTTAGTCAAATGCTTAGCACTTAATGTGTGAACAATTATGCGCTAAAAAGAATTGAGTAAAAAAGCTGCATTGTGTAACTAATATTTTACTAATAATGACGTTGTGTACTATTTTTTGCATCTATAAGTTGCACTAAAAATATATAGTTGAATACAAATAAATTAGATACGTAGCTATCAAATCGTTCAATGAAAAGTTGTATCGTTTTTATATCTAATTAACTATACCTATCTACAAAAAAAGCTTTTGTTATCGAAAGCTTTTTCTTAAAGGTGATCTATTTATCTACAAAATAAGCAAGATTAATCGTAAATCACTTTCATGATTTCATACTCGACTATGCCTTTGGGCGTTTCGATACGGACTTCGTCGCCTTCAGACTTGCCAATCAAACCACGCGCAATCGGCGAGTTGACTGAGATTTTGCCAGCTTTAAAGTCAGCTTCGTCATCACCAACGATTTTGTATTGTTTTTCTTCTTCGGTATCCATATTTTCAATGACCACACTCACGCCAAATACCACTCGGCCATCATTTGGTAGCGTAGTAGGGTCGATGACCTGTGCAGCGCCAAGCTTGGCTTCGATATCACGTATACGCGCTTCGCAAAAACCTTGTTGTTCGCGAGCGGCATGGTATTCAGCGTTTTCTTTTAAGTCGCCGTGTTCGCGCGCCTCAGCGATGGCCGCTGTAATACGTGGACGGTCGACACTTTTTAACTGTTTTAGTTCGGCTTCTAGCGCCGCATGTCCTTGTGGAGTCATGGGATAACGTTGCATGTTTTTTCCTTAAACCAATAACACCACACCATCTCCTAGTGAATAGTGAGATGGTGTCAGTGTTGTTGCAATGAGTATGTAATATAAAAAGAATGAGGTTGAGGCTGCGTCGTAAGTAACTGCACACTTAGCGATTAACTATCAGTACGGATACACTTACCGAAAAGACGCCTTAACCTTACGTAATAAAAAGCATAGTCGCAGTTCAGCCACTATGCTTTTTAGGTTTATCTTTTAAAAACTTTATTTTTCTAAAGTACAATTTTTTTAAGTACTATAGTCGTATAAAAACCAGACATAATTTTTGCCAACGCTTTTAAATAAACGTCACTATGATGCTTAATCTACTGAAATTATACCACCAAGTCAATAGTACTAAGCGATAGTCTTTGCTTGTTCATGCAAATCTTGTAGCTTATACACATCAAACGGTAGGTCAATCGCATAAGATTTACAAACTGCATCTGCCGCGCCTAATGTCGTGACGTAGAATACTTTACCTTGTAGGGCACTGCGGCGGATAGAGAATGAATCCTCTTGCGCTTGTTTGCCTTCAGTAGTATTGATAATAAGGTCAATTTTGCCATTTTTCAAGGCATCGACGATATGTGGGCGACCTTCGGTGACTTTGTTAATTTGCTTACATTCAATACCGTTTTCCGCCAGTACTTTTTGCGTACCAGTGGTGGCAACAATGTTAAAGCCAAAATCTAGAAGCTGGCGAGCGATAGGAGTAACTTGTTCTTTATCGCTATCACGCACCGAGATAAAGACAGTTTTGGTTTCGCCCTCAGTTGGTAGACCTGGCAGGCGCTCATTACTACCGATAACCGCTTTGTAGAATGCTTCGCCAAAGGTTTTACCCACACCCATCACTTCACCAGTTGATTTCATCTCGGGGCTCAAGATTGGGTCAACACCCGGGAATTTAGCAAATGGGAATACCGCTTCTTTGACCGCATAAAATGCTGGGACGATTTCAGTGGTAAAACCTTGATCTTTTAACGAGGTACCAGCCATACAGCGCGCCGCGACTTGTGCTAATGACGTACCGATACATTTAGATACGAAAGGTACGGTACGGGCTGCACGTGGGTTCACCTCTAGAATGTAAACCGTTTCGCCTTTTACCGCGAACTGAACGTTCATCAAACCGACGACGCCAAGCTCTTTTGCCATCGCAACGGTTTGCGCGCGCATTTTATCGCAAAGCTCATCTGATAATGAGTAAGGCGGCAATGAGCAAGCCGAGTCACCAGAGTGCACGCCAGCTTGTTCGATATGCTGCATGATACCGCCAATCACCACGTCAGTGCCGTCGCAGACACAGTCAACATCGACTTCGATGGCATCATCTAAGAAGCGGTCAAGGAGTACAGGCGCTTCATTCGATGCTTGTACCGCGGTGCGCAAGTAATGTCTTAACTCGTCTTCGTTATAGACGATTTCCATCGCGCGACCACCAAGTACATATGATGGGCGGACTACTAGCGGATAGCCAACGTCTTTGGCTTTAACCAAACCATCTTCTAAGCTTGTCGCTAACGCATTGGTTGGTTGCACAAGGTTCAATTGCTGAATCATATGCTGAAAGCGTTCGCGGTCTTCAGCACGGTCGATCGCATCAGGACTGGTACCGATGATTTTGACGCCAGCGGCTTCAAGGGCACGCGCCAGTTTCAATGGCGTTTGACCGCCAAATTGCACAATCACGCCGTCTGGATTTTCGATACGGACGATTTCAAGTACATCTTCTAAGGTGATTGGCTCAAAATACAGACGGTCTGAGGTGTCATAATCGGTTGAAACCGTTTCAGGGTTACAGTTAACCATGATGGTCTCGTAGCCGTCTTCGCGCATGGCAAGGGCTGCGTGAACACAGCAATAGTCAAACTCGATACCTTGACCGATACGGTTAGGACCACCACCGATAACCATGATTTTCTTGTTATCCGTTGGATTGGCTTCACATTCGCTGTCGTACGTTGAGTACATATAAGCGGTGCTGGTGGCAAACTCTGCCGCACAGGTATCGACGCGTTTATAGACAGGATAAACGTTTAAATCCCAACGCTTTTTGCGTAGCTGTTTTTGTGAGACGCCAAGCAATTTTGCCAAACGTAAATCTGATAAGCCTTTACGCTTAAAGCTACGCAGATTTTGCTCAGTTAAACCGCCAAAGCCTAAGGCTTTAACTTGTGCTTCGGTTTTGACAATGTCTTCAATTTGTACCAAAAACCATGGGTCGATTTTGGTTAAATTAAACACTTCATCGACGCTCATGCCGATACGGAAAGCATCGGCAAGATAATAAATCCGTTCAGGCGTTGGAATGGTTAAGCGATTGTTAATCTCGCTACGGGCTTTCTCAATACTGACTTTTGCTAAGTCAATTTGCTCATCAAAACCATCATTGCCGGTTTCCATGCCGCGCAGCGCTTTTTGCATCGATTCTTGGAAGTTACGACCGATTGCCATCACTTCACCAACCGATTTCATCTGGGTTGATAACACACTGTCGGCTTGTGGGAATTTCTCAAAGTTAAAGCGAGGTATTTTGGTCACAACATAATCGAGCGCCGGCTCAAAGCTCGCTGGCGTTTTGCCGCCTGTGATGTCATTTTGCAATTCATCTAGGGTATAACCAATCGCCAATTTGGCAGCGATTTTAGCAATCGGGAAGCCGGTTGCTTTTGATGCCAATGCCGATGAGCGTGAGACACGCGGGTTCATCTCGATGACGACCATACGACCCGTGTCAGGGTTGATACCGAACTGGACGTTTGAGCCGCCTGTTTCCACACCGATTTCACGCAGTACGGCTAATGAAGCATTACGCATGATTTGGTATTCTTTGTCGGTTAAAGTTTGTGCTGGGGCGACTGTGATTGAGTCGCCGGTATGCACGCCCATTGGGTCAAAGTTCTCAATCGCACAAATGATGATGCAGTTGTCGTTTTTATCACGAACCACTTCCATCTCATATTCTTTCCAACCGATGAGAGACTCATCGATAAGTAGTTGATGGTTTGGTGATAAGTCAAAACCGCGCTCACAAATCTCGATAAATTCGTCGCGATTGTACGCAATACCGCCGCCTGAACCGCCCATGGTGAATGACGGACGAATGATGCACGGATAGCCCATTTTTTCTTGGGTTGCAAAGGCTTCTTCCATGGTTTCAGCGGTTTCAGCGCGCGGGCACTCAAGGCCGATACGCTTCATGGCTTTATCAAATAAGTTGCGGTCTTCTGCCATCTCGATTGAGTCTTTGGTCGCGCCAATCAATTCACAGTTGTATTTGGTCAAGACGCCATGTTTGTCTAGGTCTAAAGCACAGTTTAGCGCTGTCTGTCCGCCCATCGTTGGCAGGATAGCATCCGGATGCTCTTTAGCAATGATTTGCTCAACCGTCTGCCAGGTAATCGGCTCGATATAAGTCGCATCAGCCATGACAGGGTCGGTCATGATGGTTGCAGGGTTTGAGTTGACCAAGATGACGCGGTAGCCTTCTTCTTTTAGCGCTTTACACGCCTGCGCGCCTGAGTAGTCAAACTCACATGCTTGACCGATGACGATGGGGCCTGCGCCAATGATAAGAATGCTTTTTATGTCGGTACGTTTTGGCATAGTTAGGGCTACCTTCGTTTGGGTGATATTTTGAGTAATCTGTATTTTAACGATATGTTCGATAATACTTATCGTGTCTGCTAGGGTGTAGCTTGAACCACCATCTGTGCTTCAAGCTTTATACTTATATTTATTCTCTGTTTGCGGTTAACTATTAATTATTTACGCTTTCGCCGCTGCCATCATATCCGCAAACCTATCAAACAGTGGCGCAGCATCATGTGGGCCAGGGCTGGCTTCTGGGTGCCCTTGGAAGCTAAAGACCGGCTTATTGGTCAGCTCAATCCCTTGGTTGGTACCATCAAATAATGAGCGATGGGTAGATTTAACGTTATCAGGCAAGGTGTCTTCATCAACGGCAAAACCATGGTTTTGACTGGTAATCATCACCGTACCAGTGGCTAAGTCTTGGACAGGATGGTTGGCACCGTGATGACCGGTTTTCATTTTGATAGTGTTGGCACCGCTGGCAAGACCAATGAGCTGATGACCTAAGCAGATACCAAAGGTTGGAATGTCGGTTTCTTCAATGATATGACGGACCGCATCGATAGCGTAATCACAAGCCGCAGGATCGCCAGGACCATTTGATAAGAAGATACCGTCTGGATTCATTGCTAACACATCTGCAATAGGCGTTTGGGCGGGTACGACCGTCACATGACAACCGCGGTCTACGAGCATACGCAGGATATTGGTTTTGCTACCAAAATCGTAGGCGACAACGTTGTATTTTGAGTCAACATGGGTGCCAAGCTGTTTAAAAAAGCCGCCCGTACCGCTATCATGGCTGCCCGGTATATCGCGGTTGAGTAGTGTATCTGATAAATCCCAGCTGCCTGCTGTCCATTCAAACGTCTTCGGCGTACAGCATTCTTTTGCCAAGTCCATGCCTTCGATACCAGCGAATTCTTGCGCCAATTTAATCGCTTGCTGCTCATCTTCGCTGCTAATCGTTGCGCCATTAGAAGCGGTCATGATACAACCGTTTTGTGCGCCTTTATCACGTAATAAGCGCGTCAACTGGCGGGTATCGATATCAGCAATGGCGACCGTATCATGGTTCTGTAAATAATCCGTCAATGACTCTGAGTTACGGAAGTTTGAAGTGACCATCGTCGCGTCACGAATGATAAGCCCTTCAGCCCATACTTGATGGCCATTACCAGATTCGACATCTTCAGCGTTGGTGCCAGTATTGCCGATGTGCGGATAGGTAAGCGTGACCAGCTGGCGCGCGTAACTTGGGTCAGTTAGAATTTCTTGGTACCCTGTCATGGCTGTATTAAATACCACCTCACCGACACGATGACCAAGACTACCGATACTCAAACCGCGAAAAATAGTACCGTCTGCTAGTGCCAAAATTGCTTGTATTTCTGCCGATGAATTCAAGGGTTGCCTCCGCTGTTATGGGTGAGTGCCGTGATGTTTTATGATAAAAAGTTTGTTCTAAAATGGCTTTTTAGAGGTATTTAAATACTGCTAAATACACATAAAAAAGGGCTGAAGCCAAATTTTTTCCACAAAAAAGCGAGAAGACATCATAGATGAAAAGGTACAGGATTCACTAAGGGTGAATGAGTAACTTGCATCATGTCCGCTCGCTTTGGCACAGATTTTGCGCATTATACTAGAGTTTTGCGTTAAGGGCTAGCATCTTATCTCTTCTGTTATTTCTAATGTCTGTATTTAGTGCTTTCAAATGGGATAAATAAGTGCTATTAAAAATTATAATGCACCGATACCCCATAATAGTCGGGTGCTAAATTGGTGGCGATGTGCACTTGGTCGTCATAATAGCTTTTGGTTAAATACATACTACTGGCAATTCCTAATGCTGCCCCTGCCACCACGTCGGCCACATCATGCTCATCGGCTTCAACACGACTATAAGCCACGAAACCTGCGCCAATATACGCAGGAATGCTATATTCTAAGCCATAGCGTTTATGGATAAAGCTGGCACCCTGAAACGCCATCGAGGTATGGCCAGAAGGGAAGGAATCCTCATCACGGCCATTGGGTCGCTCTTTGTCTATCACCGACTTTAGGACTTGCGTCGTAGCAACGTTGGTCGCAAATGAATAGTAAAATTGCTGACGACCCTCTTTATCATCCATATAATAAGTGCTACCGTAAGCAGCAGCTGGAATGGCAAAGGCCAGTACATCGCCTACCTTACTAGTAGTGCTACTGTCAGCGTGGGCAGGGATGGCAGCCATCAAGCTGGTCGATAATAAAACGATAGGGGCGTATTTTTTGCTGATCATCACTGCGATCCTAAAAAAGGTTGGTGAGCGTTGATTGTCTCTATAAAATTCTATAGTTATTTTATAGGGATAAATGGCATACGGCTTTATTCTAAATTCTAATTGCTCTATTGATTGGCGGCAGCATTATACTATAAAGTTTTTATCTTTCTTTACAACTATCATGCTTTAAGTCACATTTATTTGTGGCACGCTTTTTACCATATATAAACTTGTATAAAAATAACCACTAAGGATGGATGATGATTTATCAATATTTAGACAAAACGCCAGAGTTTGCCGTACCATTTAATGGTTGGGTTGCTGATACCGCACGGGTGATAGGCGATGTGTATTTGGGTCATCAAGCCAACGTCTGGTTTGGCGCGGTGATTCGCGGTGACAACGAGCGCATTCATATCGGTGATTATAGTAATGTGCAAGAAAACAGCGTCATTCATACCGATGCAGGGATTGAGGTTAAAATCGGCGATTACGTCACCATTGGCCATTTAGCGATGCTGCATGGCTGCGAAGTTGGTGATAATAGCTTGATTGGTATTGGCGCGGTGGTATTGAATAATGCCAAAATCGGTAAAAACTGTATCATTGGTGCCAAAGCTTTGGTTACTGAAGGTAAAGAGATACCGGATAATTCGCTGGTGATGGGCGCGCCGGCAAAAGTGGTCAAAACCTTAAGCGATGAGCAAGCGGCAATGTTAAAGCTATCAGCTATGCATTATGCGGAGCGCTGTCAGAAATTTAAAACCGGCCTAACAGAAATAGCGATGCCTGATTGAGGCATCAGAAAGCGGAATTTTATGCCATTAGCATCATGATAAGCCAAATAACGGCAAAAATGATAATACCGATAATCAGTCCGCGGAAGATATCATGGCGTATAGAATGGTCATTAAGGTAATAATTATTACTCGTATCATCGATATTTAAAGCATTGACGCTTTCAGCGCCGGCGCTTTTACCGACAATAAAACCCGTTAACGCCCCCAAAACTAGCATAAACGGCGTGAATAGCCAGAATATCTCGCCATTGCCCATACCGGCGATGGAGCGAATAACAACGATGGCAAGGTCGATAAGTAAGCCGCCAAAACCATATAACAGAGCGTTTAACAGCGCATAAAGTAGACGCTCTAAAGGCGATTGATAGCTTTTGCCTAACTGCCGTCGCCTGATTTCTCTGATGGAGCGGGCAGGACGTCGCGGTCGGTTGGACAAAGCAGTTTTATCATCAGGCGCTTTCATACAGTTCTCTATTGTTATTATCAAGCAGATTAAAGATAAGGTAATGAGATATTAAAGTAAATAAGTTAGCATAATTATGTTTAGTAAACAGTAGACTTATAGCGCATGATGCAACACGTTTTATATCCAATAATTTTCTAACATATTTTATAGTCAAAAAATCATTCCTTTAATTAATAAAAACAAGGCTCCATTATGCAGGCAACACAAGCGGGACAAGCTCCAAAAGAGTTGGCACTTTTTGATTTAGACCATACGTTACTCGATGTCGATAGCGATTACCTATGGGGCGAGTATATCGTCAAGCATAATCTGGTTGACGAAGCTGAATATCGCACCGCCAATCAAAAGTTTTATCAAGATTATATCGAAGGTACGCTCGATGCGACCGAATACAATGAATTTGTCGCGCAATTTTTAAGTAGCTTACCGATGGACAGACTGCATGAGCTACGCGAAGATTATATTAAGACGGAAATCGAGCCGCATATTCGCCCAAAAGCCATGGAGGCGCTCTGTCATCACGTCGAGCAGGGTCACGACGTGGTGATTATTTCTGCCACCAATGATTTTGTAGTGTCGGCGATTGCTAAGCGTTTTGGTATTGAAGAGAGTAATGTACTATCGACGCCACTTGAGATACAAAACGAGCGTTATACCGGTAAATTAACCGATAAGCCCAATTTTAAAGAAGGTAAAATCTACCATCTAGACAAGTGGCTTAATAAAAAGCAATTAGCGGGTATCACTTTTGATAAAACTTATGCCTATTCAGATTCCAAAAATGACATCCCATTACTCGAATGGGCGGATGTGGCTATCTGCGTGTCACCCGATGATGCGCTACATGCGCACGCGCTTGCCCATCGCTGGGCAGTAGAAGATTGGACGATTTAGCTGGTCTATAGCTATTTAATATAAAGGCAGTATTAATTAGCCAACTATTTAGCATCAATCTCATTTAAAATAGCGCCACATCAGTAAGATATTTATTTAAAAAGACAGGAAACTTTATGGAAATCAATCCGTATCAAGAACGTATCAAAGATTTATCTGAGCGTGGGCAGGATTTGCGGAGGTATCTTTGACTTCGACGGTAAGCAAGAACGCTTAGAGGAAGTCAATTTAGAATTGGAAAACCCTGAGCTGTGGAATGATCCAGAGCGCGCGACCAAGATTAATAAAGAAAAAAGTCAGCTTGATGGCGTCATCGATGTTGTGGTTTCGCTTGAAATGACTTTAGCAGATGCCGCTGCCATGCTTGATTTAGCAGTAGAAGCAGAAGACGAATCCTTGCTTGCTGATGTGCAAGCAGAGCTCGACAATGCGGAGAAACGCGTTGCAGATTTAGAGTTCCGCCGGATGTTTAGCGGTGAGATGGATCCGAACAATTGCTACTTGGATATCCAGTCGGGTAGTGGTGGCACCGAAGCGCAAGATTGGGCGGAAATGCTGCTGCGGATGTACACGCGCTGGGCCGAATCTCATGGCTTTAAAGTCGAAGTTATCGAAGTATCGTCAGGTAGTGTCGCTGGCATTAAGTCAGCGACGATTGAGATTAAAGGCGATTATGCCTTTGGTTGGTTACGTACCGAAATTGGCGTGCATCGCTTAGTGCGTAAGTCACCATTTGATAGTAATAATGGTCGTCATACTTCCTTTGCCGCCGTTTTTGTATCGCCTGAAATCGATGACAACGTTGAGATTGATATCAACCCAGCCGATTTGCGTATCGATACTTACCGCTCATCAGGCGCGGGTGGTCAGCACGTGAACACCACCGATTCTGCGGTGCGTATCACTCACGAGCCAAGTGGCGTGGTAGTCACTTGTCAGAACGAGCGTAGCCAACATGGTAACAAAGCGACGGCGATGAAAATGCTCCGTGCCAAGTTATATGAGCTTGAGATGCAAAAGCGCATGGAGAGTCAGCAAGCGGTCGAGGATAATAAATCTGATGTCGGTTGGGGCAGTCAAATCCGCTCTTATGTACTTGACGACTCGCGTATCAAAGACTTGCGTACTGGTGTTGAAACCTTTAATACTGGCGCGGTATTAGATGGCGACCTCGATCAATTCATCGAAGCAAGCTTAAAAGCTGGGCTGTAAATTTAGGCTATACGTACTATCGACTGCTATACATAAAAGGAACAGCAATAGCCTATTATAAAGGCGATTTAATAAAGATAAACGAGCGACTTTGAGAGTTTACGAACAACAGAGCCGAGTATTCGTTATTAAATTGCTATGCTGTTATAGATAGACTATTGCTGCTATTTAATCACCAATCAAACTTTTTAATCACTAATCAAACTTTAAACGAAACGACTTAAGGAAAATTATGCCAAGCGTTAATAACTATTTTGATAATAAAGTAACTTCTATTGCCTTTCAAACGGCAACTCTGCCAGCTACTGTTGGCGTGATGGAAATTGGCGAGTATGAGTTTGGTACCAGCGAATTTGAAACCATGAGCGTAGTCAGTGGGGCATTGACGGTCAAATTGCCAGAAAGTGATGAGTGGCAAACCTTTGATGCGGGCGAGCAATTTACCGTTGAAGCCAATCAGAAGTTTCAAGTAAAAGTAGACGTTGAAAGTGCTTATTTATGTACTTATGGTAAATAATCATTTTTAGTTTAGATTTGTGTCGTAAAAAAACGCCAAGCGTTTAACACTTGGCGTTTTTTTATGGCTGTGTTTTTAGATAAGTTTAAGTCATAAATCTTTGCGATATTGCACCATATCAGTTTTAGTAGCGATTGAATCATAGAGATTGCGCGCCGTCGCATTGTCTTCTTGCGTCGTCCAATAAACACGGTTGCAGTTTTTGTTATTGGCAAATTCATACACCTGTTCGATCAGTGCGCGTCCAACGCCTCGCCCGCGAACCGCCTCACTAACGTATAAATCTTCTAAGTAACAGCATTCTGTGGTATTCCAAGTATTGGGATGTAGTACCACATGCGTGATACCGACTAGCATTTCATCCTGCCAAGCGCCAAAACCATAAATCGGCATATCGTCATCAAGCAGGTTGCGCCATGTCTTTTCTGTGGTACTTGGTGGCAAGCGAGTTTCATAAAAGGTTAAATAACTTTGCCACAATTTTAACCAAGCGTCGTAATCCGCTTTAGACAATGGAGCTATAAATAACGGGACTATTTTTATCAAAGTATTTGTCATTATATTTATTTGACTTAAGTTGTGGGGTTCAGCGAATTATGGCTTAAAATCTCATCGTTTAGAACCTTTCAAAGCGGTGTTTTACACATCGATTACACTTTGCTTGTGGCAAACAAACAGCAAAAATAGCCGCAATTCATTATCCTAAAACGACTATTTGATTAATTGAGTATTTTTTATGGCGAAGCTAGATGACCAAACAACCACGCAAGATGTGCGCCATGATTATGAACATTTGGCGCGCTTGGCCAACTTACGCTACGTCAGCGATGATGAGCCAGGGTTTACGCGTAGGCGTTGGGGCCGCGGCTTTACTTATAAAGACGCCACCGGCAAAACGGTCAAAGATAAAGCGTTGCGTCAGCGTTTTGATGCATTGGTGATACCGCCAATGTGGTCAGAGGTTTGGATATGCCAAGATGATAAAGGGCATCTGCAATCGACAGGCCGCGATGACAAAGCGCGCAAGCAGTACTTGTATCATCCCGAGTGGGATCGCGTGCGTGACCAAGCTAAGTTTAATGCCATGATAGGTTTCGCTGAGGCGTTGCCAAACCTACGTGCGCAAGTAGAAAAAGACTTGGAAGCAGCGCCACTATCACGCGCCAATGTACTTGCTGCCGTGGTTAAATTGCTGGAAACTACCTTAATTCGTATCGGTAATAGCCGCTATGCGAAGATGAATAAAAGCTATGGCTTAAGCACCTTACGTAGCAGGCACGTCAGCGAAACGGATAATGGCTTGGCGTTTGATTTTGTCGGGAAAAGTGCCAAAGAGCATCATATTGAACTGCAAGACGAGCGCTTAATTGAGATTGTACAAGCCTGCTCTGAGCTGCCAGGTTATCAGATTTTTAAATATTTGGATGATAATGGTGATAAGCAAGTCGTCGATAGTAGCGATATCAATGACTATATACGGTCGCATACTGGCGGTCATTATAGTGAGGGCAAGACATACCGCAGCAATGTATATAGCGCCAAGGATTTTCGTACTTGGATGGCAAGCGTCCTTGCGGCCAGTTATTTGTACGATGAGCTGCAGAGCTCGAATGGCAGAGAAATATTAGCCAGTGAGGCTAATAGCAATGAGCGCCAGCAGCTGGTCGTTGATATGGTCAAAGAAGTCGCAGAAGAGCTTGGCAATACGCCTGCTGTTTGCCGAGCGTCTTATATCAATCCGGTTATTATCGAGCGCTTTTTAGCAGGGCAGTTTTTTGAGTGTTATAAACAAGCGCGCCGTGGCCGTACCAAACAATATCAAAGCTGCGAAGAGAAAGCGCTGCTAGGCTTTTTAAATGCTATCCAATAAATTTATTTTTAGCAAAACTCGTATTAATTTCTGAAAAATGATACGTTATGTATTGATATAAATATAAAAATGCGTTACTAATAGAGTATACGCATTTTTATATGCGCAAACCATAAGAGCAAATAGTGACTAGGATAGGACTGTTTGACTTCTAATAAAGTGCTGATATCGTCTATCGTCAGCGACTCTCTATTGCTAAAGGATTAGCTTATGAACACCACCTCTTCCAATCATTCGTCCGCAAACTCTACTAAAGATACTACCCACACACCAACGAGCTACAACGATTACTATCATAATTTTGATATGAATGCGTTATTGGCAGAAATCTATGGCGAGCATTTAGATGACCGTTTAAATGCTTATATGGCTTGCTGTGGTTGTCATGTGCGTGACGGGCGCGGCGATAATCTAGCCTTAGTGCATGAAGATACGGCTGGTAATGTGACGCGCATGACTTTTGCAGAGCTTGATAAAGCAAGTGCGCAAGTGGCCAATTTATTAACATCCTACGGCGTACAAGTTGGCGACCAAGTAGCGACCATGCTCCCGCGTACCCCTGAGCTGCTCACCATTGTACTAGCGACTTGGCGGATTGGCGCAGTCTATCAACCCCTATTTACCGCTTTTGGCTATGATTCGATTAAATACCGCATGGATAAAGCCAATACCAAAGTGGTTTTTACCAATATTGATAACCGCAGTAAATTCGAAGACTTAGCCGAGCAGACCAAAATGGTCATGGTGGGCAGTCAGAATGATGCGCAAGCTGATAGTGAAAGCAAATGGGCTGATGATAATTGTGCTCAGATGATGGCGACCCAGCCGCAAACGCTAGAGGCGGTTTTGCTCAATGAAGATACAGCGTTTTTGCAAATGTTTACCTCGGGTACGGTCGGTAAATCAAAAGGCGTCAGTGTGCCGTTATCAGCGCTATCTGCTTTTTATCTGTATATGCGCTATGCGATTGATTTGCGCGCTGATGATAACTATTGGAATATGGCCGATCCCGGCTGGGCATATGGGCTATATTACGCGATTACGGGGCCTTTATTGATGGGCGTCACGACTTACTTTAACGAGGCGGGCTTTGATGCTGCCAATACCCGCGACTTTATGGTTCGTCATAAGATTACCAATTTGGCCTCTTCGCCAACGGCGTTTCGGATGATGAAATCGAGCGGTGTGTTTGAGAAATCACATGACGATGCTAGCGCCCGTTTATCACTGCGCTGTGCCAACTCAGCAGGCGAAACTTTAAATACCGAAGTGGTTAATTGGGTTGAGACGTATTTGAACTGCCAAGTAAAGGACCAATACGGCCAAACAGAGACGGGTATGACCTGCTGTGCGCACCATGCATTAGCACATGAATGTCCTACTGGTTCGATGGGCATGGCGCTACCGGGTCACACACTCGTCGTATTGGATGATGACATGCAAGTATTGCCTGATGGTGAACAAGGACAGCTTGCCGTAGTGGTTAGCCAATCGCCTGCGTTTTATTTCTGCGGTTATAGCTGGAATGAAAAAGACGCCTTTGTGGATGATTACTATTTGACTGGCGATGTAGTCGAGCGCCATAGTGACGGCAGCTATTGGTTCTCTGGGCGTGATGATGACATTATTATAACGGCAGGTTACCGCGTAGGGCCTACGGATGTGGAAAACACCGTGCTCGAGCATGAGGCAGTGGCAGAATCCGCCGCCGTTGGCGTGCCAGATGAAGTGCGCGGTCATACGATTAAGTCTTATGTGGTGCTAAAAGAAGGCATTAAAGGGACAGATGAGATTGCCAAGGAAATTCAAGATTTGGTTCGCAGACGCCTATCGACGCATGCGTATCCGCGTGAGGTTGAATTTGTCGCGGAATTACCAAAAACGCCAAGCGGTAAAATCCAGCGTTTCTTGCTGCGCAGTTTGTCTGCGGCATAGATTATTGGAGATTTCGATAGCCGTTTAAGACAATAAAGTATAGTCCATTCAAGATAACATCGTTACGCTAATAGTTATGTGCGACTGGTATAAATTTTCCTTGCTTGCTACTACCGCAGAGGCTACGAAAAATTCATCCCAGTCGCACTGTATCTATTTTACAGTGAATTCATTATGGTTAGCTTAAAAAATACCAGTAAAAACCTCGATTAAAGGAATAATTATGCAAATGGAACAACACAGTTTTTTGGTTACCGGCGGTGCGTCAGGTTTAGGTGAGTCAGTGGTTCGCGCTATCGTCGCTCAAGGCGGCAAGGTCGTCATTGCTGATTTGAACGAGTCAACTGGGCAAGCTTTGGTCAATGAGCTAGGTGACAATGTACGCTTTGTACGTTGTGATGTGACCAGTGGCGATGAGGTGCAAGCGGCCGTTGAGTTGGCTGAAAAAGAGTTTGGTGGTCTGCAAGGTTCCATTAACTGTGCAGGTATCGCTGTGGTACAAAAGCTGCTTGATCGTGAAAACAATCCAGCGGATCTTGATGCTTTTAGCCGCGGGGTTAATATTAATCTCGTGGGTTCTTTTAACGTCGCACGTTTGGTGGCGGCCAGTATTGCTAAGCGCGTGGCGAACGGCAATAATACAGAAAGCGACGCAGAGAAGAATGCTGATAATGGTGTCATTATCAATACCGCATCTATCGCGGCTTTTGATGGGCAAGTAGGGCAAGCAAGCTATTCATCATCGAAAGCGGGCGTCGTTGGTTTGACTTTACCGCTAGCGCGTGAGCTGGCACGTCACGGTATTCGCGTCATGACGATTGCTCCTGGTGTTTTTGCCACGCCGATGATGGAGACTATCCCTGAAAAAGCGCGCGAACAGCTAGAAGCAGGCGTGCCTTATCCGAAGCGTTTGGGCAACCCTAGTGAGTTTGCTAAATTGGTCACACATATTATCGATAATGCTTACTTAAATGGTGAAGTGATTCGCCTAGATGGTGCAATTCGTATGGTGTAAGGTGATTTTAGATTTTGATTGCAGCAAATTTAAGTTTAATTTATAACGTTTGCATAAACTTGGCATAGTCTTTTGCTCTCTTATCAAAGATGATTTTATCAATGAACGCTTACCTTTAAGAAGCAAAAGCTATGTCTTTTTTCAATATAAATAGTAAATATTCACCTTGGTTATTTATTGTCATGGGTATTAGCTTCGCTATCATGACTAGCACGAGTGCCGTTGCTGCTGAGGGTGTTTCAAAGAACAAACAAGCCATGCTTAACAATATTGTGGTTGATAAAGTTTTTGTCGATAAATCCGCTCGTACCCTGCAGCTACTAAGTGATGATAAAGTGATTAAGTCTTATCACATTGCGCTCGGTGGTAATCCTATTGGACATAAGCAGCAACAAGGTGACCAGCGCACTCCGATAGGTTCTTATACACTTGATTATAAAAATGAAAAATCTGGATATTACCGCTCTATCCACATAAGTTATCCAAATACTACCGATAAAGCCCGAGCCAAATCGCGAGGTGTCAGTGCTGGCGGTGATATCATGATTCATGGGCAAAAAAACGGTTTTGGTGCATTGGGTCTACTGAACCAGCAACGCGATTGGACGGAAGGCTGTATAGCCGTGACCAATGATGAGATGGATGAAATCATAGCTGCGGTAAATGTTGGTACACCGATCGAAATTGTAGAATAAATAGTTTGTTAATCTCCCGCATTTAACTGTTTTAGTCGTCCGCTAAAATATATTTCTCTGTGTCCGTACAGCCTCAAGACTTCCTAATTTTTCTTTATTAATCTCTCTTGAAATCTCTTATAAATGTGCCTATTAATACTTTAACGTTATATCATTGTTATGAGTAAGGTTTTATTTTTTTTGCAGATTTTATTTTTGCTCATATATGCTGTATAGGTCGATACCAAAAAGTCAATAAATACTATTGACAATAGTTAAAATGACATTGAAATATTACTCAACAAACCTTATATAGATAACAACGAAAAGCTTACGGCATCTTAATACTTATAAAAAGCCGCAGCGACTAGCAGATACAAACGACTATTAATGATTAAAGGACACACTATGAGATTCGAGAAATTTACCCAAAAATTGCAATCAGCGATTCAAGAAGCCCAAAGTTTGGCGCTAGGTCGCGACCACACTGGGATTGACCCTGTGCATTTGCTGGCCGTATTGCTACAAGATGAGTCTAACTTATCTATCTGTCAGCAAGCCGGCGCGTCTATTCCAGCATTAAAAAATGGCGTGGCTAAAGCGCTTGACAATCAGGCGACAATTAGCGAGCCAACTGGTGACGTTAATCTAAACCCAAATTCGGTGAAGATTTTGAACTTGGCCGATCGCCAAGCGCAAAAAGAGGGCGATGATTTTATCGCCACTGAATGGGTGATGTTGGCACTTGCTGAGCAAGGCGACACCAAAAAGATATTTGAAAGTGCTGGGGTGACGGCAAGTAAACTAAAAGCGGTCATTGAGCAACTGCGAGGTGATGAAACGGTGAATAATCAAAACGCCGAAGATCAGCGTGATGCGTTGAATAAATATACCATTAATTTAACTGAGCAGGCGGAGCTTGGTAAGCTCGATCCGGTGATTGGTCGTGACGAAGAGATTCGCCGTACCATTCAGGTGCTATCGCGTCGTACCAAAAACAACCCTGTGCTCATCGGTGAACCAGGTGTTGGTAAAACCGCCATCGTTGAAGGCTTGGCGCAAAAAATTATCAATGGTGATGTGCCAGAAGGACTGCGCCGTAAAGAAGTATTGTCGTTAGACTTAGGGGCGCTTATTGCGGGGGCAAAATTCCGCGGTGAGTTTGAAGAGCGTCTCAAAGCGGTTCTGAGTGATTTGGCGAAGCAAGAAGGTAATGTCATCTTATTTATTGATGAGCTGCACACCATGGTCGGCGCCGGTAAGTCAGAAGGCGCGATGGATGCAGGCAATATGCTAAAACCTGCGCTTGCTCGCGGTGAGCTGCACTGTGTCGGTGCGACGACCTTGGACGAGTATCGTCAATTTATCGAAAAAGATGCCGCCCTTGAGCGCCGTTTCCAAAAAGTATTGGTCGATGAGCCAACGGTTGAAGACACCATTGCGATTTTGCGTGGTCTAAAAGAGCGTTATGAGTTGCATCACGGTGTCGATATCCAAGACAGCGCGATTATTGCGGCAGCGCGCATGAGCCATCGTTATATTACCGATCGCAAATTGCCAGATAAGGCAATTGATTTGATCGATGAAGCGGCAAGTCGCCTACGTATGGAGATGGACAGCAAACCTGAAGCACTCGGAAAGCTAGATAGCCGTTTAATTCAGTTAAAAATGCAGCGTGAAGTACTCAAAAACGAAGAAGACGCGGGCGCGCAAGCAGAGCGTAAAGTACTTGATAGCCAAATTGAAGAGTTAGAAAAAGAATACGCGGATCTTAATGAGATTTGGCAGGCAGAAAAAGCGCTCGTTAAAGGCAGTCAGCAGCTAAAAGACGAGCTGGATAAAGCGCGTATTGCTTATGATAAAGCCAGTCGTGAAGGCGACTACGAGACCATGAGTAAGCTGCAGTATGAAACCATTCCGCAACTTGAGCGCCGTATTCACGAGTCTGATTTGGCAGAGCAAAAAGAGCAAAGCGGTGAAGATAGCGGTGTAAAACTGCTACGTAATAAAGTCACGGATAACGAAATCGCCGAAGTTGTAGCAGCGGCGACTGGTATTCCAGTGAGCAAAATGATGCAAGGCGAGCGTGACAAGATGCTGGCAATGGAAGAAAAGCTCCATGAGCGCGTCATCGGTCAAGATGAAGCTGTCGAAGCTGTCGCCAATGCGGTGCGTCGTAGCCGAGCTGGTTTGTCCGACCCGAATCGTCCTTCAGGTTCGTTCTTGTTCCTTGGGCCAACGGGTGTTGGTAAAACGGAGTTGACCAAATCACTGGCGAACTTCTTGTTTGATAGTGAGGATGCAATTGTTCGTATCGACATGAGTGAGTACATGGAGAAACACAGCGTTAGCCGTTTGGTGGGCGCACCTCCAGGTTATGTCGGTTATGAAGAGGGCGGTACGTTGACCGAAGCGGTACGCCGTAAGCCTTATAGCGTGATATTGTTTGATGAGGTCGAAAAAGCGCATCCTGACGTGTTTAATATCTTGCTACAAGTGCTAGACGATGGTCGCTTGACCGATTCGCAAGGCCGCGTGGTCGACTTTAAAAATACCGTTATTATTATGACCAGTAACTTGGGTTCGCATAAAATCCAAGAAATGGTCGGTGAGAGCTACGAGGATATCAAAGCGGAAGTCATGGAGTCGGTCGGGCAGCATTTCCGCCCAGAATTCGTCAATCGTATTGATGAGATTGTGGTTTTCCATCCGCTTGGCATGTCGCAAATGGCTGGTATTGCTGATATTCAATTGGATCGCTTACGTCAGCGTATTCAAGAGCGTGAGATGGATATCGAGCTGTCGGCAGATGCGATGAATAAACTGGTCGCAGTGGGTTATGATCCTGTGTATGGTGCGCGTCCACTAAAACGTGCTATTCAGCAAGAGATCGAAAACCCATTATCATTGAAACTGTTGGCCGGTGATTTCGTCCCAGGTGATATCATCAAAATCGATGTCGGCGCTGATGATGAGTTGACCTTTGATAAGCTTAGAATGAGCTAAAATAAACGTTCGTTTTAACGTCCATTGGTTAAATATCATTTGCTGAATGGTATAAACCTAAAAACCCTTTACTTCTCTATATCTTATATAGGCAGGTAAGGGGGTTTTTTTGTGCGCCCATATTATTTACCGTTTGCGCGCTTTGATTGTGGTATAAATAATGATAGCTCAATATAAGAATATGAAAAATTTAAGGGAGATGACATCAGGATGATGAACAATAAAAAATCGACAAATACGCCATTACTATTATCATTAGTCATGACATCACTGCTGTTTAGTGCCTCTGCATGCTCCAATCCTGCCGCCGTCAATACCAATAAAGACCTTTCCGAGTATAAAGAAGGACAAGCCTCTGTCAAGGAGTCCCTAGCTAATACTGAAAAACCCACATTTACAACCAAGACGGTTGCTAGCTTTGATGAACCTTGGGCAATGACCGCATTACCTCGCATTCATAATCAGCCACCCAAGCTTCTTGTGACCCAAAAAGCAGGCGAGCTTTTGCTTGTTGATACGGCAACAGGTGTCAAGACAGCGGTGACTGGCATACCAAAAGTAGCGTATGGCGGGCAGGGCGGACTTGGCGATATCATTCTTGCACCAGATTTTTCCACTTCTAATAATGTTTATATCAGCTATGTCGAGGCAGGTGCAGGAAGCGACAGTAATAAATTTGGGGCAAAAGTTATCAAAGCGACGTTAACGGGCTTAGATACTGACGCGCCACGCTTGCAAGCCATAACGCCCATCTGGGAGCAAACCCCGAAACTAAAAGGACAAGGGCATTATAGCCATCGCTTGCTTTTTTCACCTGATGGTAAGTATTTATATATCAGCTCAGGTGAGCGTCAAGAAAAAACACCAGCCCAAGATATGAGGGTGAATCTGGGCAAAATTATCAGATTACATGCCGATGGTTCAGTGCCAGCCGATAATCCATTTGCACAAAATGGTAGCGACATTGCCGCCCAATTTTGGACGATTGGTCATCGTAACGTACTTGGTATGGCATTCGATGATAAAGGTAGGTTGTGGGCGCATGAAATGGGGCCGCGCGGTGGTGACGAATTTAATCTGATAGAAAAAGGCAATAATTACGGCTGGCCCGTGGTCTCGAACGGACGCAATTATTCCGGGACGGATATCCCTGATCATGATACGCGCCCTGATTTCGTCGCGCCAAAGATATCGTGGACGCCTGTAATATCACCGTCGTCGATGAGCATTTATCAGACTGGTAAATATAATGATTTCCCAGCGTGGCAAGGTAATGCCCTTATCAGCGGCTTATCCTCAAAAGCGCTTATCGTGGTTAAGTTTGCTGACAATAACGGCGCTGCCGAACGCTACCGCTATGATATGGGTGAACGAATTCGTAGTGTCTTAACTGTCGATGGGCAAGTGTGGTTATTAGAAGATGGCGATAAAGGTAGGCTGCTGCAATTACTACCTCGATAGCCATTTAAATAACTAATTAGACTGCGAGTCATATTACTAAGAAAAGAGTCTAGTCGCCCTTATCTTGTAGTAAATTGATAATTAGGGCGCAGTTTGTTAAGGTAGCCTTTCTTAAATTTAAGGTTTTAGCCAATGAACGAAGTAAAAGTAAGTAAACTTGGACCCTTTCCAAAGGTAAATAAACCGGTGTTTATTACCTCAAGTGTCTTAATCGTCGGTTTTATTATCTTTGGTTCGTTATTTTCTGAAACGGCAGCAACACTTTTTAGCTTCTTACAGGCGTTTATCGCCGAAAAATTCCGCTGGTTGTTTATCATCTTATTCAATATGGCATTGGTATTCTGTATTTATCTGACTGCCAGTCGCTACGGTGATATACGTCTAGGCAAACAGACGGAGCGACCGCAATATAGCTTATTTTCATGGATTGCAATGTTGTTTTCGGCGGGCATCGGGATTGGACTGGTGTATTGGGGGACGGCTGAGCCTTTATATCATTTTATGGCACCGCCGCTTGGGGAAGCAGAAACCCTTGAGTCGGCAAAACAAGCGATGAATCTGTCATTTTTGCATTGGGGGCTGCATGCATGGGCGATTTATACCATTGTTGCGCTGTCGCTCGCGTATTTCCATTTTCGCCGTGGCCTGCCATTATCGATACGCTCAACCCTTTATCCTATTCTTGGACAAAGGATTTATGGTAAATGGGGGCATACGGTCGATGTCTTAGCCGTGTTTGGGACGATGTTTGGGGTGGTGACCTCTTTAGGTCTTGGCGTTATGCAAATTAACGCGGGCCTTGAGGGATTATTTGGTATTCCCTCTACTTTAACGATACAGTTTATTATCATTGCTTTTGTGACCTCATTAGCTTGTGGTTCACTGATGCTCGGTCTTGATAAAGGCATAAAACGTCTTAGTGATATTAATATGGGGCTGACCGGTATTTTATTGGCGTTTATGGTAATTTTAGGCCCGACGCTATTTATCTTTGACAGTTTTATAGAAAACGTAGGCAACTACTTGGCAAACATCGTCACGTTGTCGACGTGGAGCGAAGCCTATAGTAATACCGATTGGCAAAAAGCTTGGACGATATTTTATTGGGCATGGTGGGTCAGCTGGTCGCCATTTGTCGGTGTCTTTATTGCGCGTATCAGCCGTGGACGTACCATTCGTGAGTTTGTATTTGGCGTGCTGCTGATACCGATGACGATTTTATTTTTTTGGTTTACGACTTTTGGCGGTGTGGCGATACAAATGGAGCTGCTCGCCGGCATGAATCCTGAGGTAGTTAGCCCAGGATTGGTCGCGGCAGTGCAAGCCGATTACGGTAGTGCCATCTTTAAGCTGGTTGAATATTATCCATTGACCAAACCGATTACCTTATTAATTGTGGTGATGATTGTCCTTTGGTTTGTGACCTCATCAGACTCAGCCAGTTTTGTCATCGATATGCTGACGGCGGGCGGTGATACCAATCCACCCAAAATCCAGCGTTTATTTTGGGCGTTGATGCAAGGCTTGATTGCTGCCATATTATTGGCAGCGGGCGGTTTAGATGCCCTGCAAGCGGCGGCTATCGTGGCAGGTCTGCCCTTTGCGTTGGTCATCTTTGTGATGATGTATGCGTTACTGCGCGGTATGAGCCGCGACCGACTTATCTTATATCGCAATCAGCAGCGTTATATTACTGATGAGTCAGCTGACCATAATTCGGCCAGTGAGTTTGTCGATGAGGACTTATTAAAAGGTCCGCCTAAAATTGTTAAAGGTGATTAATTAAGCTGCGTATAGTCGGTGTAAAATCAATAGATACGTGAGTTAGCACGTGCAACTGGTATAAATTTTCCTTGCTTGCCGCTATCACAGAGGCTACGCAAAACTCATCCCAGTCGCACTGATTGATTTAAAGCGAACCTACTGTTAGCGGTTCTAAAAATATCGGCTTTAAAATCGTTTTTATTAAACTAATCATGTAGTTAGCTGCCGTTGGTTTTACTTAAAAACACAATATAATAATTGTCATTTAAAATCTTAAGATGCATCGTTGTCTTAGGATTTTTTATGGACATTTAATCATTTATAGGTTTTAAACTGGTAGTTTTCACAACGACAATTTTACAGCCACACTGTCACTATAAACATTCACCTTTGACATAGCTGACGGCTTCAGGAGTGCTACAAGCTGAGCAAGCATTGCCCGCCGTACGATAGCTTATCACTGAGCCGACTTGCGTTTTTACGCAGACCGGATCGTATTGCGCTGTACACATGGTTTTTGCAGGGTCAAAGGTTGGACACTGTGCTACAAGGCCTTTTGGGGGTTGACTGGTGTTAGAGGCGGGCGGCTGAATGGGCGTGCTATCAGGCATCGGGTTTGAGTTAGAACTAATATTGTTACAACCTGCTAAAGCTAGCATAAAGCTTATGGTGACTGTAAGTTTGAAAGTAGAGAGCGCGCGCATAATAAATATCCTTATATCGTTTTTATCATTTATTCTTGCATTAAACGCCAGTTTCAAACAAAAAGCAAATGTGCTATTCGTTTTTTAATTCGTCGCTGATATTTAATAAGCATATTATTAGAGTAACAAAAAACCCAAGCTACGAAGGCTTGGGCTTTTGATATTAATTCTTATACGTTTCTTGACTGAGCTTTTATAAACTTAGAGCTTTTATAAACTTACTGCGCAGGTTTATCCTCTTTATTAAGCTGCACATATTTATCAAAGTTTTGTGCGTAATCAGTCAAGTTGTCGCTTAACATTTGGCGATATTGTTTGGTATAAAACTCAACGATATCGTCTTTTTCTTTAGCAAAATCATCGCCTTTTACAAAGCCAATCGAGGCAACTGACGCACTATAACGCGCTGCTGCATACAGCAATGACGCGCCAACTTGGCCTGAGTGAGCGTTAGGGCCCAGTTGACTATTGGCGACGCCAATGATTTCGTCAGCACGTTGATAGAACGCTTGCATTTCAGGAGTGATTTCAAGAGCGGTATCAATTTCGTCGTTTTGGCTATTATTTAAAGCGTCATTTAAAGCGTCGTTTAGCGCGTCATTTTGAGCATTGTCTGGCATATTATCTTGAGACATAAGCGACTCCTAAGAATGGTAAGTAAATTTGAATATATCATGGCGGTCTTTAAACTTGATAAGTATAAAGACCGAATACATCTAAAAAATGCAAACAAGTAAACAGTCTTATAAACCTGCATCGGCTTTTAAAATTTCCGCTTTGTCCGTTTTTTCCCACGTAAAGGCAGTTTCAGAGCCTTGACGACCGAAATGTCCAAAGGTTGAAGTTTGCTGATACATCGGCTGCAATAGATTGAGCATACGCGTGATGCCATAAGGACGTAGGTCAAAATGCTTACGAATTAAGCTAATAATTTCATCATTGCTGATTTTATTAGTACCAAAAGTATTAATCGAAATCGAAGTCGGTTCAGCAACGCCAATCGCGTAGCTGACTTGTACTTCACAGCGATCGGCAATACCGGCAGCGACAATATTTTTGGCCACATAACGTACTGCATAGGCAGCGCTGCGATCGACTTTTGAAGGATCTTTGCCACTAAAGGCGCCGCCCCCATGACGCGCCATACCGCCGTAAGTATCGACGATAATTTTACGACCAGTCAAACCAGCATCGCCGACAGGACCACCGATGACAAATTTGCCAGTTGGGTTGATATGATAGCGCGTACCAGCGTGCAATAAGTCTGCTGGCAGTACTTGTTTGATAATCGATTCCATGACCGCTTCTTGCAAATCTGTTTGTGAGATGCTTGGATCATGCTGTGTTGATAACACCACCGCATCAATGGCAATCGGTTTATTACCGTCGTATTTGAGGGTCACTTGTGCTTTGGCATCGGGACGTAACCAAGGCAGCTCACCGCCGCGGCGCAGCTCAGATTGACGCTCCATCAAGCGATGGGCATATTCGATAGGCGCTGGCATCAATACTTCGGTCTCATTGCTGGCATAACCAAACATTAAGCCTTGGTCGCCGGCACCTTGTTCTTCAGGATCGCTACGATCGACACCTTGAGCAATTTCAGGAGATTGCTTACCCAGCATATTAATAACGGCACAGGTCTCGCCATCAAAGCCCAAGTCTGAGTGATGGTAACCGATGCCATTTACCGTATCACGGACGATACGTTCAACGTCGATATTGGCAGTCGTGGTGACTTCGCCTGCCAGTATGACAGCACCTGTCTTAACCAGCGTTTCGCACGCCACACGGGCATGTAAATCTTGGCGTAAAATGGCATCAAGGATAGCATCTGAGATTTGGTCAGCCATTTTATCTGGATGGCCTTCGCTCACAGACTCTGAGGTAAATAAGTTGTATTCGCGCATAGTGGGATCGCTTAATTGCAGGGACTGTAATATATAAAATCAGTCATTATTAAATGTTAACGGAAAATAGAAGGTAAAAGTGAATCAAAAAATTATGGTATTTTAACGTGAATCGAGCTAAAACTCTAGTGTCAGCCATGACGCCTAACTATTGTAGAAATCATCGAGGCGGCTATCTTCTTGCCAACGGTATTCTGTATAGACAGCAACTTCTTTTGCGTTATCGCGACCTTGTCTGTCAGCAATAAAGCCGAGCGCCATATCCATGCCAGCTGTGACGCCTGAAGAAGTGTAAAACTTGCCATCTACGACCCAGCGCGCCTGCTTTATCCAATCCACCTGATCTGATTGTTCGGTCACCCATTGCCAAGCACGCTTGTTCGACGTCGCTCGTTTATGGTCCAAAACACCTGCCTTCGCCAATAGAGCGCTACCTGTACAGACGCTAAGTACCCAGTCGGCATTGTCAGCGAGCATGGTCAAGGTCTGCAAAAAATGACTATCATTAATCAGTGGACGTGTACCTTTACCGCCGACGACCAATAGTATATTCGTTTGATGAGCTAACTCTGCTACTGCGACAGTTTGCAAGGCAACACCATGATGGTTATGAATGATACCACCTTTCATTGACGCAAACTGAATGTGAAACTCGTTAGGTAAACTACCAAATAGCTCAATAGGTCCAAATAAGTCTAAAGTTTCAAAGTCGTCAAATACGAGTGCGGTCAAGGTTTGCATCCTGCTTCCTTAAGTTAAAGCTGAAGTACTTAGAAAGAAAATCTTTAAAAGTCTTTAAAGCTCTAAAAACTTGGCTTTGTCTTTAAACATACATTCTTCATAAACAGGACACGCGCCGCATTTTGGCGTGCGAGCTTGACAAGTATAGCGCCCATGCAAAATCAAATAATGATGCGCATCTACGATAAAGTCATCGGGAATACGTTCGAGCAGTTTTTTCTCAACGATTAACACGTTTTTACCCGTAGCAAGGCCAGTACGATTGCCGACGCGAAAGATATGGGTATCGACCGCCATCGTCGGCTGTCCAAAAGCGGTATTTAACACCACGTTTGCCGTCTTACGCCCAACGCCTGCTAGAGACTCTAAATCTTTACGGTTATCAGGAACGGTGCTATCAAAATTCTCAATCAAGTCACGGCAAGTTTTGATGACGTTTTTGGCTTTGGCGTTATATAAACCGATATTCTTAATATACGCTTTTAGTCCTTCTTCGCCTAATGCCAAAATGGACTCGGGCGTATTGGCAACCGGATAAAGCTTATTGGTGGCGATATTGACGCTGACATCGGTCGCCTGCGCCGATAATATGACGGCGATAAGCAGCTCAAAGTTGCTGTTATAATTGAGCTCAGTCACTGGCTCATCAATCGTCGCAGCCAGTTTCTCAAAAAACGGCCGTACATCACGATTGGGCATGCGCCTCGATGGCGGCGTATCGGCAGTTTTATGTTTAACGGTTTTACTCATGGTATTGTTAGCACTGTTTTATTCATTATTTTATTCATTGGTTATTCAAAAGAGAGTATCAGCCATTAAAGTTGGGTAAGCTCAGCTTGTAATGCTTCAAGCTCCGTCTGTTTGCTAGCGTTTGGACGCACGCTCAGCTGCTTTTCTAACTTCTTGATTTTACTGCGTAGTTTAGCTGCGGCAATGGTATTTTTTGCTTGTTCTTCGCTGATATTTAACGATTGACTGGCGGCATTATTTAGCTTGGCTTCTACCATGCTGACCACCGGCTTGCTATTGCTGCTATCCGCTAGCTGCTTACTAACGCGTCTTAAATGCGTATGATAACGTTGGCGCAAATCCTCTTGTTCAAGCGTGCGCTCAGTTGTCGATTGGGTACGCTCAACGGTGACTAAGTCTATGCAATCAACTGGGCAGGGCGCAATACATAGCTCACAGCCCGTGCATAAGTCCGTAAAAATAGTATGCATATGCTTGCCAGTCCCGACGATGGCGTCAACAGGGCATGCGGGGATACACTTGGTACAGCCGATACAATCATCTTCTCGAATCACCGCGCGCACTTCTACTGGACGCTGCGAGCTGGAATCTATCGGCCATTTTGACGGCTCAGCGTTAAGTGGTTGTGTATCGCTGCTATCTTGATTGATGATTTGCGCAATCGCATCAGTCACCGGCTGACCGCCGGGCACACATTTATTATAAGGCTCATTGTCGATAACAATCGCCACCGCATACGGCAAGCAGCCATCGGCATGGTCACAAAGCCCGCATTGGGTTTGCGGCAAGCAGGCGTCAATACGCGCAATCTTTGCTTGGGTTGCGGCTGGTAAGCGCTCTAGGTCCAAGCTATCGAACAAGATAGGTAGATTGGTAAGACGGATAAGATTGCTGTTGTTACTGGTAGTGCTTTGCATTTAATGTAAAACCTTTATATTAGTACTAAGTGCTAATATGAACAAATAGGGTAATAGCGTTATTTATCAAGAGTATTGATATTTAATAAAAGACATCTTGGTCTTATAAATTAAATATCGATTAGAGCGAGATGCCTTGTTCATGAGCAATTTGTGCAATCAGTGCATAGGCAATACTACCTTTAAACGGTATTTTTGGTAAATTTGTCAGGTCAAAAAAATCGGCGTGTGACAGCTCGTTTTCTTGTATGACGATATCTCCACCCGCATACGCCGCCCGAAAGCCGAGCATCAAATTGGACGGAAATGGCCAAGGTTGACTGCTGACATAGCGAATGTCTTTGAGACTAATATTTACCTCTTCTGCCACTTCGCGTACCACCGCATGCTCTAAACTTTCACCGACCTCTACGAAACCGGCAATCAAACCATATTGTAGCGCTTGTTGAGGAGTTTTTTGTTGCCCATAACGATGATGGTGCGCCAATAAAATTTGCATGGCACCCGTTTGCGGATTGGGTCGGGTAATAGCGGTGATGATACACGGCTGCACGCGTGGATATTGGCGTAAGCGGCAAACAGGACAGACCATCGCGCGCTCACCGTGGTTGGTATGGACAACAGGAGCTGCGCAGCGACTACAAAACTGCGTGTCTGCTTGCCAGCGTAACAACTGTATGGCTTGGCTAAGTTGGTCAGATAAGGCAAATGGCAGCTGTGTAATAAGCAGGCGATACGCAATAAAAGCACACTCGTCATTACCTAAAGTATTTTTTTCTTTATTATTGCTTGTTAAACCGCGACTTTCTAACTCAGCATTTTCTAAAATTTTAGGCAACGTAACATGATTTGCTATCGCATAATCATAAGTCATTGCTAAGGTAGCTTTTGACGTAAAAGCATTAGTAGTAAATGTATTAGCAGTTTCGCTTTCAAAAGCAGTCAAGCTGTTTTTGTTTTGACGGCTATCATCATTAGGTAGCCAATGAGTCGGCGCTAGGCTTTCAAATAGTGTCACTCGGCCAACTTGATAGGCTCGCTGCGTGCTATGAGTGTCATGAGTGTTTAACGCTGGGTTATCGATATCAGACTGTGGTAACTCAACCTGCATAGGCCACCAGCCATGAGGCGTTTGACGACATAAAATCGTCTCGTCACGAAGTATAAAGGCGTGGCTCATAGGTTCAGTTTCCAAACAATCAAAGACAGACTCTTATCCGTTTGGGTAGGAGTCTGTTTAAAATAAGCAGTTAGATGATAACTAAATAAGTAAGCTATCTAATCTACTTATTTAGTACGCTAAAATTATGCCGCAAGCAGTTGGCTTAAGCTTTGTTGCCCAACATCTAACGCTTGCTTACTGACTGGGCGATTGTTTTCAAAGCCATCTAAATGATGGTCAACGGCCATAATGACATCAGCAATATAAGCCAAAGTACCATCATCTAAGCGGGCGCCGTTGCCGATACGCTGCTGCAAATAACTTGCCAATTGGCTAAGCATACTGGCGGGCGTTGGCAGCTGTAAAAAGCGCACTGCACCTGACACTTGGCGCAGCATTTCAGGAATATTTTGAATATTTAATACATCGCGCTCAGGCTCAGCCAAATAATCGGTGATGGCTTGTTCGGCGCTGGCAATCGCCGTACGACTTTCTTGTATCAGGGTATCATAGGCAGTATTCAGCTGATGCAATGATATATGCGGATTATTCAAAGGTAAATAGATTGCCCCAGGGGTATGCATCTCTGCCATGGCGATAGTGGCGTTTTCTGCGTGCATCAAAGCGAGTAATAAATGGTCAAAATCTTCTGGCGTAGGCGCGCGCCATTTTTTCACCGCTTCTGCGGCAGCATTGAGACTGTTTGCAGCATTTGCCAGACCCAATAACTGAAAAGCTGAACGCAGCTCAGTCAGTTGCTCGGTGATTTGCGAGGTTTGCATATCAACAGGGTTGATAGAATCACCGCGTGCGTAGCTATCGACATTTTCTTTGATGGTGTTGATTTGCGCTTGAATAATGGTGTTTAAGGTATCGGTTAAAGCACGATTGGGTCCAAATAGGAACTGCGCCATTTGTTTGCGCTGTGAGTCTTCCAATTGATTGGCGGCATATAGTTCACGCAGCGTTTGTGCCTCTTTGGTATCGCGCTGGCAAGCAAAGCTGACCAAGTGCGCAAAGCGCGTGTCCATTACTGGCAGATAGCTTTGAAACTGCTGCTCTAAATAAATGAGCGTGTGTTTTTGGCTTAAGCTTAGCGGCAAAATGCTGGCAATATCCGTAACGGCAGCGGTGGCTGCTTGCCAAAACAGGCTGTTGGTATTTGCTGCTATCAAGGCGCACGCTGCCGACATCGCATCGAGCTTTTGCTGCTCATCCTCACTTACCTTACCGTCTTGATTTAATAAGGCAACGCCAAGTCCACTACGATAAGCATAAGTTAATAATTCGCTATCAAGATTGAGCTCGTTAAGCGGTTGAAAGTTGTTTTCAGGATTAGCGATAATGACGCTGCTATGACCAAACGCGGCAAAATAATCGACATCGATCGGTGCTGCTTGCCCATGAGCGTTGAGTCTATTGATGATAGGCAGGAGTAAAGTCGGCTCTACCGATTCGGTCAGCAAAATAAACTCAATATAACGATCAAGCGTCATAATGGCTTCTGATAAATCCATAATCAAAGCATTATCATTATTATCACGGCTGTCATAAAGTTTTTGCAAGCCATTGACGATGGCGTTATTGAGCACTTCTGCCCCGACCGAAGATATCAGCTGAAAAATACAAGACAGCTGTTTTAGGACAATAATAGAGTCTAACAATAAAGGCGCTTGGCTATCATCATCATTAAATTCGCCCAAATGAATTTCAGTATCTTTTAAAATAACCTTAATTTCATCGTGCAATAAATGCAGCGATGGTAGGTTAAAATCAGTCACACTCAAGGTCGGGGCGGTTAATTTCATTTGTGTAGAAGGATTCATAGTTGTTTTTTTCCATGACGTACTGATGAAAATAGCAAAGGTTTAGATGAGCATTTGAAAATGTCTATAAATAAGGTTTTAACGCTTATCGGCATAACAATCAAGATTTACTTACTTAACGGTCAGTATAAGGCGTTATGTTCATATAAAAAACCGTTTTAATGACTTATGCTTCACGGGTTACATTTTATCTTTAAGCGCAGGATAATCGTCCGCAAGCGACGCATACCAGCCTTGATTGGCGCTCTCATTACTGCTTGACTCGAGCAATAAAGCCGCCAAATCGGCAAAGTTTGCATGGGCAGTATGTCCGCCATCGGCTTGGGTATCTTCCTCAATCGCCAGCGTGACTTGCCCACCGGTCATCGCCAGATAAACTTCCGCCAAAATCTCCGAGTCAAGTAATGCGCCGTGGAAAGTACGGTCTTGTTTACCGACATCTAAGCGACGAACCAGAGCATCTAGGGTATTTTTTTGCCCCGGATATTGCTGTTTTGCCATCATCAAAGAGTCGGTCACTCGTACGCGCTCGGCAAAGTCGTGCATGCCAACTTTGGCAAACTCCATATTTAAGAAGTTCATATCAAAGGTAGCGTTATGAGCGATGATTTCGGCACCGTCCATAAAGTCATAAAGCGCTTGAGCCACTTGATCAAAGGTCGGTTTATCGGTTAAAAACGCTTCAGAGATTCCGTGAATACGAATCACCTCCTCATCCATTCCGCGCTTCGGATTGATGTAGACGTGCAGTTTCTCGCCGGTAAATTTACGCCCGACTAACTCTACGATACCGACCTCAATAATGCGGTCGCCCTTCATAGGGTCAAGACCGGTGGTCTCCGTATCCATAATGAGCTGGCGGTCAGATTCATGGCGGTGGATAGGTTTGGGTAGCAGGGGTATAAAATGCGGATTGGCTCGGCTAGTGTCACCATCGAATGTCGGTGTGTCCGTGTCTATGCGAGCTTCCGTTTTAGTTTCTACTTCAGTATCCATATTCGTATCTATATCTGACATAACAGTATTTCTCATGGGTTCATTAGCATTATAGGGACTGTGATTCTCTTCTACTAACATATCTGTGTTTGCCATTGGATTTGATATTGTATTTACCATATCGTCAGTAAGATTTTGACCATCTAATAGCGACTCATCAAGCTCATCATCCATCATATCAAAGCCTAATGGGTCAAATTTTAACCAATCATTGCTCGGACTCTGCTTGTTATCAGTCATCAGTCGGTCTTTTTTTTTAGCAGAATCTTGCAAGCTAGCGGTTTTCAAATCTTCACTGCTAGACGTCACGCCCAAGTTTGCTAGCTCGTCAGCTTTTTCATTGCCCGCGTGTCCGG
Organism: Psychrobacter faecalis; assembly: GCF_016107575.1. GTDB lineage: Bacteria > Pseudomonadota > Gammaproteobacteria > Pseudomonadales > Moraxellaceae > Psychrobacter > Psychrobacter faecalis. The sequence continues at coordinate 62,073 of NZ_JABAST010000004.1, read as the reverse complement.
CGTGACCTTTCACCCAGTGCCAAGCGACATCGCGCTGCTGGCAAAGCGCATCTAATTGCTGCCAAAGGTCTTGATTGGCCACCGGTTTTTTGCTGGCCGTTTTCCAGCCGCGTTTTTTCCAGCCTTCAATCCATTCGGTGATACCCTTTTTCACATAGCTTGAGTCTGTCCAAATCTCAAGGATTTGCTCACGCGGACTATGGGTCAATGCTTGTATCGCACCCATCAGCTCCATGCGATTATTGGTGGTTACTTGTTCACCGCCATACAAATCCTGCGTCTGCCCATCGCTAAATATTAAGTGCGCGCCCCAGCCGCCAGCACCTGGATTGCCTTTACAAGCGCCGTCGGTATAGGCAACCGTCGTATTTGCTTTGGCAGCAAGCGGATTGCTCGTATTAAATGAACGCGCTGAAGTAGAGTTTTCTGACATAAAAAAGTATGAGCCTAATAAGTAATAAACATCGAGCAAAGAGGGTTTCTAGCGTTATTTTTGCACAGGCTAGCACCATCTATTTTAGGGTTGAGTATAGCAAATCTTGCTTGTTTATGGTCGCTTATCTATCAGTGACTGCTAGGAATAAAAACCATAAAAGGGCAAAAGCACATATCATAGCGGTAACGCTGCCGTTTTCTGTTAAAATAGCTGTGATTGTGCGGACATGCCTTAGCACAATAAGCACAATATAAGCTTTTATGTACCAATGCAGGATAAATCCATGATGTCCGTAAGCTCGAATGTTTTGAATAAAAAATTAATGCCTTTAATGGTCGCTCTAATGGCAAGTAGCGCGCTGTTTTTGAGTGCCTGTAATGACAGTAATACGCCAGCTGATGCCAAAAAAGCTGAGGCGCCAGCGGATTTATCCATATTTGCAGGCTGCTACACAGTCAGTCGTGATGAGCCGGCGCAAATAAAAGTTAGCCAACAGGGCGGCGGTTGGGTCATGCAAATGAAAGAGCCTGCTAGCGCTAAGCGCGTTTGGGATGACGCTGAACCGTTAGAGGTGCTTGCAAAAAGTGATATCCCGACGTATTTTTCTATCGACCCTGATAATGTCGATGCGGTGATTGGTCGTCCAGATAGAGTGCTGGTGTTGGCGCATGTGAAGCCTGTTTATGCCAATATCGATCCGCTACTAGATAGTGAGTACTTGTCTTACATTTATCGCGGTGCCAATACCATTTATCGCGTCGAATGTGATGACGTTAATACCGATATTTTAGCCAATCCTCACGCCAATATTGTGATTGATAACGTCAATGACAGTATTTGAAATGACAATGCTTTAAACGACAAAGCTTGAAATGACAGTATTTAAAAAGTCCTTATAAATCAGTATTTATGATAAACAACCCTCTAATCAGAGTCGGGCAATATGAATTTTTTTAGTTATGTGGTGTTGGGTGGATTTTGTTACGCGGCCGGTTGGGCAGTAAGAACCTATATTCTCGATAAACAACCAAAACCTGAGCAGCCTTATCATCTCAAACATCCAACTATCTTAAGATACCTCGGCGCATTTTTCATAATTATGTTGATTGTGTCGTGGCTCATCGGCCGCTATTTACTCGGCCATGTGGCCATTGATTTGCCATTTATTATCATTAATAGCCTTATAGGAACCTTTGTATATTCGTTTGGTCTAAATCCAGAAAAGCCAAGCTATGATGTGCCTGATTAATAAAAAATTAAAAGGCTAAGTGCTTAAATACATTTAAAAGATTTCTATTTTAGGCCTATAAAAAACACGGTCAGTGCATGCGTCATTGACCGTGTTTTTTATGAGATTGCTTACCAGATTATTTATCTGTTTTCTTTAAGCGTTTACTTTTATCCTCTAGCTGTTTATTGCCAGGCTTTGAATTTTCGTCTTTCGACGCTGTTTGCTCATTTTTCCAGTTTTTGTATTTTGCCAAATCCTTTTCTACAAGTTTTAGACAAAATCTGAGCACCAAGACGTCATCGATATGACCGATAAAGGGGATAAAGTCAGGAATGATATCGATAGGGTTGATCACGTAAAGCAGGCCAACCACGGCTGCTGAAATGGTTTTATAAGGGATATTGCGATAGTTGCCTTGGTAATAGTCTTTGACTAAGCTCATCAGCAACAGCAAATCCTTAGCATAACTCTCAAGACCTTTTTCTTTTTCGAGTTGATCCTTCAGCTTATCTTCTTTACCTAAGATGATTTTAATACTATCGATCAGACTTTTATTGTCTTTCTCTTTTGCACTTTCTTGCTCAGCCATCTTTATAATCCTTTTATATCTATCATTATTGTTTGTTGTTCAACGCGTTTTACTATAGCAAGAGTCGGGTCTGTAGCCAAATAAGACGGCAAGTAACTCTGTATCGTTTTGTTGTCTATTAAAATGCCAAATGCTCCTGACTTAAGCGTTCTATACTGCTCGAGTACTAAATAGTATCCTAACCTGCGTTATAATACGCGCTTTGTTTCAATAATGGTTGCTAGGGTAAGCAGCAATTAAACGGTAAAAAAGGTAGCATCATGACTAAGATATCATCCAAGTTAAATCGTCGCCAGTTTTTACGTCACGTTGGTATTGGTGCCGGAGCAGGGCTTCTAGCGACGCAAAATATCACTCGGGCGTTGGCTACAAATGCTATTGAGCAAGATAGCGGTACGCAGCTTACCAAGGATGATTTACCAACAGCGTTTTCAGATGAGCATTTGTCTTTTAAAGGTGAGGCACAACCAGCGCCAGCAAGATGTATCGTCCCAACGATTGAAACGCGGCTTTTTGCTAGCTCTAATGTCGGTGGTAGTGACGAACGTAATGAGTTGGCGTTAGAGCGTTTAGCCTGCGCGGGTTTTAAAGTGGATAATCCGGCAATTACCAAACGGCAGTATTTGCGCTTTGCGGGTACGGATTCGCAGCGTGCCAGTGACTTACAAAACATCGCTACGGGTGCGATAAAAGCACCTAAACTGCTACTTGGGGTACGTGGTGGCTACGGTGCAGTGCGAGTATTACCAATGGTGGATTGGTCAACGCTTGGGCGTATTATGAAGGAGCGCGGTACGATACTGGCGGGCTTTAGCGATGTGACGGCGATCCAGTGTGCGCTACTGGCAAAAGGCAGTATGAGCTCGCTTGCGGCGCCAATGCTTTATAGCGAGTTTGGCAAAACCAAACCGGATCAAGTCAGCTGTCGCCAATTCGTAGAAGCATTAACCAATTCTAATTTGACGATTAATATAGCAGATGCGTCTTTAACCAGTGTAAATTTACCCAGTATTTTGACAAACACTGAACCTAAAACGCTAACCGGCACCATTTGGGGCGGCAATCTCAGCGTAGTATCGGCACTGGCAGGGAGTGAGTACTTACCACGGATCAAAGATGGTATCGTATTTTTAGAAGACGTCGGCGAGCAAGCTTACCGTATCGAGCGCATGCTATATGATTTGTATTTGGCAAGGGTGTTTAAAGGTCAGCAAGCGATTGTATTTGGTGCGTTATCGGGTAGTGGTGAGGACAGTTATGACAAGCGTTATGATGTCGCCACCGTAATTCGTCAATTGCATAAGCTGACAGGATTGCCGATTTATAATGGCATGCACTTTGGTCATATTGGTCAGAAACACAGTTTTCCACTTGGCGCGACGTGTCAAATCAGCGCCAATAACTTCGGTGGCTATCAGTTGGCATTTAATGATTATCCAACGATTAAAGCCGATGCCATTCATGTCGAAGGCTTGTGGCAATAAAATTTAGGTCTATAGTCGAATCTAAATAAATCAGATACGTAACTATCAAGTCGCTCAATGAAAAGTTGTTTTTCTTGCGTGCTGTGCCTACGCCGACAGATGCTGCGAAAAACAACTTTTCGTCTCGCTGTATCGTTTTTATATCGAATTAATTATATAAAATTGTTGCTGTGATAAATTTGCTTCAGCAACGTATTACTTTGAAAAAATACACTATAAAGTTAAATCGCCAGTCTCGAAAATTTATCCTGATATTCTTTCGGCGTCAGTTCAGTAGCGCGTTTAAACAAGCGAGTAAATGATGAAATATCATCGTAGCCAACTTGCTCCGCTAGCGATTTAATCGTCACATCTCCTAATTCTAACAAACGCTTTGCCTGCTCAATTCTCACCGCTTGAATATACTCAATCGGGCGCATAGCAACACAAGATTGAAAGCGTCTATTTAAGGTGCGCGGGGTGATATTCACCATGTCTGCTAACTGGCTCACCTGCATAGATTGCCTAAAATTCTCTTCGATAAATTCTTGTACCTGTTTAACCAGCTGGTCTGAATGCGGTTTATGCAACGTCACATTGGTATAGCTGTTTTGATTGCCTCTTTTACTATCAATAATTTGGGTTTTCGCCACTTGGGTAGAAATTTCACGCCCGCAATAACGCTCGATTAACAATAATCCCAAGTCATAAAAGGCGCTACCGCCTGCCGCACAAAATATATTGCCCGATTGTTCTTTTGACTGGCTTTTTGATTGAGTGACAAATTGGTTTTCTTGCAAATCAACCAGTGGAAAATCTGCCTTAAACTTACTGGCATAACCCCAATGGGTGGTAGCTACTTTGCCATCGAGCAAGCCTGCTTTTGCTAAAAAGAACGCGCCGCTACAGTTACTAGCGATATCGGCTTTGGTATTTGCCAGTCGCTGCAAATGCGGAATTAGAGCGTTATTTTGGCTCAAGACTTTATCGATGGAATCGCCAATGGTTGGAATTAATAGTAAGTCGCACTCTGTGACTTCCTGAATATCGCTATGCGCTTGCATGATTAAGCGGTTGCTACATCTGATATCAACGCCGCCAAGACTGGCAATTTGTACGTTAAACCTTGGTTCTACTTCTTCATTCAAAAACCGCTGCCAACTCACTCCGGTAAAAGAAAATAAATCTAATGCGCCTGTCAAAGCGCTGCCAAGCACGCCATCGAAACCGACAATGATGACGTTAAAGGGTTTGAAGTAGGGCATGGCTACGTAATTTCCTTTCAAAATACTTATTAAAAATGACGTTTCTTGACGAGGTTTTTCTAATTTAACACATGAGTTTTGTCGTATTTGACCATAATTATGTCATAAATGACAATACGGTAAGGCGTTAAATTAGATTAATATCAATGCATCACTTGTCCATCACCGCTTATTTATCATTATCATAATAGGGAAATGACTATGGCCGCAGATACACTGATCAATGACTTTGAATTACCGTTTCAACTCTACGATGTATTAGGGGTTGAGCATTTAACCAAGCATTCGAAGTTTGCAGAACACAGCCGTGAAACTTTTGATGCGGTATTAGGCACTGCCAATAAAATCGCCACCGATTTGTTTTTACCGCACAACCACGTGGCGGATAAAAACGAGCCGCAGTTTGATGGCAAAAAAGTCAGCATGATAGACGACGTAAAGGTTGCTTTTGATGCCTTTCGCGAGTCAGGCTTTATCGCAGGTCGTTATAGTTTTGACGATGGCGGCATGCAATTACCCGAAACCGTGATGACGGCGGTAGCAGGCTATTTTATGGCAGCCAACCCATCGACCACCGCTTATCCGTTTTTAACCACGGCGGCGATTAATGTCATTTCTCATTTCGCCAGTGATGAGATTAAAAATGCCTTTATGCCGCGTATGCTAACCGGTGAATTCACTGGCACCATGGCATTAACAGAACCACATGCAGGCTCGTCGCTTGCCGATATCAAAACCACTGCCGTGAAACAAGAAGACGGATCATACCGTATCAAAGGCAGCAAGATTTATATCTCAGCAGGCGATCACGAACTGTCTGACAATATCGTGCATTTGGTATTAGCCAAAGTGCCGGGTGGACCTGCTGGCGTTAAAGGTATTTCGTTATTTGCCGTACCCAAGTATCGTTTAAACGATGATTTATCAGTCGGCGAGCGTAATGACGTCCATTTAACTGGACTTATTCATAAACTTGGCTATCGCGGCGCAACTTCTACGGCGTTAAGTTTTGGCGATGCAGGCGATTGTCACGGCTATCTTATCGGTGAAGAGCATTTTGGCCTGCGCTATATGTTCAAAATGATGAACGAAGCGCGTATCGCAGTTGGCTTTGGTGCGGCGATGATTGGCTATCGCGGTTATCAATATTCGCTCGATTATGCTAAAGACAGAACGCAGGGCAGAATTGCGCCTAATAATAAGCCTGAAGATGCGGCGACGGCAATCATTCAGCATGGTGACGTTAAGCGCATGCTGCTGGCGCAAAAAGCCTATTCCGAAGGTGGGATATCCTTGTGCTTATATGGCTCAAACCTAATCGACCGTATCAATACGTGTGAAGACGCTACGCTAAAAAATGAGCTCTCAGAATTGCTAGATTTGCTCACGCCAGTTCTCAAAGCATGGCCGTCTGAATATGGTCCAAAAGCCAATGATCTAGGCATCCAAGTATTGGGCGGCGCAGGCTATACACGTGAGTATCAAGCCGAGCAGTTTTGGCGTGATAACCGTCTTAATCCCATTCATGAAGGCACAAATGGCGTACAGGCACTAGATTTGTCATTCCGTAAGTTATGGCAAAACAAAGGTCTTGGTATTCAAATTTTAAAACGTGAAATTACTCAAGACTTAGAAAGTATCAGTACACCCGAGACTGCCAAACTTGCCGGTAAATTGATGCCTTATATGGGTCATTTGCATGAAGTATTGGTGCATTTAAGTAAAATCCTGCAAACGGAAAAAGCACTAACGCTGACGGGTAATGCGCAGGCCTTGATGAATATCTTTGCCTCTATCGTGGTCAGTTGGATTTGGATTCGCCAAGCGAGTAAAGCGGAACAACTATTAAATGATACGGCCGACGTTGATAAGCAAAACTTCTATCATGGCAAAATCCAAGCGGCAAAATACTTTATCGACTGGGAATTGCCGTTAATCAATCGCGATATTGAGCTGCTAAATAATGACAATGCGGTCTGTACCAATATGCAAGCAGAATGGTTTTAAGAGACTGTTTGGTAAGTTTTCACCATAACAATATCTATTAATAGGATGCTAAAAGTGATGCTGGGATAAATTTTTCGAAGCCTCTGGAGTGCAAAGCGCACAGCAAGCGAGAAAGAATTATACCAGCATAACGCTCCTTACTATCTTTATCTTATTTTAAACAAACGATTTTCGAGCAAACGATACCAATAACTTTTATACAATTTTAAAGGAATAAATAATGACAGCTGATAACAAACAGATTAATAAACAATGGCGCTTAAAAGCAAGACCAGTTGGCGCACCGAGTGCCGAGACTTGGGATTACAGTGAGTCAAAACTGCCGACTATCGCAGATGGTGAGCTGCTGATAAAAATTGAATATATTTCGATGGATCCTGCAATGCGTGGTTGGCTAAACGATGCAAAATCTTATATACCGCCCGTACAGATTGGCGAGGTAATGCGTGCAGGAACGGTAGGTAAAGTCATCGAAAGTAAACATGAGAAGTTTGCCGTTGGTGATTATGTCGTAGGACATAATGGCGTGCAGTCCTACGCAGTCAGCGATGGCACAGGGCTACATAAAGTCGATCCAAACCTTGCGCCATTGTCTTATTACTTAGGCGTACTCGGTATGCCGGGTATGACGGGCTATTTTGGCTTATTAAAAACCGGCGCACCAAAAGCTGGCGAGACTGTGGTTATTTCTGGCGCTGCGGGCGCGGTTGGTAGCTTAGTTGGGCAAATTGCCAAACTCAAAGGTTGCCGCGTCGTCGGTATCGCAGGCGGTCCTGATAAATGTAAATTTGTAGTCGATGAGCTGGGTTTTGATGCGGCAATCGACTATAAAAACGAAAATGTGAAAAAAGGCTTAAAGCAGGCCTGTCCAAACGGCGTCGATGTCTTTTTTGACAACGTCGGCGGCGATATTTTAAATGACGTGCTGACGCAAATTAATCTGCATGCGCGTATCGTGATTTGCGGTGCGATTAGCCAATATAACACCACCACAGAAGTCAAAGGGCCATCAAATTATTTGTCGCTGTTGGTCAATCGTGCGCGTATGGAAGGCATCGTCGTCTTTGATAATATTAAAGAGTATCCGACGGCGATGAAAGATATTGCTGGCTGGATTGGGTCAGGCGACATTAAAGTAAAAGACCATATCGTCAAAGGTATCGAGACGTTCCCAGATACTTTGATGATGCTATTTAAAGGTGAAAACTTCGGCAAACTGGTACTTAAGGTAGAGGGATAAATCATGACATTGAATACAAATGGAATTGCATCAGACGTCACTGGTAAACGTATTTTAATCACCGGTGGCGCGTCTGGCATCGGTGCGGCAAGTGCGCTACTGCTCGCCAGTCGCGGCGCGAGAGTCGTCATTGGGGATTTGGCCGAAGAGATGGGTGCAGGTGTTGCCAAGCAAGGGCAAGATGCGGGCAATAGCATCGTCTTTAAAAAAGTCGATGTGACGAGTGGCGATGAAGTGCGCGCTCTCTTTGCCTTTGCCATGGAAACATTGGGCGGCCTTGATGTGGTGATAAATAATGCCGGTATTGACCATAAACCGGCGCCGATGCATGAGCTAAGTGACGAGGACTTTGATCGTAATATTGCCGTAAATTTAAAAGGCGTCTGGCATTGTATGCGCGCTGCTGTTGCTTGTATGGCGACCAATGGCGGCGGTCATGTGATTAATGTCGCCTCCATTGCTGGTTTGCGCTCTGCGCCATTATTGTCAGCGTATAGCGCCGCAAAACATGGAGTCATGGGACTGACCAAATCCGCTGCTCATGAATACGCCCGCGTCAATATTCGTTTTAACGCCGTTTGTCCAAGCTTTATTGACACCCCTATGGTGCAAAACACCATGGCAAAAATGGACGAGCGCGCCCAGCAAGCGACCATCAAAGCCAGCCCAATGCGCCGATTGGGAGATGTCGATGAAGTATCTGGCGCCATTGCGTGGCTGGCGAGCGATGAAAGTAGCTTTATGAATGGTCATGCCTTTACCCTTGATGGCGGCATGTTGGCTTAACATCAAAAGTATTTATTAAAATATTCAAAAATATAAGGAATAATGATGAAAGACTTATTTGATTTAACAGGTAAGATTGCTTTGGTTACGGGTGCGAGCCGCGGTATTGGCGAATCTATTGCCCGCTTATTGGCGTCAAGAGGCGCGCATGTGATTGTCTCTAGCCGTAAGATTGATGCTTGCCAAGCGGTCGCGGATAGCATCATCGCTGATGGTCATAAAGCCAGCGCCTTTGCTTGTCATGTGGGCGATATGGATCAGATTGAGGCAATTTTTGAGCATATCAAAAGCGAATTTGGTCAAATTGATATCTTGGTCAATAACGCCGCGGCAAACCCTTATTATGGGCATATCTTAGATACGGATCTAGCGGCTTTTGATAAGACCGTTGAAGTCAATATTCGCGGTTATTTCTTTATGTCGACGGCTGCCGGTAAGATGATGCGCGAGCAGGGCGGCGGTGTTATTTTAAATACGGCATCGGTCAATGGCTTGGTCGCCGGTGATAAGCAAGGTATCTACTCAATCACTAAAGCTGCGGTGATTAGCATGACCAAAGCCTTTGCCAAAGAATGTGGTCCATTAAACATTCGCGTTAATGCGTTATTGCCGGGTCTGACCGATACCAAGTTTGCCTCGGCGTTAACGACCAATGATAAAGTCTTAAAGATGGCGCTACATGCGATTCCTTTAGGTCGCGTCGCTAATCCTGATGAGATGGCGGGCACGGTATTGTATCTTGTGTCTGACGCCTCAAGCTATACGACGGGCGCAACCGTGGTTGTCGATGGTGGTATGCTTGCTTAGCAATGCATGTTTAAAAAACCGATGTTTAAAAATAGGAAGCCGCATGACTTTAATAGTGATGCGGTTTTTCTTATTGCATATTTCCGTTTTTTAGTTAGTGTACTGTCTTTTATATCAATACTAAGTCAATAAAAAAGGTGCAGTGCGACTGTCTTTGGATTTCGCTACCTCTTTAGGTGTGCCTTCTGCGACAATAAGCCCACCTTCATCGCCAGCACCCGGGCCCATATCGATAATCCAATCGCTGTTGCTAGCGACTTGCATATCGTGCTCAATCATAATCACCGTATTACCAGTTGCGACCAGCCCATTTAACTGTGCCATCAGCAGCGCGACATCAGAAGGGTGTAAGCCAGTCGTTGGTTCATCGAGCACATACAGCGTATCGCCGCGCTGGGTACGCTGCAGTTCGGTAGCAAGTTTGATACGCTGTGCTTCGCCACCAGACAACTCGGTCGCTGGTTGCCCAAGCCGTAGATAGCCAAGCCCAACTTTTAGCAAGGCATCTAAGGCGCGCATAATTGGGGCATCATCAATGAAAAATTCAGCAGCGGCTTCAACTGTTAAATCAAGCACTTCGGCGATATTTTTACCTTGATAAGTAATTTCTAAGGTTTCGTCATTGTAGCGCTGACCATGGCACACTTGGCAAGGCGAGTAAACACTCGGCAGAAATAGCAGCTCAACGCTGACAAAACCGACGCCTTCGCAATTTGGGCAACGTCCTTTTTTAACGTTAAATGAGAAACGTCCGGCATCATAATGCCTTGCTTTTGCTTCTTTGGTGGCGGCAAATAATTTGCGCACATGGTCAAACAGTCCGGTATAAGTCGCCAGATTTGAGCGCGGTGTGCGCCCGATGGCTTTTTGGTCGACAGTGACTAAGCGTTTGATATGCTCCATCCCACTGACTATCTCTCCGCCTATTGGTGTTTCTTGTTCTTGCTCCAGTAAAGCCGCTTCATCGGTGGGTGCTTCAATCACGGTTTTTTGCCCTAGCGCATTGTAGACCAGTTCAACCAACGCTTGACTAACCAAACTCGATTTGCCCGAACCTGAAACACCCGTCACTGTGGTTAATACCGCTAAAGGAAATGCCACATCTAGCCCTTGTAAATTATTACGCTCGATATTAGCAAGTTTTAGCCAATGATTAGGTCGTCTTGGTTGCTCAGTTTTTAACTTTTGAGTTGCTGTGTCTTTACTAAAAAGATATTGCACTGTATAAGAATCAGATACATCTCGCAATCCTTCGACAGGGCCGCTATACATGATTTCACCGCCATGACTGCCCGCTTTTGGTCCAACATCGACTATCCAGTCGGCGTGGCGAATGACGCTGACATCATGCTCGACAATGAATAATGAATTACCCGCCGCTACCAGTTCATCTAGAGCGCCTAATAGCGCCTGAGTATCGGCAGGATGCAGGCCAGCGGACGGTTCATCGAGCACATAAACCACGCCAAATAGTTTAGAGCGAATTTGGGTGCCAAGTCTTAGGCGCTGTAGCTCGCCAGGTGATAAGGTAGGTGTGGTGCGTTCAAGTGATAAATAACCTAGCCCAAGTCTGGTTAACGCTTCTACACGCGATAAAATATCGCTAACAATACGCTTGGCGACGATGGCTTTTTCACGATCGGGCATATCATCGCTGAGTTTTTTATTGGCAGCGTCGTGAAGTTTAAGCGCCAGTTCAGTTAAGGCTAATTGTGATAACTCGCCAATATCAAGCCCTGCAAATTTAACCGACAGCGATTCTTGTTTTAACTTTTTGCCATGGCAGCTTGGACATTCTGAAATTTGCATAAACTGCGCCACGCGTTTTTTGGTACGTGGACTTTGGGTCGTAGCAAAAGAATGTAAGACGAAATTTTTTGCGCTGGCATAGGTGCCTTTATAATTGGGTTTTTCGCCTTTTTTAATCGCCTCGCGTACTTGCTCGAGATTGTACTCTGGGTAAACTGGCACTTCTGGGGTTTCATCGGTAAATAAAATCCAATCGCGCGTTTCCTTGGATAACGTGTTCCAAGGTTTGTCGATATCGTAGCCAAGTGTCGTCAATATCCGGCTCAGATTTTGCCCTTGCCATGCCGGTGGCCAAGCGGCAATGGCGCGTTCTCGAATGGTTTTTGTCTTGTCAGGCACGAGCAAATCTTCTGTGACCTCAAACACGCGACCAATACCTGAGCAAGTAGGGCAAGCACCTTCTGGCGTATTTGGCGAAAAAGCATCAGCATACAGCATATCTTGCCCAGCAGGGTATTCGCCCGCTCGCGAGTACAACATACGCAGACCATTTGAAATCGTCGTCACGCTACCAACTGATGAACGTACCGACGGCGTACCGCGCTGCTGTTGCAGGGCGACGGCGGGCGGCAAGCCTTCTATCGAATCGACATCAGGCTCGCCAACTTGGTCAATCAAGCGCCGTGCATAAGGCGATACCGAATCAAGGTAGCGGCGTTGCGACTCAGCAAACAGAGTGCCAAATGCCAGCGACGATTTACCTGAGCCTGATATGCCAGTAAAAACAACCAGTGCATTACGCGGTAAATCCACATCGACATTTTTGAGGTTATGCACTCGTGCGCCCCTGACCTGAATGCTTTCATCAGCGGCAAGGTTGTGATTTTTGAGAGAAGTGTTAGATTTTTTATGATTAGATTTCTTACTATTGGTTGTCATACAACGCTTATTCCTTTGACTAAAATCAGCTCGTCAACGCTTTGGTTTAACAATACCGTGTCTGTTTAATACGGTGTTCTTTTAATATCGTGTCTGCTTAACGTCATCCTATCACCTTAAAATAAAATCACTGCGCAGGCTTACGCTTTATAGACAGAGGATAGACACAGCAACGTCAAACGATAACATTTATAAGGTTTACCCGACAAATTGCGGATTATAGAGGTTAAAAAATATGACGTTTTGACCGCTATTAAGCGGGCAAGTAGCGTGTTAACTGCGAATGCTTTATCATTAACCTTATCTATTAATCATTTATAAAAGTGTTTTATGATTTTTATCAGCAATAATATCAGTCTGAATGACAGCGAAGTGGACATTAGCGCCATACGCGCGCAAGGGGCAGGCGGGCAAAACGTCAATAAAGTGTCCTCTGCGATTCATCTGCGTTTTGATATTCATGCTTCAAGCTTGAGCGATGTCATTAAGCAGCGCTTATTGGACAGTAAAGACAGCCGAATCACCAAAGAAGGCGTACTTATTATTAAAGCGCAGCAGTTTCGTACCCAAGAACGCAATCGAATTGATGCGCTTGAGCGGCTGCAAAGCTTTATTATTCAAGCCACTCATGTCAATAAAACTCGCAGGCCGACCAAACCTAGTAGAAATGCCAAACGTAAACGCGTTGATGAAAAAACCCAGCGCGGCAAAACAAAAGCCTTGCGCGGTAAAGTGGATTATTAAATAAACGGCTTACTCGGTATTTTTAATAAAGCAAACAGCAAAATGCCAGCCCATTTAAGTGGCTGGCATTTTTTATGCTTATTTACTATCAAGTTTTTAGCTATCCAAGCCTTCTAATTAACCAAGTCTTCTGCTTAATTCGGGAAAGCGCTTTATCATAAATAACATCAGTAGCAGCGACACACCAGCGATAGCGGCGCCGACATAGCCCACGCTTGATATGGAAATATGCGTCACTGCATAACCACCGAATAGCGCACCTGCACCAATCCCTAAGTTAATAATCCCTGAGAACATCGACATCAGCATGTCTTGCGCCGTGACATCAACCATGATGACTTTGGCTTGCATAGAGATAATCAGCAGCATCAGCGCCGCGCCCCACAGTAACGCAATGAAACTCAGCGCCCAGATAGAAGTCACGGCAAATAATAATACCAGCATAGATATCAGCATTAATATGATCGATATCAGCATCAGTCTGGTATTAAAGCGATCACCCCAACGGCTAAAAATCACACTGCCTGCAATCCCAGCGATGCCAAACAGGAGCAGTATAAAAGTAGCTGAATTTTCACTAATAGCACCAACCTGCCGCATAAAAGGTTCGATATAAGAGTAAGCCGTATAGTGCGCGGTAAAGACTAATAAAATCAGCAAATACAAACAGACCAATAACGGATTCTTGAGCAATTCTGGAATTTTTCTAAACGAGCCTTCAAACATACTGGGTAGTGTTGGCAATAGCCTTGCTTGCAAGAGAAAGACGATAAAAGCAATCACCCCAATACCGCCAAAGGTCGCTCGCCAGCCAAACCATTGACCGACTAAGCGTCCTAGAGGCACGCCAAGCACCATCGCCAATGAAGTACCGGTTGCAAGCACGCTAAGCGCCAGTGCTTTTTTACCTTCCGGTGCTACGCGTATCGCAATCGCGGCGGTGATGGACCAAAATATCGCGTGTGATAGCGCAATACCCACGCGGCTAATCAGCAATACATCAAAGCTCCACGCAAATACGGATAAGACGTGGCTGGCAATAAACACCACAAACAAGCCCAAAAGTAAGCTTTTACGCTCAAAACGGCTGGTGAGCAGCATCAATGGCAATGACATCGCCGCGACAATCCACGCATATAGCGTCAACATCCAGCCAGTCTCAGCCGTGGTAATAGAAAAATCATGGGCGATGTCGCTTAATAGGGCAACGGGGACAAATTCGGTGGTATTCATAATAAAGGCGCTAACGCCCATTAAAAATACTTGGAAATACTGAGTGCGGCGAGCATTTGCGCTCACCTCAAGGTTATGTTTCATATGATCCAATACAAATAAAGAAGGCGCTAATAGTGCAAATTAGCTGAAAAATAATTCATGAGTTTAAGAATAACGGCGGCATGGGTCGTAATGATGAAAAAGAGGAGGGCAAGATAGCAAGTCAGAGGCAGCAGTTAAAGTAATTTTTTGATAATTAGCAAGAATCTTGGCAGGATTGTTCAGGTTAAGCGTTTATCCGCTACAAACTTACTTTGAGCCGCGTAAATACGATTTTTTAATAATAAGAACAGGGTCTTGTTTGTCAGCCGCTGTAAATCAGAGGATAATCTACAGCATTAAATCTAAACTCGAGAAACTATTTTATGCTGATTAATGCAGATTTTACTCGCCGTGCAGCATTGGCACCCGAACACTATCAATGGGTGCCATCACCGCAAAACGGCGTCGAGCGTGTCATGCTCGACCGCGTCGGCGCAGAAAAAGCCCGTGCCACCAGTATCGTCCGCTATGCGCCTGAGTCCTATTTTCCACATCATATGCATCCAGGCGGCGAAGAGATTTTGGTTTTATCGGGAACTTTTTCGGCAGATAATATCGATTATCCAGCAGGTTGGTACTTACGCAATCCACCAAATTCTGGCCATCAGCCGTATAGTAAAGAGGGCGCAGTTATTTTTGTCAAACTTTGGCAAATGCCAGCCACTGAGACACGTTATGTTGCTATCGATACTAACGATTGGGCAAACTGGCAAATACAGGACAATCGTGAGGTCTGTCAGTTATTCTCAGATGACAGCGAACAGGTCAGCTTACAGCGTTTAAAGGCCAATGAAGCCCTATTTACCGACACAGTATTTATAAACGCAATATTTACCGACACAATCAAAGGCGGCGCTGAGATACTGGTGCTAGATGGTGAGCTGATAGATGCTGAACTAGCAGATAATGCTAAAACCTATACTCGCGGTGGTTGGCTACGTTTGCCAGTGGATGCACTACCGCAAATAAAAGCAGGCGTGCACGGTGCTACGGTTTATCTCAAAACTGGTCACCTGTCTAAAGTCATTGGCGCTAAAGTAGAAGAAAAATAGTACGCAAACGTAGCTTTAGCAATTATTAATAGTGACTTTAATGGTTTACAGGCTACTGCTTCACTATAAAAAAGGCGTCAGAACTATTTTTCTGAAAAATAGATTTGACGCCATTTACATATAATTAGCTATAAAATATAGAAAGTTATTAAAATAATGTTCTGTAACTCCTCAGTACATACTCGCCCTTCACATTGCTGCTTTATTTCTATAAAATACCAACCGTACGGTTTCTTTAAAAGAAACTATTTTTTCTTCTATATTAATAAAACATACCCCACTCTCAACTTATTTTTCTAAGGTATTGGTTTACTTATTTTTTAAAATTTCAGTTAAAACAATTAGAATTTTAAATTCTATAAAAATCAAAAGCCTACGATAAGTTGAGATTGACGTAAAACATATTCTTTTAAAGCCCAAATTATTTTTAGTTAAACTGACGCGCTAATATCGAGATAAAAATGGAAACTCAAAACGCTCATAAACGTAAAAAACAGCCAGAGCTTATACGGCGGGCGCTGCTTGATGAAGCAGCGCGCATCACTTTGGAGCAGGGCTTGTCTAAAGTGACCTTCCAATCGGTAGCCGATGCCGTCGGCGTGACCAAAGGCGGGGTGATGCATCATTTTGCCACCAAGGACGCGCTCATCTTAGAGGTGTTTTATGACGCGATGGCTAAGTTTGAGGCGGAAGTCAATCAAGCGATGGCAAAAGATCCGGTCAGCTACGGCTCGTTTACCCGCGCTTATATCGATGCCACCATCAGTTTGGGCGAAAAAGGTCAAGCCGAGTTTAATAGCCAAGCCACGCTATATGTCTTGATGCTAGGAGATAGGATGCTGCGCGAACGCTGGGCTGAATGGTCAAACGAGCAGCTAAAAAAACACGCTGCCACGGACAATACCGAAACGCTATGTATGGTGCGTCTGGTTGCTGATGGAATTTGGCTCTCTGACTTTTCGGGTATAGATATTTCGGACAAAGCCTCAATACGTACACGCTTGATAACTATGACGCAGCGTGACTTTGACGCTTAAAAATGCATACAAACTACTTTTATTTTTCACCTTTAATCCATGACGACATTGTTTTTAAGACTTTATAAAAAAGCTTTTTTATAAAGCGAACCCGTCGCCCTAAGGAAAACTTATGACAGCTACTCAGACAATCATAAATAACTTAACAGATATTATCGACTTAACACAAACACAGACCGCTTATATCAATGGTCGCTATTTGGCGGTCGATGATTCTTTATCAACTTTCGAAGATATCAACCCAGCGACAGGTGAAGTGTTAGCTATCATTCAACAAACGACGACTGAGCAAATCGATGAGGCGGTAAAAGCCGCGCAACAAGGTCAAAAAGTGTGGGCAGCGATGACCGCGGTTGAGCGTGGCCGGATTTTATTAAACGCAGTTGCGATCTTGCGCGAGCGTAATGATGTATTAGCATTGCTCGAAACCAAAGACACGGGTAAAGCGCTTTCTGAGACCAAGTATGTCGATATCGTCACTGGTGCTGATGTCGTTGAGTATTATGCGGGTCTTGCACCAATGTTAGAGGGTCGTCAGATTCCACTACGTGATAGCAGTTTTGTTTATACCCGCCGCGAGCCACTCGGCGTGGTAGCAGGTATCGGTGCGTGGAATTATCCGATTCAAATTGCGATGTGGAAAGCAGCGCCAGCATTGGCTGCTGGTAATGCGATGATTTTTAAACCCTCAGAAGTCACACCGTTAACGGCACTAAAACTGGCAGAAATCTTCACCGAAGCAGGCTTACCAGACGGCGTCTTTAACGTCGTGCAAGGGGATTATAAAGTTGGCGAAGCATTAACCCAGCATCCTGATATCGCCAAGGTCTCATTCACAGGCGGCGTGCCAACAGGTAAAAAAGTCATGGCAAGCGCCGCATCATCGTCGCTTAAAGACGTAACCTTGGAGCTTGGTGGTAAATCACCATTGATCATTTTCGACGATGCCGATATCGATACCGCTGCTGATATTGCCATGATGGCGAACTTTTACAGTACAGGTCAGGTCTGTACCAATGGCACGCGCGTCTTTATCCCAAAAGCGCTACAATCCAAGTTTGAAGAGGCAATCTTGACGCGTGTTAAGCGTATCAAGCTCGGCAATCCGCTGGACGAGAGCATCAATATGGGGCCATTGGTTAGCTTCCCGCATATGGAGCGAGTGCTTGGTTATATCGAGCAAGGTAAAGCGGGCGGTGCGCGTTTATTGGTGGGCGGCGAACGTATCACGGCAGGCGAGCTTGCCAATGGGGCATTCGTTGCACCGACCGTGTTTAGCGATTGCAGCGATGATATGACCATCGTACGTGAGGAAATATTTGGTCCAGTCATGTCGATATTGACCTACGAGCTTGAGGAAGAAGTGATTCGCCGTGCCAATGATACCGAGTACGGTTTGGCAGCAGGAGTGGTAACTGCTGATTTGACCCGCGCGCATCGCGTTATTGGGCAGATAGAGGCGGGTATCTGCTGGCTAAATACGTGGGGCGAGTCGCCTGCGCAAATGCCAGTAGGCGGTTATAAGCATTCTGGTATTGGCCGCGAAAACGGCATCGAAGCCCTTGAGCACTATACGCAGACCAAATCTATCCAAGTAGAGCTTGGCAAGTTTGAATCGGTATTTTAAGCAATTGTACGGTAAGAATTTTGGTGGTGTGTCAAAAAGTATGCTGATTAAAACTTGAACAATTTTTGAAGCCTTGAAAGCCCTATAGAAACAGAGAACTTAGCATAGATTTCTTATTGACTTCTATCGCCAGCATACTTTTTAGAACACCACCAGAATTTTTAAACAGTAAGGTTAAGGCGAGAGGAATAATTTTTCCTTTTCGCGCCGCCTTACTGCTATGAAATGATGGATATTTTTAATTTTATGGAGCGTTTTATGATATCAACCACACCTGAATATGACTACATCATCGTCGGCGCAGGCTCAGCAGGCAACGTGCTAGCCACCCGCTTGACCGAAGATGCCAACATTAAGGTGTTGCTGTTAGAGGCGGGTCGTCCAGACCATCGCTTAGACTTTCGCACCCAGATGCCAGCGGCGCTCGCCATGCCGCTACAAGGCACCACGTATAACTGGGGCTACAAAACAGATCCCGAACCCTATATGAATAACCGCGTCATGGACTGTGGCCGCGGTAAAGGGCTGGGCGGCTCGTCACTCATCAATGGGATGTGCTATATCCGTGGTAACGCGCTAGATTTTGATGATTGGGCGAAAATTAAAGGCTTAGAGGACTGGACGTATCTCGACTGCTTACCCTATTTTAAAAAGTCAGAAAACTGCGATGCAGGCGAAAATGACTATCATGGCGTCGGTGGTCCGGTTGAAATGACTACCTCAAAACCTGGCGTCAATCCAATATTTGAAGCGATGATTGAAGCGGGCGTGCAAGCTGGCTATCCGCGTACAGAGGATTTAAACGGCTATCAGCAAGAGGGCTTTGGGCCGATGGATCGCTTCGTCACGCCAAATGGTCGCCGCGCATCCACCGCGCGTGGGTATCTTGACCGTGCCAAACCGCGCAGTAACATCACTATTTTAACGGGTGCATTGACCGATGTGATTCTCTTTGATGGTAAGCGTGCTGTCGGTGTTAAAGTTGAGCATCAAGGTCAAATCAAAAAATTCTATGCGTCTCGCGAAGTGATTGTTTCATCGGGTGCGATTGCCTCGCCGCAACTGTTGCAGCGCTCTGGCATTGGCCCTGGTCAATGGCTTAAAGATTTGGGTATTAACGAGATTTTAGAGCTGCCGGGCGTTGGTAATAATCTACAAGACCATTTAGAACTGTATATGCAGTATGAATGTAAGCTACCGGTCTCAATTGCGCCTGCCAATAAATGGTGGAATAAGCCAGCGATTGGTGCGGAATGGTTGTTTAATGGCACCGGACTTGGGGCGTCAAATCAGTTTGAGGGCGGCGGTTTTATCCGTACCGATGAGAAGTTTACCCATCCTAATATTCAGTATCATTTCTTGCCGTTGGCCGTGCGTTATGACGGCCGCAGCGCGGTGAAAGCGCATAGCTTCCAAGCGCATGTGGGTTCATTGCGCTCGCCAAGTCGTGGGCGTGTCAAGCTAACTTCAAAAGATCCAAGCGCGCATCCAAGCATTTTATTTAACTATATGTCGCATGAGCAGGACTGGCAAGAGTTTCGCGCGGCGATGCGTATCACTCGTGAGATTATGCATCAACCAGCGCTTGACCCTTATCGTGGTCGAGCTATTGCGCCGACCGATGATTTGGTGACCGATGCGCAGCTAGACGAGTATGTCCGTAACCATAGTGAGACGGCTTATCATCCCTCATGTACTTGTGCGATGGGCGAAGGTAATTATTCGGTGGTTAATGGCGAAGGGCTGGTACACGGTATCGATGGCTTGCGCGTGGTCGATGCGTCGATTATGCCAAATATCATCAGTGGTAATTTGAACGCAACCACCATTATGCTCGCTGAAAAAATCGTTGATAAGATGAAAGGCAAGCAATTACCACGTTCAACAGCAGATTATTACGTTGCCAATGGCGCACCGCTCAGAGCCGAACCGCTGCGCGTTTATAACTCTGTCGTTTAAACGCCTTTTTAAATGAATGCCTAAACGAGTATTTAGGCAACTGCGTGAACTAATAAACAATAAGTAATATAAGTCCATTTCTATCAAAAGGCCTTTCGTAGTAAAGGTCTTTTTTATCAGCGCTTATGTTTATAGAGATGAAAACCATTGAGGTTAAATTTACTTAGCATTCGCGTCGCTGTTTTTCTAATCGTTTATCTTTCAGTTTTTATTAATTGGTACTGCTTTGTGCGTCATGCGGTTATTTATACCTTATGAGTTTAAGATTCATAAGACTATGACGGACAAAGCAATATCAGACCCTGTTTCATTTACCTATTGAGGTCTTTTATGTACAGCTCGCCATCAGAAGATGCGACGAAACCCCTGACTCTAAATAAGACGGTTTTTTTAGGTTCAGCTATTATTTCTATTTTATTGATTATCTGGACGATTGCCTTGCCAGATTATAGTGAGGCATTATTAAGCGCCAGTATGGCATGGGTATCAGAGAGTTTTGGCTGGTATTATATGCTGGTGGTTGCCGCTTATAGTATTTTCGCTTTGTTTGTTGGTTTTTCCAAATACGGCGATATCAAGCTGGGACAAGATCACGAAAAAGCTCAGTTTCCTTTTTTAGCATGGGCGGCGATGCTATTCTCCGCCGGTATCGGGATTGATTTATTATTCTTTGGTGCCTCTGAGCCGTTGATGCATTATCTCACGCCGCATACGGGCTTAGAGCCTGCCAGTGCTGAAGCGATGCGTGAAGCGCTGTCGCAAACCTTTTTACACTGGGGTCTTCATGGTTGGGGTATTTATGCGCTCATTGGTATGGCATTGGCGTACTTTGCGTATCGTAAAAACATGCCACTCGCGCTACGTTCACCGCTGACACCGATATTTGGTGAGCGCTTAATCAGAGGCTGGCTTGGTGATGGTATTGATACCTTTGGCGTCGTCTGTACCTTGATGGGTATCGCCACCAGCTTAGGTATTGGGGTATTGCAGGCCAACGCAGGCTTGACACATGTTTTCGGTATCGAATCGAGCAAAATGGTGCAGAGCCTGATTATCTTAGGCGTGGTTGTTGCTGCCGCTATTTCTGCTATGACCGGTGTTGAAAAAGGCGTACGCCGTTTATCCGAATTTAATATGTTGTCATCGATATTGCTACTATTGGCCATATTGGTGCTAGGTAATACCGTTTATTTGCTCAATACCTTTACCCAAAATATTGGTCAATATTTCCAGACTATTGTTTTTAAAACCTTTGATGTCTATGCTTATGATGGCAGCGCTGGCGCTGATTGGAAGTCAGGTTGGACGATATTTTTCTGGGCATGGTGGGTCGCTTGGGCGCCCTTTGTCGGTTTGTTTATCGCGCGTATTAGCCGCGGTCGCACTTTGCGTGAGTTTGTCTTTGGCGTGATGTTTATCCCGCTTGGTTTTATTTTTGCGTGGTTCTCCATCTTTGGTAATTCAGCGATAGATTTGGTCGCCAATGGCGCAACTGAGCTCGGTGAAATCGCCGTCAATGACGCCGCGATGGGTATGTTTGCCTTGTTTGAATACTTCCCCTATAGCGATGTTTTTTCATTGGCAGGCGTATTTATTGGCCTGATATTTTTTGTGACGTCTGCTGACTCAGGCGCTTTAGTGCTTGCAAATCTAAGCTCAAAAGGCATGACCAATGATACCGACGCGCCTGTTTGGTTACGTCTGTTTTGGGCAGCAGCCACAGGTTTGATTACTTTAGGTTTATTGTTTGCGGGTGGTTTTACTTCGCTACAATCGGTTTCCGTCATTGCTGGTCTGCCGTTCTCGCTTATTTTGCTGCTTTACATGATGGCTATGTGGAAATCACTAAAAGAAGAGGGCAACAAGCGCAAAGCCAGTACGGTTGGCACGGCAAACGTGCTCGATAGCGGTAAAGGCTGGAAAGCGCGCTTGCAGCGTATCGTCAGCTTCCCAAGTCACAAGCAAGTCGAACGCTTTTTACAGACGGTCGTTAAGCCTGCCATGATTGAGGTAGAAAACGAGCTAAAAGCAGGCGGTCTTAAAACCTCACTGGATATCCGAAATTTGGCCAGCATTGGTAAAAATATCGATGCTGCAACGGACGAAGACGACGGTCAGATAGATGGGGTAAAACTGCGCGTCGGGCATGGTGATGAAGATGACTTTATTTATGAAGTCAATCTCATCAAAGCTGAGCGACCAAACTTTACCCTCAATACTTCCAGTAAGCAGGCCGAGTTTTATTACCGTGCTGAGGTGTTTTTAAGTGATGGCTCGCAAGAGTATGACTTGGTTGGCTATACCAAAGAGCAAGTGCTGGTCGATATCTTGCATCAGTACGAATGTCATATGCAGTATCTGCATTTAGAACGTTAATTCATTTATTAAATCATTCATCAAACGCCAGTATATGGCTTGCTAGATGTTAGAGATGTGATTAATCATCTGGCAAAAGATAACCCCATAAGTTGCATACAGCTTATGGGGTTTTTTATATAAATTAGCTCAACACATATTGCGTTTAATGATAAATTTAGTAATAAGTGATTGGGCGACAGCGGTTGTCGCACAGCTTTTTTAGCCGCTTTATTTTCATCAGTTTTTATATTATAGTTATTGAGTCAGGCAAAAATAACAGGACAAACCGTTAACCCTCGGGGCGCAACGCTTCACTTTTTAACTGAGTTGTCTTTAGCAAACATTTTGAATAATGTTATTTTCGTTTAATCCTAAACAATCACGCCTGCACAAATCCAAACCTAAACCCCCAAAAAAATATTGGGTGGTGTTCTAAAAAGTATGCTGGCGATAGAAGTCAATAAGAAATCTATGCTAAGTTCTCTGATTCTATAGGGCTTTCAAGGCTTCAAAAATTGTTTAATTTTTAACCAGCATACTTTCTGATACACCACCAAATATTGATTAATAAGCAAAATAACTGAACAGAAAAACGCCTGTTAATGTTAGTTTTTTAAAATTTATAACGCTAAAAAATAGCGCGACGATAATGAGAAACTACGGCTAAACAATTATAAAAAACACCCAATCTTACATTATAAAACCAATTAACTTCACTAATTTTATAGCCAATAACGTTATTTAAGCAAATGGCGAACAGACTCGGCTGGCTTAAAATTGCGCTTAAAAGAATCCAAAGAAAATACGAAATAAAAATATAGAAAATAATGCGATAAGCAATCAAAAATCAAAACTGGATGCCAAAATAATAAGGATAAAACGATGACAAAGTTAACCTATCAATTTGAGCAAAAACGTATAGACAATGTGCAGTGGTCGGATGGCGCAAAACTATCTGGAATAACGGCATTGGCGAATGATGAGAAAGGGCGGGTACGTAAAAGCCCATTATTTTATCTTGAGACGGTTTCGATAAATAATTATGAAGATGATGTATATTTTGTCAATAATACCGATGATACCTTGAGCTTTGTCGCGCCGTTTCGGCTGTGCCGAAACATAGGTGAGGCAAGGGCTAAGCTCGGTGATGTCAGTGCTGAAAACGTAGAAAAGGCAAAACTTTATAGCGATGATATCGAGTATTTATATACGGACGTTTTACCGAAACAAGCGGTGCGTATTGGCAGTACGCATGTCATTTATGATAGCGATGCGCTGATGCAGTGGTTTATCGTTGTGCCTTATAAGGGCATTGATACCAAAGACATTGATACGCATTATGGCATTTGGCGCTTTAATGTGGTGGAGAAGGGCGGAATTGGCGGATCTTATCCATTGCTGTAGGAGGATTTTAGCAAGCCCTCGCACGTAGTGAGCAG
This sequence comes from Psychrobacter faecalis, assembly GCF_016107575.1. Lineage (GTDB taxonomy): Bacteria > Pseudomonadota > Gammaproteobacteria > Pseudomonadales > Moraxellaceae > Psychrobacter > Psychrobacter faecalis. The sequence continues at coordinate 38,028 of NZ_JABAST010000004.1, read as the reverse complement.
TGAGTATGTGACTGAGCGCAATGAGATGCCGATAGAGCCTTTACTCTATGACGAGCGCTGTTCGATGTTAGAGCAATTTATTGAACAGTATGGCGTGGCTGATGCTATATTTATCTTGGCTATTAATGATGTGCTCTATCGCTATTGTGTAGGCTGGAGTGCGCCCTACAATGAGTCCGATATTCAAGCAAAAGATATTGCGCGTAAATTAACAGCGCAAAAACCAAAAGATGCTGAGGCGGTAAAATCCATTATCCAAGCGGTTTATGATTTTTGGTTTGGTAAGGGCTTTGCAAAGAATCTCTCAATGCAGGCTTGTGAGGAGATTTTGTGTTTATACCAAGCGCAAATTGCCAATCAAAAAGCGGTTTAAACAATAGATAAAATTATTAAAAATAATACTAAAAAATAATGATAAAAGGAGAAAGCTATGATGTTTCCTATCGAAAATAACGACACGTTTTTACTGTTTTTCCATGGTCTCGATTCAAGTTGCGAGACCAGTAAATACACGTGTATCAAGCGCGAGCCGAAATATTGTCAAACGGTCAATTACCGCGAAAATTTTGCAGAAATTTTTAAGATTTACGATGCTTTAATTCAAGAAAAAATGCAAGAGTATCCACGCGTGGTGTTGGCAGGGCATTCGCTTGGCGCTTGGTTTGCCAATCATTTTGCCCATAAATATAACTTGCGGGCGCTCTTAATTGTGCCGTGTATTTATCCAAGTGATGTTTTAGCGGACCGTATTCCCGCCGTAGCCGATATGAAATTGTCGTTTCCGACCTCAAATACTGAGATGATGCGAGTGATGGTAGAGGTCGACGATGAAAGCTTGGATGTGGCGGTCGCTAGGCGAACTTTGGTTAATCTGCCGGATAGCTGGGAAGTCGATTATTTTGACGGCGGTCATCACCGTATCGCTCGCAGTAGTGATATTTGGTATCACTTGGTACATCTGTGTGAAGACCCTATCGTTTGGATGGATGAGGCGACGTATCATAGTGAAGATTAGGATATTTGCTGATTAAAAAGAAGTCATGATCGCGTATTTATTTTCTATGGGCTGATGTGCTATCATCATTGAATAAACTATCGTGGGTTTAACAGTTTTGTCCTCGTCATTTATTGCAAATCATCATGATTGCAATTGGTGGCAGCGTACAAACCTTGCAACTTCCAGCACGATATAAAACAATCCTGGTAAAGCGCATGAGCCTGTACTCCGACATCCTCATTTGTGCCTGATTTTATACTTTTTCGTCGGAGTTATAGGAATATAAGGTCTTCATCATCATGAGCCAATCTGCCCAGCCATCCAAATTTACCCGCCGTTTTCAGCCGTGCCATCCTCTCGCACAATACGTCATCGCGCAAATAGATACGTTAGAATATCGCGCGCAATATATTGTCAAAACCATGGGTTACCCACTAAAGCATACCATGCCTGCTTGCGAACGCCTGCGTCATGTGTTGTCCAATAAGCATCTTGGCCTTGACGGCAGCTATATGGATAAATACTTTAGCGCCGAAGAGTTTTTAGCAAAGTTATTTTCGGTACTCGATTTGCCTTATGAGCCATTTGCAGAAGATATCGCCCAGATTAAGGACGAGATAGCACAGGGTTCTGTGCCGCAGCCTCGATATCGTTTATACGCCGATGTTGATTTTAAGTTTGATGACAACGCCAATTGGCTGTCTCGTTGGGGCGCTGCACTTTGGACTCAGGTAGATTTGCCAAGCGGATTTGCCAAACTGGATGAAGCTGCGCGTAAAAGTATTATTAAAGAGCGTATCCGCACGCATTATCAAGAGCGTGGGTCTAATGTGCCGTACGATGGCGCTATAAAAGGCTATTGCTTGATTATGGAACTGCAAGATAAAGAGGTCGAGAGAATCGAGTACGACCTACCAAAATCTAAAAGTGTGTAATAGCCTAAGCAAAAATAAAACTATAATTTCAAAAAACTATCCTTACAATGCTATAAGTTAAATGTCATATTAAAAATCATCTTAAACATCAGCCTCTCTATCCTTTTATGATAGCGAGGCTTTTTTGTATTAAGTAAAAATTTTTAAAATTAAAGCCTACCATTGAAGGCAAGTGTGGTCATTGTTATGATAAGCCAAGCTATACATAATAACTTTTAAGCCTAAAACGATAAAGATTAATCAAACTGCGAAACACGTCTATGACTCCTTCGATTTCCTCTTATCCTCGTCTGTACTCTTTTCGTCGCTGTCCTTATGCCATGCGCGCCCGTCTTGGGTTGTTGTTTGCGGGGCTGCAGGTCGAGCTGCGCGAGATAACATTAAAAAATAAGCCGCCGCAAATGCTAGCGATTAGCCCAAAAGGCACGGTGCCTGTTTTGCAGCTTTTAGATGGCACAGTGATTGAAGAGAGTAGAGAGATAATGACATGGGCGCTTGAACAGCAAGATGCGCAAGGGATGCTTGCTGCCCAGACTTTGCCGCAAGCAAATGCGCTGATTGATAAAAACGACAATGAGTTTAAATATTGGCTCGATCGCTATAAATACGCCGACCGCCATCTCGATATGAGCCAAGCAGAGTATCGACAACGAGGTGAAGCTTTTTTACAAATGTTAGAGGAGTTATTAATCAAAAATCCTTATTTACTAGGAGAGAGTATAACCATCGCTGATATCGGTATCATGCCGTTTGTCCGTCAATTTGCGCATGTGAATCGCAAGGTTTTTTACGATTTACCTTATCCAAATTTGCAGCGCTGGCTACAAGACTGGCTCAACCATCCACTTTTTTTGCAAGCGATGACCAAGTTTGCGCCCTGGCAAGAAAAAGATGACGTGGTGGTTTTTCCTGCCGCTTTCATCGATTGTCATTAGTGCTATGATAAAATCTCTCAATTACATATAAGAGGTTGCCATGACCGTTGATCTCAATAGCCGCTACGGCTTGAATCCTGCTCATAGTGAAGTCGTAGAAGCGTGCCAGATTATTGAGCCGTGCGCTGCGCTCGATATGGGCTGCTCAAATGGGCGCAATGCTTTATATCTTAACCAACTTGGGTTTAATGTGACGGCGATAGATGCCAATCCTAGCGCTATCAATATGCTACAAGACATTGTTGAACAAGAAGGACTTACAAACCTCAAAGCCGAAGTGTACGATATCAATCGTGCCAGCCTTGATGCCGATTATGGTTTTATCAGCTGTACGGTGACCCTGATGTTCCTTGACCCCGCGCGCGTTGACGCTGTCATTGCCGATATGCAGGCGCATACGCTGGCTGGTGGTTATAATTTGATTGTTTGTGCCATGAACACTCAAGCCTATCCATGTCCGGTTAATTTCCCGTTTACTCTAAACGAAGGGCAATTACGCGACATGTATCAGGGCTGGGAGTTGATTAAATATAATGAAGACGTCGGCACCATGCATAACGGCGCGCAATTACAGTTTACTACCATGTTGGCACGTAAGCCCAGTTAAGCAATGTTAAGTGATGTTAGACAAGAAATCTTAATCAGATCACATTAGTCATACTGTCAATTCACAAGGTTGTTAGCGCTATATTTACCACAGCGTTAGCAGCCTTTTTTAATTAAAAATTTTACAAACCTATACAGCAATAACAAACGCACTATACAGCGGAGCAGTCGTTTTTTTAATATACTCATACTTAGAGAAATGACACGATAAAAAAATAACACGATAAAAAAGAATAATGGAAAAATAACATGGATTGGTTCAGTATTTTTATTTATGACACCACATGGTCTTTTGCGGCAGAAATCGCCATACGTACCATCATCATGTTTTGCCTGATTATTTTATTATTACGCTTTACGGGCAAGCGCGGCATCCGCCAACTCTCTATTTTTGAATTAACCATTATTTTGTCATTGGGCTCTATCGCAGGCGACCCGATGTTTACAGAAGATTTGCCGCTGATTCAAGCAGTGCTTATTATGAGTATTGTCTTGCTACTTTATCGGTTTTTTACTTGGTGCTCGACAAGGTACAAAATTTTTGAGCTTATCTTAGAAGGTAAGCCGACTTGTATTGTCGAGGATGGTTTATTGGTCTTAGAGGACGTCAAAAAGGGCAAAATGTCGCACGATGAGTTCTTTTCAGAAATGCGCCAAAAAGGCGTGCGTCATTTAGGCCAAGTTCAAGTAGGGTTGCTCGAAACAGATGGTGATTTTAGCGTGTTATTATTTGAGCCTGAGAAAACGCAGTATGGACTGCCTATTTTTCCGCAAGAATTTAAAAAGGCAACGGTATTAGAAAGCGGTCATCCCTATGCTTGCATGCACTGCGGTCATGTACAATATATCGAAGTGGCAAATGAGAGGTGCAAGCGTTGTCAGCATTCCAAAGGATGGGCGAAAGCGCTCAAAACCAAGTTTGTAAATTAAGCAGTATGACTGGTGACCACCTCAATAATACTTTTGCAAATAAGGCTGTTTATACTGCGTAGCTTTTGCTCAGGAGCGCCGTGGCACAGGCTGCGAAAATCATAAATCTCGCCTTGATAGCCGATACAATAAAAAAACGTGCCGACGGGTTTTTCTTCGGTTTCAGAGCCGCCAGGCTTTAACAGTCCCGTACAGGCAACATGTAAGTCGGCCTCAAACATTTTTTTGGCTTTGATGACCAGCTCACGCGTCACTTCTAACGACTCAGGCGTACAGTCCTCAATTAATTGGCTAGGTACTTTTAATACCTGCTTTTTTATCGAAACGTCATAACATACTAGGCCACCCATTAATACATCACCAGAATATGGACTGACAGAAAAGCGATGCGCTAAGTAGCCCGCGGTCGCGCTTTCAATAAAGACCACCGTCAATCCTTTATCAGCGAGTAATTTTGCACAACTATCGGTCACGCCTGCCTCCTTTTCTTTATTAAAGCTCGTAAAATAAAAACAACCACTATTCACTTAAACTATTACAGTACTTTGCTCGTAATTATTCAATTTATGGATTGATGAATTTGCGTAACGGTTTTTTAAAACTTACCTTTCTTCACTAAATGTTATTTAGCTTTAGGATTAGTTCTTGTAATATCTTTATATAGTATAAAATATTTGATAGGTAAGCAGTTTTTAACTTAGTCTGAAGAGACTGGGTTTTAAATAAGATTGATGACCCTTTAAACGGACTTTTAGGCGATAGCTATGTTTGCATTTGATATCAGTATGAAGATTTTAACCTACCATGCCTTTCAGCTTGGCATTGCTTTTATACTGTCGCTGCCGATTGCCCTTAATCGTGAGCTTGAAGACAATGGTGCGGGACTCAGAACCTTTCCTTTGGTGACGATTGCCTCGTGCGCTTTTATGTTGGTAGGTATGGATATTTATCAAGGCTCGGACGCAGAAGCTCGTATCATGTATGCGATCATAACTGGTATGGGTTTTATTGGGGGTGGGGCTATTTTTAAAAACGAGAATGGGGCAAAAGGCACGGCAACCGCCGCTGGGCTATGGAATACAGCGGCAATTGGTATCTCGGTCGCCTATGGGCGCTATGAAATTGCCATTATCCTCTCAGTCGTTGGATTTATCATTTTGCAATTCTCCAAACCCTTTAAGCCAAAGCATAGGCGCAAAGATTGATAATTAAGCTATTTAATATGATCGGATAAAAGATATTAGACATAAAATAAGCGAGACCATCATGGTTCTCGCTTATTTTATGTCTCTGTTGCTGTGCGGTTTATTTATTGCGTATAGCGATGCGGTTTGCCAAGCCCAAATTTATTGCACGCCCTCTGCCGGTGTTTGATCGAGATTTGGATTGTTTTCATTAACAACCACAGCATCAACGCCTTTTTCTTCATCTTCTGCACCATCTACGCCAGAATAATAGGTTTGATCTCCATCATTCTCGGTCGCGTCAGTCGAGGTGGCAGTAGTGCCTGTAGAAGTGGTCGCCGTGGTGGTCGAGGTCTCGTTGTCTGTCGTAGTGGCTACAGGCGCCATTTCGTCAGCTTGCGTATCGGTAGACTGGACGGTGTCATTGGTCGTAGTCATGTCAGCAGTGTCGGGCTCTGTACTAACATCCGTTGCATCTTCTCTTTCATTGCTACAAGCGCTAAGCCCAATCACACTAGCTAATAAGGCTATCCATAGTTTGTTTTGAAGCTTTTTAGGCGTTACCGATGTTTTCATTTTTATATCCTTGTTATTGTTTTTGATTGTCTGCTTATAATAAGATTTAGCCAGTTTAGAGGTTTATTCCTATGTCCCTGATAATTAAAATACCTGACAATTCAGCTGACAGTATGCCTAAATATAATAAAGAAACTTAAAAAACTCAGGTGAATAAAGGTAAAGGTTTGTCAATCTGTGTATCATATATTCTTTAAAATAATTTATAAGTAACTAAAAGAACCAATACATTATGAAACCCGATAATAAAACCCCACTTGCTTTTAGAAGGTATCCTTCGACCACGGCGCTGCAATGTTTTGAGACGGCGGCTCGGCATTTGAGTTTTACCAATGCGGCGCAAGAGATGCACATGACGCAAAGCGCTATCAGTAAGCAAGTCGCGCAGCTTGAAGAAATGCTGAACCTGTCGCTGTTTTATCGCACACCGCATCGCATCTCTTTAACGCCCGCTGGTAAGACTTACTACTTAGAAGTGCTCGAAATCCTCAAACATATTGAGGCGGCGACTACTAGTCTGATGTCAAACAGTGATAATTCAGAAGTGCTGAAAATCGTCTCGCATCCAACTTTTTGCTCGCGCTGGCTGATGCCTGCATTAAACGGCTTTGGTACAGTGAATCCACTGATTAATTTAACCATCAAAGAGCTGGCTGGACCGTTTTTTTCTGAAGATCAAAACGTCGATGTGGCGTTTTTATATGGCGATGGAATTTGGGGCGGCATGGAGTCGATTAAGTTGTTTGATGAGTATAATGTCGCCGTCTGTCATCCGGATTATTTAACAGACAAAGCCGCATGCATGGGTGATATAGGCAATATAGATAATTGCACGTTATTACAACTCAGCTCACGCCCTAGCGCTTGGTATGAATATTTTAGACAGCAGGATATTCGTATCGATGGTACCTTTGTCGGCCCGCGCTTTGACACCTTTCATACGACTATTTCAGCGGCACTACTTGGCTATGGTGTCGCACTGGTGCCACTGCGTTTGGTTGCGCCAGAGCTGCAATCAGGCGCTCTGGTGACAGCATGGCGCTATGCCTCAAAAGGCAGGGGAGCTTATTATATGTCTTACCCTTTAGCCATGGGCAACTCGCATAAAATAAAGGTCATTATAGAATGGATTTCAGCTTATCTTGCTAAGTCAAAGGAGCCTACGCCAGACTTGGATTTTATCTTGTAATGTAAAACAGATTGGAACTTTTTAACTACGAAAGTCTTAACTATGAACCGTTTAACCCTTTAGGTATTAACAAGGTTAAAAAGTACAGTTAGTAAAAGCAAAGTTTGAAAAGTACCGTTTGAAAAGATAGCAACGCACCGGCCTTGAGCCGGTTTTTTTGTTAAAGTTAAATATGGTAATAATAAGCATGGCAATGACAAAAAGGAATGGCGTCACAACTATTATTCGTTTGCTGATAGTGGAGCAGTTTGCTCAAATGACTCTCTCATCAAGGAAGATAAGAGACAGCCATGGAGCAGCTATACAACGTCACCGATGCCTTTACGATGGTGCATCCGCTGACATTAATCAAAGGTAAAAATGCTAACGTTTGGGACGATAAAGACCGTTGCTATATTGATTTTGTCGGCGGTATTGGGGTCTTAAACCTTGGTCATTGCCATCCTCATATCGTCAGCGCGATTGTCACTCAAGCGCAGTCGCTGATTCATTATGCTTATAACGCCGCGGCTCACTTGCCATACCAAACCTTTATGCCAAGACTGTGTGAATGGATTCCTATTAAAGGTGAGCTTGCGGGCATGCTCACCAACTGCGGCGCAGAAGCCACCGAAAATGCCATAAAAATCGCCCGTATGCAGACAGGGCGCACTGGCGTCATTGCCTTTGATGGTGGTTTCCATGGGCGTACGCTGGCGGCGGTTAATTTAAATGGTAAGGTCGCGCCTTATAAGCGCGGGCTAGGGCCATTGTCTGGCGGCGTCTACCATATTCCTTTTCCTAGTCCTGATAACGATATCAGCGATCAGCAGGCGATTGCGGCTTTAGAGCGTCTATTTGCGGTAGAGACTGATGTGGCTAATATCGGCGCCATTATTGTAGAACCTGTGCAAGGTGAGGGTGGGTTTCAGCTGCTGTCCGCGGCGTTTGCCCAATATCTACGCAGCTTTTGTGATGAGCATGGCATCTTACTCATCATGGATGAGATTCAGTCGGGGTATGGTCGCACAGGTACGCCTTTTGCCTTTACGCATTTAGGCATTGAGCCTGACCTGCTATTGCTCGGTAAAAGTATCGCCGGCGGCTTACCACTTGGAGCGGTAGTCGGCAAAGCTGGCGTGATGAATGGTCTGCCAAAAGGGAGCTTGGGCGGAACCTATTCAGGTAATCCAGTGGCGTGTGCGGCGGCAAATGCTACTTTGGATATCATGCAGGACGATGAGGTCTGGCAATCAGCTCAGTATTATGCCAACACCATTGAAAATACTGTCAATAAATGGCAGCAGCAAAACCTCTCTCCATGGCTATATGGGCTTACAGGAATAGGGGCGATGCGCGGTATCGAGCTGCGTCACCCAACCTATGGCACGCATCCAAGTGTGATGGCGCATGTCTTAACACAAGCGCGCGAGCAGGGTTTGTTGTTGATGCCAAGTGGTAAGCGTCGACATATTATTCGCTTATTGCCGCCGCTGACGATTGAGACTGAAACCCTAACGGCGGGTCTTGATATTTTAAAGGCGGTGCTAAGCAGTATTCATAATGAAATGCCAAAGCTATAGTGTCTGTGAGCTGCTGAGAGTTTTTGTGAGTTACTGAGAGTTTCTGAGACGGCTGTTTTTATCTAAAAAAATACCTTAATTAAAAAGGATACATACTTGTGAACCCTACCTTTATCAATAGCGATGATATTCGCCACGATTTTTCTATCGCCATGTCAGAGATGTACCAAAAAGAAGTGCCGTTATATGGTGACCTCATTGATTTGGTGAGCGAGGTGAATACTGAAGTATTAAATAAGCAGCCTGAAATTAGGGAGCAACTTGAGCACACCGGAGAGATTGATAGGCTAGGTATGGAGCGCCACGGTGCGATCAGATTAGGCACCGCCGCTGAGCTAAGCATGATGCGCAGGCTGTTTGCGGTGATGGGCATGTACCCCGTTGGTTACTATGATTTGGCGCCCGCTGGCGTGCCTGTGCATTCTACGGCTTTTCGAGCGCTTGAAACATCCTCATTAAATAAAAGCCCCTTTCGCGTTTTTACTTCTCTATTGCGCCTTGATTTGATAGATGATGAAGCATTAAAACAAGAAGCGATTGCTGCTTTGGATAAGCGCACTATCTTTACAGATAACGTTATTAATTTAATTAAGCGCTTTGAGGAGCAGGGCGGGCTGACGGCGGAAGACGCTAAGCGATTTGTTAAAGAAGCGTTAGAAACCTTTCGCTGGCATGACAAAACACCCGTCTCAAAAGCGCTTTATCAGCAACTATTAAGCCAACACGGACTCATTGCTGACGTCGTTGGTTTTAAGGGCCCGCATATCAACCATCTGACGCCTCGAACCTTAGATATCGATGCGGTACAAGCAGGTATGCGAGCAAAAGGCATACCACCAAAAGCCATTATAGAAGGGCCACCGAGACGGAGATGTCCTATTTTATTGCGTCAGACCAGTTTTAAAGCGTTAGAAGAAGCGGTTAGCTTTAAAAATCCTAACGGCGGCTATGAAACGGGGCATCATACTGCGCGCTTTGGTGAGATTGAGCAGCGCGGCGTGGCTTTAACACCCAAAGGCAGAGCGCTGTATGACCAATTGCTTAGCCAAGCTCGCCGTCAGTTAGCTGTGACGCCAAATGTCGATAACGCCTCGGAGTATTATCAGGTTTTAGAAAGTGCATTTGCAGCGTTCCCTGATGATTATCAAACGCTGCATGATGAAGGTTTGGCGTATTTTTACTATCAAGCAGTTGGTAGCGATGCAGATATAGTCGTTGCTGACATTGAACAGACACTAGATTCTTTAGAAGTAGAAAGTATAAATGATTCTATATCAAGGCAAGTGCTTACTGATGTGCTTGAGCAAGGAATGATTCGCTTAGAACCTATCGTTTATGAGGATTTTTTACCCGTCAGTGCGGCGGGGATTTTTCAGTCCAATCTGCATGACGATAGCACAAACGACAATGAAAACGACAATGAAAACGACGAAAACAGCGGCAAACAAAGTAAGGGTGAAGTTCATACCAATAAAGAAGCGTTTGAGCATGCTTTGGGCGCTCAGGTGTACGATGAGCTTGAACTTTATCAAACGCTGCAAGCGCAAAGTCTCAAAGCCTGTTTGGGACAACTAAATAGTAAAGTTTTAAAACGCGTTATCTAAAACCGTCATAGATAATTGGAACTATTAATGAGCATTCCAAAAAGGAATGGCAGTACGAAATTAATTATTTTGCAACTTAGCTGGGTGCAAGTTAAGTTAATAAGTCTTCAAGGAAGTATAAATTAATAAAAGGGATGGATTATGATCAAGCAGTATATGGCCGCGATGGGCGTCAAAGAAGCACCATATCAAAATGGTGATTTTGACGTCAATAGCCCGATTGATGGCTCTGTGATTGGCAGCATGACCTTGGACAGCGTTGATGAGGTCAACACCAAGATTGCCAATGCTAAAAAAGCTTTTAAAGAGTGGCGCGTGGTGCCTGCGCCAAGACGTGGCGAGCTGGTGCGCCTGCTCGGTGAAGTGCTGCGCGAGCATAAAGAAGACTTGGGCATGCTGGTGTCATTTGAAGCCGGCAAGATCAAAGAAGAAGGCCTAGGCGAAGTGCAAGAAATGATTGATATTTGCGACTTTGCCGTCGGAGTGTCGCGTCAACTTTATGGTTTGACAATTGCGTCGGAGCGTCCAGGCCATCACATGCGTGAGACATGGCATCCGCTCGGGGTGATTGGTGTCATCTCAGCCTTTAACTTTCCCGTTGCGGTTTGGTCTTGGAATACCGCACTGGCTATCGTCTGCGGTAACCCTGTGATTTGGAAACCATCAGAAAAAACCCCGCTTGTCGCTTTGGCCTGTCAGGCACTGTTTGAAAAAGCCTTGGCCAAATTTGGCGATGCGCCAGACCATCTATCGCAAGTCTTACTCGGTAAAACCGATGTCGGTAACGCCTTGGTTGAGCATAAAGATGTGGCTTTGGTGAGCGCCACCGGCAGTACGCGTATGGGCCGAGAAGTCGGGCCAAAAGTTGCCAACCGTTTTGGTAAATGCTTGCTTGAGCTTGGCGGCAACAACGCCATGATCTTGGCACCAAGTGCCGATTTAGACTTAGCGTTACGTGGGATTTTATTCTCCGCGGTTGGGACGGCGGGGCAGCGCTGTACGACATTGCGCCGTTTATTTGTGCATGAGTCTATCAAAGACGACATCCTACCGCGCATCAAGTCCGCTTATGAAACCGTCAGTATCGGTCATCCACTAGAGGGCAATCTGGTTGGTCCACTGATCGATGAAGACAGCTTTAATAATATGCAAGTGGCGTTGGAAAAGGCGCGAGAAGCAGGCGGCACGGTCACGGGCGGCGAGCGCGTCCTTGCAGACAAATATCCTAACGCCTATTACGTCACGCCTGCCATTGTCGAGTTTGACGAGCAAAACGATGTCGCCAGAAGTGAGACGTTTGCGCCTATCCTTTATGTCATGACCTACCAAGACTTTGATGAAGCGATCGAGATGCAAAACGATGTGCCACAAGGCCTATCATCATGCGTCTTTACCAATGATTTGCGTGAGGCGGAGACTTTCCTCAGTGACCGCGGTAGTGATTGCGGTATTGCCAACGTCAATATCGGTACCAGTGGCGCTGAGATTGGCGGCGCGTTTGGCGGTGAAAAAGAAACCGGCGGTGGCCGTGAATCTGGCTCTGATGCATGGAAGGTCTATATGCGCCGTCAGACCAATACCATCAACTATTCAAAAGAGCTGCCACTTGCCCAAGGTATTAGCTTTGGTTAATAAAAAGGTGAGTACAAACTTTTGCTAATTTGATGTATTTATCAATAAACTGCCAAGCGTACTTTATAGAAGCTTGGCAGACCAAAAATAATAAGCAATCAAGGATTGGTTGCCACTCCCATCGACGACTACTAAGGAAGGTAGAACTATTATGATCGATGATAAAACGCATAACCCCGATATAGACGGTTATGATCCGTCGTCTAGCTTTTTACTTGATATCGCGCCGCTTGTATTGACTGCCATCATTCTGATGATACAGTTTTTCGTCTTCAAAGATTTTACCCCTCATATACCCTTAGCCTGCGGTATTTTAATCACCGGTTTGTTTATGAAACTGCGTGGCCGTAGTTGGCAAGGTATGGAAGAGCGGTTTTTAAAGGTTATTAAAATCGGTTTGCCAGCGATGATTATCCTGATGGGCGTCGGTATGCTCATCGGCGCATGGATTATCGCCGGAACCGTGCCGACCATTCTGTACTACGGCTTTAGTATTTTCTCGCCTTCCTCGTTTTTATTTTCCGTCTGTCTTATTTGCGCCATTATTTCTGTCGCTACGGGTACCTCGTGGGGTACGGTTGGTACCGTGGGCCTTGCGATGATGGGAATTGGTATGGGGCTTGGTATTCCCGCACATCTAACAGGTGGTGCTATCGTCTCCGGTGCTTTTTTTGGCGACAAAATGTCACCGCTGTCAGATACCACTAACTTAACCCCAGCCGCGGCGGGTGTAGACCTTTGGGATCATATCAAAGGTATGCTGCCGACCACCGTGCCCGCCATGATTACGGCGTTGGCGCTCTATGCTTGGATTGGCATGGGTTATGGTGACGATAGTATCGATTTGTCTTCTATTCGTGCATTGCAGGATAACTTAGCGGCCAATTACAATTTAAGTATCATCACCTTATTGCCAGCGTTAGTGGTCATTGTCGCCGCTGTGATGAAAATGCCAGCGATACCGACCGTATTAAGCGGTGTGCTGGTAGGCTCAGTGATTGCCGTCTTTATGCAAGGCGTGGGCGTGAGTGATGTTTTTAATGTTTTACAAAATGGCTTTGTCAGTGAGACGGGTTTTGAAGTGGTAGATCAATTGTTGTCAAAGGGCGGCGTTATGTCGATGACATGGGTGATCAGCTTAACGATATTTGCTTTGGGGTTTGTTGGGGCGCTTGAGCACTACGGTACGCTCAAAGCCATCATGGCGAAAATTAACCATTTCGTAAAATCGCGTTTGGGGTTGGTTTTTACGACATATGGCAGTGTGCTGAGTGTCGGAACGCTGATTGGTGATGTTTACACGACCTGTGTTTTGCCAGGGCGTTTATTGCAAGACAAATATAAAGATATGGGCTATAAGCGCACGACCTTGACACGCTCTATCGAAGACGCGGGTACGCTTTTGTCACCCCTTATCCCGTGGAATATGGGCGGTAGCTTTGTAGCAGCGACACTTGGGATAGCAACATTGACCTATGCACCTTTTGCGTTTGCGTGTTGGTTGTCGCCTTTATTTGGGCTGTTATGGGCGTTCCTTGATAAGTTCATACCGCGCGAAGAGCCTGAGGTGGAAGAGGTTGACGTTGCTTTTTCTGTCAATGAAGCGCGCTAATAAAGGAATATGATATGTTGCAAGAGCAGTGTTTATGGAACATGACCGCGCCGAATATTGACGCTTATAGCCAAATGAGTAGCGATACCCAAGCGGCGGTGTGTATCATTGGCGGCGGATATACTGGATTGTCGGCGGCGATTCATTTGGCTGAAAAAGGCGTCAAAGTTGTCTTACTTGAAAGCCAAACCATCGGTAGTGGCGGCTCGGGAAAAAGCGTTGGGCTAGTCAACGCCGGAACTTGGGCGCGCCCTGATGACTTGAATATCAGTCTGGGTGAAGCAGCCGGTGAGCGTTTGACCCAAGCGCTTGGACAAGCACCAAGTTTGGTGTTTGATCTAATCAAACGCTATGATATCGACGCCCAAGCCACCCAAGCGGGCAACCTTCACATGGCGCATAATGCCAAAGGTGAAATCGATGTCGATATCAGATACGAGCAGCTGCGTCGCCGCGGTGCCAATGTTGAGGTATTGACTGGCAGCAAATGCCAAGAATACTGCGGTACCACCAGTATTAATAAAGCTTTATTAGACCACCGCGCTGGTACCATCAATCCGCTGGCGTATGTCAGAGGGCTTGCCAAAGTTGCCACTAATCTTGGCGTGACGATTTACGAGCATTCTGGCGTTGAAGCACTAGAAAAGGTGGACGGTCATTGGTATGCAAGAACCGCCAAAGCGCGCGTCAAGTCTGAGCGCGTCATCATCGCTACCAATGCCTATAGCGAAGGCGAATGGACAGAAATTAAGAAAACATTTTATTTGGTTTATTACTATCAAATCGCCTCTGAACCACTGAGCGGCGAGGCGGCAGAGCGCATTTTACCTTATAAAACAGGGGCGTGGGATACCCGTTTGGCGTTATCAAGTTTCCGCCGTGATAATGACAATCGCCTATTATTGGGCACGGTTGGTGGGACGCAGATGAAACCAAAATCCTTTTATCAGTCATGGGCCAATGCGGTGCAAAAAAGCTATTATCCAGATCTGCCTGCCTTTAATTGGCAATATGAGTGGTGCGGTAGCTTTGGCTTTACCCAAGATCATATCTTTCGCGTGATGGAGCCCGATGAAGGTTTGCTGACCGCGACCGCCTATAATGGTCGCGGCATCACTACCGGTACGCTCATGGGTAAATGCTTCGCGGAGTATATATTGACTGGTAATAGAGACAGTATTCCTATTCCATTTAAGACGTTAGAAGAAGCGAAAATCCCTTTTGCAGGCATTAAATCGGGCTTTACAGAGTTGGGACTGACTTTATACCATGCTGGTCAGTGTCTTAAAATTATCAGATAGCATGTTTATTTACATAGTGTGGTTATTTACTTGGTTAAAATTCGACTAAATTTTTATAAATATCATAGCCAATATGGCCGTCGTTGTAAGTCATACATTTAAGCTTATCGCTAAGAATATTTTAAAATTATAAACCGTGATAAAAGCTTTAATAAATAGCGGGTTGCTTGTTAGGTTTTTTAATGTCACATTTAGGGATTATTAATAATAAAATTACAGGGCAGTTTAAGGAACATTATGCGAATTTTAGACATTCATACGGTAAAAAAACAGCTGACCATGTCGATGGCAATTGAGGCGATTGAGGAATTACTCAACGTGCAAGGCGAGCATCCGACGTGGGTTAAAACGCCTGAACGCCTTGTCATTCCCACTTTTGAGGAAAGTAGTACAAAAAGCTCCGGCAGCCATTTATCCATGCCGGCAGTGGTATTTGACGGTACTAATGAATACGCAGTCGTCAAGCTGGTCACTATCTGTCCAGACAATCCTAAGCGTGATAAACCAACAACCATGGCCAATGTCACGGTCTCAGACAATGACACAGGAGAGATGTTGGCCTTTTTGGATGGGGTATATATCACCCAAGTACGTACCGCGGCGCTGTCTGGCATCGCGACTAAACATTTAGCCAATCGCGATAGCCGTGTGGTAGCAGTGGTCGGCACGGGCGGTATGGCGTATGAGCAGCTTAACGCCATTCTTACCGTACGTCCAAATATCAAGCAGGTGAATCTTTGGAACCGAACCAAGCAGACCGCGCATAAATTTCAGGAGAAATTTAAAAAAGACTACCCACAATGGGACGTTGATTTTACGGTGTGCGACGATATCGAAGCGGCGATTCAAGACGCCGATATTATCAATTTGGCAACGCGCGCGACGTCAGGTTTGTTCGAAGCGGCGCAGATAAAAGCCGACGCTCATATCAATGCCGTTGGCGCCTATCAAGCATCGATGAAGGAAGTGAGCAATTCGGTGATAGAAGCCAGCACGTCTGTCATTATCGATGATGCCGAGGGCGGCTTGCATGAAGCGGGCGATTTGATCCAAGCTCATGAAGACGCTGATAGTACTTGGACGTGGGATAAGCTGACGGGAACGCTAAGTGATTTGGTTAATGAAAAAGTGCAAATTGAGCTAAATGCTGATAAAGGTATCACGCTGTTTAAGTCGGTTGGCGCGGCAAGCTTCGATGCTGCCGTCGCGTTAAAGGTTGCTCAAAAGGCCAAAAAAGAAGGTTTGGGCCAGTTTGTTGCGTTATAAAATCTGGCTGCTATTAAGGTAACAGTTTTTAAGACAACGTTTTTATTTTGGTCTAACGATCTCGAAGAGTATTGATATGCGCTATGACGTGATTGTAGTTGGGGCAGGCATCGTAGGAACCTCTATCGCGTGGCATCTGCAAAAAAACAACGCGCAGGTGCTGTTACTTGATAAAAAGCTCCCAGGAGAAGAAACCTCCTATGGTAATGCGGGCATTATCACCAGAGAAGCGGTCAATACCAAACCCTTTCCGCGAAGTGCTAAAGAGATTTTTAGTGTACTGCCCAATAACCGTACCGATATTCGCTACCGTTGGTCGGCAATTTATGGTTTTCAGCGCCCTTTATTTCAGTACTGGCTACATTCCAGCCCAAAAAATATCGAAGTTATCGATAAAGAATGGGCGACGCTGATTGAGCATTGTACCAATGAGCACGAGCCGATGATTAAAGCGGCTGGCGCAGAAGTGTTGGTCAGTAAAATAGGCTGGATTGAGCTTCATCGTCATTCGATTGATTTTGAAAAAGCTATTAGCAAAGCCGTAAAGGCTGCGGAGCAAGGCGTAGAGTATCAAGTGCTATCGCTAGTAGCGCTGCAAGCCCTAGAGCCAAATCTAAACGTTACCGATTATATTGGCGGTATCCACTGGAAAAACTCGTGGCAAATAAAAAATCCCAGTCGCCTTGTAAAAGCCTATGCGAAAAGCTTTGCAGCGATGGCGGGCGAGGTTAAGCAGTCAACCGTGACAGATATTATGCAAACGGCAGAAGGCTGGCAAGTTGTATGCGGCGATGATACCTACGTCTGTCAGCATGTCGTGATAGCGGCAGGGCCTTGGTCAGCTGAGCTTATCAAGCCACTGGGTTATAACATACCGATGTTTCCTATGCGTGGCTACCATCAGCATTTTAAGATCACACCCAAAAACGCCCTTTCACACAGCTTATTTGATGTCGATAAAGGGTTTGTGATGGGTGCAATGGAGCAAGGCATCAGAGTTACTACGGGTGCTGAAATGGCAAATTTAGACGCGCCAAAAAAATTCGCCCAACTAGAAGCCGTGCTGACTCATGCAAGAAAACTTGTGCCACTTGAAGATGCCGTGGAGTCTGAAGCATGGTGCGGGACAAGGCCTTGTATGCCAGATATGAAGCCAGTGATTGGCCCTGCATCAAAACATGATAACTTGTGGTTTGCGTTTGGTCATGCTCATCAGGGGCTGACATTAGGACCAGTCACAGGGCGTCTTATCGAAGAGATGATCCATAATAAGCCATTATTTATCGATTCCAAGCCCTTTAGTAGTCATCGTTTTACTGCTAGTTTTTAACCGTTTTCCGCAGCAACTTCCTGACTCTTCTGCTTCTCCTATCTTTCCTTCTTGCATTATCTATTTTATTTTCATTCCTACTGATTAATAAGCAAGATACGGTGCTCTATCGTAACGCTTAAGGCATATCGTTAGCATCATTGATAGTCAAACACCCACCCTAAAAAAATGGAAATGAGGTAATATTAAGCTTAGAAAAGAGGTGTAAATGTAAATAAAAAGGGAGTTTAAAATGAAAGGAATCACACGCTTCTCAAACAGCTTAATGGAGAAATATTTACCCGATCCATTTTTGTTTGTCATTATCTTGACCTTGGTTATTTTTGTCATGGGCTTGGGTCTGACCGATTCCTCACCGATACAGATGGTGGCGTTTTGGGGCGAAGGATTTTGGGCACTACTGGCATTTTCGATGCAAATGGTGTTGGTGCTGGTTACGGGTTATGTGTTGGCCAGTAGTCCGATATTTAAAAAAGGGCTCGGCAAACTGGCAAGCTTTGCAAAGTCGCCCAGTAGCGCGATTATATTGGTCACCTTGGTATCCCTTGCCGCTAGCTGGATAAACTGGGGCTTTGGCTTGGTGATTGGCGCGTTATTCGCAAAAGAATTGGCAAAACGTGTCGAAAATGTGGATTACCGTTTGCTTATTGCCAGTGCGTATTCTGGTTTTATCATTTGGCATGCAGGATTCTCTGGTTCGATTCCGTTATCCATTGCAACAGAAGGCCATCCATTCGTCGATAAGATTGGGGTGATTCCAACGAGTGCTACCATTTTTGCGAGCTATAACTTAATTATCGTCGCGGCATTGGTCATTATCGTGCCGTTATTAAATCGTTTGATGATGCCAAAACAAGAAGATACGATTACGGTAGATCCAAAACTTTTAATAGACCCTATCGTTGAAGCGCTTCCAGCAAAGACAGCGATGACCCCAGCGGAGCGCTTAGAGAATAGTTGGATTTTATCCATGGTCATCGGCTTATTGGGTATTGCTTTTATCGTTTACTATTTCGTGCAGAACGGCTTTGCTTTAACGCTCGACTTGGTGAATTTCATGTTTTTATTCCTTGGGATTATATTCCATGGAACGCCGCGTAAGTATTTGATTGCTATTCAAGAGGCAGTCGAAGGGGCGGGCGGGATTATCGTCCAATTCCCGTTTTATGCCGGGATTATGGGTATGATGACGGCTTCTGGTTTGGCCGGAGTGATGTCAGAAGCGTTTGTCAACGTCTCGACAGTGGATACGCTTCCGCTTTTTGCTTTTTTAAGTGCAGGACTGGTTAACTTTTTTGTCCCCTCAGGTGGCGGACAATGGGCCGTGCAAGCGCCAATTATGTTAGAGGCGGCGGAGATGCTCGGTAGTGATCCAGCTAAAGTTGCGATGGCGGTAGCGTGGGGTGACGCTTGGACAAATATGATTCAACCGTTTTGGGCGTTGCCTGCCTTGGCAATCGCTGGACTCAAAGCCAAGGATATCATGGGTTTTTGTGTCATTGTGCTGATTGTAAGCGGCGTTGTGATTGGGCTGGGGTTGTTGTTTTTATAAATAAGACTGTAGTTAACCGCCTTGCCTAGTTTATAGGTGAGGCTTTTTTTTGAAAAACCAAAACGCCTCACGCAAAAAACAATATCGCCCCATGAAATGCGCACCCTAATGGGGTATCATAGCTATCCTAAAATTAAATGAATCGCTTAAAGCAGCATTGATAAAGCAGCATATCAATTCTCTTAACCAAATATTTATACCAGACCATTGATATAAGGCGTATTGCCATGCAACAAAGACAGAATCCTATGGAACAAACGCCAAACGCGGTAGAGCATCAACCGGTCTTTATGCCTAGAGTCAATAGTGACAATTTGGTCAAAACGGACATGGTGTGGTTTGAGCGCCATGTGGGGTTTGCCAGTAGACAAAAGAAAAAATCCATCAATGATATGCATCAAGTCATTCGCAAAAAATATGGCTTTAGCCATGTCTTAGAGCTGTCTAGCAAATCTGGCAATAAACTGAGTTTCCCGCTCAGTCCATTAAGCTTAAAAATTACCAATGAGCATGACGGTCAAGCCTATAGTGTCGAAAATGCCTTGCAAGCTAGTAAAGTATTCGAACATGGTGGGCCGTATCTTGACTTACTGACCGTCGCACCAAGACAGGCCAAAAAAGACGAGCGTTTAACAACCTCTGGTGAGCTGATTGGCTATGATTATTTTGGCATGGAGTGGAGTCTTGAGCCATTGACTGCGTTTTATGATTGGCTGTATGTCAATGCGCTCAAGCAAAATCCTCAGCTACATGAGGAGGTCATGCAGTATCAGGCTTTTACCGATCGTGAGTTTAATCCCAAAAAATCTATCTATTGTGCGGCCTATTCGCTAGCGATGTTTGTCGCGCTCAATAAACGTGGGTTGTTTGATGGCGTTGAAGACCCGATTGTGTTTTATGATTTATATCATGACTTTAAAGTCAGTAATACGGCTAAACTTTTAGAAAATGGTCTGCTGTAATTGATGTTTTTAATTAAGTTACTGAGCAGAAAGTAAGCAGAAAGAAAGTTAAGCATAAAAAAAGCACCGAGCTTGCATGGCTTGGTGCTTTTTGTTTTTAGCGTGGAGATTTTTTTTATTTCTAATTCATAGCCAGTACTTATAGCAACTCTTTACGCAGCTGGGCAGGCGTTTTAGGCGACAACAAGCTAGGTGCGACATCGAGGACGGTTTTTGCGCCATTCTCTCCTGCTTGATTCATTTTATAAGCAGCGCGGGCATAAGCCACGAGCACGCTGGCGGTAAATTCAGGGTTGCTGCCAAGCTTTAACGAAAACTCTAATACTTGGTTGTTTTGCGCATTATCCATACCGCTTACGCCACTGCGAATAACGAATCCGCCATGCGGCATTTTTTGATGGTCACACTCAAACGTCTGCTCGTCAATAAAGTGCACTGTGGTATCGTAGTCGGCAAAGTAATCCGGCATGGTGACGATGGTGTTGCGTACGCTATCGCTATCGGCGCCATCGGCGAGCACGATATAGCATTCGCGGGTATGTTTCTCGCGGGTGCTTAGCGTTGGCTGCTCACCATTACGTACTTTTTCCATCGCAGATTCTGAGGGAATGGTATATTGTACGCCAGATTTGACGCCGTCGACGCGGCGTACGGCATCTGAATGTCCTTGGCTTAAGCCTTTGCCCCAAAAGGTGTAGGTTTCGCCGACCGGTAAAATGGCTTCGCCGTATAAGCGGTTGATAGAAAACAAACCGGGATCCCAACCAACAGACAACATGGCGACTTTATTGGCTTTTTTGGCAGGCGTATCAAGCGCGGCAAAGTACTCAGGGATTTTGGCGTGAGTATCAAAACTGTCGACGATATTAAACAAACCAGCAAGCGCTGGGCCTTGCTCAGGCAGATCTGACTTAGAGCCGCCACACAATATCAACACGTCTATGTCGTCTTTATATTGGGCAATATCATCCATCGCATAAACGGGCACGCTGTCGTCAATCAGGATGACGGAGGCAGGATCGCGGCGGCTGAATACACAGACTAGCTGCATGTCTGGGCTTTGCTTAATGGCGGCTTGGGCGCCGCGGCCAAGGTTACCGTAACCGGCGATGGCGACTCTAATTATTGATGTCATTATGATTAGCCTTACGTTGATGAAGCGGACAGTCCGTTATTGCTAAAGTAACAAGTAACAAGTAACAAGTAACAAGTAACAATGCTATGCAGTTCATACTTACTGTGAGATAAAGTATGCGCAGTAATCTGCCCTGTAATAAATAACTGATTGGTAGAAATGGCATCTATTTTAGAGGATTATGTTTACAAGTGATAGGGCGCGGTCATACTAAATTTCAGATGAGTTTAAGTATGTACTTTATATAATATGACTGCCTCAATGAGTCGCTAAGTTGTTTTTAGTAATGATAAATAGGTTTGGGTTCATCTCTCTTAAAATAGGTACTGAATTTCCTATATAATGTCAGCCATCTCGTTATTGATTATTCATTCAATTCAGTCTTTTTCTTAGTACAAAAAGCTTTTTATTAGGTGAAAATGGCACTTTATGTTTAACACTTCCTCGACTCGTTTAAATAAATATATTAGCGAAAGCGGTATTTGCTCTCGGCGCGACGCTGACCGTTTTATTGAACAAGGTAACGTGTACGTCAATGGCAAACGTGCTCAAGTAGGTGCGCAAGTGGTTGCTGGAGATACGGTAAAAGTTAACGGACAACTTATTGAGCCACGAGAAGCAGACGATTTCATTTTTATTGCGTTGAACAAACCAGTAGGGATTGTGAGCACCACAGAAAGCTCTGAGAAAAACAATATCGTTGATTTTGTTGGACATAGCGATCGTATTTTCCCGATTGGACGTTTGGATAAAGATTCCCAAGGTTTAATCTTTTTAACGAGCAATGGCGATTTGGTTAATAAGGTGTTACGTGCGGGTAATAACCATGAAAAAGATTATGTGGTGACAGTCAATAAGCCGATAACCGATAATTTCATTGAAGGTCTAGCAGGTGGCGTACCTATTTTGGGCAGGATGACGAAAAAGTGCCCGGTGACTAAGGTAGCGCCTACCGTGTTTAATATTACGCTAGTGCAGGGATTAAACCGTCAAATTCGCCGTATGTGTGAGCATTTTGGCTATGAAGTCGTAAAGCTTGAACGCACACGGATTATGAATGTGAGCCTAAAGGGTATTCCGGTTGGAGACTGGCGAGATTTAACCCCAAAAGAGTTGTCTGTTTTACTGAAATCTATAGAAGACTCTTCTTCGGAAGACAATACTGCGGCTAAGAAATCGCGTAAGTCGCCACGAAAAAAACCGCGTACTGATACTTCATCAAAATCAAAAGAGTCGGCAAAACCAGCGGGCGCAGCAAAGGGTAATGCTAAACACTCTAAAGATGGCGCTAGAAAACCAGCGGGTTCTAAAGGTAAGCGTCCTTTCGGGGATAGCAAGAAGGCTGGCGGCAATGGCAAACCTGCTGCTAATGGTAAGCGTCCTGCAAAAGGTCGAGGTTCTTCGCGGTCCTCAAAACGATAAATTGATAGGTAGTGGCAGCGCTACTCAAAAGGCACTAATTCTTATCCAAAGAGTAGCGCCTGTGTGGATAATGACTTTTGATGCAGTAGAGCATTTAAGTTAGGTTAGTCACCAAACTCAGTAGTGATATAATGCCGCGATAATCGATATTTTATAAAGGGTTTACATTATGGCTCGTACCGCTAGCGCCTTACACATTTTAGTAAAAGACAAAGAACTGGCTGATGACATTATGGCCAAACTTAAAAAAGGTGCGCAGTTTGACGTGCTGGCTAAGAAACACTCAACTTGCCCATCAGGTAAAAAAGGCGGCAACTTAGGTGAGTTTAAAAAAGGTCAAATGGTACCAGCATTTGATAAAGTTTGCTTTAACGGCGAACTTTTTACCCCACATTTAGTGAAAACCAAATTTGGCTGGCATGTGGTTAAAGTGCTTTATAGAACGTAAGCGTTAGGTATTTATTTACTCAATGCACGAGAGTTATATAAAAACGCCAGTCGCTTAAATAATAACGATAAGCCCATCACTCAAAAAAAGCACATTACCTCCAGGTATCACTGAAAGTTTGGTATTAATACGTCACAACATGAGCTATTGGCTGAATTTTTGATGATAGAAGGTGAAATTATTGCTCCGCAGCATTGGCAACTGACTTCAAGTAGGATAAAAGAAACCCCAACCTTGGCAAGGACGCCGACCAAATTAACGTTGATGTCTATAAACCTGAAACCCATTATTTTAAAGGGCTTCAGGTTTTTTTATGTATAAGAATATTTATAAATAACAGGTATAATAATAATATAGATATATTTATGGACACCAGTATATCGTGGTAATATGATACCAACCAAAATATATTTTAGCATGCCTACCCCATCGAGGGTAAGTGGTTTTGGTCGTATACACCTCTGAAATATAGGTCATTGATTATGTCGAAGCGCACTAAGAAGGCAATAAGAAAAAATGTCAAAAGTATTAACGTAAAGGATAATCTGATAGTGCATGAATGTGCTATTAAACCGTATCAGATATTTTGTGAATGGATCGATGATGAGATTAATGATTTCTCTTCGGGTAGGACACTATTATTTGAAGTTATTGAAATCGATGATCAGTATTGCTTTTTTGAGGGTTTTAAAGAAGTGGGGTCACTGAGTGACGGTGCTGAAATCTCTATTAGAAGAGTCGATATTTCTAAATCTGAGATTGAAAGGCGCGCTTGGTCTTGCCTTATGAATGAGTTTACAAATTTAGATCCTATCAACCCAAAATTTTTTGCGGCTATAAAAACTAGTATGCCTGATCGAGTGCAACAAGCACTATTTAATAAACCTCTGACCATACAGTATATTTTAGATATTAAAGACCTCAAGCGTCATCACTATGACTACCAGTTAAGTCTATGCCCTAATCAGCAGCCCACCAAGATACCATCCTTCTCTGAACTAATTGATAAGGTTCTCTATGTCAATAACAAATAATGTGCAAACGCTGATACCAGATACTGAAGACATCTATACTGCTGATATTCGTTATTTCTTTATAACCATAGCCAGTTTAGTCTCAAATGATTTTATGGACATTAGCGTAGAGGCGGAACAGTCAAAACCTTTAACTTCAGAACATCTCAAAAAAATATACGACTCCTATAGAGGTAAGCTGACTAAGTCCGAAAATCTAACTCGAGCATTTATCGCCAGTACCCATCTTCTACCAAATCTTGATACCAGCAATCCAAGTAAAGAATGGCTGTGGGTCGCAAAATTATGCCATCTACTCCTCTATTTTGTACAAAATAATCTACCTAGACGTATTAGTGAGACTAATATTGAAGCTAGAAAATGGATGAATCCAGTAAGTCGTAATCACAGTATTTGGCGGCATTGTTACTCGACGCTACAAGCTGATAGCTTACAGACTACCTATGAGAGGTTTGAGCGTTATCGAGTTGAACTTGAAAGTAAGAATGATCCTAATCTCATATCATTTATCAAGATGTATCTAACCATCGATTTTGCGTTTAATAATAGAGATAGCATAACGCGAACTTCCTACGGCAGAAAACAAACCAAAAAGGGCAAAATTTATGAGCCAAGTATTCAGTATGTCACGCACACAGACGTGGATGATGATACTGATGAGCTGGTATCAGTCACAAGTTTTGAGCAATCAAAAAATGATAACGATATTTATCGTGAGCGGTTAGATAATCCCGTACCTGACTTCTTTCATCTCGAGCAAACAAAGTTAAAAGATACTGAAAAGTTCTCATACGATCAGATTTATCGAAGAACACAGGCAAAATATTCTCATGCTAATAAAAATGAGCGGTTTGTAAGCAACAATATTCGTCAGTTATCGCTCATTGCTATTCAAAATATAGCCTCTAAGCTGTGGCAATGGTTTGATGATTATAGTGACGGTGAAGGCGATAGGGACAAGAAACGAGCGATCGTCTATTTATTGCTTTCTTTATACACCGGTCATTCAGTTGCAAGGTTGGCTGAAGATATCAATAACAATTATAAAAAAATCACTGATATTGGTGTTCGTAAAGCAAAGTATGAGTTTATTATTAACTTAGATATTACACCGCTACGTATTAGAACAGAAGGGGTAGAGTCAGTTATTGCTAACCGATTGACGCAGTTCAAACTCCCATTACCTGAGCCATTGGGAGTATTTTTAACCTATAAAGGATACCCAGATTCAGTATTGATCAATGAAGTCATTACTGATCTACGAGCAACGCTACAGCTACCGTTAATTAGCTTGGGCAGGATAGAAAAGTCACTATACACAATCCTTATCTATGAAGTCAGCAGCACGCAGTTGGCCACTATCATCACCTCACGCAATAGTAGAAAGAGAGCAGATACTTGGTATAGCTCTCATGAGATTAAGGTGATAAAAGAAGTCTACCACGATGCGATTAAGATCCTTACCGCTCGCTGTCATAAAAACAAATCCAGCATTGTCGATTATTTGTCCAAGGTAGTGCTCAGTGATGATGCTATGGGTAGTCAAAACAGCCCTGATTATCCGATAGTAAGTCTATTCATGAGCTACTTACAGCAAAAAGTAGTAACTGCTCATGACTATAGAGAGAAATTCAATTTTTATAATTTATGGTTATGGCATATCTCTCTTTTACTAACTTCAATAAGAGCGGTAGAAGGCGCACCAGGTTATCTCAACCAGATCAACCTTGAGGCAGGCATCATTTGGATTTCTGATAAGGAGGAGCGGGCGACCGCTAACAGTCAGCGCTTAGTGCCTATTTGTTCATTTTTGCACGACGCCATGCAAAATTTCTTACGTTATCTAGAAAGCTTTGCTAAGCGCTATGGACGCTTAGATTCTAATATCAGCACTGACGTGAATAAAATCTTTGATTGCCAGCGGCCGCTACTAAATTTTATAGATAAAAAAGGCGAGTTTCATGCGCTCAGGCCGGCTATTATTATCAAAGAATTAGATACTCATTTTCGCTTTAAGCCAGATTGGACACGCCATGTGGGACAAAGGTTTTTACATGAGCAGGGAGTAGATGAAGCAGTTATTTTGGCGATTTTTGGTCATGAAATGATGGGTCAGGAAGCATGGAGAAAAAACTCAGCACTGGCTATAGGGCATATAGTAGCTGCTAAAAAACCTTATCAGCAGCTGGCAGAAGAACTTGAATTACAGCAGGTGACTTTATGACACAGTTAGAGACTTTACATGGTCATTTGAGGCGCTCAGCAAAAGCGCAGGATAAGCGTAAGCAGGCATTACAGCATACAAAAGAGATGTGCCAACGCGCTTGGAATGCTTTTATTAAAGAGCATCAGTCGCCAGAGTTAATCACAGACGAGCAGATAAACGGTTTATATGAAGCACTTTATGATGACATCGAAAAGAGCGTTTCAGCGCATCTTATCCCGTTTGCACTATTCGAGCGCAAGCGTTTTTTCGATAACATTAATGAAGCGCGTAAAAAAAGACACCTGCCGTTATTACCAAAGCCCATCATTGCTGTACGTCCACAGCGTCCAAAAAATATCAATGATTTTGATACGTTTTTATATTTATCAAAAGCTCAGAGTATTGTCGCACAAGCGTTTGATAGATGGCAGCAAAAGAATACCTTTTCATTACTTGAGAGCGTCAGCTGGTTTTTATTCTCGCTCATTAGTTTTGCAGGA
The DNA here is from genome assembly GCF_016107575.1 of Psychrobacter faecalis. GTDB lineage: Bacteria > Pseudomonadota > Gammaproteobacteria > Pseudomonadales > Moraxellaceae > Psychrobacter > Psychrobacter faecalis. The sequence continues at coordinate 11,110 of NZ_JABAST010000004.1, read as the reverse complement.
TATAACGATGAGAAGATGCTTAGAGAGATTTATAACTATCTAGAACAAAAAAAGCCTATTTATCAGATGTCTGATGACATGATGGTCATGCCGATCAGGCTACTATCATCCGACTATGGCAATGAGCTTGTTACTATAGAAAACGATTTAGATGAAGTGTATCACACACGCCTGATTATCATAGATGATATCAGTCGCTTATGGCTGCTCAAACTACAACGCCAGCATCAAGCGCAAAACGAATTTCCTAAATACCATCAAGTGATAAAAAGGCTGGGGGAGTTTATTGGAGAGAAATTCACGGTTAAGTCCATCAATAGATCTAGCTACTTACGACATATTGCAATCTATTGGCAAACGCTACCAGAAGTATATTTAGACGTTCAATTGGTCCAGGTGCTAACAGGTCAGCAAAAACAAACCTCAATATCAACATCGCAATGGCTTAGATATTTTCAGGGTATTAAAACACCCAGTGCGGTTCTATCAGATGAACACGTCAGTAAATTAGTGATTGAATCTAGCAATAGCACTGAGGACTCACTTGATACTATCAAAGTCGCACGCTTTAGGTCTGATGCAGTTAAAGAAATACGAACCATACTCAATGGCGATAAAAAGCAGGCGCAACCACAGCTAATAAACTTATTGACTCAAAATCTATATCCCAACCAAGAACGACTGGTGAGATGGATGCTTGATCTGCTCACCAGTGGTAATAAAATCAATACCTTGAAGCGATATTTGTCTGAGATCGGTAATGGCTTTATCGCAGGGACTCGTACAGCTGATTTTTCACACTCCTCAAAACATGACTATCACTATATATACAACGAAATTATTGCCGAGAAGAATCCAAATAAACTAGGGTTTACCAAGACGGTTATTTGCTCACTGCATCATTCTTTAAAGAAGCATTACCAAGCGCCTGATATCGACATCAGAGGCGGCGGCGATCCGCAAATAGTGTCTAGTTATCTCATACCTAATCAGGTTTATCACGCTATTCTTAGTTGTATCGCTGAGCAAGAGACGCTGAGTGAATACTATAAACAAGCGCTTAGCATCGTGACAATACTGCTATACCGTACTGGCATGCGTATCAGTGAAATATTAGGGTTGCAGGTTAAAGATATCGAATATGACAATCAAGGTTTTATGGAGTACAACCTCATTGTTCGCCCTAACGCTCATCGTGATTTGAAATCAGATGATGGTACGCGGCGAATTTATTTATCAGTATTGCTTTTGCCAGAAGAGCTAGAAGATTTTAAAAGGTTCTTTCATCTAAAAGAGGGTCAGTCTTCTCGCTATTTATTTACTTTAGCGTATCAGTCCACTCCATTGTCTCGTTATAGTATTGAGCAGCCAATAAAACGCATATTAGAAAATACGGCTTATCACGATCTTACCCTACATAGCTTTCGTCATAATGCGATATCGAATATGGCGCTTATAATCAGGTGTAACCCAATGCTTGTCATGCAATTCACAGATTATGATGAGATAAAAATCCATGATATTAAAACTCATTTTTTAGGTAAAGTGCGCAGCGTTTCAACAAATCACTGGGATGCGCTAATGGAGTTTGCAGGTCATGCCAACCTCATTACGACTTTTAGCTCATATATTCATACCGCTGATATTATCGCAAGTCATCAATTGCAGCAGGCTAAATTGACCCTGCCTTTAGATGTTGTGAATAAGTTGATTGGTACTAGTCGTATGGACCTAAAGCAGCACAATAAATATGCCTTAGAGAGTAGAGATAACGCTGTCAATCTCAGTAATATTAGGCAATACGTGAATCGTAAGGTTGATTGTGAAAGGTTAATGTTTGCTGATAAGGTGAAGACATCTCTGTTAAGTAGTGGTCCTATTGGTATTGATAAAAAGCAGTATTCAGCAATGTTTGGTAGATATAGCCGTGAAATGATAGAAAAGCTTCTATGGGACATTGAGGATGGCCAAATGCTAGGTGCGGCCAGTAGTTTAAACTTTATGTACGATGATGCGTTGATGATTTATGAACGCGCGTTGAGCTTGGTGAAAAATGAAGATGGAACACTTAATCATAAGCTCATATCTAAAAGACGTAAACAACGCTCCAATCATATTTTAATCGCACCAACACCGCTGCATTATCATGAAGAGCAAGCGCTTGTGTATCAATGTTTTGACAATCTTGAGACGCTTTATAAATCCAAAGCGAGTAGGCATGAGATTAAACACATTCTTAAATTATTCTACGAAAAAACCAATACCTCAAAAAGTGAGATTCGTTTTACCTTTAAACAAAAAAAAGGTTTTTATAAATACTTAGATACCATGTGCCAGATTCTACCAAGCAAGTATTGGCGGGTAAATATCAGCTGTATTGAATCCGAGTCCTATATTAATGAGAAGAATAAAAAAACGTATCGTCCTGTTGTCAATAAAGCTGCTCAGCTTAAAAGCGTAGAAGAATTCGGAAAAAAACTCCCTAGTTTTGAAGGTGAGGTTACTAGCTTAGGTACATACAACGGTTATGCACTAACGGTTATTAGTCCACTTAAGCAGAAGGGTAAATCAAAATTGTCTTCGGCTTTAATGAGTTATGTTTTGCATTTTTTGCTGATTATTGATGGTTTGGCTAATTGATACCTCCCAAGTTTATCTCTACGGTTTCTTCAGCATAGCTCAGTCTTACTAGGAAGTTTAAGGGATATGCTTATCAAGGTTTAATATGATATTTAATGAGTCTTCTATTCAAATTGGAGTTGAAAGGTGAAGAAGTTCGAAGAAATATGCCTATTAGTTATTGATGACATCAAGTCTGGTAGAAAAAAAGTGGGGGATAAAATACCTTCGATTAGAGCGATGGCAGAAAAACACAAGGTGTCCAAGAATACAGTAGTAAATGCTTATAATATCTTACTCGAGCAACATTGGATCAAGGCGCTACCGAAATCAGGATTTTATGTCGGTGAAGATTTGTCCAATACACCGATGCTGAATTCAACCTCTTTTTATACTGGCATTGATTTATTAGAACAACAGATGATCAATGAGTCTTACCATAAACCTGGTGCGGGCCGCTACCCTAAAGAGTATATGGATAGGCTCAACCTCGAAAGCTACTTAGGGCAGGTAAGTGACAGCGATGAAGTATTACACTTCGACCGTGGTAATGGTGATCCATCTGGTAATATCTTACTTCGAGGACTAATTGTGGATATCCTGAGTAGGCGCGCGTTGACTGTTGAGTCTCAGAACTTATTGATGACCTATGGTACGAATCACAGTTTGGACTTGATCATTAGGCACTTTTTAACCAAAGACGATCATGTCATCGTAGAGTCTCCTGGATATTATCCATTATTTAGTAAGCTTGACTTACATCAAGTCCATATAAATGCTATCAAGCGAACTAGATTTGGTTTAGATTTAAACAATTTAGAGTCAGTCATCCAAAAAAATCATCCTAAGATTTTATTTTTACAGCCTTTTGCCCATAATCCGACAGGGACAGACTTGACTGTCCCCAATATGACGGCTATTCAGGCACTATGCATGAATTATAATGTGCTCATTGTTGAAAATGATCCGTTTTTATTGACAAGAAATAACGCTGCAAGTTACTTTTTTAATAAAGATTGTCCAGTTATTTATGTGAGTAGTTTTTCAAAAACAGTGTCGGCTTCACTCAGGTGCGGTTTTATAGCTGCTTCTAAACCTGTGATCAAATCACTCACACGGTTAAAAATGATCACCGTCATTAACACCTCCTCAATCACTGAAAACATTCTCAATCATCTCATCACCAGCGGTGCTTTAGCCAATCATCTACAAGCCCTTAAAAGCATATCTTATGAGAAGTCAGCCGCTGCCATCACTGCGCTGAAAAAAATTGACGGACTCACGCTTTATCCTCACAATCCCAGCGGTAATTTTTTATGGTTTCGTATTCCGATGGATGACAAAAGAGCAGTGAACGATGCAAAAAGTAATAATATTTTTATTGCTCCAGGCAATCTGTTTTTTCCATCCGACCCCGCTTATTTTGCCTTAAGGGTTAATAAATTCTATATAGATAAAGCCACTGTTAAATTCATTAAGACAATCATATTTAATAATCACTAAAGCCTTCTCATTCTCAGCATTTACCAGCACCAACTCTATTTTTAATGTCTTTAAAAATCATTTAGCCTGTAATTTCAAAAAGCCAAGGCAGTAAATAGCCTCTAAGAATACAGCGATATTTGATGATATTGCTGCAGAAATCTTTTACCTCTCCACATCTCCGTTTTTTCTATCAACTACCTGTCTTGAAGCATAGGTTTTAACTAAAAATGGGTACAGTTTTATGTGAAGAATCATCTCTGTACCCTTGGAAGCGTATTCCGTCCGTGGTATTTCTATTAGAGTCTGATGCAAGTTATTATCTTATGCCAAGGCGGACTGGTAGGGATATTACAGGGAAGAAGTTAACTTTTAAAAGGAGAGTAAATTTGTTAGCTTTATTGGGGTTTTTGACGATTGCTGTATTTTTGGGATTGATACTGACTAAGAAAGTATCCGTAATTGTTTCGCTAATTTTAGTACCGATTGTTTTTGCCTTAATTGGCGGTTTTGGCAGTGAGCTGGGAACCTTTATGTTGGATGGTATTGTCAGTGTCGCACCCACAGGCATCATGTTAGGATTTGCTATTTTGTTTTTTGGCGTGATGAACAATGCAGGTTTATTTGATCCGATGATTTCGAGGATCTTAAAACTGGTTAAAGGAGATCCAGTAAAAATTACCATAGGGACGGTTATTATTGCGATGGTTGCTCACTTAGATGGATCTGGAGCTTCCACTTTTTTGATTACCATTCCTGCGCTGCTACCTCTATACAATAAGTTAGGGATGAGCAGAATTGTACTGGCGGGTATGGTGGCTCTTGGCGCAGGTACTATGAATTTAACGCCTTGGGGCGGACCGACCGCAAGAGCCGCAGCCGCACTAGATGTCAGTACGGCACAATTATTTAATCCTATCATCCCGGCCTTTATAGCGGGTATCGTTTGGATTATTTTTGTAGCATATCTGGTGGGAAAAAAAGAGCGTAAGCGCTTAGGCGTTCAAGAGATGGAGCACAGTTTACATGATGAGATGACGGAAGAAGAGCGCAGTATGCGCCGTCCGAAACTGTTTTGGTTCAACTTGGTTTTAACCATTCTAACCATTGTGGCCTTGGTTCAAGTTTGGTTGCCTTTACCGATCGTCTTTATGGTGGCGTTCGCAGTCGCTGTCCTCATAAATTACCCTAAACCAAATGATCAGATGGATCAAATAAGAACCCAATCCGTAGGCATGATTACCGTTGTTTCTATTATTTTTGCAGCAGGTATTTTTACAGGTATTCTTTCAGGTACTGGTATGATCACGGCTATGGCCACTTCACTGGTCAATATCATTCCAGAGGCTGTGGGTGGCTCTATGGGCGTTATTGTCGCCGTAATAGGTATGCCATTAAGTTTAATTTTCACGCCAGATGCTTATTATTTTGGTGTCATGCCAATTCTCGCGCAAACAGCCAGTGCCTACGGACTTGATCCAATACAAATTGGTCAAGCATCGATGCTGGGACAAATGACAACGGGATTTCCATTGAGCCCGCTGACAGCGTCAACCTTTTTATTAATTGGTTTGGCAGGGGTAGAACTGGCTGACCACCAAAAATTCGTATTCAAATGGGCGTTTGGTACCACAATAGTTATGACTGTAGTGGCCGTTATTACCGGTGTCATTATATAAATAGAATAAAATGGAGTATGCTATGAAATCTATCAAAATAGGGTCGGGCGCAGGTTATTCAGATGACAGGCTACAACCTGCACTTGATATCATTCAGTACGGAGAAGTCGATTACATTGTTTTTGAATGTCTTGCAGAACGTACGATTGCCATTGCACAGCAACGAAAAATGAAGAACCCAAAACAAGGTTATGATAGCTTGCTTGAATATCGCATGGAGCAGGTTTTACCGCTTTGTGTAAAAAATAAAGTAAAAATAGTCACCAATATGGGTGCTGCTAATCCAGAAGCGGCTGCCGAAATGATCAAAAATATTGCACAAAAGCAAGGGCTACATAATCTGAAAATAGCAGCAGTCACAGGCGATGATGTATTTTCAAGAATTAATTATTATCAGAATGAAACGCTGCTAGAAAACAACAAACAGATCAAAGACCTTGTCTCGTCAATTGTATCTGCTAACGCGTATATTGGCGCAAGAGGAATTGTTCAAGCGCTTGAATCGGGGGCTGACATTGTGATTACTGGTAGAGCAGCTGATCCGTCCCTATTTCTTGGACCTATGATGTATGAGTTTGGCTGGTCTTTTGAAGATACTGAACTGCTAGGGAAAGGTACCATAGGTGGCCATCTTATGGAGTGCGGTGCTCAAATCACGGGTGGCTATTTTGCAGATCCTGGATATAAAGAAGTGCCAGAACTTTGGAACGTAGGGTTCCCGATTATGGAAGTGGATGAAAAAGGTGATTATAACATTACTAAACTGGATGACGCTGGCGGTTTGGTTTCTCTAGCAACTGTAAAAGAACAATTACTGTATGAAATCCATGATCCAGCCAACTATCTGACTCCCGATGTTATTGCTGACTTTTCCAAGATTCAAGTCGAAGAAGTAGAGAGTAATGTTATTAAGGTATTTGGCGGGTCTGGTAAGCCAAAAACAGGTTTGCTAAAAACCAGTATAGGATATAAAGATGGCTATATTGCTGAGGCAGAAATCAGCTATGGGGGTTCAGGCTCAGTTCAAAGAGCCAATTTAGCAAAAGAAATTATTCAAAAAAGGCTGGCCGCTCAAAACATAGAACCCAATGAAATTCGTTATGATTTTATCGGACTTAACTCATTATATGGAAATAAAATACTGAGTACGCAGGAAGCGGATGAGGTCAGACTTCGTATTGCTACAAGAGTCGAAAATGATGTAATGGCTGAAGCTATTATTCGAGAAGTAGAGTCACTTTATACAAATGGTCCCGCAGGTGGTGGTGGGATTCGCTCAAACATTAAAGAGATCGTTTCAATAGGCTCAATTTTGATTCCAGAAGAAGATACAAATATTAAAATTTCATATTGTGAGGTGACATAAATGAAATTGCGTGAAATAGCTCATTCTCGAACCGGTGATAAAGGTGATATATCAAATATTTCGCTTATAGCATTCAAAAGCGAAGACTATGAGTTGATTAAAGAGAAAGTTACTGAGAGGGTAGTAAAAGAATGGCTCAAGGGTATTGTGCAAGGAAAGGTCGTCCGCTATGAACTGCCAAACCTTAATGCATTCAACTTTGTTATGTATGGAGCCTTAGGTGGTGGTGTTACAAAATCCTTAGCACAGGATATGCACGGGAAAAGTTTAAGTTCTAAATTATTGGATTTAGACATATAAATGGACAAGATTCTTCAATAGAGTGCTATGTTCGATAGAGAAAAAGTGTACATCGCTTAAATTTATAGGCCAGGTCAGGATAGAGCAGCCAACCGAGTAGCAATTGCAATATTAAGACGGTGATTTAAACAGTAAGTAATAGACCTCTTGCAAAAGTCATAGGTTTAGCTCGAAATTAATGATACCAGCAAACAGCTTCATTCTAAGATCATAGCGCTGACGACGATTGCGATATTTATGAGCGACAATTTTGAACAATTTGATTAAGCCTATTTTGTGTTCAACCATAATGCGAAACTTAGCGAGATACTGATTGGCTTGTTTGCATATCTCTAACAGCTGACCCCCACGTGGCTTTTTAAAGGGGGTGAAGCTCTGTTCATGTAACTTTGCAATGCCCTGATAGCCACTATCTGCTAGTAATTTAGCATTGTCAGGAAGCCAATCAGGACAAGTATCTTTATAGAGCTTAAAATCGTGGATTGACCCTTTGCAGGTTTGCACATCAAGTATCAACCCTGTTTGCCAATGAACGATAACCTGCGCTTTCAAGGTGTGTTGTTTTTTCTTACTGAACCGCCCCGGTATTGTCGGAGACTCAACATTCTGAGAGAATACAACGATGAAAACACGACACTACACCCCCGAGATTAAAGACCGCGCCGTTCGCATGCTGATTGAAGTGTCGGGTGATTATCCCTCCACCTGGTCAGCTATTCAAGCCATTGCCCCTAAGATTGGTTGTACGCCTGAAACCCTGCGCTCATGGCACAAGAAGTACATAGACCAAACCATACCTGCCTCAGTGCAAGCTCAAAGTGACAAAGAGCGCATCAAAGCGCTTGAACGTGAGAATAGAGAACTCAAGCAAGCCAATGAGATTATACGTAAGGCTGCTGCTTTTTTCGCCCAGGCGGAGCTCGACCGTCCACACAAGTAATGATCAGTTTTATTGATGATAACAAAGCTGAGTATGAGGTCGAGCCAATCTGTAGAGTATTACCGATTGCCCCGTCAACTTATTATCGTGCTCAAGACTTAAGCGACAACCCACACAAGCGTTCACTGCGCAGTCAGTATGACGACTATTATGTCAGCGAGATTAAACGCATCTGGCAGGACAGTAAATGCCGTTATGGTGCGCGTAAGGTTTGGCAGCAGATGAAATCTGACGGGTTAAAGGTTGCTCGTTGCACCGTAGAGCGTTTAATGAGACAGCATGGCTTACAAGGTGTCTGGCGTGGTAAGGGTAGGATTACTACTAACAGTCGTGATGAGCAGCTGCGGGCGAATGATTTAGTCAATCGTAACTTTAATGCTCATCGTCCTAATCAGCTTTGGGTTGCAGATTTTACCTATATCAAGACCATGAGTGGCTGGGTCTATACCGCTTTTATCATTGATGTGTTTGCCCGTGCTATTGTGGGCTGGAAGGTGTCTAATCGTATGAACACGGATATGGTGATGGCAGCACTCAATCAAGCAATAGCAGATAGAAACAACCCTAAGGATGTGATTCATCATAGCGATCGCGGGGTTCAGTACTTATCCATTCGCTACACTGATAAAATGGCTGACTCAGGCCTTATAGCCTCTGTGGGCACGACGGGTGATTCATACGATAATGCTTTAGCTGAGACGGTCAATGGGCTGTATAAGTCTGAGGTGATTCATTACTTAAAAGAGAGCTGGACTGGCGTTAATGATGTTGAATTAGCAACCCTAGAATGGGTAGACTGGTTTAACAAGAAGCGTCTACATAGCACGATTGGTTGGTGGTGTGTCAAAAAGTATGCTGATTAAAACTTGAAAAATTTTTGAAGCCTTGAAAGCCCTATAGAAACAGAGAACTTAGCATAGATTTCTTATTGACTTCTATCGCCAGCATACTTTTTAGAACACCACCAAAATTTTAATAATTACTATCAGGAGCTATCCTAGGTGACTAGTTTAGCCCTAATAATTGCAACTTTGGGACACTGCCGTTAAAACGCCACTCTTATTCCTTTAAATACAGGTAGAAATACTCTTTTGGCATCCCGTTAAACTTACGCAGATGATGCTTAGCTTGATTTCAAAAACTCTCTATTCCATTGATATGATTTTTATCATGGACAAAGTTTTTGGAGGGGTTAATACAATAATGGGTAAACTCACTGATATCTAAGGCATTATAGTCTCGTTCTGCTAGGGTATACTCAAAAATTATTGAAAGCCTCGTTTAGTTCAATATCTCAAAAACGTTGTTATAAACCCATTTTTTAAATATTTTCTAGCGTTCTTAAAATCTAACTCATACGCTTAATTAAATTGTCCTTTTTTATAAACTGATGATACAACGCTCCCCCAACGTGGGCTATGGTAAATATAATAATCATTGGCCAAATAATATTGGTGTGTAAATCATTATAGAAACGAGCCGCACTACGGTCGGGTGTTACAAAAACTGGAATCTCGAACAATCCGAATATATCAACAGGACGACCACCATATACTGACATTAATAACCCGGCTATGGGCATTGCTATTAACAGCGCATAAAGAGCAAAATGCGTAAGCCTAGCTATGATGCTTTGCCATCTGGGCATTGGAACTGCAGGAGGTGCGTTAGTTAAGAATCGATTCATTAACCGAATAATCGTCCAGAATAAAATACTGATACCAAATGCTTTGTGTAGGCTAATGTATAGCGGATTCTCATTATTACCGTAAAGCAAAATTAAACACCACGTTACTAGCAAGAGTAATGCGCTCAGCCAATGCAATAAACGACTCGTTGCGGGCCACTTCTGGATACGGGGTTGAACCTTATTCATAATAAATCTCTGCAAATAGTTTATTAAAAATCCACTTAAGATAGTTAAATTGCCAAATATAAAACGACAAACTCAGAAAAATTACCTCAATTGCCATTTTGTTATCTTATAAAACGTAAGTATAGAATATCAGTATATAGAAACCATAATATAGTTGACACCATCAACTTTAATTTATATAGTTGCCTTAGTCAACTACATAAAGGTTTCTATATGGCTAAAAATTTGATGAGTGAAACGCTACATCAATTGATGCATACCTACATCAATTTATTGCACGAAGGCATCAAACGACAAGGGCTTGAATTAACAGTAACGCAAATCAGAACTTTAAAAGTCGTATGTTATAACCCTCACAGCACTGCAAAATCAATTGCAGATTACATCGAGCGTGATAAAGCACAAATTACTCGGGCATTGAATGACCTTTTAGCGGCCGATTTGATTATTAAGACAGATAATCCGCAAGATGGTCGCAGTCGACTGCTCGAACTGACGGTTAAAGGCGAGGACATTATGGTAAAGCTCAACGCTGCAGAAGTGTGGGCTAAAAACCAGCTCACGCAGGATTTAACCGCCGTTGAGCTTGCGTTATTCTTTCGAGTCAGTCGCGCCATGATAGATAATGTTAAGAATAGCTGCATTCTTGATGGGTAAAAAATACTGCTGATTTGCCGGACAAACTCCTCTAAAGAATTAGAACAATCAGTAGTAACGACATAAATCATAATAGTAAAAACCTATAAAACATAAAGAATCGGAGTTTTTCAAGGTAGTTGTCACCATCAAGCTAAATTAAGCGGCTTGTAATCTTTGCTGTTGTTGCTCTTTTACAGGATTTAGCGTTG
>NZ_JABAST010000049.1 GCF_016107575.1 Psychrobacter faecalis | reverse complement strand
AGATTAGTGAGGTGCTCTTCTTTTTTCAATCACTTTCGAAGTTGAGAGTGGGGTAGTTATTTATAAATAGCTAGTATTAATATTAAAAAGACCGCATCTTAGGTTTAAGGTGCGGTTTTTTCTTGCATCAAGTAAGACTGGAATAAAGCTGGTTTGGTTAAATGAATTATCTATAAGCGGTTGGATCTTTTGACTCAGTAGGTGCTTTCGTTTGACTGGCAAAAAAGGTCTGTAAGATATTTTCCTTTGCTTGTTGCCAATAGTCAAACTGCTGGCTCGTTGATTCAAGGTCGCCCTGCCAAACAGGTATTTGCCCACGCATGGCTTTGATACGTTTTTGGTCAGGATAGGGTAGCTCTTGGGCTGCTCTGGCGGCTTCGTGAGCAGCAACGCGATCATTACAGACAAGAGCAATATCGCAGCCTGCTTCAATTGCTGCTTTGACGCGGGCGCTGACATCACCGGCAGCTTGCGCACCAGCCATTGATAAATCATCAGAAAATAAAACCCCATCAAAATTCAGCTGTTTGCGAATGATGTCTTTGAGCCAAATTTTTGAAAATCCAGCGGGTTTTTTATCGACTTGTGAAAAAATCACATGCGCCGGCATTAAGGCATCAAGCCAAGGCAGCGTCTGCGCAAACGGCTGCATGTCGCTATTGATAATCTCATCTAAACTACGTGTATCGATTGCTTCTGCCACATGCGAGTCAGGCGCGACGGCTCCATGACCGGGAAAGTGCTTACCGGTGGTTGCCATACCCGCCGCTTTCATACCGCGCATGAACTGGCTTGCTAAAGCGATAATGGCTTGCGGATTTTGATGAAAACTGCGATCGCCGATCACTTGGCTGATGCCGCCTCTATCGAGCACCGGCGCAAAGCTCAAATCAATGCCGACCGCCAATACTTCTGCTGCCATCAAATAACCACAATCGTAAGCAAGGCTCAAGGCGCGACTAGGGTCTTGGTCAAATAATTCGCCGAGCCTGCCCATCGCCGGTAATGGCGTAAAACCTTGACGTAATCTGGCAACGCGGCCGCCTTCTTGATCGACGCCAATCAATAAATCGGCATTGTGCTGGCGGATATCGTCACACAAGGCTCGCACTTGCGCCGCATCTGCCACATTGCGGGCAAATAATATCACCCCGCCGACTTGTGCTTGTTTGATTAAACTGACATCTTCAGCAGTCAGTGCGGTACTATCGATATCAATCATTAAAACGCCGTACATTGCGTAATCCTTATCAGGCTAGAGGGTGGTTTTCTCATTTGTACTACATTATAAGTCAAATCGAGACAGAGCTTAGAGATGAGACGGTTTTTTCTTATGGATAATCTTTCTGTTGCGGACGGTTTGGCGCTACTCACTTTTACCTTATATTATGCCAGTGATTGCAATATGCGCATAATGGCGGTTTGCTTGGCTTAAATAAATTAGGTTTAAATCATAAGTTTAAACAAGATGATTCACGCTTATAACCAAATGCAACAATGGATGCGCTACAAAATAGCCAGACCGCGTGTAAGATTGTTTATACAGATTGAGACAGTGGTATATTTATAGCTGTGCTAGTATTGATTGATTTTTAACAATGAAAATAAGGACCTATTCTAAGATCATTATCCCATATTTGCCTGCTTTTAATGCTAGCGTAACCTATGGTTTAATGGTAAATATAATAGGGTGAAAAATCGCGACATTTTTTGGCTTATAGTCTAATAACTACCCTCTATTGGTAATAACAACTCAGCATACTTTTAACTTAAAATAATTAGGTATATACGATGAAAAAACAACCAGCACAGTGGTTACTCAGTGCAGCGTCAGTGGGCGTCGCTGGTCTTATCCTCACTCAAAGCTACAGCACCGCAGTGGCTGATAGCAATACAGCAGGCTTTAAAGCCACCCCTGAGCAACAGGTTACCACTCGCCAAGTAGCGGCCTTGCTGGATCGCAGCCATTATCTCAATCAGCCGCTCGATAGCGCCATGGGTAGCGAGATTTTGTCTATGTATATTGACAGTCTCGATCCAAACCATACCTTGTTTTTGCAATCTGATGTCGATGAATTTAAGAAGAAATATGCCGACGAATTTGCCGCGCGCCTAAAACGTGGCGACCTATCGGCTGGAGTGGCGATTTTTGAGCGTTACCGTCAGCGCTCTAATGAATATTTTACTCTATCAAAACAACTGCTGAAAACCAAGATAGATTTAACCAGTGAAGATAGCATCGTCCTTGACCGCGAAAAGCTCAGTCATTTTAAAATCAAAAAAGAACAGCGCGACTATTGGACGCGTCAGCTGAAGTTTCAGTTGATGAGTATTACTTTAGGCCAAGAAGATGAAAAGGCGAAAGAGAAAGTCTTTTTAAGTAATCCTGATATTACGCGCGGCCAAGACTTGCTGCGTAATGATGAGCGCACGCCAAGTGAGATTTTGCTCAACCGCTTATCGCGTCAGCAAGAGCAGCTTGCGCGTCTAAAAGATGATGAAATCATGGAAACCATCTTAAATACGGCGATGCTCACTTATGACCCGCACAGTAATTATTATGCGCCAATTCAGGCCAATGAGCTGCAAATTCAATCGAGTCTGCAATTAGAAGGCATCGGGGTTTCTATCCGTCCTGACCGTAAAAACCCAGATTATACCCGCATTGTCACTTTGGTAGATGGTGGCCCAGCAGCCAAATCTGGGCAGATTAAGCCCAATGATTTGATTATTGGTATTGCCAAAGACGGCGAGAATATGGTTGATGTGGTTGGCTGGTCAACACGTGAAATCGTCGGTCTGATTCGCGGTAAACGCGGCACCTCGGTGACCATTAAGGTGCGTCAACCAAATACGCCCGATACCAGCGCCCGTAATGTAACCGTGGTCCGCGATATTATTCAGCAAGAAGAGTCGGGCGTAAAACAGCGTGTCGTTGAAGTACAGCGTCCCAATATCGATAAAACGCCAAAACGTATCGGTGTGCTTGAGATACCAAGTTTTTATCTCAACTATCGCGCGCGCCGCAATGGTGAAGAGTACCGTAGTGTCAGTGACGATACCGAAAAAGCCCTTAAAGCGCTTAATAAAGAAAATATCGACGGTCTAGTGGTTGATTTACGTAATAACCCAGGCGGCTCGCTCGATGAGGTCGCCAAAATGCTCGGCTTCTTTATTAAAAGCGGCCCATTGGTGCAAATTCGCGACAATCGCGGCAATATTCAAGTCTACCGCGATGACGATGGCGGCGAACAGCTTTATGACGGCAAAGTGGTTGTTTTGACCAATTTAGCCTCTGCCTCTGCCAGTGAAATCTTTGCTGCTGCGATTCAGGATTACGGTCGCGGCCTCGTTGTCGGTAGCACCACGACTGGTAAAGGTTCGGCGCAAATCCAGCTAGACAGCTTGGCTTTGGGTACAGCGACGCTCACGCAGCGTAAGTTCTACCGCGTCACTGGCGGTAGTACGCAAAATAAAGGCGTGGTCCCTGATATTGAATTGGTCAATATCTACGATGATGCGACTTTTGGCGAGCGCGCGCAGAAAAAAGCCTTACCATGGGATACGATTAAAACTGCCCCTTATAAGCCTGAAGGTAAATTCTCTGCCAATACCTTAGCAACGCTAAATCAGCAATCAAAAATCCGTCAGCAGAAAAACCCGCACTTTGTGTATCTATCGACGCTGAATGATATTCGTAATATGGAAGATGAGAAAAAACCGATTCCTCTTGATATCAATAGTCGCCGCGCCAAAATGCAGCTGATAGAAAAACGCTCATTGGAAGCCGAAAATAAACGCCTAATTGCAACGGGCGAGCGTCCTTATGCCAATTGGAATACTTATCAAGCGGCCATGGATGCAAAATTTGAAGAGCGCAGTCAGATGAAAGAAAGCGAGCGTCCTGAGCTACCTGAGGATGAAGCCTTCATTAAGGAAGCGGCTTATATCATGCTTAGCGCTGATCCAAAGGTGCAGGCTAGCCCAGAAGAAAAGCTATAAAGATTGCAACTGTTGAACAGTCATTATCGGCAATAAAAATGCGTGTAAGCATATGCTTACACGCATTGACGTTTAGACCTCTTACTTACCTCATGCCAATCTGCGATTATAACTGTACGGCACGATTGAACGAAAAGGTTCATAGATACTAGGGATTGGTATCGCAAAGGTCGCATCAGGGATAGGTGGTTTGCTGATTAGGGAAGATAAGGCTGGATGCCTGTACGTTATAAGATGCTCCGGGATTAAGTATCTGATAACATTAACATGGATGGTTGGTGATAAAAGCCGCATAATACTTGTTGTTATGCGGCTTTGTTACGTCTGTAATCTCTAAAACTTATCCAAAAAAAGGTCAGTAGATTGCTCTACTGACCTTTATAGCTAGACGACGCTAACATTATCAATAACTATTCATTAATAATTAACTATTCGCCTAAGCATTTTATCGTCTGAAAATTTTACGCCAAACTCAAGAAGATATTAGTGCTCAACGCCACCAGCGCCATGGATATGGCCGTGGTTTAGCTCGTCTTCAGTGGCTGCGCGTACTTCTTGAATTTCTACATCGAACGTCAAACGCTTACCAGCTAACGGATGGTTTGCATCAACCGTCACTTCTTTATCGTTTACGTCAGTCACAGTTACTAGCATCACTTGACCGCCAGCTTCTGACTGAAACTGCATACCAGGCTGGATATCATCAACGCCTTGGAAGTTTTCGCGTGGTACATGTTGTACCGCTTGTTCTTGGTATTCACCGTAACCATCAGCAGGCTCTACAACGGCATTGACTCTTTCGCCAGCAGATTTGCCTTCTAGTTGTTGCTCAAGACCTGGGATGATGTTGCTATGGCCATGCAAATACGCAAGCGGTTGACCTTCTGGAGACTGGTCAAGGATATTGCCTTCGTCGTCTTTTAGCGTGTAGTTAAACTTGACGGCAGTGTCTTTTGCGATAGTAGTCATAAATTATCCTAAATATGTCGTTATTGAAATTTAAATACGGTTGCAATAAACCTAAAAAAGCCAATCAGCCAGCCAAATAGCCACGTCATTAGTCAATTATCATCAGTTTATTAGGGTAACTTTAGCAGTTAGCATCTTTAATTGCGATGCCTGCCAGCGGTTTCAAGGTTAAAATCCGAAAAAATAGCAATTATTGGGCGAATTAATGTAAATAAATATGATTTTTCAGTTTTGGCCGTTGGTAAAGGTAAGAGGCTAAAGTTTGCTAGTTGCGTTTTTGCATGATGGCTTCTACCATAGTCATAAACATAAGGATAATAACGATTATGAATTTATCTTCTCAAATCTCACCGATTAATAATTTAAATCAGCCAACCGCTCATGTCTTTTACCAATTCGACTTTGCGCGGTTTTTGGAGCATTTGGTCGATGTCGCGCTGACTTTCACCGCTAATACCGACGCGCCAAGTTTATGGTTGCCCGCCTGGATACCGGGTAGCTATTTAATGCGTGAATTTGCCCGTAATATAACCGCAGTGCATTATGAAATTTTAGACAGTCAAGTCGTTTCTAACGATAAACAAATCAACACGTATCGCGCGCAAAAAACAGATAAAAATACATGGCAGTTACCAGAGGCGCGGGCAGCACAACGTATACGCCTTCATTATGAAGTATATTGTTATGATTTATCGGTGCGTACGGCGTATGTCGACCAGCAGCGTTTGTATGGCAATTTTACCTCATTGGCCTTAGCGATTGATGGGCAAGAACAACAAGGGGTAGAAGTTGATTTAATCGTGCCAGCTGCATTTTTAGCGGATAAAGACGCTAGTCTTGTGCGCTTGGCGTGTGGACTTGAGGCAGTACAGTCGCAAATTGATAAGCTGCGAATATATACTCTACAAGCAGACAGCTATCATGAGCTGATCGATCATCCGTTTGAGTTTGCCGAACAAGATAACTTTGATTTTATCATTCAAGATAATAGCCATCAGACGCTTAGCCATCATTTTTATCTTTCAGGTAAGCATAGCGCTAACATGGGACGCTTGCAGCAAGATGTTACTCAAATCTGTCAGACTTATTTAGATTGGCTTGGCGATGCGCCCTTTAACAATTATACCTTTATGACCTTTGCCAGTGGGCAGGATTATGGCGGGCTTGAGCATATCAACTCGACCAGTTTGATTACCCCGCGTCGTGATTTGCCTAATGCTGATGAGCCAAAAGTGCCAAGTGCCGATTATCAACGCTTTTTGGGCTTATGCAGTCACGAGTATTTTCATGCGTGGTGGGTCAAAACCGTGCGTCCAGATGTGATGCTAGATGTGGATTTACGCCGCGAAGCCTTTACGCCGCTGCTTTGGGTATTTGAAGGTTTTACCTCTTATATCGATGATTTTATGTTGCAAGCGTCAGGCGTCATTGATAAAGGAAGCTATCTTAGATTGCTTGCCGAACAAATCAATCGCTACTATCAAACCCCAGGACGTGCGCATCAAAGCGTTGCCGAGTCAAGCTTTGACGCTTGGATTAAGCTGTATCGCAATGATGAAAATACCGGCAATGCAGGTATCAGTTATTACAACAAAGGCGCATTGGTGGCGTTATGCTTGGATTTGACCCTGCTTGCAAAAAGCGATGGGCGTTATCATTTATTTGATGTGGTTAAAGAATTTTATAGCCAAGCAAAACAAAATGATAATAAACGCATCGGTATCAGTAGCGCCGATATGGGTGCAGTTATCGGACAATTTATGCCGTTAGCAGATTGGGAAGAGTTTGAGCGCCGTTATGTCAATGACGTAGAGGAGCTGCCACTAGAGGCGTTGCTAGTGGCCAATGGTATTAAGATTCATACCAACACCAAAGAGACGGCAGATAAAAACATACCGTGGGGCATGCGTTGTAGTGAGACACCGCTGGGATTAAAGGTTAATCGTGTCAGCCGTAATAGTGCGGCTGCCAAGGCGGGTATCTCAGCGCATGACATCATTGTCGCTATCGACGGTATCAAAGCAGACACTAAGCAATTAGCAACGTTTAGTGCTGCCACGCGTGCTGTGCAATGTCATTTATTTCGCCGTGATGAGCTAATGGTAGTTGAAGTTTTGCCTAAAGCTGATTTGGTGGATAATAATACGTATGACTATAATGAAAAAGTTTTCCCGCATAGCATCAGCTTACGGTTAGCAAGGGCGAGTACAGATTGTGAAGACGATAGTAACTCTGTAGGGTATGCCAATACTGAAGATACATGGCTAAATGCGCTAGCACGCTATCAAAGTGAATAGATAAATAATAAAGCGTGAAGACATTAAAAACCCTTGTTAAGTACGCAGCTTAGCAAGGGTTTATATTTTGGTGGTGTTCTAAAAAGTATGCTGGCGATAGAAGCCAATAAAAAATCTATGCTAAGTTCTCTGATTCTATAGGGCTTTCAAGGCTTCAAAAACTGTTCAAGTTTTAATCAGCATACTTTTTGACACACCACCTATATTTTTAATATTCGGAGTGCTATAAGCAATAGTTAAGAGTTTATAGCTGTTTAACTTGTCGCTTTAGTGGTTTCTTTGATCGCTTCTTTATTATTTGCTTCATCATTGATAACAGCTTTATCGGAGTCTGTAATCGCTGTGTCAGGCGCTTTATTTGCCGCAATCCAGCTTTGCATCAGCTCAATCTCAGGCTGCTGAGCATCGATAATGTCTTGTGCCAATTTGCGCATTTCTTCATCGGTACCGTATTGGAGCTGTACCTTTGCCATGTCCACCGCGCCGCGATGATGTGGCAACATACCGCGCGCAAATGCCATATCAGCGACAGGCTCAGCAATACCGAGCATCATATCGCTATGCATGGTATTCATTCCCTTTGCATACGCTTCTTGTATGGCTTCGGTATTGGGTTTTAGCTTGGGCGCATCAGGATGGCTTGCGAGCCATTTATTAAGAATATCAATCTCAAGCTGCTGTGAGTCGATGATGTCTTGGGCAAGTTTACGCATGGTTTCATCAGTGCCGTACTTTAGCTCGATTTTTGCCATATCTACCGCACCGCGATGATGGCCGAGCATGCCTTTGGCGAAGGCGGTATCAGGATCGTTATAACCCATGCCAACCATCATTTCATTATGCATACTGGTCATAGCTTTAGTGTAGTCTTTCAGCGTATCTGACATTTTTTCAGCGTTTACCGCCTCATCATTGGCAGCCATGTCGTGCTCAGCATGGGCAACCTCGGGAGCTGTTTCAGATGGTTCATTAGTGGCTTGAGTGACCTTTTCTATTGGCATTACCTCATTATCCTCAGTTGCTGGCTGGCAAGCGCTTAGCAGCAGGGTAGTAGCCACACTGGTAGCAAACAAAGCAAAATGACGAGAGGCAATCATGATATATCCTTACTATCAAAAAAACAGGAAACAGGCTCAACGAAAAATAAGACAGAAAACAAGATAAATAATGGCCAAATTTAAACCGATATAAAACGCGAAAATACGGCGATATAAAACGCGAAAATACGGCAAGGTTGGCAAGTCAGCGCAGTTTTGCATCTTAACAGATAAACCTTACGCGTTCGAGACGCGCCGTTTAATAAGTCGTAATATTTAAATCAGAGCAAAATTGGCTCATATAAGCGGATAAGGTTTAATTTGCCACGCTAATCTAATCGACAATCCCTAACTGCCGACAGCGCTCACTATTTAGGTGAATACGCACAAACTCACCAACGCCAAGCGAACCAAGCTCAAATCCTGCCACCGACCAACGAATCAGACGCAAGCAAGGCAGTCCCACATGAGCGGTCATGCGTCTTACTTGGCGATTTTTGCCCTCATAAATGGTTAGCATAAGCCATGAGGTCGGCACGTTTTTACGCTCGCGAATGGGCGGATTACGTTGCCATAAGTCAATCGGCAAATCACCTTCCTCAACCAGTCGTGCAACTGCTGGTAAGGTTTTGCCATCTTTTAAATGTACTCCCGCCGTCAATTGCTCTAGTTGAGCCGCGCTTACCAAACCTTCGACTTGTACCAAATAAGTCTTCCCTTGTTTTTGCTTGTTTTGGGCGAAGTTCTTGGCTGACGGAGGCTGAGTAATGGCTTTATTTACCCGTCCGTCACTGGTCAAAATCAGCAAGCCTTCTGAGGTGGCATCAAGTCGGCCGGCAACGCGCAGCGATTTGTCAGTAAAATACTGCGAAAGGGTGGTGTGGTCATTATTGCTGTCATCACGAAATTGACTTTGGACGCCGTAAGGTTTGTTGAATAAAACTAGGCTAGAGGTCGACATAAAATGGCATTTCCTAAAAATAAATTGATAGCTACAACATGGTTAACAAATGGCGTGCACGGCAGTCTAAAATGTTTTTACGCAAAAGTAAAAAACGGATTGTGGTTAAAAGATAACCTTGTTAGCATTGTGGTATTTATAATATTGATTGGTAAAACTGTCGTATGCAAAAGAAAAATTATCAGTCATGCTTTTATGTTAGTACACTATTTAAGGTAAATGGTGATATTTTTATGTCATTAATCTGATAGAGATTATAACAATCAACATTTTTGCTTTACGCAACTTTGGTGCTTTAGTCATAGAAATAATGGCAAAAAATAGGATTTTTAAAATAACTCTCTAACATATTTTTAAACCTATTGGCTTAGGGGGATTTTACGTAAATGGTTGGTATTTAACTCGCTAGCATACTGCCATTTTAAAGCCAAAATGTTTTAGCTAGCATAACAGAACGCCAAGGAAACTGGCGCAACCAATATATAAGTATAAAAGGAGTTTGATCCCATGCCCTATGATAAAGTTATCGTCCCAAGAGACGGCGCAAAAATAACCGTCAACGCT
The DNA here is from genome assembly GCF_016107575.1 of Psychrobacter faecalis. GTDB lineage: Bacteria > Pseudomonadota > Gammaproteobacteria > Pseudomonadales > Moraxellaceae > Psychrobacter > Psychrobacter faecalis. The sequence goes on along the minus strand of NZ_JABAST010000049.1, from coordinate 8,773 downwards.
GATCTGTCCCTAAATGTCCCTAATCATCCGATTATTCCCTTTATCGAAGGCGATGGCATTGGCGTCGATATCACGCCGGTGATGATTAAAGTCGTCGATGCCGCCGTAGCAAAAGCCTATCAAGGCAAAAAATCGATCGTTTGGATGGAAGTTTATTGCGGCGAAAAAGCTTCTAAGATTTACGACGGCGAATACATGCCGACCGAGACGCTAGAGATTTTGCGCGAGTATGTCATAAGCATTAAAGGGCCTCTGACCACGCCAGTTGGCGGCGGTATGCGCTCATTAAACGTCGCGCTACGGCAAGAGCTTGACCTGTACGTCTGTCAGCGTCCCGTGCGCTGGTTTGAAGGTGTACCAAGCCCTGTGCATAGCCCAGAGCTGACCGATATGGTGATTTTCCGCGAAAACTCAGAAGATATTTATGCCGGTATCGAGTGGAAAGCGGGCAGTGATGACGCCAAAAAAGTTATTAAATTCCTAAAGGAAGAGATGGGCGTAACCAAAATACGTTTCTCAGATGATTGCGGTATCGGCATCAAGCCTGTATCAAAAGAAGGCTCGCAGCGTTTGGTACGTAAAGCCATTCAACATGCCATCGATAATGACTTACCGAGCGTCACCCTCGTGCATAAAGGTAATATCATGAAGTTTACCGAAGGCGCGTTTAAAGAATGGGGCTATGAGCTTGCCGCTGAACGTTTTGGTGCTGAATTACTCGATGGCGGGCCTTGGATGACGATGAAAAACCCAAAAACCGGTAATGATATTATCATTAAAGACGTCATCGCTGATGCTTTTTTGCAGCAAATCCTGATGCGCCCTGCCGAATATTCAGTCGTTGCAACCTTGAACTTAAACGGTGATTATATCTCTGATGCGCTCGCTGCTGAAGTTGGCGGTATCGGTATCGCGCCGGGTGCCAATAAGGGCGGCTCAATCGCTGTTTATGAAGCCACTCATGGCACAGCGCCTAAATATGCCGGTCAAGATAAGGTCAATCCAGGTTCGTTAATTTTATCGGCGGAGATGATGCTGCGTGATATGGGCTGGATAGAAGCGGCTGATCTTGTTATCGCAGGTATCAAAGGCGCGATTAAAAACAAAACCGTGACTTATGACTTTGAGCGTTTGATGCCAGATGCTATTTTGCTTAGTAGCTCCGAGTTTGGCAAAGCCATTATTAAGCATATGGATGCGTAAGGGCTTTATACCATGTGATTTTATAATTTATAGCGCAAACAAAAAATCATCTATATTTTTATAGATGGTTTTTTGTGCTTATGTTTTTTATACTTATAATTGAATTTCAATTTAACTGTCATTTTTACCACGACTTTTACCGCTACCATTCGCTGTCCATTTAACCACCGATAAGCTGGTTGAAGCCATTAAACCGAGCACCAAGTAGCCAATCAACGCCTGTAAACTTGCAAAAACCCGAGTGATGCCTTGCGGCCGAAAATCACCATAGCCTGTTGAAGTAAAAGTGACGACAGCATAATAGCAACACGCCCAAAAATCTTGCGAAATAGGATTACCGTCGCGTGTGGTGTCGACGATGCCCACTTCGTAATAAAGGGCGGAGAAGGTTAGCAAAAATAAAAAGACATTGAGCGTTGTCATCGCAAGCTCTTTCCATAAATTGCCATCATCGCCATAGATACGCTGCAAGGTGCTAAATAGCGACCACATAAAAATACCGCAAAATAAAAAGGCAAGGCCGATAGTAAATATATCGCGCCACCTATTGTCTGGTAAAAAATGCGTCAGTAAATACCATAAACTGCCAGTGAGGATATAAATAAAAAGAGTTCCTCTGGCGGTTGTTATTTTTTCTAGTATCATAAGATGTCATCCATACGCTCAGTATTATGCTTAGTCTCAGGCCCAGTAAATGCTCAAAAATAATTTTAACATTAGCGTCATCTAACCATAGCAGTAGAGCGCTTTATGTAAGACATTGGTGTAGGTGTTTGCTTTGAACGTTTTAAGCAGCACAGAACCCATAAAAACGCCCCAATAGCCTAGGACTATTGGGGCGTTTGTTTTAAACTGACTTTAATAAGATTTGTTCAGCCAGCTTGGTTCTATTTACAACCAAGTATTTATGACAATGAAGCAATAGCTTCGTTGAATAACGGACTTGGGCGCATGGCTTTTTCAGCCAATGCTTCATCAGCTAAGTAGTAGCCTTTTAGATCCATCGATTTGCCTTGAACTTCATTCAGCTGCTCAACGATAGCGGCTTCATTGTCTTCAAGTTTTTGTGCCAGCGGCGCAAACTGTGCTTTTAGCTCGCTATTTTCATCTTGTGCAGCCAGCTCTTCTGCCCAGTATTTTGCCAGATAGAAATGACTACCACGGTTATCAAGCTCGCCAGTTTTACGTGATGGCGATTTGTCATTTAACAGTAGCGTTTCAGTCGCTCTATCAAGGGCGTCTGCCAATACTTTCGCTTTGGCATTGTCATCATTTTTCGCCAAATGCTCTAAAGATTCGGTCAAGGCTAGGAACTCACCTAGAGAATCCCAACGTAGATGGTTCTCTTCGATCAGCTGCTGTACGTGCTTCGGTGCTGAACCGCCTGCGCCAGTCTCGAACAAACCACCGCCTTTCATTAGTGGTACAACTGACAGCATTTTCGCACTGGTGCCCAACTCTAAGATTGGGAACAAATCAGTCAGATAATCACGCAAAATATTACCAGTAGCAGAAATCGTATCTAAACCACGAGCAACACGCTCTAAGGTATAACGCATGGCGCGAACTTGTGACATAATTTCGATGTGCAGACCGTTGGTGTCATGATCTTTTAAGTAGGTTTTAACCTTTTTAATCAGCTCGTTTTCGTGCGGACGGTATGGGTCGAGCCAGAAAATAACCGGCGTATCTGATTCGCGCGCACGGCGAACAGCAAGCTTCACCCAATCTTGGATAGGGTCATCTTTGGTCTGACACATGCGCCAGATATCACCTTTTTCAACACGCTGCTCAAGTAAAACTTCGCCTGAGTCGATGTCGACGATACGTGCGATACCATTGTCGCTAGATTCAAAGGTTTTGTCGTGCGAGCCGTATTCTTCCGCTTTTTGCGCCATCAAACCTACGTTTGGCACCGTACCCATGGTGGTTGGGTCAAAGTTACCATGCCACTTACAGAAATTAATCATTTCTTGGTAAATACGCGCAAAGGTCGATTCAGGCATGACCGCTTTACAGTCATATAATTTACCATCAGCGCCCCACATTTTACCGCCATTACGAATCATTGCGGGCATTGAAGCATCGACAATCACGTCACTTGGAGAATGGAAGTTGGTGATACCTTTTGAAGAGTCAACCATCGCTAGACGCGGACGGTGTACTTGGCAGGCATGGAGGTCGCGCTCAATCTCTTCACGTAAGCTGGCTGGCAATTCGGTGATTTTTTCGTACAAGCTTGCCATACCGTTATTGACGTTAATACCTAGCTCATCAAATAACGCGCCATGTTTTTGGAAGGCGTCTTTATAATAAATGCGCACCGCGTGACCGAAGACGATAGGGTGTGATACCTTCATCATCGTGGCTTTTACGTGTAATGAGAATAAAATACCGGCTTCGCGGCAATCTTCCATTTCACGCTCATAGAAATCAAGCAGCGCTTTTTTGCTCATAAACATCAAGTCGATGACTTCTTTATCAAGCAAGGCAATCTTTGGTTTTAATACCTTGGTCGTACCGTCTTCGAGCAACAGCTCCATACGCACGGTACGCGCTTTATCCAAGGTCATCGATTGCTCGCCGTCATAAAAGTCGCCGCTATGCATGTGCGAAACGTGAGTCTGTGACCACTGCTTCCATTCGCCCATCGAGTGCGGATGTTTACGCGCGTAGTTTTTGACTGCTTTTGGCGCGCGGCGGTCTGAGTTACCTTCACGTAATACAGGGTTGACCGAGCTGCCTAAGCTTTTGCCATAACGGCGACGGATTTCTTCTTCTTCTGCGTTTTTTGGCTCGTCTGGAAAGTCAGGAATCGCGTAGCCTTTACCTTGTAGCTCTTTGATAGCCGCTTTTAGCTGCTGTACAGAAGCACTGATATTTGGTAGTTTGATGATATTGGCGTTTGGATCTTGAGTCAATTTGCCAAGCGCTTCTAAGTTATTTGGAACGCGCTGCTCTTCGGTTAAGTATTCTGGAAATTCAGCCAACACACGCGCCGCGACCGAGATATCACTGGTTTCAACGTCGACGCCTGCTGTCTGGGCAAATGCTTTTACAATCGGCAAAAATGATAAGGTGGCAAGCGCTGGGGCTTCGTCAGTTTTTGTATAAATAATTTTTGACATGTTAGTAGATTATTCCTTGTTGTCATTAATGAGGTTAATAAGGCTGCGGTATCATTTAATAGCTTTATACAGCCCTTATACCATAATGGTCTACGGGGTTGGTTCGAGGTTCAATCGAGGTCCAAATACATCAGTCGTCTTTTAGTGCCATTCTTGAGCGAGTATGACGGCGAGAAAGTTTCGTCGCCAGCCATTTGCGTTTATTCGTCTTTATAAAGCAGGCGCTCGATCAAGTACCAGCTTTATTAAAGAGTGATTATAAAACATTATAAAAGGTCACACTCAAAAGACCGTTGCTAAAAATTTATGCAAACCAGCGACTCAATACTCATGATTTACAATGATCTGAGCGCGAATGGCTGACGCTATATTATAGTTGATCCACTATAAATCTGATATGATGTCAATGTTGTATATTGAACTAAGTATACTATTTTCGCTCATACCCTATGTATCTGAATTATATTAAGCTAATAATAGCCTTATTCTACCAGTCCTCGCCCTTAATATCATCTTTTGCGTGTAATTAGCACGCTTTTAGTGCTATTTTTACTTTTGTAAGCTTGTTTGTTAAATGGTCAGATTATCTATTTTTAAATTAGCTTTTTTAGAGTATCTGTTTTTAACATACCAACGCTAGCAAAACACAATCCTGCACCCCATCAATAAAAGACTTAGTAATCTGTTCGTATGGCATTTTTATGCGCCTTTGTTTATAACCCTTCTTCATAAAAGTATTTTAGCGCCAGATAATTTTTACTTTTTTGCAAATTGTGACAGCAAACGCGCTGATATTTGCTAGGCTAAACGATAAAACCAATGAGCTTAAGAAAAAATTCTAAAAATAGTGTGGTGATGATGAATTTACAATATGCGTTACTCAGTGATAATAGCTGGCAGGATATGGCGCGTTGGCAAACGCCAGATACGCCTTTTATGACATTTGAGTTTTGGCAAGCACTGAGCGAGACGGGCGCAATTGGTGAGCAAGCAGGTTGGTTGCCGATTTATATCTTAATCTATCGGCCAAATGAGACAGATAACGTTATTGATAATAATGCGAATGATGATAAAAGTAATGCCGCGCAGCCAGCGCTTTCTTCAGAACCAATAGGACAGCCTATTGCCGTTATGCCTGTTTTTATTAAAGGGCATCATCAAGGCGAGTTTGTCTTTGACCATGCGTGGGCACAAGCTTATGCGCAGTATGGTCTTGATTATTATCCGCGTTTGGTGACTAGCGCGCCTTATACACCAGTAACGGGACAGCGTCTTTGGTTGGCAGCAGGTGAGACGCTAAATACGGATATTTTAAAGACAGCTATCGCAGGCGTTGATGATATCGCCCAGCAAGTAGAGGCCTCTAGCTGGCATGGTTTGTTTGCGACGTCTGAGATGGCGTCTATTGCTAACGCGTCAATGCCGACTGATACCGATATAGAAATGGCGCTTAATAATCAAAAAAATAGCGGTACAGTAGAACCGATTGAGCTACCGATACTTGAGCGGCAGGGCTGCCAGTTTTTATGGCAAAATAAAAATGTCAGTCAAAACAATAAACAATTTGCCGACTTTGAGGCATTTTTGGGAACCTTTAGAGCCAAAAAACGCAAAACCGTGCGTGCTGAGCGGCGTAAAGTTGCCGAGCAAGGCATCTCTTGCCAGCGTAAATGCGGGGTTGCTATCACTGCAGAGGATTGGCAGACGTTTTATCATTGTTATGTGATGACCTACGCGGTACGTGGGCAGCAGCCTTATTTAACGCTAGATTTTTTTAAAAGAGTGGCTGCTAGCATGCCTGAGCATTTGATGTTAGCGCAAGCGCTTGATGCCAATGGTGAAATTATCGCTAGCAGTTTGTTTTTTTATGATAACCCCAATAGCCAAAACGCCACGCTTTATGGTCGTTATTGGGGCGCGCTTGCTGAGTATGATAGCCTGCACTTTGAGCTGTGTTATTATCAAGGTATCGAGTTTGCGATTGAGCAAGGTTTGACGTATTTTGACCCCGGCACCCAAGGTGAGCACAAATTAGTCCGAGGTTTTGTTCCGACCAAAACTCACTCGTTGCACCGTATTTACGACGGGCGTTTTGTCCCGGCGATTAGTAATTTCTGTGTAAAAGACCGCATGCATATGGCGCAATATCGCAAGCAAGCCTTTGCAGCATTGCCCTTTAATATTGATAATATGCCGACGTTTGATAGTACTGATTAATCCTCGATCATTTTTTTGCTAATCTTTGCCCAATGACTTCCTACCTAATACTTTTCTATCAGCTGTAAACTATGACTCCTCATTTTTCTTGTTCTGCTCCATCATCCGCTCCCACTGAGCTAGTAGATTTTCTTAATACCGAAGGGTCGCTGACGGCCATGCTCGAAGTAAAAGCAGGGCAGCCGTTACGCGTCGAGCGCAGCTTTGAAGGCTATCGGTTATTATCCTTGGCGCAAAAAAAGCAATTGGGTTTGCAAGGCGCGGCGTTAAACCGTCCGTTATTGGCGTGGGTACGCGAGTCGCAGTTATATGGCGATAATGAGCAGCCATGGGTACAAGCCCAAAGCGTTTTCCCGCTAGCAAGTTTGAAGGGGCGTGCCCGCCGTTTACAGCAGCTAAAAGGTACGCCGATTGGCTATGTGTTGTTTAAGCGCAGTCGTACTTTGCCCAATCGACGTTCTATCGAAAGGACGGCAAATGGTTGGCAACGGCAAACGCTATATGACTGGTATGGGCGTAAAATACTGATTAGTGAAACTTTTTTAGCAGCGTTTTTGTCCAAGAGTGATTAAATAATTACAATAAAGACTGATATACAAAATCAGTAAGTCATTTATTTTATTGCGCATTTATTTCTCTAATAACGCCATTTAAATCTCTCAGCTTTCCGTGAGGTTTTTTTGCGCTCATCGCACAAAGTTTCATGCTACACTTAAGCTATAGCGATGATGTCGATGCCCTTCTGCGCACCGATTTTATTGCCAATTTAGGCAGGTTTTTAACCAGGCTAATTGTCTGCGTTTGCCAATTTTACCTTCTTTTATTACTCGCCTCTTTTCAATGAGCACCACCATTAACGATAGCCACTACCTAGGACATCACTATGTTTAAAGATATTTCTATCAAAGAGTTTGATCCAGTACTTGCTGAAGCCATGGCCGCTGAAAGCGTGCGTCAAGAAAACCACATCGAGCTTATCGCTTCAGAAAACTACTGCTCACAAGCAGTGATGGAAGCCCAAGGCACTGACCTGACCAATAAATACGCTGAAGGCTATCCTGGTAAGCGTTATTATGGTGGCTGTGAGCACGTCGATGTGGTTGAGCAATTGGCCATCGACCGTGCAAAAGAGTTGTTTGGTGCAGAATACGTCAACGTCCAGCCACACTCTGGTAGCCAAGCAAACTCGGCTGTTTTCTTAGCATTGTTAGACGCTAATGACACCGTGCTTGGCATGAGCCTAGACGCTGGTGGTCACTTGACACATGGCGCGCATATCAACTTCTCAGGTCTAAACTACAACGCCGTACAGTATGGCTTGGTTGAAGAAACTGGTCTGATCGATTATGACGAAGTTGAGCGTTTGGCAAAAGAGCACAAGCCTAAGATGATTATTGCTGGCTTCTCAGCCTATTCGCAAGTGGTCGATTGGCAGCGTTTCCGTGATATCGCTGATGAAGTTGACGCGTACTTGCTGGTTGATATGGCACACGTAGCCGGTTTGGTCGCGGGCGGTGTTTATCCAAACCCAGTACCATTTGCCGATGTGGTCACGACTACCACGCATAAAACCCTACGTGGTCCGCGCTCAGGTATGATTTTAGCACGTGATGAGAAGCTTGCAAAAAAGCTAAATTCTGCTGTCTTCCCAGGAAATCAAGGCGGCCCGCTCATGCACGTTATCGCGGCAAAAGCGGTTTGCTTTAAAGAAGCCTTAGAAGATAACTTCAAAACTTATCAGCAGCAAGTGGTCAAAAACGCCAAAGCAATGGCAAAAGTTATCCAAGACCGCGGCTATGAAATCATCTCTGGCGGTACTGAAAATCACTTGATGCTTATCAGCCTAGTCAAGCAAGAAATGACTGGTAAAGAAGCCGATAAATGGCTTGGTGATGCGCACATTACCGTGAATAAAAACGCCGTACCAAACGATCCAAAATCGCCATTTGTGACCTCAGGTATCCGTATCGGTACGCCAGCGATTACCACGCGCGGCTTTAATGAAGCACAAGCGGGCGACTTGGCTGGTTGGATTTGTGACGTGCTAGACAGCCGCGGTGATGAAAAGGTTGCTGCTGAAGTACGCGGCAAAGTAGAAGCCATCTGTAAAGAGCTTCCTGTTTATGAAAAGAACCAGTAGTTTTTAAATGCTTAGTTTTAACAGTTAGATATAAAAAACCGCTCTTAATATTGAACTGACCCCCATAAGTTGGACACAACTTTTG
>NZ_JABAST010000048.1 GCF_016107575.1 Psychrobacter faecalis | reverse complement strand
CTGATCCCTTCCCGAACTCAGAAGTGAAACATCATCGCGCCAATGGTAGTGTGGCCCCGGCCATGTGAGAGTAGGTCATCGTCAGCTCTCTATTCTAAGAAGAGTCATCCTTAACTGGGTGGCTCTTTTTTTTATCTTTTAATCCTATTCATTACCATGTGACCTACGCAGCCAATCCTATTTAAAGGATTGGCTCTTGCGCTGCCTTGAGGAGGATTAAGCGAAACACTGTTGCGCCCGACGCAAGACAAGAGTTGTGCTCGCAGTTAGCAGTGCTTTGCCTTAACGGCGCTCAGGTCATCGTCAGCTCTATATTCCCTAAAAAGCCCCCCAACAATTAAGTTGGGGGGCTTTTTTTGTCTAGATTTGGCATTTATCCTTAAACTTTATATTTCTAGTTCATTAATGCTATATTGGTAGAGTTTCGATAATGGATTAGTTTTAAATTTAAATTAAACAATAGTTACTCTTCAAAGGATAATAAATGGACAAATTGAAAAGGTATGAACTAATTAATCAGCTGCTGATTCTAGAGAAATTATATCCAGATGAAGCTGACTATCACGCTAAAAACAGAAAAGCATTAGAGTATGGATTTGAACTACAGTACTCTTGGTTGACTGAGAATTTAAGCGAAGGTTTAACTACTGAAGAGTGCAAGGAGGTTTTAGATATTTTAGATATGTATCGATCTATTACTTTCTCATGGCTCAATAACAACTCAGGAGCGGAAATTCCTAACAACATTAAGTTTAAAGGGTTTGATGGCAATAATGAATCGGCATTAAGAAATTATGTTCAGTATTTTGTTATAGACTTAGAAAGGTTTGAAGAACTAAAGTATGGTCAGTCATTCCCACGATTTAATAGTCATACTAGAATGCTCGAACAGTATCGCAGACAGTTAAAAGTATGGCGGAATTTTGATTTTGATCTTACAACAGAACAGATAGCCTCGATATTGGAAGCTTGAGATGAGCGAAATAGTTAATTGGATTGGTTCGGTTTGCTCTATTTTAGGTGCAATCTATGCATTAAGACAGGCAAATATCGCTAAGAAAGCTGCAAATTTGGCGCAATCAATAAAGCATCAGCTTATTAGTCATCGTAAAACTTCAGAGCTATCAGAGCTTCAGGCATTACTAAACGCAGCGCAAAAAGCATTCAATAAGTATGGTTCATCTAATCCTAAAGGATTAGCTGGTATATCTCATAATTTAGACGCAGAGGTAGTATTAGATTTTATACATAAACTAAAATCATTTAGAGATTATTTTTCAGATCATTCAACTAATGTCGCAGATGAGACTTATAATGAGATATATTTGGAGTTAATTGAGTTTAGGAAAGCATCTTCTGGAAAGAAAATATCAGAGCATGGTTCGAATATATTAAATATTGTTGTTGGCTTTTCACCCAATTTGAAGCGAGAATTAACTGATCAAAAGGAGAGTGTCGTTGAGTAAATAATAATAGAGTAGATAGGTCTGAATTTTTAGTTAGTTGCATTTTTTCGTAGCTATAACTATAACATCTGATTAGATTGAGGTTAAACTAAAATAGGGTTATACAAATGATTCAAAAATTATCCGATAGGTTTGATCAATTATTCAGGGAAATTGAAGAAATTGAAGCAACGCACGGAAAACAAAATAGTCAGCTTTTTGGAACTGTTGATGTCATAGATAATGATAAAACTCTAACTTGGAAGGTCAAAACCAAAAACTTACTTGTTTCTACGTGTGGCAAAGATTCGCAACATTATGAAGCATTTATAGAAGCAGAAAAAATAATTAGTTATCAAACTAATTGGGACGCATTTAAAAGGATGAAGTCTGTATTTATAGCAGCAATGGATGACTATAAAAATGGTTATTTAACCTCAATAAAAAATTTGATACAGGCAGATGTTTTTGATAGTGAGCTAGAACAAGCCCAAGAACTGCTATCAAATGGCTATAGTTTAGCAGCGGCAGTTATTGCTGGAGTCGTGTTAGAAACAACACTTCGTGATTTATGTTATCAAAATGGTTTAGCTATAGGTAAATTAGATAAAATGAATTCAGATCTTGCGAAAGCAGGTATTTATAACAAGCTTCAACAGAAGAGAATTACTGCTTTAGCAGATATAAGAAATAGTGCTGCACATGGAAAGCCTGAAGAATTTTCTGATAATGATGTAACCATGATGATTAGAGATATTGAACAGTTTTTAGCTATTTATTTAGATTGATTGATAATGCTTATTTCTTTGCTGGTAATTTAGTGAAGTGTTATATTCTAATGGAATTGTATGCTTAAATCTTTCACAGTAAATGATATCGAAGAGCTCAAACAACTTGAGCAAGAACTATACGAATCAATGGATAAAACTTTGTCGCAGATTAGCTCTGAGATTACCTCAAATTCTTCACAAACGCTCTTTTCAAAAATGAAGTTTGGCGGTATAGGTTTTGATCCTTTAAACTCTAATCGTGCACTCAATATAATCGAGCAGATTAACCAGTCTTTTACCTATCTAGCATCATTCTATGCATTGGAAATTTTATTTACTGAACACCCAGAACTAACTCCATTTAGACTTAATCTTGGAACTGCTCCAGGTTCAGATATTGAATCTGAATGTGGTGAACTAGCTGCTGAAGTTTTTGCTGCAGTAGCTCCAACAAGCAATCAGAAGATCAAGAAAGACATAGATAAAGTACTGAAAACTAATGCTAGGTTAAAGTTTGTATTTTTCATGTGCCCTAATTTTGAATTAGGTCGGCAACCTCAGCTTGAGAAAGATGATGTGGTTGTATGGGCATTGAAGGGTGCAATAAATTATAACTATTAAACAGAACTATGAAAGAGAAAACTATGACTACCTCAAAAGTAACCTATCAAGGCGACCTACGCACCACAGCCATTCACTTGCAATCAAACAATGAAATTATTACTGATGCGCCAGTGGATAATCAGGGTAAAGGTGAAGCATTTTCACCGACTGATTTATTGGCAACTAGTTTAGCAAGTTGTATGCTGACAATCATTGGTATTAAAGCGCGTGACATGGAAATCGACATTGCAGGTACTACCGCTGAGGTGACTAAGATAATGGCTGCTGAGCCAAGACGTGTCAGTGAAATACATGTCGAGATCACTTTTAATCAAGAGTTAGACGATAAAACGCAAAAAATACTTTACAACACTGCGCTTACTTGTCCGGTTGCGAAAAGCATTCATCCTGATATCATTCAAAGAGTGACTATTAATACCAAAAACTAGTAACCTCTATAAAGGTGATTGAAATGGCTAGCAAAACCTTACTTATCGTCGTGCATGCGCCATCACCGAATACCAAAAAGCTAGCGCAAGCAGCCTACGATGGTGCCAATCACACCGATATAGATATCAACGTCATACTCAAATCTCCTCAAGATACGCAGCCTGAAGATGTGTTAGCTGCGGATGCGTTATTATTAGGCACGACTGAGAACTTGGCATATATGGCGGGGCTGACCAAAGACTTTTTTGATCGCTGTTATTATCCGGTGTTAGAGAAGAAGCAGGGTATGCCGTTTGCACTATATGTTCGCGCAGGTCATGATGGCACGGGTACCAAGCTTGCTATAAAAACCATTACCACTGGATTGCGTTGGGAATGGATTCAAGAAGCGCTGATTTTACAAGGTGATTGGCAAGAGGTATTTACTGAGCAAGTCGAAGAGTTGGCGATGACACTGGCAGCTGGGGTAGAAGCGGGCATTTATTAATAAGGTGTTTTTATGGTTAAGGATAACTTAGGTAATATAATTTCTAATCTACCATTTTCTCAAGCTTGCGAAAATAATAAGCAGCCAATACTAGAAGTCTTACAGCAAGAGTTAAAAAATTCGCATCATGTCTTAGAAGTGGGTTCAGGAACGGGGCAGCATAGTGTCTATTTTGCGCCACGTTTGACGCATTTACACTGGCAGACCAGTGATGTGTACGCCAATCACGCCATTATCAATGCTTGGCATGCTGCGTATCCTGCCCCGAACTTATATGCGCCGCTAAGCTTTGACGTAGCATCTGATTCAATACCGATAAATAAGACTATCAATGCGCCTTACGATGCGGTATTTACCGCCAATACTCTGCATATTATGTCTTGGTCGCTGGTTACTCGATTATTTGAAACGGTTGGTGATATGCTACCTTTAGAGGGTAAGCTCATTATTTATGGGCCCTTTAACGAAAATGGCCGTTATAGCAGTGAAAGTAATCGTCAATTTGACTACAGTCTTCGGCAGCGTGATAGCAACAGCGGCATTCGTGCTTTAGAAGACATCACAGCAGTGGCAGAAAAACAGCATTTATTGCTAATAAATCGCTATAAAATGCCCGCCAATAATGAGATATTGGTTTTTCAGAAGAGCGCTGACATGCCGTAATATTTTAAAAGTATATTTTAAAAACTCACTCCTATCTTCTAAGTCATTCTAATCATATTTATCCGCTAAACCCTTAAAAATCTTTTTATAGCGTTTAACCCTTCATACATAGCTGCTCATCAGCTTTTTCTGTCTTTATTCTCATCATGATTTCACTATAAAAGCGTGTTTGCAAACAGACGTGATTTGGCTGATGCGTAACCAAAAATCAACACGCTTAACGATATATGTGACATACCTAGGGCAGATTTTGAGTAATATAATTGATGAGCTTATCGATGCTGTCATGACTTAATGTTTAACAGCATTCTCATCTATCAAGAAACAATCGCACTGAACACAGAAAATTAAACGACATGTGAAGTCAAAGCTATCTCTAAGGATATAAAACTGTGTTGGTGTTTATTTGGTGGGCTACCTGTAGTCCATTTTACTCATTAGCTAGGATGTTTTATGAAGAAGAATATTGATCATACCGACCCCGCTAAAAATATGAATACCGAACGTGGTAATGGCGGCGAAACGCATCAGCGTGCTGATGGTGATACAAGAGCGATGACCACCCAGCAAGGTGTTGTCATTTCTGACAATCAAAACTCGCTTAGAGCCAATACTCGTGGCCCCACGTTATTAGAAGATTTTGTTTTACGCGAAAAAATTACGCATTTTGACCATGAGCGTATTCCTGAGCGTGTGGTGCATGCGCGTGGTAGTGCCGCCCATGGTTATTTTGAGCTGACCGAATCATTAGAAGAGTATACGACAGCGAAAATTCTTACCGAAACGGGTAAGCAGACGCCTTTGTTTACCCGTTTTTCTACCGTAGCGGGTAATAAGGGCTCAAAAGATACGCCGCGTGATGTGCGCGGTTTTGCGGTGAAGATTTATACCGAAGAGGGTAACTGGGATATCGTCGGTAATAATATGCCGATTTTCTTTATTCAAGATGCGATGAAATTCCCTGATTTGGTACACGCGGTGAAACCAGAACCAGATCGCGGCTTTCCGCAGGCGGCCTCTGCTCATGATACCTTTTGGGATTTTGTCTCGCTTAGCCCTGAAACCATGCACAATGTCATTTGGCTGATGAGTGACCGCGCGCTACCGCGTAGCTTTGGTATGATGGAAGGCTTTGGTATTCACAGTTATCGTTTTATTAATAAAGATGGCAAGAGCACCTTTGTACGTTTCCATTGGAAACCAGTCCTTGGGGTACAATCGCTGATTTGGGATGAAGCAGTCAAAATCTCGGGCGCCGATCCTGATTATAATCGCCGTGATTTATTTGAAGCGATTAATAATGGCGATTATCCAGAGTGGGAGTTCGGTGTTCAGTTATTTACTGAAGAAGAAGCCAATGAGTTCCCATTTGATCACTTAGACGCGACCAAACTGATTCCAGAAGAATTGGTACCCGTGCGCATCGTAGGTAAAATGGTACTCAATCGCTATCCAGATAACTTCTTCTCTGAGACTGAGGAAGTGGCTTTCTGCCCATCGCATTTGCCACCGGGCATCGACTTTAGTAACGACCCATTATTGCAAGGCCGCTTATTTAGCTATCTAGATACGCAGCTGTCGCGTTTGGGATCACCAAACTTTGCGCAGATTCCGATTAATGCGCCAAAATGTCCGTTTGCAAACAATCAGCAAGACGGTCATATGCAAATGCAAATACCGAAAACTCGTACTCTGTATGATCCACAAAGTTTAGATCCTGAGCGCCCACGTGAAAGCGTAAAAAAAGGCTTTGAGTCGTTCCACGAGCAGCTAGATGATGGCATTAAAGGTCGCGTGCGCGCTGAAAGCTTTGCGGACCATTATAGTCAACCGCGTATGTTTTACCGTAGCCAGACGCCAGCTGAGCAAGCTCATATCGCTTCTGCTTATGCGTTTGAGCTTGGCAAAGTAGATACCCCGCATGTACGAACACGAATGCTTGGTCATTTAGTGAACATTGACGAAGACTTGGCAAATCGTGTGGCAACGGCATTAGGAATGAAACTACCAGAAGCAATAGAACCAGCAGCGCCAGTACAAGATTTGCCAACCTCTGAGCCATTACAAACCATTGGTCGTACGCCAAAGAGTTTAAAAGCACGTATGATTGGGATTTTAGTCGCAGAAGGCTCAAAGCATAGTGAGATTAAGAAATTTGAAGAGGCGGCTATGGCAGAGGGCGCGCGCGTTAAGATTGTGGCACCAAATAAAGAAGTCACTTTAGATGATGGCACTATCATACAAGCCGATGAGCGTGTCTCTGGTGGTCCGTCAGTCATGTTTGATGCCGTGGTTAGTATCATTATGCCAGATCAAGCGAAGAAGCTGGCTAAAGACAGCGCAACGTTGGATTGGTTCAATGATGCTTATGTGCACTGCAAAGCGATTGCTTATTGCGGCGCGACCGATGAGTTTATCTTAAGCAAACTACCCGTTGAAAAAGATGCGTTTGTGACGCCACTCGCTGAGATTGATAGCTTTATTGAAAATGCCAAATCACGTTTGTGGGAGCGTGAGCCAAAGGTACGCGACTTGGCTTAATTGACATTTAGCTTATTAACTCCCTCTTGTAATAATAAAAAACTCAGCCGCTGCGCTGGGTTTTTTATTGGGTAACGTTTTAAATATCCTATCAATACGTTATCAGCGATTTATCTCTAGTCACAAGCGTTCACTCAAAGACATTTATTTTAGGATAGCGAGCGTTATACTAAAGGACAAGCTTTCATCGTATTAGCAATAAAGTGAATAAATAATTCGTTAATGAAACATAGGAATGACAAGAAAAGCGGTCAAGGAAGATAAATGAGTTTATGTCAAATTGTACGTTTGGATGGCTATATTCAAAGTAGCTATCTGGCGGTTTATCCAGATAAGTTAATGCTATTGGACGGCGGTTGTCGCCCTGATGTGGCGCTGGTGTTGGGTTATATTAAAGATACGCTAAAGCGTCCTATTACTGATTTAAAAGTAGTGGTCGTTACTCATATGCATCCAGATCATGCCGGCGGCGCGCAAAAGCTTAGAAAAGCGACTGGTTGCTTGATTGTCTCTGCTGCTAGAGAAACGCAGTGGTATAGCGGCATCGGCGGGCAAGTCATGCATTTGATTGATTTGGGTTTAGCTCATTATGTGGCCAAGCGTCAAGGACGTCCTTTTAAAAGGCTCTGGTATCCTGCGTATCTGCAACCTGATTTGACCGTTAGTGATGGCGATACCGTACCGCATTTTGATGATTGGCAGGTATTTGAGACGCCAGGGCATACAGATCGTGATTTGTCTTTATTTCATCTGCCAAGTCGTGAGGTCTATACCGCCGATTTAATCATCAAGCTGCACCATAAGTTTGTCGCGCCATTTCCTATTTATGATCCCAAAGTTTATATCAAGTCGCTACAAAAGGTAAAAGACTTACAACCGTCTAATGTCATGATGGCGCATGGTTATGAGTTGGGTATCGATGCTGCAACTTTTGACAGTCTAATTGCGCAAGCACCTAAGCATCGGCGCACCATCAAAGATACCATTAAACATAAATTGCTTTGGCGCCAAGATGATGGCTTTAGCCTCCGTAAGCGTAAACGTTGAAAGCTAAAAACGTTTACGCTATAAACTAAAGCTTCACCAAAATAAAAAGCGCATAAAAAAAGCCCGATCATTAAATGACTGGGCTTTTCTAAATATGGTGGGCCGACCGCGACTCGAACGCGGGACCAATTGATTAAAAGTCAACTGCTCTACCAACTGAGCTATCGGCCCTGAAGAGTGTAAAAAAAAGCACTGCTTTTTTAGCTCTGCAAGATAAATTTCCTTAAAGGGAAATTTATTAAAACTAGACATCAAAAACAATGTCTTTAAACTTATTACGCTACTACCAGATAGGGTAGCATACATAATAAGCATCATACTAAATATGGTGGGCCGACCGCGACTCGAACGCGGGACCAATTGATTAAAAGTCAACTGCTCTACCAACTGAGCTATCGGCCCTGAAGAGTGTATAAAAAAAGCATTGCTTTTTTAGCTCTGCAAGAGAATCTTACTTATTAGGTAAAATTCTTAAAGCTTAATTTCTTTATTTATGGATTAACCAATAACAAAAGAGGCAATAAGCTTGTTTACCCGTTTAGATTATTTGTATCTCTAAACGTGAGAGCACATTATATATATAATTATGACAATTACAACCCCGAATGTTAAAAAAAGTGCAAATCTGTGTAAATTAATCCTATTTTTTTAAATTTAAGCGTTAATTGACTTTTAGAGACCTTAGGATTTTATAATAATTACGTTTTGAGAGCCATTTTCACCCTCGTTTTTTAACGCTACCCGTTAACTTTAATCATAAAATTATTCTAATCTCTAGATAGTGCTTCTACGGGATCTAATTTGGCAGCGTTACGAGCGGGCAAAAAGCCGAAAACAACCCCAATCAGCGTCGAGCAAATAAAGGCGGCAATAATAGATGTTGGTGAATAAATGACTTGGAAGCTGTCACCACCAACACGATTGATGATTTCACCGATGGCAAACGCCAGCCCAATCCCCAATAGTCCGCCTAAAATACAGACCAAAACGGCTTCAATGAGAAACTGCTGCATGATATCGCTTTGACGCGCTCCAACGGCCATACGTACGCCAATCTCATTGGTGCGCTCGGTCACTGATACCAGCATGATGTTCATGACGCCAATACCGCCGACGATTAGCGAGATAATAGCGATAGAAGATATCAGCAAGGTCATTGTTGCGGTGGTCGCTTCAATGGTTTGGCGAATCGAGTCTGAGTTACGGATGCGAAAATCATCGGTGCCATGCCGACCTATCATAAGCTCAGAGATAGCAGCTTCAGCGGCGGCAGAGGAGATATTGTTATCAATCAGCGCGACAAAGCTTTCAATATAAGCGCTGCCTATCAGCCGCGACATCATGGTAGTGTAGGGCATATAGAGCGTAGGCGAATCAACGCTACGACGAAAGCCGCCATCGTTTGGCTCTAAGACGCCAATAACGCGCCCAGGAACGCTGCCTATGAGTAAGACTTCGCCAATCGGATTGGCATTGTCGGGGAAAAAGGTTTTATTGGCATTATCATCGATAATAATATCTTGGGTACGGCGTAAGATACTTTGTTCATCGAAACCTTGACCTAGAGCTAACTTTTCACCGCTGACATCAAGATAGTCTTTACCAACGCCGCTAATGCTAGCAGCTTCTTGGATATTACGATAGCGGACGTTCATATTGCTATTGAGCTGCGGGCTGACACTGACCACATACGGCTGGTCAGCGACCGCTTGAGCGTCTTGCGGGGTTAGATTGTCATCGTTGTACTGCCGTCTAGGGTCGCCGTAGGGGTAGCCATCAGTGACGGTGATGGTATTGGTACCTAAAGAGCTGATATTGGACAATATCTGCTCTTGTGAGCCCTTACCAAGACCGACGACTGATACCACCGACGCAATACCAATGATAATTCCTAACATCGTCAATAAGGTGCGCATTTTATGGGCGCGCATGGCAAGCAAGGACATTTTAAACGCTTCAAATAAGCGGTCGATAAAGCTGCTAAACGCGCTTTTACGGTGCTTATCTATGACAGCTGCTGGCTGTGGTTCTGCATGCTGATAATCGTCGTTTTTATAGTCGGCAATGATATAGCCGTCTTTGATTTCAATGACACGCTCAGCTTGAGCGGCAAGGCTAGGGTCGTGGGTGACCATGATGATGGTATGACCTTGGGCATTTAAATCTTTGAGGATTTGGACGACATCTTCGCCCGATTTACTATCAAGCGCACCCGTTGGCTCATCGGCTAAGATGATATCGCCGCCATTCATTAGTGCCCTTGCGATAGAGACACGCTGCTGCTGACCGCCCGATAGCTGACTTGGTCGATTATTTACCTTGTCGCCGAGTCCTAAGTCTGACAATAGCTTTTCGGCGCGCTCGCTGCGAACTTGTCCATCCATCCCTGCATAGACTGCGGGTACCGAAACGTTATCGCGGGCGTTGATATCACCCAATAGATGATAGCGCTGAAAAATAAAACCGAAGTGCTCACGGCGTAGTTTTGCCAGCTCATCGGCATCTAAGCGGCTGACCGATTGACCAAATATTTTATAGTCGCCCGCCGTTGCTTGATCTAAGCAGCCCAAGATATTCATCAAGGTGGATTTGCCTGAGCCCGATTGGCCAATGATAGCGACCATCTCACCTTGGTTGATGGTCAAATTGATATCATGTAAGACGCGAATGGTCTGCTCACCAGCTGGAAACTCTCTAATCAAGCCTTTGACTTCCATCAAAGGCTTGCCAGTGGCATTAAGCGTCAGGTCTTGATTACTCATTTGCTATCCTGCTTATCTCAAATCTTAAGTCATTATCAAAGCCAAAGTTGATGTACTGCTGGCGTCGATTTATTTAAATATTCTTAGCAAACTTTAAATACTAGAAGGGTCGACCGCCTCTGCTACCTTTACCGCCTTTGCCTTTATCAGCACCTTCTTCGCTTAATATGACTTCATCACCTTCTTTTAGACCGCTTAATATTTCCGCATTAACTCGGTTATTGATACCGACTTTGACCGTTTGCTCAACGACTTCACCATCGGCTTTAAGGACACGTACCATCGCCATGGTTGCACCAGAGTCATTATCTGGGCGAGAGTTATTATCACCACTTGCGGCAGTATTAGCAGTAGCTGCGCCCTTTTTAGCATTGCCAGACTTGCGAGATTTACCGGCAGGCTGCAGGGCAGCAGAAGGAATAAGTAGCGCGTCTTTTGCTTGGTTGATGACGATATAAACTTGCGCGGTCATATCGATACGAAAGCGGCGCTCGGTATTAGGGACTTCAATATAACCGACATAGTAGATGGCGGCATCGGTCGAGCTGGTGTCGCTGATTTTCTCAGGAGCGGGTTCGATGGCTTTGAGGGTCGCGTCGTATTTTTGGTCGGGATTACCGATGATATTAAAATAAACGGGCAAGCCTGCTTTGACGTTAATGACGTCGGCTTCAGAGATTTGCGCATTGATACGCACAGTTGATAAATCCGCTAAGGTCACAATGGTTGGCGCAGTTTGATTGGCGTTGACCGTCGTCCCTTGCTCAGTGGTCACCGATACCACTGTCCCCGACATCGGCGCGCGAATGGTGGTATAGCTTAAATCTTCCTGCGCAGTGCTAACGTTGGTTTGAGATTTACGTAATGCTGCCTGTTGGCTGTTGATATTGGCCTCAGTTGTTGCAATCGCTGCTTTTGCGGTATCGATAGCAGCGCGGGCATTGGCGACTGATGCTTGTGCGGTGGCAACTTTGGTCGCTTGCGTATCGTAATCTTGCTGTGATATGGCATCGATAGCCAGTAAACCTTGCAAGCGTGAGAAATCTGCTTGTGCTTGCTTTAATTCAGCTTGACGGCTGGCAAGATCCGCTTGCGCACTTTTTAGACTCGCTTGACGGCTTAGCGACTCGGCACGCGCGCTTTGTAACGCCGCTTCACTTTGCTCGAGGCTCGCTTGCTCATTACTTAAATTATTCTTTTGCGTCACCTGATCAATCTGCGCAATTAAATCGCCTTTTTTGACTTCATCGCCGACGTCGACAAACAGCCGCGTCACTTCACCAGATACCTGCGCACCCACATCGACGGTATTTAACGCCTTTACTTTACCCGATGCCATGACGTTATTTTCGATATCGCCAATCTCAGCGGTCGCCGTTAGATAGTTGGGTGTGGTGTCTTTTGGTTTAAAGGTTTTGTAGGCTAAAGCCCCTAAAGCTACGATGACAAGGGCAATGACGCCCCATTTAATAGCAGACTTTTTGCTCATTTTGCGCATGACAACAATCCAATCACAGTTAAATCAAGTGTAGCTATAGTAGAGGCTTGGCGACCAAAAGGGAATGGCAATTAGTTTGCGAAACGTTAAGAGGAAGAATTGTAACGGTAATAACTATTAAATTTTAAACAAAAAAACAACCCTACATAGAGGGTTAAATAAGAAAAAATGATGAGTTGTTTAGTAATAAATGCTTTAGATGATGACGCGGGACAGGAAGACGTTTTTTTGCTTGCTTGCCTGATAGTCTAATGGGCTTTAAACAGACGTTGCCCTGATAGCTCAAGCGCTGCTTGTAATAATAACTCCCACGCTGGCTGGCGCACCAAACCCTTAATCGCTTGGTCACATTTATAAAGCAATGCTGGCCAAGTGGCTGTTTGAGATTTTGAGTGGCGGCGGCACGCTTGCTGATATAGGCCTTGTTTGCTACGCCAAATGCCAAGTGCTTGCGGGTCTTGTCCATCCATTAGTTGTATAATCTGGCGCATGTCTTTACTAATTGCCCATAAAACCAAAGTGGTTGGTTCATCAGTGGCTTTAAGTTGAAAGATAATTTTGGCAACTTGGGCGCTATTGCCAGCAAGCATGGCATCGGATAAATCGAACACACTAAACTGCGCATCACTGACCAATGCCGCTTGTAAATCATTAATATCTAATGCCACGTTTGTCAGAGGCTGGCTAGAAGGGTTTTCATGACTAGTATTTTTACTATCAACCTCTGCCATCAATTGCGGCGCAAATAAATACGATAGCCGCCACAAGGTTTGATAGGCACTAAGCAGATGATGTTCGGTATGTGACATCAAGAGTTGCCAAGCTTCTTGCGATAAGGTTAAGCCAAACTGCTGGGCTTGTATCTGCAATAACTGCTGGCGCTGCTGCTCGTTATACAAATTGCAATCGATAATATGACCATATTGCGCAAACGGTGCAAACCATTTGCTGGTCTGCGCGCGTTTGTCTTGCTTTGGTGTGAGCCATAACAAGCTATGGCTATGCGCCCCTGTCTGCGCATCGATGGCAAAACGTTCAAGCTCGGCAATAACGGCTTTATCAGGTTTATGGTTGCCTGTTACGATAAGCGCACTTGCATCATCGAATAAAGACTGACTGACAAGCTCTGACAACACTTCTTGCCAACTCTTCACTGATACCAGCTCGATACGCTTAATAGCGTAATTCTGTGCGCGCCAATGCGGACGCAGCGCATCGATAAGCCATTGACTGAGTAACGGCTCATCACCGTGCGCCAACCACAAGCCCGCTACTGCAACGGAAGGCTGTAGCAGTTTTGGATAAGCTTGTATAAAGGTATCTTGCATAGAGAGAATGACACAAGGTTATGAATAGGTGATTAAAGCTGGTTATATTTAAACGCTTTAAACAGAAAAGCGTTTAAATATAGGCAGTTTTAATAAGGATGTTTTTAAAAATTAATTTTAAAAATAAAAAACTAACATTAAGATTTTGGTGCTATCACGGCAGTAGATACTGAGCCTTTACCATTTTGCATAGCGGGTTTGCTACTGTTAGGAGCAATCTTAGGCAGCGCAATCGCCACATATTGGTCAGTAATTCGGCGTGCTAAACTATCGTAAAGCCAATCACGAATTTGGTCGCCTTGCTGATCATCGGTACTTACCGATGCTTCGTTATACTGGTAGCTACGCTCAACTTGGATAGGGTTGGTCAGTGTCACAGGTTTGCCATTCTCGATGCTTTGATAGCTAACATCAGCTGACATTACCAAGCGAATCTCTGTTAAGACGCCAACTAACTCGTAACGCTTAAAGCGGACATTGTTCACGGTGATTGCCGCGATAGGTTCAGCGCCCGCTTTTCGGTTATTGTTAGCCACATCTGCTAAGGTCATATTATCAATAACTTCGACCCCTAACGCTTTTAAGCGACTGACGAGGGGCAGTTTTAATGGAAATGAGGTGCGATTGTCTTCGATAATCACCGCGGTTTTGTTGACGTCAAACAACATTGGCGCATCATAGCCGCGTAGCTGAAAGCCGCAACCACTAAGACTAGCACCTGCGCCCAAAACTGCAAACATTGGCAAAGCTGTCAGTAGCATCGTTGCCAGTTTTTGCGCGCTTGATTTATAAGTCATGGTGCTTTGTCCGTCTGATTTTGTTTGCTGTGCCTGCAAAGCTCGGTGCTGATACGACATAATCGCTATCCTTATTTTGATAAGAAGACCCAAGAAAGAGAGTTTGAAAACGCCATGATTGAAGTCGCAGCGTTTAAAAACTTAATCCTTAAAAGGTCTAGCCTGCCACCACGATATTAACCAGTTTATTCGGTACGACGATTTCTTTTTTAATCTCGCCTGTAAGGAATTTTGCCACGCCTTCAAGCGCTTTTGCTTGCGCTTTTAGCTGCTCAGGATCGCTATTAGGTGCGACATCCATTTTACCGCGCATTTTACCGTTCACCTGCACCACCATTGTAATCATATCTTGCACGAGAGCGCTTGTATCGACTTCTGGATAGCCTAGAGTAACGGTATCCATACCTAATTGCTCAAGCACATGCTCACCGATGTGCGGCGCGTATACCGAGAGGATAATCAATAAATCAATCAAAGCTTCATGCTGTACTTGCAAGTCTTGCTCGCCGTTTGCTTTAAAGTTAGCAAGCTCATTGGCAAGCTCCATTAAGCTAGAAACTGGCGTATTAAGTGCCAAGCGTTTACCCAAATCACTATCAATCTTGCCAATGGTTTCATGGGTTTTACGGCGTAGGGCTTTGGCTTCTTTGCTTAAGCTATCGGTATTGAGTGCTGCATTATTAAGCTGCTCAAGGGTTAAATTGGCATCAGAAAGCGCTTGCATGTGCTCGGTCGCAATGCGCCAAACTTTTTTAACAAAGTTATAAGGGCCTTTTAGCGCATCATCTGACCATTCAAGGGTTTGGTCGGCAGGCGCAGTAAATAGCGTATATAAACGAACGGTATCCGCGCCATATTTATCAATGGTAAGTTGTGGGTCGACGCCGTTGTTTTTTGACTTCGACATTTTTTCGATTTTACCAATCGTCACTGGCTGACCGTCAGATTTCAAAGTCGCTTTAATCGGCTGACCGCGTTCGTTATAGTCGATATCGATGTCTTCGGTGAAGTAATAAGTGGTACTGCCATCGGCATTGACGCGGTAGAAAGTACCAGCAAGTACCATACCTTGGGTCATCAGATTGGCAAATGGCTCATCGCCTGATACCAAGTTTTCATCGCGCATGAGCTTATGGAAGAATCGCGCATAAAGCAAATGCATAACCGCATGCTCGACACCGCCGATATATTGGTCGACCGGCAACCATTTATTGGCCGCAGATTTGTTGACCATGTTGGTTGTATCGTGCGGACTGGCGAAGCGCGCGTAGTACCAGCTTGATTCGACAAAGGTGTCAAAGGTATCGGTTTCGCGCTCAGCAGGATTACCACATTTAGGACAAGTGGTATTGACAAATTCTGGGATATTTTTTAGCGGATTACCGCGACCGTCAGGGACGACGTCAGTTGGCAAGACCACTGGCAAATCTTGCTCTTCAACCGGCACCGTACCGCAATGCTCACAGTTGACCATTGGGATAGGGCAGCCCCAATAGCGCTGGCGAGAAACACCCCAATCGCGTAGACGGTATTGGATTTTTTTCTTGGCAAGCTTTTGTGGCTCAAGCTTCGCTAGCATGGCTTCAAACGCTTGCTTGAAGTCCATGCCGTCAAATTCGCCTGAATTGACTAAGGTATTGCGCTCGGTATAAGCGCGGTTACTTTGCGTATTATTGGCTTTGGCATCGGCTTCTACTTGATCTAAAAAGCCAGCAGGAATGTCAATCACTTGCTTAATTGGCAAATTATATTTGGTGGCAAACTCATAATCGCGCTCATCATGAGCAGGAACCGCCATCACCGCACCCGAGCCATAGCTCATCAGTACATAGTTGGCAACCCATACTGGCACTTCTTCGCCAGTCAGTGGATGAGTGACGGTCAGACCAGTATCCATGCCAATTTTTTCAGCTTTAGCCAAATCTGCTTCAGCAACTGAGCCTTTTTTACACAGCGCATTAAACTGGGCAATCGCCTCATCTTGTTCAGCAGCATATTGTGCCAATGGATGCTCGGCCGCAACGGCGACATAGGTGACGCCCATCAAGGTATCAGGACGCGTCGTGAACACATCTAAGGTATTGGTTTCGCCTGCCAGCTCATAAGGGAAATGGACTTCCATACCGGCACTACGACCAATCCAATTGCGCTGCATGGTCAGTACTTCAGATGGCCAGTGACCTTCTAGTTGATCTAAATCATCAAGCAGCTCATCGGCATAATCGGTGATGTTAAAGTAATACATCGGGATATCGCGCTTTTCGACCATTGCGCCACTACGCCAGCCTTTACCATCAATGACTTGCTCGTTGGCTAAGACGGTATTGTCGACCGGATCCCAGTTAACGGTGGCAAGCTTTTTATAAACCAAGCCTTTTTTGTATAATTGCAAAAATAACCACTGCTCCCACTGATAATACTCAGGGCTACAAGTAGCAAATTCGCGTGACCAATCAATCGATAAGCCAAGTAATTTAAGCTGTGCGCGCATGCTATCAATATTGGCAAATGTCCATTTGGCAGGCGGCGTCTGATTGGCAATTGCCGCGTTTTCTGCTGGCAGACCAAAACCATCCCAACCCATTGGCTGCATGACCTCATAGCCTTTTAGGCGATAATAACGGCTTAGCACATCAGAGATGGTATAGTTACGCACGTGACCCATATGCAGCTTACCGCTTGGGTAAGGGAACATCGACAGCATATAGCGACTTGGCTTGTCACTTGGCTCGTTGCTGACTTCAAAACGCTTGTCAGTTGCCCATTTGGCTTGCTGCGCGGCTTCAATAAGTTGCGGCTGATACTGGGCGTTATCGATAGAAGTATTATTGGTATGGGTAGTATTAGCAGTTTCTGCTGTCACGGCGTTGCTCATAGTTGGCTCGGAATAGGTTATTACAGATAAATTGGGTAAAATTTTACAATGCCATAGCATAGCGTAATTTGGCAAAAATTGCGACGATATGATAGAGCGTTTACTCACTGTAAAGGTGATAAATCTGCAAAGTGAATGCGCTTATGATTGTTTTTGTCGTCATAAACCAAATGCTCATCACTGTTAGGTATAATAATCAAAATAATGATCATTGATTTGGAGTTTTTATGACCATCACTATTTACGGTATCAAATCTTGTAGCACTATGAAAAAAGCCTTTACCAAACTTGATGAGCTAGGCGTTAACTACGATTTTCATGACTATAAAAAACAAGGCATTGATAAAGATACAATACAGCGTTGGGTCAACGAGCTAGGCATCGATAAAGTGCTCAATAAGCGCGGTACCACATGGCGCAAGCTAGAAGACGCTCAAAAGCAAGCGGCCGATAGCGATGTGGATAACGCCATTGATTTGCTTATAGAAAATACCAGTATGATTAAGCGTCCAATAGTTGAAGGTCAGCTGGTAGATAAAAATAATGGTCAGCCGTTACTATTATGTGGTTTTAATGAAGCTGAGTTTGATAAAATTTTTTCGTAAAGGAAGCTTTTTACCAAGTGCAAAAGCCCGAACTTAAATGTTAAGCTCGGGCTTTTGTATACTAAAAATTACCACAGCTCACTAGCTCATTGATGAATCTAAATCACGGCTAATCAAGGTGCCGACGCCTTCGTTGGTAAAAATCTCGAGCAGCGTGGCATGTGGCACACGACCATCGACAATAACCGCGCTTCTTACGCCGCTACGTACTGCGTCAAGCGCGCATTGAATCTTAGGAATCATACCACCTGAGATAATACCATCTTCAATAAGACCATCGACTTTCTTTGGGGTGAGTCCAGTGACCACTTCGCCATCACGGCCCAACACGCCTTTAATGTTGGTCAGTAGCATCAGCTTTTCTGCTTGCAAGAATTCTGCGACTTTACCAGCGACCAAATCGGCATTGATATTATAAGTATTGCCCTCAGAATCGACCCCAAGCGGCGCGATAACAGGGATAAAATCAGAGGCAATCAGCATATTAATCACGTCTTTATTAACGCTGACCACATCACCGACGAAGCCCAAATCAACGGGTGCCGCTACACCATCTGCGCCAATTTTTTCCATCATTAGTTTTTTGGCTAGGATTAAATTGGCGTCTTTACCCGTCAGACCAATCGCGCGCCCACCATGCTTGTTGATTAGGCTGACGATAGATTTGTTGACGCCGCCGCCGAGTACCATCTCGACGATATCCATGGTGCTTTTGTCAGTGACGCGCATACCGTCGATGCGATCAGATTGACGACCGAGCTCTTTTAACAAATTATCGACTTGTGGACCGCCGCCGTGCACGACCACAGGATGCATACCAACGGTTTTTAATAACACGATATCACGGGCAAACGAGCTTTCAAGCGCAGGGTCGGTCATGGCATTGCCGCCGTATTTGACGACGATGAGCTTATCAACAAAGCGTTGAATATAAGGCAGCGCCGTGGTTAATACTTCTGCGGTAATTTTGGCTTCATCCAAATTAAGCGTCATGACAAGCTCCTAAAAGACAGGGTTAAGCGGTGGATTGATTGAGAGTTTTTGTTTCTCTTTGGCGTTCTCTAATAAGGCGTTTTCTAGTAAAGTTAAGGTTAAATAATACCTATCTAAAAGCGAAAGAGGACTCCACCCGACATTAGGGTGGAGGTGAATTTCGCCTAGTGTTTATTATATTTTTATACAAATTAACCCCACTCTCAACTTGTTTTTCTAAGGTATTGGTTTACTTAGTTTTTAAAATTTCAGTTAAAACAATTAGAATTTTAAATTCTATAAAAATCAAAAGCCTACGATAAGTTGAGATTGGCGTACAAATTAGCTACTGTATGAAATCTAAATAATCTTTAGAATTTATATTCTATCAAACAAAATTAGTTGCGGTAATGAAAATCAACAAAGCGTATAAATTTAGGCTTGAGCCTAATGCAGAGCAACAGATTATTCTAAATAATCTTGTCGGCTCTGCACGCTTTGTTTGGAATCAAATGCTAGCGATCTCATTTGAGATGTTTGCCAAAAATGAATTTATTAATGCCACCAACTTGGTTAATAAAATCATGGATCTAAAGAACAATCCTGATTTTGACTTCTTAAGAACCCATGCCAACGCCGTATCTTTACAACAAAAAGTACGTGATCTCGCCTCTGCTTGGTCACGATTTTTCGACCCTAAAGTTCATGCCAGGCTCAAAGAAAATAAAAAGAAACCTCGTAAACCCAAGTTTTTTAAACTGGCTAATGGAATGGAGATACCACTTCGTCCACTAATGCCACGCTTTAAGCGCAAATCCGATGGCTGTGACTCAATTCGCTTGGTTCAATTTGATAAGTATTGCCGTGTTGAGGGTAATCGCGTCAAACTACCTAATGGCGTGGGCTTTGTGAAATTTAGAAAATCACAAGACATCATCGGCACCATTAAAAACATCACTATTAGCAAGAAATCAGGGCACTGGTACGTGTCTTTTGGGTGTGAGCGAGCACTGGATCAAAACCCAATT
>NZ_JABAST010000047.1 GCF_016107575.1 Psychrobacter faecalis | reverse complement strand
CAACGCTAAATCCTGTAAAAGAGCAACAACAGCAAAGATTACAAGCCGCTTAATTCGGCTTATGGTGACAACTACCTTGAAAAACTCCGCATAAAGAGTGTATCGGTAAGGCATTAATGGCGTTACCTGTAATGAATAGTGTGAATCAATGCGCTAGCCTACCGCAAACCAAACTATGGTAGCCAAAATCTGAATTTAATCACGTAAACCAAGAGAATACTGCTAGATAGCAGTGTTCTCTTATTATATTCAAAGGGAAAATCATGCGTTCTTTGCTTCTAACGACAATATGCTTAACGGGCAGTTTAGCTCTAGTGGCGTGTAATAACCATCGAGCCGAAACCACAGATCTTAGTCAGCAATCTACAATGAAAATGCCGGTAGCATCAGCGGCATTTACCGCTTTTGGCAATAAAGGAAAAAGTTGGCGGACAGTGGTTAAAGGAAATAAATTAAGTGTAGAAGCAGATTTCTTAAAGCCCACTACAGTTGTAGTAGTGGGCTCCGCTAATACTAACGGCTTCGAATACGAGAGCACAATAAACGGGCAACCTATTATTTTGAATATACGAAAAAATATTTGTATTGATGACAACGGCTATCAAAATGAATTTATTGCCACATTAAGCTATGCAGGTAGAACATATCAGGGTTGTGCTGTTGCCGGCGCAATAGAAACTGCGCCCACATAGAAGATAAGCCTAAGCGGTATCGGAAAAGGCTGTTATCTTATCGAATGAATAGCATACCCCAAGGGAACTACCTATTTTACCTTTCAAACCTATTAACAGACTACTTAAAACAGACTGGTATAATGGAACCATTTATAACAGACTTTTGAATTATAAGACTGCCTGCTGTGCTTTTTTCCTATCATTGGCCTATACCTAAAAAATAAAACCTCTAAACGATACTCTATCTATCATTAGACTTATTTCTATTATTAAATGATATTAATATCATGATATTATCAATGGACATTAATTTATAAGTCTAAATAATATAGGTGGCGTTATGACCGTTCGTATTTATGTGAGAGCCAGCACTAAGGATCAAGACGCTAAGAGAGCCTTGACTGACTTGATTAGCTTTAGCCAAAGCTATAACGATAACCTTGTTGAGTACGTTGAGCATTTCAGTGGTACAAAGCTCGATAGGCCAGTATTAGCTAAGCTATTAAAGGACGCTGATCAAGGCGATATTCTGCTGGTTGAAAGCGTGGACAGATTAAGCAGGCTATCTCAAGATGATTTTGCAATTCTAAAGCAGCGCATCAAAGACAAGGGCTTGCGATTGGTGGTGGCTGATCTACCAACTACGCATACGGTAAGTAAAGGCATGACAGGTGAGATCCTAACAGTGATTAACCATATGCTGATCGACTTATTAGCAACGATGGCAAAGCTTGATAACGATAAGCGTAGAGAGCGTATTAAGCAGGGGTTGGCGAACAGTGGTTATAAGCCCACTGGTAAGAAGCCTAATACAACGAAACACAATCGTATTAAAGAATTAGCCAGTCAAAACAATATGACGAAAGAGGAGATTGCTAAGGCGGTTGGTGTTGGGGTGGCTACGGTCTATCGGGTGTTAAAGCAGGGCTAACAGCTGAATAGTTGAGGTATTTTAAATAACAGTTTGTCTTTTTTATAGACACGATACTATTAGATACATAAGAACCAACTTGGAAGTTTTTAATCATGCAACCGACTTATTATAGTGTCTAACAAGTAATCTACAGTTTCGTCAAGCATGAACCGATGTAAACGTTAAATAACATTTTAGTCTGATTCATAACTTTTATTATTTCTTATTATTTATGGCACATCAGCTTGATTAGGTTTTAAAAGCTATTATCCTACCCAGTTTTTTGTCTAAGCCTCATAGATTCGAGAGTAGCTAGCCATATCAAAGGTAGGATAATCAGCGCAGAACCTATTAACAAAGTCATATTTGGTACTTCGTTAAACCATATGATTCCAACCACCACCGCCCCTAGTAAACCTGAGTATTCCGCACTAGAGACTTTGTACGCTTCAATGTGTCGGTACACCTGTATGCATATACCCGCATAAATCAAAATAAATACATTTGAACTGGCGGCCGTAATCAATGAGTGCCAGTCAAATGGCTGTCCCTCCCAAATAGCCAAACCAAGCGCGAATGGGATTCCTAGTAAATTGGTCAAAAGTAGCGTTTGATAGACAGTATGATGCTGTGGAAGTTTACGAACTAACAGATTGTTTAGCGCCATGGTTACCGCCACTATAAGGGCAAACACCGCCCCTAAATTGATCTGTTTCGGTTGTACAATAACGAGGATACCAGCAAAACCTAATATAGAGGCTGCGATAGTCGGAAAGTTTAATCTGTCTTTATAAAATAAAAAACCCAGTGGTAATACAAATAAAGGGGCGGCATAAAAAATAGCATTCGCAGTCGCAAGAGGCAGTGCTTGAAGAGACAGTACCATGAATATCACACCCAATAACCACACGTGACTACGAACAAAGTGCCATTTTATATTACTGAATAACTTGTTCTTTTTATTAATTAAGCAAAACGGCAACAGCATTAAAACCGCTGTGCATTGACGAAACAGGATAAATTGATATACCGCCGTCTCAGAGGGCAAGGCCTTTATCAAGGCGTCTGAGAAGACCGCAATGATATTTCCTAGTACCAATAGCGTCATGGCAAATGCAACACTCATCTTTGGCATTCTTAGCCTCCTCGCCCTACTCTAAATTCAGAAACTGTTAAAACCCCAATGGGTTCATGCTGATTTAACGATCTGTCAGGCAGTATATTCAAGTAAGAGTATGATGTATAATGATATAAAACATATTTAGTATTACCTGAGGTAATAATGGATTTACCACCGCTGCGTGCAATACAGTGCTTCGAGTCCGTTGCACGGTTTAACAGCTTTTCAAAAGCAGCAGAAAGCCTCAATGTGACACAAAGTGCCGTGAGTCACCAAATACGCATCCTTGAAGAGTATCTTGGGGAAGCAATGTTTTACAGGCAAGGCCGGACCTTTTCGTTGACAGAGGTTGGTGAGCGTTATTTCACAGATGTGAGTGGCGCATTGGGTCTACTTTCAGATAGTAGTCAGATTATTAAACATGGAAAACCTGGGCATATACGCTTAGCTCTGTACAGTTCAGTCGCAGTGAATTGGTTGATTCCTCGACTAGAAGACTTCTATAGACAGTATCCAGAAATAGAACTTACTTTAGATATGGTTAATCATCCCTCTGATTATAATGAGCAAAGGGCCGATTGTTATATCACCGTCGATCCTCCTCCACATGCTTTCATCAGTAAGTTTTTATTTACTGAAACTTTATATCCTGTTTGTGGTCAAAAGCTTTGGGAGAAAATAAGAGATAAACCCCTTCCTGACGCATTGTGGCGGCATCCAATATTGTCTGTGAGATATGCAGATACAAGCGTGAATACAGCAGAGGATTGGCTGCGGTGGTGTAAGGCAGGCGGATTTGAATTGCCAAGCGATATAAAGATAAATCATTTTAGTCATGTGCTACTAGCGATAGAAGCCGCACGGTACAATCTGGGCATTACTCTTACCAATAATTATATGATGCAGGATGACGCCTATAAACAAAATATCGTTAAAATCCCAATGCATGAACTACTAACAGGGGATAAATTTTACTTCGTTTACAAGGAATTAAAGAAAAATCAGGATGATATTATTAAACTATGTAAATGGTTAGAATCTCAGTGTGAGTAAAGAAATCCTCTATCTTATTTGTTGTTACAAGAAAAATAATGATTTGTTAAGGGGTTTAAAATGATGATTTAGAAAATCCCGATTCAATAACTCATAAACACTCGTATCCTCAAAAAATAGTCATTCATTTTATCTGATATTCAAATAATATAAGTTAATAGGTTGAAGTTTAAAAGAAATAATGCTCATTACATTTAGTTAAAGTCGAATTAACTTTAGAATAAAAACGGAAATTTATACGTTTTTTTATTGTTTATCTGTTAGTGATAATGGCTGTTATAGTCAATTCCACCTAAAAGTGTTATAAACTAATTATCAAACCCAATTGTTATTATAAAGACCATGACTTACTCACTAGATTTTCGCAAACAGGTACTAAAAAGTATAGATGACGGTATGACCTTTGCCGAGGCAGCTGAGTTTTACAATCTCAGCCCAACCACCATACAAAACTGGAAGCGGCGTGTTCATAGTAAAACAACCAGGCAAACCAAACCTTATAAAATACCAGATGATGTGCTACTTAATGATGTCAAAGAGTATCCCGATGATTACCAGTATGAGCGAGCTCGTCGCTTAAACTGTAGTAAAACAGGCATTTATCATGCCCTAAAGCGCCTAGGCATCAGTCAAAAAAAAGACCTTAGAGCATCCAAAAGCCTGTCCGATCAAAAGAGCGATATACCACAGTAAGCTTAATAGCTTTAGGCAGCAAGGCTATCCCATCGTTTATATGGACGAAAGCGGTTTTGAGCACGAGACCATTCGCTCTCATGGTTATGCACCGATTGGTAAGCCTTGTATCGATAGCTACAACTGGCAAGGTAAAAAGCGAACCAACGTTATCGGTGCTCTCTATGAAAAGATGCTGTTTGCACTAGATTACTTTAAGCACAACATTAACAGCAGCATATTCTACGAATGGTGCAAACAAACCCTAATCCCAAGTCTTAAAACCAAATGCGTGATTGTGATGGATAATGCCAGATTTCATAAGAAGAAGCGCATTCAAAAGCTACTGAACAGGCATGGTCATCGTATTCTATGGCTGCCACCGTACAGCCCTGACTTGAACCCTATTGAAAAAAAATGGGCACAAGTAAAGTTTCTACGCCAAGGCTGGATGGAAAACGACTTATCCAAGTTGTTTTATGATGTTTGTCCTAACCATAACAATTTTATTTTGAACTGACTATATCATATCTATTCTTAATATAGATTAGGGTCTCTATATATATTTGCTTAAACTTGCCCGAATAACATTACGCCATGTATTAATGAAGGACCTAAGAATACCATAAACAATCCCGCTAAAATCATTGTTAAACTTGCTATAACGCCCTCATCCTCATTGCGCTGACTTGCCCGGGCTGTACCAAAACCGTGTGATGCATTACCAAATGCGATTCCATTTGCAAGATGGGAGCGAATACGAAAAAAAGTCAAGATCATATCCCCTAAAATCATTCCCACCATCC
Organism: Psychrobacter faecalis; assembly: GCF_016107575.1. Taxonomy (GTDB): domain Bacteria; phylum Pseudomonadota; class Gammaproteobacteria; order Pseudomonadales; family Moraxellaceae; genus Psychrobacter; species Psychrobacter faecalis. The sequence goes on along the minus strand of NZ_JABAST010000047.1, from coordinate 15,177 downwards.
CTGTAATCAAAGTAAACAATGAGACTAAAGAGGAAGATCCGTGAATTTTTTCAGATAAGTCTAACGCAAATGGTGTCGATATTGAACGGGCCATCAAGCTATAGGTCAAGGTCTTATCAAAATGAAACAAACCAGCGAATATATATATGCTTAAGACCCCCACCACCATCCCGACAGTTATGGAAGCGGTCAAAGCCAAAGCATGTTGACGTATTAAACGACGATACTCATAAATAGGTATAGCAAACGCAACCGTTGCGGGGGCAAGTAGCTGCACAATCCAAGCTGTATCCTTCCAATAAGTATCATAAGAGATATTAAAAATAATCATTAATGAAAGCGTTACTACTGGAACCGTGATAGCAGGGTTTAGCCAAGATTTTCGATAGCGCACATAGACTACTCTAGCCATATAATAGGCAGCTAATGTCCAAATGAGACAAAGGATTGACCAAGTATTCATCGCAAATCCTCACGCATTATTATCATTTTTTTAGGTTTAATTGGGCTTTATGAATCTGATGACGATACAATCTACGTTGCAAACGGCGCCCCATGATAAAGGTTAATGCTGAGCTTAACATCACCATCGCGGTACTCAAGATAATTGTCAGCATTAATTGCCATCCTTTACTGACAAACAGCGCCTTATATTGAAGTATTGACATCATAAGCGGGATAAACATTAATACTAATTCACCCAAAACAAATTTTGCACCCAGTCTGACCCAGTTAACCTTAATAGCACCACTCATTAATAATATCAGCATTAAAAACATTCCTAAGACGCCTGAGGATACGGGTAAATGCAATAATTCAACCAATATCTCAGCACAATACCAGACAGCTGCGATAATAGCGCATTGCATAAGGACATGAAGCCATGATTGGCGATAGAACTGTTGAAGTGTAAGTTTTTTTTCATCTACAAAAGATAGGGATAAGCGAATATTAGGATTACGCATAATAATTGTTGTTTGTTGATTAGAGACTACTTAGTATAAAAATACCATAGTCATAAATTATGAATTATATTTTTATTTTTATTCCCAATTTCTATAATAAATTTCATTATCCTTCCTAACCATGGTTTATTATTCATGATAACTTTGAAACAATTACGCTGCTTTGTGACAGTTGTAAAAACAGGTGGGTTTCTTCAAGCCAGTATTCAACTCAATTTAACCCAACCCACCGTTACCAAATCTATCAGTAACCTTGAAGAATATTTAGGCGTAGCTCTGTTTGATAAGCCTTTGACTCATAGAAAAAAGCGGCTAGTTAATTTAACGGAAATTGGCGAACACCTCTATATTCAAGCAGTTGATATCTTACAAAAGGCAGATAATCTTGAACAAACAGTAGTAGATTATCAGCAATTAATAGGTGGTAAATTGCGTTTGGGGATTTCACCGTTAGGCAGTGAAATACTAAGCAAAGCTATTTTTAACTTTTACCAAATGCATCCTAGTATAGAAACTTCACTTATCGAAGATGGTGCTGAGTCACTTAAGCAGGCCCTTCTAGAGGGGCAACTTGATGTGGCAACATTGATGAAGCCGATTGACGATGATTTTGACTACTTGTCGATATGTTGCTATCCAGTGGTGGTCGTAGCAAATAAAAACCGTATGGGTAAGCAAAAAACCAAGGTAACACTTAAGTCACTATCAAATGCCCCCCTAATTTTATTTACCTCCAATTCATCATTTACTCCGATGATTATAGAAAACTGTCAATCACTAGGTTTTGAACCTAATATTATTTGCCAAACCAATCAGTGGCACTTGCTTCTTGACATGGTAAAACAGGATATGGGCGTGACTCTCTTGCCTCAATATTATACTCAAAAGTTGGATTTAACAGGATTAGTCTGCTTGCCACTAACCCAACCTCAGTTAAAATGGGAGCTTGTCATGGCTTGGCGCCGTCATCGCTTGCTTACACCAAGTATGCAAGCTTGGCTTGATAACATAAGAAAAAATATATAACTAGGCCTTGATAATGTTTTGGCTGAAACAGGGCATAGATTATACAAAACAGAGGTGATTGAATATTTGAAAGCAGATTTGCAAGGTTTAGCGAATGTACAACTTGCGACATTGAATTGGGTAGATCGGTTCAATAAAAAGCGTATACACAGTGCATTGGGCTATGTATCGCCTTTTGAGTTTGAGAGCCTTTCCTAAAAAGTGTGTAACTGCTTATAATCCAATAACCGAAGAATAAGCAATGACTACTCAATCTGACCTTAAAAAACTGGCCGAGCAAATGGCACGCAGCATGTCATAGATAATACTTGAGAATTTATTATGCGCATTTTTATCAGAGAATATATGCATCATCATTCTCTCATGTGCATCTCTTTCGTAAATAGTGACAACTATGTTGACAAACACCGTTATGGCCGTTTAATTGAGTTGCCAATAAATAGGAGTGCCATAAACCTTGGCAAAATAATCAATTAGCGTTCTTACATTTAGAGAAATGTGACGAGTATGAGGATAGAGAGCAGCGACATGCTGAGGTGTGGTTTTGACTGCCGTACTATAATTAGGCAGTAGCTTAATAAGCTCACCACTCTTCAAGTACTCACCGATAAGCCAATCTGGAAAAAGCACGATTCCCATTCCTTTGAGTGCAGATACCAATAAAGATTCTGCATTATTAGACATCAATAAAGCAGGCGCTAAGAATGGCGTCCAATCTTCATTTCCTGTTTTAAAGAGCCAACGATTGGGTCCTGTTGAGCCCTTATACACTAGGCATTTATGATGCGTCAGATCTGCTGGCACTTGCAATTTACCATGTGTGTTTATATACGCCGGAGAAGCGGCAAGATGATAGGTTTGCTCACCAAAAATACGCGCATGAAAGGTCGAGTCATTTAAAGTACCGATTCTAAAAATAACGTCTGTTGCGTAATGATGAGGATCAATAAAGTCATCCGTTAACGTCAAATCTATCTGTAATCTAGGATATTGAGCACTAAGCTGCGGCAGCCAAGGTGCGATATGGCGTTGTCCAAAAAAAATAGGGGCGTTGATTCTAATTAAACCACCCGGTTCTAATGTCCTATCTTGAAGTTCCTGCTGTGCTGCATTCATGCTTTCAGTCATAGATTTTGCATAGCGCATAAATACATGACCTGCTTCAGTAGGAGTAACAGCGCGTGTATTACGGTAAAAAAGCTGCTGCCCCAGTGAATCTTCTAACTGCTTGATGATACGTGACACTGTAGAAGCTGACACGCCTTCTTTTCGCGCCACTACAGAAAAACTCTGAGCGTCAAAAACCTCTATAAAAAACAATAGTGTTTGTATGCTGATGGTATCTACCATATTCATTTGTGCAACTTATGCAAAGGTCATTTCAGTATTATAGCGTTTTTTAATGGGTATAGGCTGCGGTACACTACGCCGCATTGCTCATTGAGGATTATTACATGCAAATTTTATTAATACTTATTGTTGTTTTAGGGGGCATGGGATTATCTGTTGAAGCGGGATTACTTGGACCTTTAGGAAATGAGGTAGGCGAGCTGTGGGCAACGTTGAGTATTTTTGGCGTTGGCGCTGCTCTGACATTCTTTTTGATGTTGTTTTTTAGTCCGCGAGATAGCCCATCCTTTTTTTCACAGCCGCCTTTACTGCTGGTTGGTGGTATTTTGGGGCCTGTTTATGTTGTGGTATTAACCGTGGTCACGCCTGTCATTGGCATTGCGCTGACGATGATTGGCATACTGGCTGGACAAGTGTTTCAGAGTTTACTCATAGATCATTATGGTTTGTTTGATACCATAGAGCGAAAAATAGACAACAAACGAATTATTGCTTTATTTTTCATTATTGCCGCACTTATTTTTATGGCAAAAGGATAATCTAAATGATGCTTATTTTAATGATTGTATTGGCAATAATTGGCGGCGCGGCTTTAAGTGTTCAAGCAGCATTAAATGGTCGCCTTGGCAGCAACGTTGGGGTGTTTAAAAGTGCTTTTTTAACCTTTTCTGTGGGTGCGGTTGTGACCGCTTTGCTTATTTTCTTTTTTGAACCAAGTCATACGGTCACTTTGATGGATGTGCCTAAGTGGCAACTACTTGGCGCTTTGTGTGGTGTTCCTTATATTGTCATTATGGTGGTTGCGGTCCAGCGTATTGGAACTGCTGTGGCAACGGTAGCCGTTATTTTTGGTCAGCTGAGTATGAGTGTATTAATTGATAATTTTGGTTTGCTTGGTAATGAGGTCATTAGCCTTTCAGGTAGTCGAATCAGTGCTTTGGTTTGTTTGGCAATCGCGCTTTATTTTATTTATGCGAGTAGCAAGTCTGAGCCTAAAGAGGCTCAGTAGCTCATATATATTGATTATTACTAGGGCATGACTTCAATTTAATCGATGGACATCTAAATGGGCTAAAAATGGCTAAATTTTGCCAAACTTCATCAAATAGCTAGGTAATATCCCGATATTAACGGCGCTATTTTCCTTGTTTGACTGCAATTTATCTCATTTTTATCACCATTTTTAAAATGAAGACACGCCCTAGACATATTTTTCACTTTGTAGCTATGAAGAACTGGGTGTATTACTGCTGAACCTTCTTATAATGATAGTCGCACACCGTTCAGGTGCTTCTATTGGCAGAAGATGTCCATTGTCTGATAACTCAATGATGCGTTCAACGGGACGAGATCTTCCCAAACTTTACGAACCTCATTGCTAATAAATATGGAAGGTTTGCCAATGATAATGGTGTAGGGTACATCAAGGTCGTTGAGCTCTTTTAAAGCATCATTGACAAAAGGAGTGTCAAAGTAGCTTGCCAACTCTTGCTTAGGGGCGAACAGTAAGCTGTATTGCTCTTGCTCATTTTGGACAAGACTGTTTTTTGCAAAAGTATAAAGATGATCGTCATTGATACGCTTGAATGCGCGATGCGCCCGTAGATAGTCGTAGTATAACTCAATACTCTCCCAGTTCGTTTGCTTGGCTAACGTGCTTTTGAACGGTTCTTGACCAATCTTTAAGTCGTCAGGCGCAGCGTTCATCATGAGGGTTTGCGATTTGGTAAAAGTCACAGGCTCTATCAAGTAAAGCTCTGAGAACAGCTCTGGACGTTTGGCTGCGGCGATGGCGGTGGCGGTAGCACCTTGAGAATGTCCAATACCGACGATAGGGCTGTCTTGTGTCTTCTCTAAAAAATCAATCAATATATTGGCATCTTGCTCGCGGGTAAGCTTCTTGACGGATGGTAAATCGTGCCAGTAGCCGCGCATGGCAAGACTGGTGATAGCAAATTGCGCACTGAGCTTGGTTAATAGTGGTAAATAGACGCCAGTCGTAAAGCCGTTGCCACCATAGAAATGAGCCGCTGTCCTCGATGTATTTCTATCCCTATTACCCAACGCAGACAGGTCATGATAGCGCGCTTGTTTGTCATCTAATGTGATGTTGCGTTCGAATGTGATGTTGCGTTCGAATGTGTATTGAGTGGATATAATGAGTTCAAATTGAATGGGGTAAATATGCCACTTTTAACATGGATACGTAGTAAAAGAGATTTCCTTGAGCCAGTCGCTGACCATGCGGCTGACTTGTTGGATGCAGCTGATAAGAAAATAATAAAGAGGACTAAATTATCAGGTCACATATAGGCTTTTGCAATTAAAAATGGCTGAATAGAATCCACCCACCGATGGCAATTAGCATTAAGCCGCCGAACATTTCTGCTTTATGGCCGATGAGTGATCCCAGTACTTTTCCAAGCATCACGCCAAACGTGACCATGGTGGCCGTCGCCAACGCAATCAAGCTTGCTGCTAGTAGAATATTAACTTCTATAAATGCAAGACTAATACCGACAGCCATCGCATCGATACTAGTACCAAAAGCAGCAACAGCAAGTTTGAGAAACGAATGTCTTGAGGGGGCTTCTTGTTCTTCATTATCCGGTTTTAGCCCTGCATACAGCATGTGCAGCCCTAAGCCTAATAGAATGACGAATGCGACCCAATGGTCCCATGCTTCAATAAAAGAGGCATCGATAAAAGAGGTAGCAGAACGGCCAATTAACCAGCCAATGATAGGGGTAATCGCTTCAATAGAGCCAAAGATGACACCCATTCTTAACGCTTCGGTAAAACGGGGGTTTTTAAGACTTGCGCCTTTACCAATCGCCACAGAAAAGGCATCAGTAGACATAGAAAAAGCAAGTAATGAAAGTGCAATAGGATTCATGTGATGTTCTCAGGCCGAGTATAGAGTCAACGACATACGCACACTCTCGACCTGCAGTGTGGATATATCGATGGTCTCGCCAACCGAGAGGTGTTCGTACCATGGCATATGGCCAAGCATGTTGACACGAACTCTTTCGCAGAACGAAAGCAGGCTACTCCCCAAAGAACGCTCACATTAACATGTCTATGTTACAAGTCAATAAGAAAGTATCTAGTCAGGCTTCTTTGAGGCTATAGCCTATAACAGTAGAATCTATTAAAGATACTTACTTCAGTAGCTTGCGTAAAAATTTAACACGCGATATCAATAAAAAATCTAATAAAGCGATGACAACAATAGCAATGATTGCCGTTGGGAATATGATAGCGACAATAAGTAACGGAATGGCAAGCGTCCACCCTATAGTAAAACGCTGACTACGAGCTGGTGGATTGAGTCCAGTCATGTCGTTAGTTTGACGAGGACGGCGTTGCCACCACATCACATAACCACTCACACAAATGGCAATAACAGAGAGGCAGAATAAAACGTTGGCTAATACACTCCACCACCCCAGCGTCCCCATGTGTATGGCAGCACCCGCTGCCATAAATTTACCAAACGCATTGTAATCATCGAACCGTATATCAGCCAAAACCTTGCCCGAAGAGCGGTCAATATGCACGGTGCGATCAGCCGTTGGGCTTTTCATATCGTAGCTCATTGAATCTTGGCTAATCGTCCATACGCCTGTCTCCCCTTGCGGTAGATTCAACTGATAACGCCCTACAAAACCAAGCTCACGAGCAAATCGATCTACGGTATCAATCATAATGGGTATATTGGGCGCAATACCGTTTTTACCCATAGTCGTACCTGATTCTGGCATTGGTGTTAACTCTAGTACCCAAGGCACGTCTTTAGTCTTTCCTGAGTTTAATACGCTACCATGTGTGTGAGCTGTGGCTGCTGTTGCGCCATGGACGAGCGGCGCGGCATCGGCGTTATCCATATGCATATCAGCATGATTCTGACTGTGGTCAATCGAGATTGGCATTGGCGCGACGCCCCATTTACCCGCAGGGAAGTGACTCCACGACTGTACAATGCGCTCACCCCAAATTCCTGCCCAAGCCATTCCCGAAATACAGAAAAACAATAGCAAAACAGATATCCAACTGCCTAATGTCGCGTGGATCGTCCGGAAAAAGGAACGCTTTTTCTTTAGATTGGTATCGTCAGGAATCAACATCGCTTTGACAGATTTACGCTTATGCCACCACAAATACCAGCCAGTTAGTATCATTAGAATTGTTAATGAAGCAGTCGTTTCTTGAATATAATCACCGACTTTACCCAGCAGCAAATCACCATGAATACTGTCAAAGGTATAATACAGATTGCTATTGCTGGGTGTACTGTTGACGATATCTGCAGTATAAGGATTGACGGCTACCATATTGTCATGGTCTTCTGATGTTACCTGAAACAGAGCTACCTTATCCGTATCACGAGGGGCGATATATTTAACGAGGGTACTATTGGGTAAGGTATTGAGCGCGTTTTTAGCTTGGGTAGCGAGGGGCGCTTGCATTGCTGTTTCGGGAACAGTAATGCTTAAACGGTCATTGTCTCGTCCCACTGTGTTAGACATAACCAACATACCAAGTGCGGTACAAGATAAAATAATTAAAAAAGGGACAACAAATATTCCTGCATAAAAATGCCATCGCCACACGGTAAAATAGTGCTGATTGCTTGTTTCTTTATTCATAAATAGAGATTCCAATAGCTTTATACTTTCTAGCTAGCTTGGCAATAAAGTGGACAGTGAATGTCTTGTTCGCTTGTGCTGACTTTGTGGTTTATATTCTGAAGCGCAAATATTCAGAACATAATGGTTTTTTGATGGTGCGATATAATGCCAGATGCTTTTTTCTCCAGTGATATTAATTTCGGTATATTGCAGATGCTAGAGGGCATAAGGAATAATAGTATGTTGACCCTAGATAGCATGGTTAAAAATCATTGAACCGGAGTTAGCTAGTAAACTTAGATGTACACTGTTCCACTCTTAGAGACTATATCTATCCAAATAATCTAGGCTACAGGTTAATATCCAAGTCCTTACTAGGGTACCGAACCAGTGGAAGCGCCTGATTGGTTCGGTGTGAGACCTTCCTAAAAGTGTTTAACTACTTATACTATATGGTAGTTACACAAAGTTTGGGGAAGGCTCTATTATTAATTCCAAGTGTATTATCTACACTCGAAACCTTTTCTAAGAACCTCATCAAAGTATTTAAAAACCAACTCACTAAGTACATTGATTAGAATTTATATCCCATAATTAAACTACTTTCTAAAACTTAATTTAATATTTGACAAATCGTTCCATAATATTTAGTATTACCCTAAGCTCACTTCCACTCAGGCTCATCCATGAGTGATGACAAGTCCAATACTCCAGGCCGTCCTAGGCAGTTTGAAGATAAAGAAATTATTGACGCAGCCATAACTGTATTTAGTAGTAATGGCTACGCAGGTACTTCTGCGCAAAATTTATGTGATGTTACTGGATTAGGGCGAGGAAGTCTATATAACGCCTTTGGTAGCAAACAAGCCTTATATGAACAAGCCTTGTTGCGTAGCCATGAACAAACCATGGCTGCACAATTATCTATTCTCACACAGCCAGGGCTGTTCAAAGAACGACTACGATCTCTTTTACTTTGGGGGATTGCTGAAGATCTTTCACAATCGGAACAGCGCGAAGCCATGGTCTTATTCTCTGCTTTGGAAATAGGAGATAAAGATCAGGTTGTTTCAAGCTTGAATCTAGAGTATCGACAACGCCTAGAGAACTCGCTGCTCACAGTATTCGCCGAAGGACAAGCAAGTGGGGAATTTAGTACCAGAGCCTCAGCTCTTGAAATGGCGCGAGGCTTTTTAGCTGGTTACTATGGTTTGCGTGTACTTAATAAAAACACTTCAGATAAAAGCTTTCTGGAAGATGTGGTTAATGGCCTCTTAGCCAACTTGTAACTGCATCATAAATGGAAAGTAAATTAAATCCTTTAATTTTGTAATGATCGTTAAATAAATAGGAATGTATTAAAAAATGCCATTAGCAGTATATATATTAGGTCTGGCTATTTTTGCCGTTGGTACAGCAGAATTGATGGTCGCTGGTATGACCGCCACTTTATCCCAGGCCTTTGGGATCAGTGTAGGTGACGTTGGACATTTAATTTCATATTATGCCTTTGGTGTCATGTTGGGTGGACCTGTACTCACCTACTTTTTTCTCAAATATAAAGTTCAATATCGAAAAGTATTGCTGATTCTTTTAGCCCTCTATGTCGTGGTCCAAGGTTTAAGCGCCTTTATCTCCAGCCATGCTATTTTAATTGCGATCCGTTTTATCACCGGTGTCTTATGTGCAGGTTGTTTAAGTCTTTCTCTTGCTATAAGTATGGCCATGGTACCTAATCATAATAAGCCTCGAGCAGCAGCAATCGTTATTGGTGGCTTTATGATTTCTAATGTGTTTGGTGTTCCTCTTGCGACGATGATTGATCAACAATGGGGTTGGCGCATTACTTTTGGCTTAGTCGCTGTATTGGTATTCGTTTCTCTTATCGCTTTAGTACGTCTTTTACCTGAAGTGTCAGGTGGTGGACAGCTGAGAATGGAAGAAGAGATCAAGGCCTTTAAAAATAAAGCTTACTGGAAAGCCTGCGTAACAAGTTGTTTGATTTTAGGCGCAAGCTTTGCTGCATTTAGTTATTTCGTCCCTGTTTTGGTCGATATAACTGGATTTAGCATGCATGTCGTACCTTTCATTTTAATGGCATTTGGGTTTTCAAATATTGTAGGTAATACGATTACTGGTCGTTTAGCACATAATCATAGCCTTAAAATTATGCTCGTTGGTCTAACCGTATTAAGCATATCTTTATTTGCTTTTGCAATCTTCGCTGAATACAAAACTGTAGCGATCCTTGCAATCATTTTGATTGGATTATCTGGCGTGCCAATGAACCCGGCAATGATGGCAAGGATTGTCAGTGTTGCGCATCCGGGTCCTATGGTCAATGCAGTGCACACCTCAGTAATTAATATTGGTTTAGGTGGTGGTTCATATATAGGTGGTGTAGCAATTACAAATGGTTATGGTTTACGTTCAGGCTTATGGATTGGTGTAATATTAGCAGTATTGGCATTGGCTTCACTTCTACCTTACGTACGTAATCGTCAACAAGGTTGGGGTTAGAGAAATAAACTGCCTCAGGATTGTTGGAGATCTAACATTCTGAGAGGATAGGACAATAAAAAAGCAAAACTACGTCTTTTGATCTTTATCTAAAAGTATCACAGTCTCATATAAAAATCGACTTAATGCAGTAAGGCTCAATAATAACCATTATGTTGCATTCATAATCACTTTTCTGCAAAATAATATGAGTATATGAGTATATGAGTATATGAGTATATGAGTATATGAGTATATGAGTATATGAGTGAAGCTCAGTTCTTTCGATAATATAGTGCGGCAAACGTGCCAAGCAATTTAAACCAAGATCAATATTGCAGCTTTCATATGTACGTTTTAAAAGCTCCACATAGACACCTATCAAAACCTTCTTTTGCTGGTGATGTGCCAAAAAGCATACTGATTAAAATTTGAACAATTTTTGAAGCCTTGAAAGCTTTATAAAATCAGAGAACTTAGCTTAGATTTCCTATTGCCTTTTACCGCCAGCATACTTTTTAGAACACCGCCAAAAAAAGATTAAAAATGATAGGTAATTTATATGCCAATATTAGCTTGTTAAGTATCAACTAAGTGTTGACTAAATGTTGACCTGTTAAGCGCGCATTTTTATGGGCGTGCTACAGTCTACAGCGTATAAAACCGAAGTCAAAAAAAGAATCGCTGTCCCATATCTTAAATTAACGCCGATAAAGGCTGGAACTTATGAATATCATCGACCAATTAGAGCAGATAGTGACCCCAGCCGTCTTAGTTAGCCAGATTAATAATGAACAGGTTATTGATGGTCATCCTGTCGATAACGGCAGCGTGTCTTATGTCAGCTTATTGGAGCAGTTTTATGCCATTTTGGCGGCGCGTTTGGCATTGCCGCAAATTTACTCGCAGTTATTGCGTGATGATGAGCCAATTGCTAATGAAAATATAGTAGAGACGCCATTATTTGAACAATTATGGCAAGCCCCAAGCGCGCCAAACCATTATCGAAGAGCTGGCAGTGACCCATCATATTGATGAGCTGACTACCACAAAGCTCATCATGAATGCCGCGCCACTGGCTTATCGTGAGCTTAAGGTCATGGCCAACGGGCAGTTTTTACCAGCATTTTTACAAAGTGAGCAGCCCTCACTGCGCCATTACCTGCCAATATGGGCAGCACCGCTCATTACCGTCGCACAAGATAACCCTGATGAGTTGTTTGATTATCAAAACGCCATAGTCAATGCTGCGACAGAAACCGTTTTATTAAATAAAGATGCTACTGAAGCAAGCGTAGTAAGTCCTTCTACGAACTTGATAAAACAACCAAACGTGGCAACAGAACTTGCTAGTGAAAGCTTCGATAACAGCCTAGCTGCGAGCGCTATTCATGCCAATCCTGCTGAGCATCACTTAGCAGATAACAGCAGTTTAAAGCGCGAAAAAGTACGAACCCGCAACCAACGTAATGACTTATTAATACGGGTGTTTTTATTATTGGCCGCCATCGCAGCGATTGGATTGGTATGGGCATTTTTAATTAAGCCTAATGTAGTCCCGCCTGTAGAGCCAGTGGTGACTGCACCTGCTGTGGTAGCGCCTGTCGCTGAGCCAACCGCGCAGGTGTTGACGCCCGCTACGCTTATCGTTGGTGTGGATAATAGCGGCAGTCTTTATACCTGTAGCGCCTCCGTCGGTGACGCCGCGCTACAAAGCACGCTGCAACAAGCGCTCAATAGCAGTTTTGGCGAGCAGGCAGGGATGTGTCAGTTTACGGTACAAGAAGGCGTGGCTAACAATATTGCCAATATGCCTATTGAAGCACTGCCTAATATCCTGACATTATTAAGAGCGACACCATTTGCCCGTCTACAGTTGCAAAATGACCGTATGACAATAGAAGCGCCGGATGGTATGCAGCTACAAAGATTGACCACTGAAATCCGTACTTTGGCACCAGCGATAATGGTAGATAGTACCGCGCCGCTACCATTGCCGAATAGTGCAGAAAACGGTATAGGGGCCGATAATATGGCGATGAACGCTGCAAACAATCAGTTTGCTCAAGATGGAAGCAGCATAAATGACCAGTACGCTGGCACTAATAATATGAATAACAGTAATGCAAATAATAATAACGACTATCAAGCTTCTGATGACATCACCGGTGATAGCGTGACGCCTGCACCGGCACGCAATAGCGATTTTAATAATCCGCCTAGAGCTAATGAGCCTAGAAGCAATGAACCTAGAGCTAACGAGCCTAGAAGCAATGACCGTCCTGCATCGACGCGGCCACCGGGACCTTTTTCAGAATCAGAAGTAGACGATATGGCAAATAGCGTTATCGTGGCAGAGCCTGCGCAAGTCAGATGATAGTTTAAAACGCCTAACAAATAATGAGCTAAAGGACGGTAGGATCAATCATTGACTATCCTCCTTTTTATTTTTGCCTAAAAAGATAGACAGTCATTTCCAGATATAATGGGTATGTTAGTAATTTGTACTGTAAAGACTTCGCAGTTACGTGTCACAACTGAAACATTACTTAACGTAGCAATTGCACAACAGCCCATCGATTGTGAATACCGCCTTAATACTTTTATAATGACAAAAGTTGAATATGGATAGTGCTGATATTTATTAAGCCGCTTTTTAATACCTAGTGTTTATTAAATGCTGATATAAATATTAATATTAAAAAATATCGTTATTAAGAAATATCAGTACTATTAACTTTTCAGTTTTTTGAGAATGCAGTTTAGTGCAAAACAATTATTTAGAATAACAATTATTGAGGAATGACATTATGGATATTATCAGTCACTTAACGCGGACGGTTAGCCCTGCAGTACTAGGCGATGATCGCAATCCCGCTAAGCAGAACTTACTTGAGCAATTTTATGCTATTTTTGCCGCGCGCTTGGCAGACAATACGACTTATACACGTTTTGCTAATGAAAATATCGCCCGTGATGACCAAGGGTTTTATGACCGCGTATGGACCGATGGCGCTCACCGCGACCAAATTGCCCGTGAGCTTGCGGGTAAACATAACGTTGATGTGACCGCAGCCCGTGGTTTGATTGCGATGGCCGCACCGTTAGCATATCACGAAATCAAAAGCTTGGCCGGAACCACGCCTGTGCCCCAATTTTTAAATGACAATCTTGCTAGTTATCAGCACCATATTCCGGCATGGGCAAGCGCCGTTCTGCCTGCAGGTATGATTGCCGCACCAGCTGGAGCGCATATGTCTGATACCGTGAGCACTGCGCCTATTCGCCGTGAAGAGGAAGAAAAAGGCAGCTTTATGAAAGCGCTGCTACCGATTATCGGTTTGATTATCTTAGGCGCCTTGGCGTGGGCGCTACTTAGAGGGTGTCAAGACAATCCTGAGCCAGTCGGTACGCCAGTTGCCACTGAGCAGCAAGCGGCTAATGACGGACAAACAGTGGTTGCAGCCGATATAGAACCGGCTTCACTACGTATTGCGACTGGTGAAAATAGTGGATTATATGCCTGCCGTATGAACGTTGGTAACGAGACGCTACAAGGCAACGTGATGGACGCGTTGACAGCGGCATTTGGTGATGAAGCCAATAATTGCCGCGCCGATGTCGATGATAACTTCTCGATAGATATGCCAGCTGCCGCTCAGCTTTCTTCTATTTTGCCAATCGTCAAAAATGTGCCCAATGCCAGTATGCTGATCAAAGGCGACACTATTACGGTCAATGCGCCAGATTCAGCAGCATTAGATAAATTGGTTGCTGATTTACAAGCCGCAGCGCCAGCTATGACGGTACAAGCAGAAGGTCCGCTCGATGAACAAAGCGAGATTGATCGCAGTTTAGCAGCATCACAAGCGGCGATGCAGAACCTTGGTCAAGACCCAGATCCTCGTGATGTGGCTCGCGCGCTGAGCCTGCAAGTCGTGAACTTTGAAGTAGATAAAGCTATTATTCCAGAAGCTAACAAGCCATTATTGGACAATGCTGTTCAGATTATGGAACAAGTGCCAGATATGAAGCTGATGATTATCGGCCATACCGATAAAACCGCCGATGCCGCTTATAATATGAAGTTGTCACAAGAGCGCGCGCAATCGATGAAAGATTATCTGGTTGCGCAAGGTGCGGATCCAAGTAAGCTTATGACCAAAGGTATGGGCGAGACAGATCCAATCGCTGATAACGCTACAGAGCAAGGTCGTTTCCGTAACCGCCGTATCGAGTTCGTCGTCTATGATGAAACGGCAATGGCCAATGATGGCGTGGCGATTAGTAACGGTGCGCTCGATCCAGACTTAAATCCATTAGACAGTAACAATGATGATCTAATGCCTGACAGTGATGACCGTACAGGGAACAATTTACCTGCACCGAAGAGTTCGATACCGACATCGAATAGCAGACCAATTGACCCAGATTTAAACCCATTAGATCGCAATAACGATGATGTCTTACCAGATGGTGATGATGTCAGTCGTGGTACTGCCTTAGACCCAAAAGCCAGTAATTAATAAGAATTCTAATTACTTATAGTTATTTACCCCACTCTCAACTTGAAATAAGCAAATCAAACTGAAGAGGCGGATTACCAAGTTTTTTGTTGAGTACAAAGCACAGATTGTGTGACAGAATCTTACGAATCAATCGATGAGACAAATGCCATAAATCTCTTGCTCGTACCCTTTGTA
>NZ_JABAST010000046.1 GCF_016107575.1 Psychrobacter faecalis | reverse complement strand
TACAAAGGGTACGAGCAAGAGATTTATGGCATTTGTCTCATCGATTGATTCGTAAGATTCTTTCACACAATCTGTGCTTTGTACTCAACAAAAAACTTGGTAATCCGCCTCTTCAGTTTGATTTGCTTATTTCAAGTTGAGAATGGGGTATAAATTACTAAATTTTATGGTTTACTAACTTTTATAAAGGTTTTAATAAAACTCAATCCTACTCAGCAGGTGCTCTTGGATTAAATAGGCGCAAATATAGGCGCTCGGCCAAGCGACCATAAAGGCATATTTCCACGAATTAAACAGCGTGATAAAAAAGCCTTCGACAAATCCTACATTGATCAGTAGCAGGGCCGTCGAGATAATCGTCGACATCATCAGCGCCATTAAAAAGGTGAAAATCAGCCGATAGTATTTGCGCCGCGTGCGTATTCTGACGGTCGGGAAGTTTGCCATAATATTCTGTTGTCCTGCTTGATGAGAGCCACGTTTCACTGCTGCTGTAAACGTGATATTTTGCGATGAGAGAGGATGATATAAAGCATTGCTCATGCTTAGCGGCGACTATGATAACGCGTGATGACGGCGAGGTAAAATGGTTATTATCAATCATCAAGTTCGCCTTATTATATTGTTATCATTCAGTTTTAGTAATTTGTCGCTGTTCATGCTGATGAAGTAAACTTAGCACTGTCCAAAACAACTCTATAAGGATAAAAATGTCTGCCAATCCAAGTAATTTAGCGCAGAACGTAGAAAAACATTTATCCAAAAACTCATGTAAACAAAGGACGCTTGGCATCATCGGCGGTATGAGTTGGGAGAGTACCGAAAGCTATTATCGACTGATAAATGAAGGTATCAAAGCTAGACTTGGCAATTTACATTCAGCAGATTTACTGATTCATAGCGTGGACTTTGCACCGATTGAGGCGCTGCAAGCAAAAGGCGCATGGGATGAAATGGGCAAAGTATTGGCCAATAGCGGCAAACGTCTGCAAGCAGCTGGCGCGCAAGGTCTGCTTATCGCGACTAATACCATGCATAAAGTCGTCGATGATGTCCAAGCCGCTACCAACTTACCGATTATTCATATTGCTGATGTCACCGCTGCGGCGATTAAGCAGCAAGGGCTAACCAAAGTTGCGCTACTTGGCACGCAGTTCACCATGACAGAGAATTTTTATAAACAGCGTTTGATAGATGCAGGTTTGCAAGTGTTGATACCAGAGACAGGCGCACGGGCAGAGGTACATCGCATTATTTATGAGGAGCTGTGTCAAGGTCAGCTACTTGATAGCTCACGTCAGTATTATCAGCAAGTGACTGAAAATTTAGCAGATAAAGGCGCAAAGGGCGTCATTTTGGGCTGTACCGAAATTGGACTGCTGATTCAGCAAGCAGACAGCCCCATTCCCGTATTTGATACCACTGCAATTCATGCAGCAGCAGCGGTGGATTTTTTATTAAGTTCTTGATTTTAAGGTTAGTGATTTTAAAATAGTTAATTTTAACCCCAGTTCGGGATAAGGGCTCAAAAAAAAGATAAAAAAAGAAGTCCGAAGTTGTTAAAGTGAGTTTACCAAGACAAACTTCACAACAAGGACTTCTTACATGGACAACCTAACCGAACTATACTGCCATATTGACGACTTTTATCAGCAATTCAAACCTGAGTTTGACGCTCACTTAATCGCAACGGGCCGTCAACGGCTAAGAGCATGCAAGATAAGTGTATCAGAGATGATGACCATCTTGGTACTGTTTCATCAACTGCGGTATCGACAGTTTAAGTCTTTTTACTACCATCACATGCTTGGCATGATGAAGCGGGAGTTTCCAAACTTGCCCTGTTATTCACGGTTTATAGAGCTGATACCACGCAGTATCATGCCATTATGTGCCTACTTGCAAAGCATGATGGGCGACTGTACAGGTATCAGCTATATTGATTCAACCAAGATAGCAGTTTGTCATAACAAGCGTATCTACCGTCATAAAGTCTTTGAAAGAATGGCAACGCGAGGCAAAAGCAGCATGGGCTGGTTCTATGGCTTTAAGCTGCACGCCATTATCAATCATAAGGGCGAGCTTTTATCTGTTAAAGTCACTGCGGGTAATACGGATGACAGAGTGCCTGTTAAGGATATGGCAACGTCTGTGTTTGGCAAGGTGTTTGGGGATAGAGGCTATATCAGTAAAGCACTAAACGAGTGGCTCACAAAACACAGTGATACCATGTTGATCACCAAACTTCGGCGTAATATGAAACTCCAATTGCTTGAGCCTATAGATGAGGCACTACTCAATCATCGCTCTTTGGTTGAAACGGTGTTTGGAGAGCTTAAAAACTTGTGCCAAATCGAACACTCACGCCATCGTAGTGTCACGGGGTTTATCACAAACTTGCTGTCAGGTTTGATTACTTATTGCTGGTTTCCCTATAAACCCACTATCAAAAACATGCCTCAGCAGGGACAGGTAGCCACATTGTAAATAGTATCAATGAGTTACAATGTGGCTTATCCCGAACTGGGGTTAATTTTAAAACGGTTGAACTTAAACCCATTGCATTGACTACCTATAAACCGCGCGAGGAACGTTTATGTTTTCTTCTCATACGGTGTTTTTGCAGGCGTTTTTGTAGTCGACGACGCAGCCTTGTAATACGGCGTAAAGGCGAGAGTTTCCATACCGTGGTCGGTAAAATATCGCGAAACGAGGCACTGGTGCCGGTTTGGGCGCGAAACTCCTCCGACCTTTGCGCTGCTTCTTCGGCTGGCATATTTTTACCTTTGCGCCAGCCGCCGTATAGATATAATCCTGCGCCCATCAACGCCGTTGCTACCATGCCTGCTGGAAACGATAGCCAAAGCGCATCGGCTCCAAGGAATGGATAAAGCCCGAATGCAAAGCCAAGGCGCACAGGATACATCGAAATCACCATGACGATCAGCGGCCAAACCACATAACCGTTGGCTCGCATGGTACCAAAGAAAACTTGCGCGATGCCAAAAAAGATAAAGCCCCATGTCGCCATCAACTGAATATGGCGCCCAATCGGCACGGCGGCGCTGTCACTACCAAGGAATAGCTCCAAAATAGTTTCATCAAAAATGCTTAATACCCCAATCATAGCGCCTGTTAGGATAACGTTAAAGATAAGCCCCCAGCGCGTGATGCCTGCAACACGGTTCCATTGATTGGCACCGATATTTTGTGCGACCATGGCACTGGCCGCTGCACTGAGCGCCATTGCTGGCATCTGCACATAGGTCCAAAGCTGCTGCGTTGCGCTATAAGCGGCCGTGGTCTGCACCCCTTCACGATTGATCAGCGACAGCATCGTGAGCGCCGCTGATGAGATAACAATCATCTGCAGCCCCATCGGCAGACCCTTTGAAAACATCGAATTCAAAATCTCTTTGTCTGCGCGTAAAAAATGCAGCTCGGGCAGCTTAAGTGTCAGCACAGAACCGCGCAAATACATAGTGACAATCATGCCAATCAGCGCCAGTGCGTTGGCGACAGCAGTTGCAAAGGCCGAGCCAAAGATACCCCATTCAGGAAAGGGGCCGATACCCAAAATCAGCACCGGCGTCAAAATCAGGTCGATAATCACCGAAATAATGATAAACCAAAGTGGCGTGGTAGAGTCGCCCGTTCCGCGCAGCGCCATCATGATCAGCGTAAAAGTTAAAGTGACAGGCATCGCTACAAAAATCATCCGCAGATAGGTCAGCGCAAGCTCTACCGCACTTGCTGGCGTACCGAGCAGGTTTAGCAGCAACGGCGCAAATAGCCAGCCGATTGCCGACACCAATATACTGATAGGAATGATACTACCCAGCGCCGTGCCCATGGTTCTTTTCACCATCGTATCATTACGACGTCCCATAGCTTGACCAATCAAAATAGTCGCCGCCATACCAAAACCGAAAACGAAGGAGATGAGAATAAACATCAATATATTGCCGTTCGCCGTCGCCGCCAGCGCTTCTTCCCCTAAAAACCGACCTACCCAGACGGCATTAATCGAGCCGTTCAACGACTGCAAGGCTGATGAGCCAAGGGTTGGCAAGGCAAATAGCAGCATGGTTTTGGCAATTGACCCTTGGGTGAGGTCACGGCTTTTAGCAGTGGAGGTAGTTGTCTTACTCAATGTTTATCCTTTTGCGCCATCCAAATTGGCTATATTTTATGACATAAAAACCCTCATTATAGATGACCTTGTCTGTGCTATCTTGGTTAGACTGGTAACGTTTTTTTATATAATGTATTAATAGGCAGTAGTAGTACTAAAGCTAATCGAGAGTAAACAATGACAATATGAAAAAAGAAACGATAGGTATGTTTGGTGGCAAGTTCTTAATAGTACATAAAGGGCATGTGCGTGCGATGCGCAAAGCGGCAGCTATGGTCGATAAGCTTTACCTTATAGTGACTTATAACGTGATGTTTGAGCGTGAGGTTTATTTTCATAAAAGTAAAATCGCCCCGATAGCGGTGGAGCAAAGACTGCGTTGGTGGCATGAAATTACTAAAGAGCTGGATAATGTGCACGTCTATGCAATAGAAGAAACCAATATTAAGAAAAATGCTGATACTCATATCGATGTTGGTACTAATGCTTATTCCCAAGCTCATGCTAACGCTGAGCCTGACTGGCAAAGCTGCGCTGATAGGATTAAAGCATTAATACGCAAGCCCATTGATTTTATTTTTAGTTCTGAACCAAGTTATAGTGATTACTTCGATGACTTATATCCTAAAAC
This sequence comes from Psychrobacter faecalis, assembly GCF_016107575.1. Taxonomy (GTDB): domain Bacteria; phylum Pseudomonadota; class Gammaproteobacteria; order Pseudomonadales; family Moraxellaceae; genus Psychrobacter; species Psychrobacter faecalis. The sequence goes on along the minus strand of NZ_JABAST010000046.1, from coordinate 15,730 downwards.
AAAGCATATTGTCATCGACGCCGACCGTACGCTTTATCCTATATCCGCAAGCCAGCTACGTCGCGACGGCGCGATTGAGTATTGGGATATGTTGCCCGACGCGGTAAAGCCTTGTTTTGCCAAAAGTGTCGTTATCGTTGGTACAGAAAGTACGGGAAAAACTACATTAGCAAAAAATTTAGCCCATCGTTACGACACTTGCTATGTCGAAGAAGCAGGGCGCAAGTTTTATGAGGAAATAAACGCTGAAATTGTCTTGCTTGAAGATTTTCCCCAGATTGCTTATGAACATAAATATCATGAGAGGCAAGCTAGAAAAACGGCAAACAAGGTGTATTTCGTGGATACAGAAGCAATTACGACCCAGTTTTTTTCGATGGCTTATCTGGGCATAAGACAAAGTATACTTGATGAAATCGCCGAACTACAAGATTATGACTTGTGGTTGTTTTTGGAAACAGATATTGAGTGGGTCGGTGACGGCTTGAGGTCTTTTGGTGAAGTGCAAGTTCGCGATAAAAACAATCAATTTCTAAAATCTTTATTAAATGAGTTTGGGGTGCGCTATCACATTATCAGCGGCAACTATGATGATAGATACGACAAGGCTACCGATTACATCGATAAATTGTTGACTAAATAAACTAGCCTTTAATAGTCTTATGCTAAGATTGCGATTTAACCGCCTTTAACTTTTCTCTCTAATAACTATAACAAGGATGTTTCGATGCTCTTAAAACGCCTAGCTCTTGCCGCGCTTTTTAGTCTTTCTATGGTCGGTTGTACCACCGCGCCCAATCAATTAGCGGTCAATACCACCCAAAAGATTATCCAGTATGAGCGTAATAAGTCTGATTTAGAAATCAAAGCGCTGACATTGGCCTCTGGCGATAAGATGGTCTATGCCGAAAACGGCAACGTGGCTGGCGAGCCGTTATTACTCATTCATGGCTTTGGCGGTAATAAAGACAACTTTACCCGTATCGCGCGTCAGTTAGAAGGCTATCATCTCATCATTCCTGATTTGCTTGGTTTTGGTGAGTCAAGCAAACCGATGAGCGCTGATTATCGCTCGGAGGCGCAAGCGACGCGCTTACATGAGTTGCTGCAAGCGAAAGGCTTAGCGTCCAATATTCATGTCGGCGGCAACTCGATGGGCGGCGCTATCAGTGTAGCTTACGCAGCAAAATACCCTAAAGACGTCAAAAGTCTATGGCTCGTCGATAGCGCAGGTTTTTGGTCAGCTGGCATTCCTAAATCATTAGAAGGCGCGACGTTAGAGAACAATCCGCTGTTGATTAAGAGCAATGAAGACTTCTACAAAATGTATGATTTTGTCATGTATAAGCCGCCATATTTGCCAAAATCGGTCAAAGCGGTGTTTGCCCAAGAGCGTATCGCTAACAAAGCGCTGGACGCCAAAATCCTCGAGCAAATCGTCACCGATAATGTCGAAGAACGCGCCAAAATCATTGCCCAATATAAAATTCCAACGCTCGTCGTTTGGGGTGATAAAGATCAGATCATCAAACCTGAAACGGTCAATCTCATAAAAAAAATCATCCCGCAAGCGCAGGTGATTATGATGCCAGAAATTGGTCATGTACCGATGATCGAGGCGGTGGAACAAACGGCAGACGATTACAAAGCGTTTAGAAATATAGTAGACGCACAGCGTTAGGGATTGGTTAAAAGTATTTATTTTAAAATAAAAAAGAAACATCAGATGCTCTGGTGTTTCTTTTATTGTCTATAAGGTTTTAATGAAGTCGTTTAAGTTATAAATCTTTTACTAGTCGCTCGAGCAATTCAAGCGTACTTTCTTCTCTGACCAAAGCGACCCCTTGTCCTGCCCATAAAGACTGATGTTCGGCATTGAGGTTATTTTTCGCATGAGCACGCAAGTTTTTGGTCATGGCATTTAATTGTGGGTAGGGCGGTAACTCATGCGCGCTCTCAAATTGACCAAAATCGCGCAAATAGTCATTTAATAATCCGCGTGCTTGCTTACCTGAAAACAGTCGCGTCAAACGTGTCTCGCTACTGCGCTTACCCAGACTGGCATCAAGTAGCGCTTGCTTATACGTATCATTAATAGCGCATGTATCGGTGGTCAAAAACGCCGTACCGATTTGCGCCAGCTCAGCACCAGCCGTTTGCACCGCTTTAATCGCTTGCCCCGTCATAATACCGCCCGCTGCAATCAAAGGAATATCGGTGCAAGCGCGCGTTTGACTAATCAGCGTCAGTAAACCCAATGGATCGCTCGCGCTTTGTGGCAACCAACCACCGCGATGGCCGCCCGCTTCCGAGCCCTGAATACAGACCGCATCGACACCAATATCTGCCCATGCTTTCGCTTCCAACGGATGATTGGCAGTACCAATGACGCGTGTGCCCAACTCTTTTAAACGCTGAACTTGCTCGGCGCTGATAATGCCAAAGGTGAAACTCGCAACCGGAACAGGGTTGTCATAAAGCACTTGAAGTTGCTCTGCAAAGTTTAGCGCAGGGCGTTCAGGTAATGCCATGTCTATGTTGTTTTCCTGATAATACTCGTCTAACCAAGCAGGAATTTTGCTATCCAAAGTAGTAGAATCGTGCTCGGATAACACCATTAGATTGATCATAAAGGGGCGATCAGTGAGCGATTTAAGGATATTAATATGCTCATTTAAAACCGTTGGCGCCGTCGTCCCGCCTCCTAATGATCCCAGTCCACCAAAGTTACTCACCGTCGCTGCCAGATCAGGCGTGGTTGCCCCTGCCATCGGGGCTTGTACGATAGGGTAGGTTAAATCAAAGGTATTTAGTAAGGTCATGACGGGCGTCCTTGTTATTTTATACTACGCTTAAAAATACGATTAGCGCTGTCAAACTCGCTTAGTCTACTTAATGTAGTACTAGCACTCGTTTTCCTTACTACTCTGATTTTTAAAAATAGTATTATTAGAAAATTGGCATGACTTACTTTAGCAAAGCTGAACGGCGAGCGTGTTAGATAATGTGTATTTCGTTATTCGATAAAAGCAGTAGATTTTCACTATAAAAGCGATATTTTTCTAAGGTTAGTAATTAATAATTAAATAAAAAATAGGTCAGCCCCCAAACCATCAAAATGACGACTGAGAAACCAACCTATTTTTATAAACATATTGCTTAGCTTAAACGCTTAATTCAACTGCAACGACCCTTTCGTATTCATTAGCAGCTCAACCACATCATCACCACTGATGACCGTAAAGCGCTTATCAATGGCTGATTCTTCGACGCCATTATGTTTCATACAGGCACCGCAGACCAATACTTGACCACCTTTTTCGATAAAGGCTTCAAGTAATTCGCTCGCAGGCTCAAACGGCGCGCCAATATTGACGTCATCCAAGGCGTTTGGTAATGCCAAATGCACCGCATCTACCATCAAAATCACGGAAGCAGAGTGCCCTTTCTTCAGGGCAATTCCTGCCATGGTAAAAGCTAAAGTAATTTTGCTTGGGTTTGAGTCACTATTATCAAATAGCGTGCCGACATATTCCGTATTATTAACCATATTGTTTTCCTTAGTAGACTGTTTTTTATTTAAACATTATTCAGTTGAGTAAAAAACTCACTACCATCCTAACATTTAATATACTTATTTATATAATGTATTGTTAGCAAATAGTAGCTATACAGTACTTATAAGGTTACTTGGTTAAGAGGTGGTGCTTATGACTTACGAAAACCGTTGAGTTATTAGCCTTAAGCTTGCGGTGGCCACGGACGGTCGGCATCACTGATAATCCATTCTGCCACGTAACCACTCGGCGGTAGCTCCCAATCCGCCTGATCTAACGCCGCTAAGACACGCGAGGTTTCAATCACTTTGCCGCCCTCGGTGACGCCAGTACGCAGTAGGGCAGAGGAGCAAGGCTTGCCTTTGACCCACATCGACTGCTCGATATAGATCCAGCGCTCATCGAAGCCGACAATACGAGTTTTCATGGTGACTTTATCAAAGGCGCGAATGCGTTTGCGATATTGGATGGTACTGCCAGCGACCACCAAACCCCAACGCTGCTTTAAGAGCTGTGTACCAAGTCCGCTCCGTACCGCAAAATCGGTACGTCCCATATCAAAAAGGGTCAGCACGCGACCATTATTCATCTCCAAGAAATTATCAATATCGGTCAGACGACAGCGAAAGCTAATCTCGCTGGTATCTTTAAACGTTAAGGTATTGCCCTTTTTTACTTGTAGTGCGGCGCGAGCGATGGTACTGGCATAACGAATAAATGGATACATGGCGCAATCTCAAAGAGTTAAAGGTTAAGTAAAAAGACTAAAGTTTGGCAGAGTGGCAAATGTCATTATCAATGGTTAGACAGCACGCCAATAGACTCAAAATAAGCGCTGACCGTTTCGGGCAACCAATTGATATCAAACCTTGATTGTTTATAAAGATGCGTCGATTTGTCTTTATCGACGTTATAACGAATAAAACCCACATGCCCGCCATGCTCGGTTTCTAAAAGCGTGACAGTATCGGAGACGTCGTTTGGCGTGGCGGTAAAACCAAGGAAAGGGTCGTCTTTGGCGCTGATTAATAATAAAGGTTTGGTCACTTTTATCAAATAAGGCAGTGCCGATGAGGCGTGATAATAATGGTTATTAGAGCGGTAGCCATGGCGCGGGGCGGTAAAGATATCATCAAAGTCACTGATACGATTGACCGCTTTGATAGAGTCAATCTCATCTTTAGTAATGTCATTCGCCAAGGCTTTTTTGATAATGGGATTCAGCAGATACGGCGTATAAATACGATGACTCAAAAAGCTGTGCATACTAAGCGCCGCCGACGACATATCGACAGGTGCTGAAATCACCGCTGCGCCATCACAGAGCGCTTTGTCGCCATATTCGCCCATATATTTTGCCAGTGCATTACCGCCTAACGACACGCCTACCGTATAGATATGGGCAAAGTTTTTGCGCAAGTTCTCAAGCATATGGTGCAGCTCGCCGGTGTCACCGGCGTTATAAAAGACGCGACCGCTCGCCGGAATACCGCCGCAGCTACGAAAGTGGGCGACGACGAAGTGCCAGCCTTGCGCATGCATCTGGTACGCTAAGGCGCGCGCATAATGGCTGTCGCTACTGCCTTCCATACCGTGAAATAGAACGATTAATGGGGTTTGCTCAAGCTCGCCATTACCTGCTGAGTTTATAACATCGGCGTCTATAGGATGCGCATCATAAAAGTCATAGGCAATATCACTTTCATCCAAGGAGTCTTTTTCGACCACACGGCGGTAAGTCGGCGTTTTAGGGGCAAAAAATTTGGGTAAAATGCTTTGTAAGTGTGGATTGCTTAACCAAAATGGCGGTTTAAATGGGGTAGGGGTAAAGGTTTTATGTGGTTTCGATGTTGGCATAAAGGTTTCTTATTTAATGGTTATATGAATGATCGTTAAAATCGTCTTTAACAATCAATGCCTTATCATACCGACGGCGGTTGCCAAAACCAATGCTTTTCAGTGAACGCTCAGTGAACGTATGGTCACTCAAAGCAATTCATCTAGAACTACCACTCAGAAGAACTAAGAAAAATGGCTCTGCATACATACTTATCAATTATGGCGACTCTAAGACACGCCCATCCATCGCCAGCCGCTCTTTTAAGTGATCGATATCTGCTTCAGCAAGCGTCACGGTCAAGGTCACTTGTTTACTATAAGTCACATCATCAATATGGCCGCCTAAATCTTCGACCACGTAGCGGCACTGTGCTTCGGTGGCAAACTCAGCGATTATTTGTACTTGCGCCATCGGCACGTACGGGAGCAGTACCATTTCATCGACGGCCGCCTGCGCAGAACCTGCATAAGCGCGAGTTAGACCGCCTGCACCGAGTTTGATACCGCCAAAGTAACGTACGACGATGATAATGACGTTGCCGATAGATTTATGCTGTAAGACATTTAATATCGGTCGTCCTGCCGTACCATTTGGTTCGCCATCATCATCAAAACCTGCGCTGGTGGTGTTATTAGGGTCGCCAATGATATACGCCCAACAGTGGTGACGCGCATCGGCATACTTTACGCGTAGCTGTTCCACGTGAAACATAGCTTGCTCGCGCGAGGTAACAGGATAGGCGTAGGCAATAAACTCAGACTTTTTAATGTCTAAGCGCGTGCTGACCGCATGTTTTAGCGTTTGATAGCTCATATTTCATCAGGTCTAGGTTGGATATGGTAAACTTACTTAACTTTCACTGCCTGCCGTATTGGGCGCAGTGTTTATTTAATTTTTTATTATAGTACCACTTCTCACCGTTTAAGACAGCGGACAAGCAGGAGAGCCGTGCTTGTATAGTTGGCTTTTAATACGAGGTTGGTAGTATAAAACGAATGGTAGTCAAGCGTATGCGTCTAGATAAATTTATAAGTAAAGCCACTGAGCTGTCGCGCAAAGAATCAAAGCGGATTTTGCACGCCGGTGAAGTGACGGTAAATGATGCGGTGGTCAAAGATCCAGGGCTGCATGTCGATATCGTCAACGATGAAGTACTGTGGGCGGGCGAGCCATTGTCGGTTGCGACTGGTAATCGCTATATCTTGCTCCATAAACCCGAAGGTTTTGAATGCTCTTTAAAAGCCAAAGAATATCCTATCGTCACCGAGCTAATCGCGGTACCTGAGCTTGGCAGCTTGCGTATTGCAGGACGCCTCGATGTCGATACCACGGGCGCCCTACTTATCAGTGACGATGGCAGTTGGTTGCACCGCGTGACCAGCCCTAAACATGAGCATGCCAAAATATACGAGCTCACATTAGCAAGTCCCATGGACAGCGACGCGCAAGCCAATGCCGTCAAAGAAGTGGCTGAAGGTATTCTCTTAGAAGGCGACCACGAAGAAACTAAGCCTGCTACCCTTGAGTTTATTGATGAAACCCATGCACGCTTGACCTTGGAGCAGGGTAAATATCATCAAGTAAAACGTATGATGGGCTATTTTGGTAATCGGGTCACCGAGCTGCATCGCGCCAGTATTGGTCATATTACCTTAGACGGTTTGGAGAAAGGCGACAGTCGTTTCTTAACGCCGGAAGAAGTCGCTAAATTCTAAGTTTGGTTTTTGCTGCATCTTAAACAGTCATAAAAATTTTCTGCAAAAACAGCAGCCATGAAAAAGTGCGCTGCTTTTTTAATGTCCACTGTTTACCGTTATATTCCCTGGCTACTGTCTGTGTTGCCTATCTCTTAAAGCTAAGTAGCAATTTTGCAAAATTAAGCCCTAATACCTTTGCAAAAACTGTCCTTGTGCTAAAGTCTGCCTATCTTTTTTTAATCTATATTTTTACATAATATAGTCAGCTTTATTAATAATGAGCATTTTTAAAGTATTGCTATTAAAAATCAATAGGACAGTCTTCTGTGAAATTCTCTCTGTTAAAATCTGCCAGCTTAATGAGTGTCATATTATTGACCACCACCGCTTGTGCGCAGCAAAGCGCCACTGACACTATCAAAAATAATGTCAACCAAGCGCCGCAAAATAGTGCAAGTATACAAAGTACGCAAGCGACTAGCAGTGTGAGCAAAGCTGTCGATAGTCAATTACGCCAACTGCTGAGCCAAGCTGGTATCAAAACGCAAATCACTTCTATTGTGCCCTCTAAATTGCCCAATATGTATCAAGTGAATTTGGCAGGCCAGCCGCCGCTGCATATCACCAAAGAAGGTAAATATGTCATCCAAGGCGAGCTACAAAAGAATCCAAGCAAACGCGTCGTCACAAAAACACCAGCGCGTAGCAGCAGCTTGCAAGTGGGCAAGCCCGTCAGTGCCAGCCTAAAATCTGACCTATTAGCAAATATGGGCGCGCTAAAAAACATGAGTGCCAAAACGCCGTTCTTTTATACCGCCGTGCCGGGAGTCATTTGGGGTGCGACGCTAGAAGGTGTGCCATTTCTACTATCAGACGATGGGCAATATATCACCGATGGTGAGATATCAGTGATTGAAAACGGTCAGTTTATCGGGCTTGATAGCAACTTTGAGCGCCTTAAAAACCAAGCGGTATTTGCAACCTTAGACCACAGCCAACTGATTACTTATCCTGCCACCAGCCCTGAGAAAGCGGTTATTTATGTCGCTAATGACGTCAATTGTCCTTATTGTCGCCGTCTCCATCAACAGCTACCCATGCTTAATGCTAAAGGCGTGACGGTAAAAACCATCGGTTATCCAATCTATGAAAAGTCGCCTGAGCAAATGCGCGCTATCTGGTGTCAGGGTAGTGAGGACAGCCGCCGCACAGCTTTTGATAAAGCAATGCTACAAGGTAAAATGACGCCGGCACCAGCCAGCTGTAAAGCCGATTATGTAACGCCTAACCGTGAAAAATCAGCAGGGCTTGCGGTCATGGCAACGCCGGCTATTTACCGCGAAGACGGCGTCCTTTATCAAGCAAGCTTTGAGAGCCCAGAGTTTTTAGAGTTCTTGGGTGTAGAATAAATGATTAAGAAGTCTGTTTATTAAGAGCTCTGATTATTAAAAGCTCTGATTATTAAAAAGTCTATAACATAGAAAGTAACCATTAAAAACTGCCCTATGAGCGATGTCCATAGGGCAGTTTTTAATGGTGCTTAATGATTGATTCTATCAGTCTATCTCAGTGACAGCTATTGTAGTAACAGCTATTGCGGTAAAACAATATCGACGATTTTCCAATTTATCAAACCTTCGCGCTGCATCTCGATAGTCAGCGGATAACCTTTCACCTGACCGCTAATGGTAAAGCAGTTAATCCCGCAATAAGCCAGTTTTGGCTTGTCACTATCCGTACCTTGCGCCGCTTGTTGCTCAAGCTCGGCCGCTTGTTTTTGCATGATTTGCTGCATTTGGTTTTTGACCACGGCATTGACGTCGCCGCGCTGAATGATTAAATTTTGAATCAGATTTTTAAGATCGACTTGATTACTGGCTATCGCCCATGCGGCGGCAAGCTCCTTGGTCGCGGTATTGGCTTGACCTTGGGTGTTAATCAGTTTTTCAATATTTTGCGGTGTAATGGCGCCATCGACCGCTTGGATAATAAAGCCGTTGGCCGCTTCGGTTAATGGCGCGCCGCCAAGTTCGGCAACCAATGGGTATTTGGTCATGGTCACTGCAAATTGGCTGGTCAGCTGATTTTGAATACTGGGTCGCACCTGCTCATAATCAATCGCCGCTGCGATCGTTGCACCATCTTTGGCGTCATAGGCATTTTTAAGCTGATAAGCGCTGTAATAAGGCGAACCGCCATAGATAGCGACGGCAATGACAATCAATAAAACAATCAGCTTTTTCATAAAAATACGACCTTAGCGCAAATCTAATGGTTAAAAAATTAAAAACAGTATTTATATATATATCAATATCGCGCTAAATATTAGCACGCCTACACCTTATAAAGGTATGGAAACCTTTGTGCAATTCTTAATAAATCCTTTTTTAGGGCATCTACAGCCTCATAATTTATAATTTAGACGCCTCAGTGCTTGATAAATCCTGCCATCATCTCCATAAATAGCGCAAACTTTTAATAATTGATTTGGCTAAGCAGCATCCCGCCGTATTCGCTCGTAAGATTCATAAGTTATCCTCTTTTTGTTACCTATTCCCCACGTTTCATGTGAAACCTGTAAGTAGGTGCGTGCAGTGCAAAGGAGAAGATTGATTCGGGTTGATGAATCGGCCGATCGGTGGACTGTAAAGACGATAGGAGAGCCCATGAGTAAGCGCGATTTTTATGAAGTATTAGGTGTCAGTAAGACCGCTGACAGCAAGGAAATTAAGCGAGCCTACCGCAAGCTGGCCATGAAATACCATCCAGACCGTAATTCTGAAGACCCTGATGCTGAAGACAAATTTAAAGAAGCGTCGATGGCTTATGAAGTATTGAGCGATGAAGAAAAGCGCTCAGCTTATGATCGCATGGGGCACGCGGCGTTTGAAAACGGCATGGGCGGTGGCGGTTTTGGCGGCGGTGGCAATTTCCAAGATATTTTTGGCGATATTTTTGGCAACTTTGGTGACATTTTTGGTCAATCACGCGGCGGCGGTGGCCGTTCGCGCCGCGGTTCAGACTTACGTTATGTCATTGAGCTAACCTTAGAAGAAGCGGTGCGCGGCTGTAAAAAAGAAATCAGCTTTACCGCGCCTGCGCCGTGCGATACTTGCGATGGTAAAGGCGCAAAAGACGCTTCTGACGTGGTCACTTGTCAGATGTGTCATGGTCAAGGCCAAGTGCGTATGCAGCAAGGCTTTTTTGCCGTGCAGCAGACGTGTCCGCAGTGTGGCGGCTCTGGTAAACAGATTAAAAACCCTTGCTCTGACTGTCATGGCAGCGGCGTAAAAGATAAATCGCGCACGCTTGAAGTGTCTATCCCAGCGGGCGTTGACGATGGTGACCGTGTCCGCCTAGCAGGTGAAGGCGAAGCGGGCGGCGCTGGCGTACAAAACGGTGACTTATACGTTGAAGTACGTGTGAAACCGCACGACGTCTTTAACCGTCAAGGCGCTGACCTCTATATGGACGTGCCAGTGAGCATTACTGATGCGGCACTCGGTAAAGAAGTGGAAATCCCAACCCTAGATGGCAAAGTCAAAATCAAGGTCGCCGAAGGGACGCAAAGTGGCAAATTGCTGCGTGTGCGCGGTAAAGGTGTGACGCCAGTACGTACGACGATGAAAGGCGATTTGATTTGTCGTGTGGTCATCGAGACGCCAGTAAATCTAACGCGCGAGCAAAAAGACTTGTTACGTCAATTCCAAGATACGCTTGATGGTGACAGCAAGCATCAGCAGTCTCCCCATAAAAAGTCTTTCTTTAAAAAGATTGGCGAATTATTTGATTGATAGCTAAGCCCTACTGTTTAAGTCATTTTAAGGCCTATTGTTTCACGTGAAACGATAGGCCTTTTTGGTGATGCTATAAAAAACTATTTAACCATTATATTTGCTAAACTTATCCTCATAAATTTAATAACCAATCTATCGAAAATAAAACATTTAGGACAAGATATGAGTCAACAAACAGAAGAGCAAACTATTAACGTTGGTGTCATCGGTGCTGGCGGACGTATGGGACGTATGTTAATTGAAGCCGTACAGGACAACCCACAAACCACGCTAAATGCCGCGATTGAACGTCAAGGCTCAAGCCTTGTCGGCGCCGATGCTGGCGAAGTTGCTGCTATCGGTCGTCTAAATGTACAAATTGTCGATGATTTAAAAGCCGTTATTAATGACATTGATGTGCTGATTGATTTTAGTTTGCCGGATGCGACCAAGCAAAATATGCAAATCTGCGCTGCGAACAAAGTTGCGATGGTGATTGGCACCACAGGTTTTAATGAGCAACAAGAGCAAGTATTAAAAGAAGCCAGTAAGCAAATCGCTATCGTCTATGCGGGTAATTATTCAACGGGCGTTAATTTGTCGTTAAAGCTGCTCGCTATGGCCGCAAAAGCCTTTGGCAATGATGCCGATGTAGAAGTTATCGAAGCCCATCATAAACACAAAATCGACGCCCCATCGGGCACGGCTTATATGATGGCAGAGGCGGTTGCAGAAGCGCGCGGACAGAACCTAAAAGACGTCGCCATTTATGGCCGCGAAGGGCAAACAGGCGAGCGCGAAGCTGGCAGTATTGGTATTCATGCGATACGCGGCGGTGAAATCATCGGTGATCATACCGTGATGTTTATCGCTGACGGTGAAGTGGTTGAAATTACCCATCGTGCCCGAGCGCGCATGACCTTTGCCGCTGGTGCAGTACGTGCGGCTACTTGGGTGATTAAGCAAGAAGTTGGACAATATAACATGCAGGATGTTTTAGGCTTAAATGACTAAACCTAAAGAATTAGGTTTCTCATTGATGGTTTGGTAGCGGTTACTTATTGATAAAGCAGAATGACTGCTAGGAGTCAGACATGAATAAGTTTAGCGAACATCTAATAACAAGTTTTGGCCGTACGTTGGCTATGATAAAAGCTACCAAAACCACAAGTTATACGCATCCGATAGCATTTACGTTAGGCTTGACGGTATTGCCAATAGTCGTACAAGCGGCCGCTTATCAAACCTATGTCATTCATACCTATGGTGGCGAGCGCTTATTACCAGCGGTGCGTCAGCAGTTAAATGCCAGTCGCGACGGCGGCTCGGTGTCGACTTATCAAGATAAGCTCGTATTACATACCACGGCTGCTAATTATCAAAAAGTACAGCAGTTACTCAATCAGATTGACGGTCAACCGCAAGCATTGACCGTTGCTGTGCGTGTTGGAAATAGTAGCCAATCCCAAGGTAATATCCAGCAAGGTCGGGTTATTATTAGCAATCGCGGTCTTCAAGGTACTGGCGTAATAAACCAAAGTAATAGCCAACAACATGGTAATAATTTATATCAAGTACAAACCTTGTCTGGCAGTGCAGCAAGCATTAGCACCGGCACGCTTTACTCATTAAACCAAAGCTATATTGCCAATAGCTATCTAGCCTATCCAAATTATTCGAATGTTCATCGCTCTTCAGGGCAAATTATTATTCAGCAGCAAGTATTATTGCCGACGACGCAAGGGATTGCGGTGACACCAAGGCTACTACCAAACGGGCAGGTCGAAGTACAATTATCCCAAGTAGAAGAACAGCTCGTGCGCGCTAATCCTTCTTATAATAACTATGGTTATAATAATAGCGTGCAAGGGCAAAGATTGAATAGCACCATTGTCGTGCCACGCGGGCAGTGGGTCAATATTGGACAAATCTCACAAAACAATCAAAGTAAAAACTCAGGTTATGGCAGTAATAGGACGCTAAATAGCAGCAATAGCGTACCTATCTCATTATTGGTACAGTAGTTGATTATTAATATTGTCGCGAAGCAAAGATAACAAAGCGCGGCACTGCTTATTACAGTACCGCGCTTTGTTATTGATATTGATTGGTTAAAAACTAATCAATATAAACCACCTCTAATGGCGGAAAACCATTGAACTCAACCGACGAATACGAGTTGGTATAAGCACCAGTCGTTAACCAAAAGATTTTATCGCCAATCTCAAGCTCTTCTGGCAACTGATAACCCGCTTCCTCGTACATAATGTCGGTTGAGTCGCACGTTGGGCCTGCCAATACGACCGTGCCTTCGCTGGTTGAGTTTTCCATTTTTGGGGTATAAACGGGATACTTGATTGCTTCGCCTAAAGTCTCAATCAAGCCTTGGAATAAGCCCACATCGGTATATACCCAGCGGGTCAAATCCGTATCTGATTTACGCGAAATCAGCACCACATCGCTGACCAAGACACCCGAGCCGCCAACCAATGAACGACCAGGCTCAAGGATAATCTCTGGCATCTCATCTTCATTGTAATCATCAGTCAAATAACGGGTAATCTCTTCTGCATAGACTTTGACCGGATTGACTTCGCTGATATAGTTCGCCGGAAAGCCGCCGCCCAAATTAATCATTTGTAGCTTAATGCCTTCCTCATTTTTCATCCAGTCAAACATATATTTGACCTTGGCGAGCGCATCATCCCAAGCGGCGACGTCTTTTTGCTGGCTACCGACGTGGAACGAGATACCATACGGCACCAAGCCCAATTCGCGCGCTTGAATCAACAAGTCAATCGCCATATTTGGATGGCAACCGAATTTACGTGATAATGGCCATTCAGCGGTTTCAGAGCCTTGGACTAGGATACGCACAAATATTTTCGAACCAGGCGCGTGCTTAGCAATATTTTTTAAATCCGCTTCAGAATCGGTTGCGTACAAATCAATACCTTTTTCAAAGGCATATTTGACATGCTGCGCTTTTTTAATGGTGTTGCCATAAGAGATACGCGATGGCTCAACGCCGCAATCAAGCACCCGATCCAGCTCATAGATTGACGCACAGTCAAAGTTTGACCCAAGCTCAGCCAATAAGTTAATGACTTCAACCGCAGGGCTTGCCTTCATAGCATAATGAATTTTTGCCTTTGGAAAAAAACCAACCATTTCCGCATATTTTGTTTTAATGCGGCTTAAGTCGACCACCAAAAACGGGGTTTCGCGACCTTCGGCAGCTTTGGTAAATTTCTGCCAGCCGGCAGGGTCAAAATATTGGTCAATTTTGATCATGGTCATGGTGGGAAACCCTTAATGAAGACAGTGAATGTCGGAGAATAAAAATAGCAGAGAATTAAAACGTTAGAATATAAAAGCCAATCTTATCATCGTAAAGCCATCATTTTTAACGATAATGAGAGAACAACAAACGTGGCTTAAAATATAAATGTATTAAGAGTTGGTGGTTTGTGGCTGTTTATCCGCGATTTGCTCGCCCTGTTTTTCGCGTATTTTAAGGACTTTACGCACTTTATCACGCGCCCGCGTTTGTTTAAGACGCGATAAATAATCGACGAAGATAACGCCATTTAAATGATCCATTTCATGTTGGATACAGACAGCAAGTAAGCCTTCGACTTCTTCATCAATCTTATTGCCATTTTCATCCAAGGCCTCGATACGTACTTTGGTTGGACGTTCAACCTTATCGTAGACTTCAGGCACCGACAAACAGCCCTCTTCGTACGGCTGCTTTTCTTCTACCAATGGCGTGACTTTCGGGTTGATAAATACCCTTGGGCTGTCTTTGTCTTCCGATAAATCCATGACGATAAGCTGAATATGACGGTCGACTTGGCTTGCCGCCAATCCAATACCTTGCGCATCATACATCGTCTCAATCATATCGGCGATTAAGGTTTTGATTTCAGCCGTAACTTCCTTGACAGGCTTAGCAATCGTGCGTAAGCGCGGGTCGGGATAGCTTAAAATAGGGAGTAACGCCATAAGGCTCACCTCAACGATAAAGATAAAATAGGTCTGATATTATAAGATAAATGGGGGCAAAAGTAATGCATATCAATAGCCTGTTTTTTTTAGGTAATAACATAAGCAAAACTTATGACTCATAATTCAGATAGAAAATGCAGTCATTAAAAAAGGTCTTACGCTGGGTAAGACCTTTTTTATATACTCTAATTTAATACAAGTAATGGCTTGCGCTTGTTATACGCGGCGTTTATTCATAATCATCTCATAGATAAATAGTAAGATAATCGCACCGATTACTGAGAAGATAAGACCAGTAAAGCCACCATCAGCATTGATACCGATTAAACCTGCGACAAAACCACCAAGCATCGCACCGACGATACCCAATACGATGGTCATAATCCAACCCATCGGGTCGTTGCCCGGTTTAATAGCGCGTGCCAATAAACCTGCGACCAAACCTACGATAATCATCCAAATAAAGCTCATTGTTATTCTCCTAATATTTTTAATTTATATGGTTATTTATAATCTGTTACTTATTTGATGAATTCATTGTAATCATTAGCCACTATAAAAAGTAACGACGAAATGTTATCTGTGTACGGGCTATGTGAGAAAAAAGCCATATTTGCTATCAAGCAGATGAAATAGGTAAACGGCAGGTTAAAACGGTAGTAAAGTCGCTAACGTGACAAAGCGTTGATTACTATAATGTACCCCACTCTCAACTTGAAATAAGCAAATCAAACTGAAGAGGCGGGTTACCAAGTTTTTTGTTGAGTACAAAGCACAGATTGTGTGAAAGAATCTTACGAATCAATCGATGAGACAAATGCCATAAATCTCTTGCTCGTACCCTTTGTA
>NZ_JABAST010000045.1 GCF_016107575.1 Psychrobacter faecalis | reverse complement strand
TTACATCAATTATGGTTACGTCTGATGCCGGCATACTTTTTAGAACACCACCAAGCATTCAACGAATTGTTTGATTTAAGCGGTAAAACGGCCATTGTGACGGGCGGTGCGAATGGTATCGGTAAGGCGACAGCTTTGCGTTTGGCACAAGCGGGGGCAAATATCGTCATTGCAGACTTAAAATTAGAGGATGCTAAGGCGGCCGTTAAAGATATCGAAGAATATGGCGTCAGAGGATTTGCCATTGAGTGTAATATTTTAAAAGACGATGATTTGGTAAATATGGTAGAAAAAGTAGTTGCTGAATTTGGTAGCATCAATATTTTGATTAACAACGCGGGCGGCGGCGGTGGCCGTGAAAACCCGTCTAAGATTTCTGTCGATGATATTCGCCGTGATTTTGAATTGAATGTCTTTAGCGGCTGGCGCTTATCGCAACTTTGCGTACCCCATATGAAAAAATCTGGCTATGGCTCAATTGTGTTTACTACATCGATGTCTAGTATCAATAAAAGTCCAAATATGAGTGGTTATGCTGGTTCAAAAGCTGCTGTTAATCATATGGTGGCCAATTTAGCGCACGATTTTGGTCCTGAAGTGCGTGTTAATGCCGTCGGACCTGGGGCCACGCGTACTGCGGCGTTAGAGAGTGTACTCACGCCTGAGATTGAGGAGAGAATGCTATCACATACGCCTATTCAGCGCTTGGGTGAAGCCGATGATATCGCTGGAGCGATGCTGTATTTTGCCTCTCCAGTATCAACGTGGGTGAGTGGTCAGACCATATTTGTCAATGGTGGCGGGGTGCAAACGTTAGATTAGGATTAGATAATAGCCAGTGTAGAGAACTTGTCATAAAAAAGCGTCACCCAACATTGAGTTGGGTGACGCTTTTTTATGAATATAGTTTTTAACTGACAGATTAAAACTCCATGGCAGCGAAACTTTAATGCAAGTAAGCCATTGTTAGAAACGCTATTTCCTAAGCGAAAAAGCGACAGTCTTATTACCTATCCAGTTAACCCAGCTCACAGGAAAGAAGCGCAGCTGTAATCTAATCAAGTTTGCCATCAGGCCTGGGACGACCAAGAACTGGCGCTTCTCTACGCCTTTGAGCATGGATTTAACGGCATCGTCAATTTTTAGCTCGCCTGCCAGTTTTTTCATGCCGACACCGGCTTGCGCCATGACGCCGACTTCTGCTTGGGTCAGCGGCGTATCTATTGGTGGCGGCGCAAAGACAGTGATATCAATACCGTCAGGCTTCCATTCAAAACCGATCGATTGCATCATGCCCCAAATAGCAAATTTTGAGGCGCTATAAGAGCTGTAGCCATAACTGCCGGTAAATGATGCCATCGAAGCGGTTACCATGACTTGATCGCCACGTGATAAAAACGGGCGCACGGCAGCCAATACGTTACGAGTGCCGAATAGATTGATAGTCAGTACGCGCTCAAACTGTTCTTGGCTCATCTCATCAAACGTCCAAGGCCCTGTAATCCCTACAAAATGCATCAAGATATCAGGCGATAGCTTGCTTGCAGTATCGGCATCGGTGACGTCCAGTTCATAGCTGATAATCGACGCTTTATTTTTGTTCAAACCTTGCAGCGTGGCGACGACCTTATCGAGCGCTTGTTTATCAAACAAGACCAAATTGGCATCTTGCCCAATCAGCTGCTTAGCCGTTTCAAGTCCGATACCAGAGGCCGCGCCAGTGATATAGATAGTCTTACCCGTAAAGTAACCCATCACGTGCTTTCCTTTTGCAATGAGTGGTCTTTTAAAAAATGGCGTCTCGCGATCCGCTTCAATATCAGAAGGAGAAAACAGCAGCGTTTTTAATTCGCCTAAAAAATCATGATACTTGACGATAAAAATGCGGTTTAAGATATGAATGTAGGGGAATTTATAGGTGCTTTGGGTATAGACACCACTGTAGGCGTACCATGTCGGATAGGGCACGCGCACCATGTCGGCGCTTTGATAAAACTGTACCGGCGGCTCATCCATAAAACGTTCTCTAAAAGCGCTTGCTTGCGCGCTGCTTTTAGGCGCTCTTGTGGTAATGGACTTTGGCGCACCTCATCAAAGTCGTGAATGGCTTTCATGCCAAGTGACGTTAAATCCATGTTGCATTTCCTTATGACTGATGGATAACTTAAAATCATACTAGCAGTATAGTTTTAGAATTTATAGCGACTTAAAAAAACTACTCAGTGTGCCAAATTGGTTTTATTAAAATTTATCCCAATAAGGGTCATTACCAAAACGCTCGGCAATAAAATCAATGAGATAGCGACAGCGCTGCGACAAAAAGCGATTTTTCGGGTAGACCGCATAAGCGTTTAAAGTAGGCAGTTGATACTGCTGCATAATGGGGACAAGCTCACCACTGGCTATGGTGTTATAAGTGATAAAATTGGGTAAAAAAGCAATACCGTGTCCCTTTACCGCCATATCGCGCAAAAAATCGCCGTTATTGACTTTTATTTTTGAATTGATAGCGACTTGATGTTTTTTGCCTTGCTCGTCTATCAGCTCTATCGTGCTAGATTTACTCAGACCGTATTGTAAAAACGCATGCTTGGCCAAATCTTCTATGGTTTTTGGTGTACCCATTCTAGTCAGATATTCAGGACTGGCACATAAGGTATAACGAATCAGCGCCAAACGTTTGGCTTGATAACTTGAATCTTGCAGCTCTCTAATCCGAATCGCTAATTCAAAGCCTTCTTCGACCAAATCGGTATGGCGGTCAGAAAAGTTTAATTCAAAGTTCAGATTAGGATGCTGATTGGCATATTCATCGATGACATCGTTTAAGTGCATCAAGCCAAATGACAAAGGCGCAGTCATTTTTAAGGTACCCTCGATACGCGTCGGCGCGCCACTGGTTTCCTCGTTTAGCGCGTCCACTTCGCTGAGGATATTACTCACCTTTTGGTAATATTGCTCGCCAGCTTGGGTTAAGTTTGATTGGCGCGTGGTACGGCTAATCAGTTGACTGCCCAAACGCGTCTCTAAATCCTTGAGTCGGCGGCTTACTGCTGATTTGGCAATATTAAGTTGCTCGGCGGCCTTGGTAATGCTACCCGCTTCTACTATACGCACAAACATCACCATATCTTCTAGTTGTCCCATCCTAGCTACCTCCTTACTGTTATTTGGCTGTTATTATTTAGCGGTTAATCATATAAAAAATAAAAGACCGAGTTAAAAACCCAGTCTTTTTATCAATAACGCCAAATAGTTTAGACTGTGTTCCGTATAAAATACGGTTTAAAGTCGTCAAGCCGTCTTATTTAAGATCAGCTTTTTTACTGCCTTCTACTTGAACGACCAGTTTAATGTCTTTCATCATACCGCCATCGGTAAAGGTATTGATACCCCATTTGGTTCTATCTATCGTGGTTTCAAAATCGCCACCGCACGCCTCAGCTTTTAATAAAGGACTGTCATAACAGTTAAATTTAGTGGCCGTTAAAGTGATTGGATGCGTCTGACCTAGCAGCGTTAAATCGCCTTTGACCGCTTTGACTTTATCGCCTTCAAATTCCCACTTAGTCGATTTAAAATAAGCGGTTGGGTGTTCTTTTACATTGAAGAAATCGGCAGATTTAAGGTGACCATCAAACGCTTTAATACCTGTGCTCAAGCTGCCCATCGGGATGGTAATACCGACAAAGCCTTTTTTCTCTTTAGGCGCGTACTCAAGCGTACCCGATAGATTATAAAAGCCGCCAGCGTTGGTCGTGGTACCAAAGTGATCGACGAAAAAACGTACGGCGGTATGTTTGGAATCAAGCTCATAAGTTGCAGCGTGACCTAGTGTGCTAAGCAAACCAAGCGTACCGATAGCAGCAAAAGTAATTGCGCGGTTTGTTTTTTTAATAGAATTTATAGTGATCATAAATCATCCTTTTTAAGTGAGTAAGTAGAAGCTAGCGTTAAGTATGTCTTACATAACAACATAATGAGTGTAGCAAAAAATTAGGATATTAAACGCTAAATGGCATCGAAAAATGTTTCTTTCTGTGGCGCTTATCTCTAGCGTCTAATAGTATGGCTAAAATGCTAACTGTCTTAATAGTGAGCATAAATAGCACGTAACGCTATTGTCGTTTTTAATATTGTACCAGTAGAATTGCTATTTGACTGTTCTCTAAAAGAGAACTTATATTTGCGATTATCTTGGTTTATCTGCTATTAAGCAACGACTACAATAATGCCATTACCTAATCAAACAAAAGTCTTTTAAATAAAATCTTTATAATCATGACTTTTATGTTATTGGAGAATACTTATGGATAAGCTGCAAGAGCTGAGCGCCCCAATTGGTCGCTTATTGTTATCGATGATCTTTATCTTTTCTGGCTTTACCAAAATTACTGGCTACGCGGCCACCCAAGGTTATATGGAATCGATGGGCGTACCGGGTATGCTATTGCCTTTGGTCATTGCTGTTGAGCTGCTTGGCGGTATCGCAATTTTATTAGGCTTCAAAGCGCGCTTGGTGGCGATTCTAATGGCTGGTTTTAGCATTACGTCGGCGCTACTTTTCCATCAATTTTGGATTGATGAATCACAAATGAACCCATTTATGAAAAACATTGCCATGGCAGGCGGTTTCTTGATGATTTTTGTTCATGGACCAGGCGTATATTCAATTGATAACAGTCATACGCGCAGAATCTAGTAGAGTAAATGGTTTAGACAATATCATCTTATAATTATAATCAAGGAGCCCCTATGAGCGCATCCATAAATATCGCATTAATTATCGGTAGTTTGCGAAAAGAATCCATCAATCGTAAATTTGCAGGGCAGTCGTCGCGTGCCTAATCCTATCTCTACAGAGACTGCCAAGCTGCCCAGCTTTTGGCAACGTCATCAAACGCCTGTACTTTTAACAGTGGTCGGCGGCGCGATTGATACCATTGGTTTTATCACCTTGTTTGGGTTCTTTACCGCCCATGTCACGGGTAACTTGGTGATGGCGGGTAGTGGCTTGGTAAAAGGTGAAGCGGGTCTATGGATTAAACTTGCGGCTTTGCCGCTATTTATTTTAACGGTTATGCTCACCAAGATATTTATTGACCACAGTAAAAATAAACAACTGACCTTGAGCCATTTATTTTTAGCAGAAGCGGCTTTTTTGACCGCGTTTATGGTGGCTGGTCTTTATTACCAGCCGTTTGTCGATGCCGGCGATATCACCGTGGCAATCACAGGTGGCTTGGGTCTCATTGCGCTGGCGATTCGTAATACCGCTAGCAAGACAATAATTAAGCACATGAGCCCGACGGTATTGATGACTGGAAATACCACGCAACTGGGTATCAATTTGACTGATTATCTACGCAATCGAAACGCCGATAATGGCAAAAAATTGGCCCACAGCTCGGTATTGGTGTTTAGCTTTTTAGTTGGCGCGTTAGTAGGTGCTTTGCTATATATGCAGCTGAGTTTTTGGGCCGTAGGTTTGTTTGTATTGCCGGTGCTGTATTTATCAGTGATGGCACGCGATAAAGAATTCTTAGCGCATATCGCTTAAGGAATACTACCAATAATAAATCTCACCTAAACCATTGCCAATAAAAAACGCCCTAGCTTTATGGATAGGGCGTTTTTTTGCTTGCTGGTTAAGCGCTTATGTATCGCTATTTAAGCCTTAGCGTTATGAAATACTGAATTGTTTTGGTACTCTGGATGCTTGTCGATATAAGACTTTACATAAGAACAAGTTGGTTTCACCCGTAGGTTTTTCGCCGCTGCATCATCCAAAATATATTTGACCAGATACCCTGCAATACCTTGACCACCTAACTCTGCTGGCACCTCGGTATGTTTATATTCGATACCTTTTTCGCCGGCGCTCGTGGTGAAAAATTCATAATCCTCTAAAGCAATTTTGTCATCGATATGAATCTCAAAACGCTTTTTCTCGGTATTATTAATGACTTCATAATGTAATGGTTGTTTATTTTTCATATCTGACATAGTTAAATTTCCTTATATCGTATGACTAACATCTTCTGGACTCAATTTACACCTGCTCGCGTTACTTTTTTCATGACACTTTTATCGTAACTTTGGTCATAGTAACAGCTCATGCTAGTTGTACTGTTATGAGTATACAGGGTTCTGTTATAAATATATTACCTTACCTTTATGACGATATTGTTCTAAAAATAAGAATAGTCAATTGCGAATATCGTTGTTTATCTGTTAGTAGACAACAATTATAATAGTTTCATTGTTTAAACGAGTTAATGAATGTCAAATTCTAAAGCCGTTTAACTTACTAATAATTAAGGATACATTATGAGAACCATCTATCAAGCAGCAGATTCTCGTGGCGATGCCAACCATGGTTGGTTAAAAAGCAAGCATACCTTTAGCTTTGCCAATTATCACAATCCAGAACGTATGGGCTTTGGGGCGCTACGTGTCATTAATGATGATTTTGTCATCGCAGGTCAAGGTTTTGGTAAACATTCACATCGCGATATGGAAATTATCAGCATTCCTTTATCAGGCAAGCTCGGTCACGGCGATAACATCGGTAATAATGGCATCATTGAAACCGGTGAAGTCCAAGTCATGTCGGCAGGTACGGGTATCACCCATAGTGAAATGAACGCCGATAACCATGAGGCGGTGAGTTTTTTACAGATTTGGGTCATCCCAAACAAAATGAACGTTGAGCCTCGTTATCAGCAAATCCGTATGGGTGAACTGATGAAGCCAAATGCGTTTAACCAAATTTTATCGCCTAATAGAGATGATGCAGGCGTGTGGATTCATCAAGATGCATGGTTCAGTATGGGCGATTTTGATAAAGGCGTGACAGAGACGTATCAGCTTAAAAATCCTAACAATGGCGTCTATATTTTTGTCATTAGCGGTAAAGTCGTTGTAAACGGTAACACTTTGAGTACCCGCGATGGTCTAGGTGTTTGGGATACTAAGAACTTTACGATGGATGTCCTCGATGGTGCTAAAGTATTACTAATGGAAGTACCTATAAACTTTTAAGACTAAATGAGCTTTTAATGCCAAATAATAGACATTAATTTTTATCTTTTGGTCACACTAGATTCTATATCACATCATAAGAGGTAAATTATGAGTATTGAAACCCTAGAGCCGCGCTTAGCAGATGTGGGCGGCATTCCCATTGCTCGTCTGTTACCCAGTAAAGGTAAGCAGCCAATTGGTGCTTGGTGCTTTCTAGACCATGCAGGTCCTGCTGAATTTAGCGAAGATGAAAGCGGTATGCAAGTCGGTCGTCATCCGCACACCAACCTGCAAACCTTTAGCTGGATGCTAAATGGTGAAGTACTGCACAAAGACAGCTTGGGTAATAAGCAAGTGATTACCAAAAACCAAGTCAACGTCATGACAGCAGGTACTGGCCTTACCCAAGGTATCAGTCATACAGAGCAGAGCGTTTTTCCTGATACCGGTGGTTCGGCAGATGCCGCTCGTGGTCTAAGTATGGTACAACTGTGGATTGCGCTACCGACCGATCAACAAATCGAACGCAGTTTCCACCATTATCCAGAGCTACCGACATGGCGTGAAGATAACGTCGAGATGGTATTGACGACGGGCAGCTATGACAGCGTCACAGGTAAGCGCTATGAAGCGCCAACCATTCAGTACTCAAAAATGGTCGGTATCGACGTTTACTTTTTAGAGGATGGTGAAGTTACGCTTAACCTAGAACCGGGTTTTGAATATGGTATCTTGGTGACAGAAGGACAGATTGAGTCTGAAGGCAAAATTTGTGAGCAAGATCAATTGTTCCGCTTCCACGATAGCGACGTTGCCAATAATAAAAGCATCAAGCTAGTCGCCAAAAAAGGCACCTGTGTGATGTTTATCGGCGGTGAGCCATTAAACAATCAAGTGCTGCTGTGGTGGAACTTTGTCGCCGACAACAAAGAAGAGATTGAGCAATCTATCATCGACTGGAACAACGGTCATGAGCGTTTTGGTAATATCGACTCAGACATGAAACGCTTGCCAGCACCAGAATTACCACAAGGCTTTAAAGGTTAGTTTGTTTAGTTTATTTTGGTTTTCATAAACTATTAATAAGATATAATTACAAAAAGGAAGTATTGATTAAGGTCAATCTTTCTTATAATACAGCAGATTTGTTGATAGTACGCTTGCTTGGTATTACCCATTAATCGTACTCGTATTCATTAGCCTCTAATCACTAATATACTTAATCACTAATATTCCTAATAAATAATATGGAGAAAACTATGTCAGACCTAAAAACATTAGAGAAATTGGCAGAAAAACGTCGTTCAGTTTATGCTTTGAGCGATCAATTACCCGTTTCAAATGATGAAATCGTCAAGTTGGTTGAACATGCGGTTTTACATACGCCATCGTCATTTAACTCGCAATCAACGCGTATCGCTGTTTTGTTTGGTGACGACCATAACAAGCTTTGGCAATTAACCGAAGATACCCTACACGATATCGTCGATAACGAAGAGCAATTTGCGGCGACCAAGCAAAAAATGGATGGCTTTAAAGCAGGTGCTGGTACTATCTTGTTTTTTGAAGATCATAGCGTCGTCAGAGACATGCAAGCTGCTGCGCCTTTGTATGCAGACAAATTTCCAATTTGGGCGCACCAAACCAATGCGATGCACCAGTACATTATTTGGACGGCGTTAGCCAGTATTGATGTCGGCGCCAACTTACAGCATTACAATCCTATTATCGATAAAAAAGTCGCTGAAGAGTGGAATATCGATGAGCATTGGGAGATGAACGCGCAATTGGTATTTGGCGCTATCGAACAACCCGCAGGCGACAAGGAATTTAAGCCTCTCGAAGAGCGTATGAAAGTATTTGGTAAATAAGCTATTTTTTAAAATAGCTAGCAATTAGAAAGAGCGCCACTCAATGGATTATTGGGTGGCGCTTTTTCAACTGTATTAAACGGAAAAGTTAAAATAGTAGCAGCATTAAATACCGTTTATTGAGCTTTTTTACGGCGCATCAAGCTATTAGCTACCCATGCTGGACCAATCAGCAAGAACTGCAAATCTTCAAAGAAAGACGGTTTTTTGCCTTCAATTTTATGGCCAACAAATTGTCCAATCCAAGCAACCACAAAGATAGTTGCCCAAACCTTAAAGCCCCACGGCAGTAGCGTCATCACTGATAAGCAAATGAGAATAAATATGCCCATTGCCAAAAACAGCGGCGTCGATAAACGCATATAAAATATTAAAACTAAGGCGCTCATCACCAAGGTGAACCAGACCGATAGCGACATGCCCATGCCTAAGATACTGACAAAAATGGTTGGAACACAGAGCCAATGGATTTTTTTATTGACTAGGTTTTGATGGCTGACAGAATATTCACTGAGCCATTGCTCAAGTGTGCGTTTTGACATACGGCCTTGACGGGTACGAGACATACTAACCTCCTTGTTAGCAAATAAATTTATTCTTACCAGTTGTAGCACTAATTGGCACAACCTGCCATTTTATCTGGTAAACCGCACAGTCAAATCATACCAGCACTTAACTACATTAAACCGTTCTTCAGCTTCATATCGTTTATTAAAATTATCCCTTAACGTACTGGTTGGGCTGACTCCCTAGAGTCTTGCTCGCTGCGATACCATTCATACAGTCCGACAAACGAGTTGACTTGGTAAACCATGGTTTGAATAGCAAAGATATAATTGCCCGACATTAGGTTCACGGTTAGCCAAACGAAATTGGATAAAATCCATAACCACCAGTTAAATGAATAACGCAGAATCATCGCTGCCTGCGCAGTGATAGACAGCACAAAAGCGATAACGTTAATCCAAAAGAAAGAGATAAAACCTAAGAATTTACTGTTATCATCTTCAACGACGGCGTAACCATAGCTGGCAAGTAAGTTATTTACTGTAGGAAACAGCGCCAAACCGATGACCATAAAAGCGATGGTTAATAGCCAAATCCAGCGACTGGCAGATTTGGGCACCATATCGCCATCGGCGTCGGTATGCTTGGACCAATAAAAAATCCCATACAGATGACTAAAAAAGTTAAATAACGGCGCGAGCATCAAACCAACGGCGCCAGAGGTCGCTTGAACCACAAATTCACCTGCGGTTGCCGCCATTCCAAAACCATTACCCAAAATATTTTTGCGGAACGATAATGACACCACGCAAATCAAGCCAATAAATGATACGGCTAAGTAAAACCAGTCAAGGGTCGTATGTTCGGTGGTCAGCCAAAAGCCTGCTGATAAGGCAATCACGCCGCAAATAAACCAGATGACAATCCATTGTATCGCCCATTTTCCGGTGATGTTGTCTAGGAGCTGTATACGCATAACGCCTTTTTCCTTAAAGTATAAAAGCTATAATAGTTTTTTTCTTTTTTTTAGTATGGTTTAGTATGCCGTTTTTGCCATTTCTAATACTTGTCATAGTCATTTACTTCTAGCAATAATTTTTGCTTTCGTTCTTTTTATTTTCGTTTTTTGATACTGTTACTTGCCATAAATAACCTCATCAATAATTAACAAAGCTTGCCTATAGCGGGCATCATAATCTGGTTTATCAATCATATGCGGCTTAATATCATGACGGGCGAAAATATCTAATAAGCGCTGCTCAAAGCGACCGCGAGCCTCAGGCGTACCCAATGAGCGCATGCCATCATCAACCCATGGGGTATTGTTATCGACCATAATGGTATGGTCTAGGCGAAACTCATCGATACAAGCAGTCACAAAAGGATGGCTACGACCCTCGTACTCTTCACAAAAAGCCTGAGTGGTGACAAAGTCAGTATCAACAATAGTTACGGGCGCTGTTGCTCTAGCGGCGGCATCACGGATTGCTTGGGCATGATTGAGCGCAATGGGTCCGTAATCGCTGTACTGCAAGCCAATCTCGCTACCGCCCAAATCTGTACCGACATACAGCCGTCCCATCTCTAGCGCAAAGCTGGCCCCATAATAGTTGGCAAGCTTATGTACCAATGTCGTCTTGCCCGAGCTTTCACCGCCAACAATCGCCACCGTTTTGGTATAGTCGCCGCGTACTTGTGGGTGCAGCGCCGACCAGTGGGCGACCGGATTATGTGCAATAGCGTAAGAATCAAATTCAGATTGCAATGGCGTCGTGACTACTGGCATGACTAACTGTCCAGAAATGTCCGATTGGGCTAATGGATGGTTTTCTGCGGCAAACAAAACCGTGTCCGCCGGCAGCGCTAACGCGTCTATCAATCGTTGCAGCTTGGCATTGCTAGCTGCAATATCGATGATTACATCGGCAAAGCTTTCATGCAGCGGCAGCTCAATCTCATCAGTGGTATGAATATGGATAAAGGGCAAATCTGCGCACGCCATCTGTAGCCAACGTGCCTTATCTTGCAAGGTAATAGTAAAGTCTGGATGCGGCGCAGGGTGCGTCATAATCACAATATGCAGCGTCTTTGCTTGTCCTGCGGCGTCCAATATACTGCGCATTTGCCCCAAATGTAGCGGTTCAAAATGTCCAATTATTAGTCCTGATTCGTACATAGCTTTCCTTATGTGCTGTTTTTATTTTAGTTATGATTCATCGTGGCAATTCATATTTCCTAAGCCTTGATGATTTAATAGCATGGTATAAAGGTTTGGATAGATTTACAGGTAGGTTATTGTAAATAGGCGTTATTTTAGAAAGGGCTTTTAATATTAAATTATCAATAGATAATAAAGTTTTTACACCTAAACAGATTTAAAGTGATTGCTTGAGCTTTTTAAACTTGTAACAGAATATGTAATATAAGCGAAACAAAGTGAATAGTGAAACATTTTGAAATAGTTATTTAAAATCAGGAGTTTAGGCGCAATTATGAGAGCTTAGAGTAAGCTTAAGTAGCATAAACTCACAAAGCACGTCTATATCATCAACAGATAAAAAGTCAATAGTTGCTATACTTATTTATAAGTTCATAAGTTCATAAGTTCATAAGTTCATAAGTTCATAAGGGCTATGAATTTTTATAACGTTTTAAAATAAATGATAAGAATAACGTTACATAATACATTCAAAATAAGTAGAAATAATAAGAGAGGTATTTGATTTGGCTAAGTTAGCAAAATTACATCGCTCAAGAAATAATCGTATGATCGCAGGTGTGATGGGCGGTATTGCAGAATATGTCGGCTGGTCGCCAACATGGGTTAGATTGTTATTTGTGATTGTCTCCACCATGAGCGCCGCTGTCCCAGGCATCTTAATTTATATTATCTTATGGATAATCATGCCTAAAGCAAATAATCAGTCTTATCAGTAAAAGCAAAGTTATAAAGTTAAGATGAATATTGATTGTTAATATTAATGTTATCTAAATCTAAAGTCATTTAAATAAAGACAACGTTAAGAACGTAAAATACAAGGCTAGAATAAAAACAATAGCCCATGAAAAAACAAAAAGCCTGACTCATCAGGATGCCTGCGACACACTTTTCCTCCTGCCCGAATGCTCACGCATTTGGGTATTTTTTTATCTTGTTTTTATATCTATCGGCTTAACGACGCTGATAGGTATAGTTTGACGATGAACATAGCCAATAACTGGCTATTTGAGCGATTTAGACAAATTTAATTGCGCTAAATATAGATAAAATGGTCAATTTTTAGTAAGGTGAGCAGGCAAATAGAGCCGTTGCCAAATAGGCCATACGCGCGCTATCAATATCTTATTTTATAATACCTATTCCACCGCGGCGTTATGACATGCCCCAAACTATGACAATCCAAACTATGACATCTCAAGCGACAACTTCGATGACCGCAGAAAAACACGCTCAGCCGATGACTTTTCAAGATTTAATTCTCACCTTACAGAACTACTGGGCTGATAAGGGCTGTGTGGTTTTGCAGCCTTATGATATGGAAGTCGGCGCTGGTACCTTTCATACCGCGACATTTTTGCGCTCGCTAGGTCCTGAGCGCTGGAATGCGGCGTATGTGCAACCATCACGCCGTCCAACCGATGGCCGCTACGGTGATAACCCGAACCGTTTGCAGCATTATTATCAATTTCAAGTGGTTTTAAAGCCCAATCCACCCAATATCCAAGAGCTGTATTTGGATTCACTACGCGCTATCGGTATTGATCCATTGGTGCACGATGTGCGTTTTGTTGAAGACAACTGGGAGTCGCCAACGCTTGGTGCGTGGGGACTTGGTTGGGAGATTTGGCTCAACGGCATGGAAGTCACCCAGTTTACTTATTTCCAACAAGTTGGCGGTATCGAGTGTTTCCCCGTGACAGGCGAGATTACTTATGGGCTTGAGCGCTTGGCGATGTATGTGCAAGGCGTTGATAGCGTCTATGATTTGGTCTGGGCAGATGGCGAATTTGGCCGCGTAACCTATGGCGATGTTTTCCATCAAAACGAAGTTGAGCAATCAACCTATAACTTTGAGCACGCTGATGTGCCAATGATGGGTCAGATGTTTGATTTTTATGAGCAACAGGCGGATAAGTTGGTTGCTGAAGGTTTGCCATTACCTGCCTATGAGATGGTACTAAAAGCGTCGCATGCCTTTAACTTGCTTGATGCGCGCGGTGCGATTTCGGTGACAGAACGTCAGCGTTTTATTCTGCGGGTACGTACGCTGGCGCGTAAAGTTGCCTTTGGTTACGTCGAAGCACGCGCCAAATTGGGCTTTCCGTTGGCCGATGAGGCCCATCGTCAAGCGGCGCTCGATAAGTATTTGCCAAAAGAAGATGTGCTAACTGAAAATACAGATGATAATCAAACTACTAACAATAATAAATAGGAGCATCCCATGAGTACTATTTTATTTGAACTGGGGTGTGAAGAGCTACCTCCAAAAAGCCTAAAACCGCTACGTGATGCGCTACAAGCAAGTGTCACCGAGCAGTTAAATGAGGCTGATATCACGTTTGATAGCATCAAAGCATTTGCCGCGCCGCGTCGTTTGGCGATTCAAATTGAGGGTATCAGCGATAAGCAGCCTGATCGTAGCGAGCAAAAACGTGGTCCGGCTATTAAAGCGGCGTTTGATAGCGATGGTAATCCAACGCGCGCAGCGATGGGTTTTGCTAAGGGTTTAGGTATCGACGCCAGCGAGCTGATCACTATTAACACCGATAAAGGTGATTATGTCGGCTATGAGCAGATTATTCAGGGTCAAGCGACGACTGAGTTACTACCTACTATTTTCCAAACCGCGCTTGATAATTTGCCGATTGCTAAGCGTATGCGTTCTGGCGAGAGCCGCAATGAGTTTGTACGTCCGGTACAATGGGCGGTATTGATGCAAGATGATGTGGTCATTGATGCGACTATCCAAGGACATCAAACTGGCAAGCAAACGCGCGGTCATCGCTTCCACAGTCCTGACTATCACGAGATTACGCACGCCAATGATTATGAGCAGCTGCTCGATGGTTTAAAAGTCGTGGCAGATTTTGATAAGCGTCAAACGTTGATCAAAAATCAAGTCAAAACGCTAGCCGATGAAGTTAATGCCGATCCTATCGTGCCGCAAGATTTGTTAGTTGAAGTGACGGCGTTGGTTGATTTCCCGATTGCGCTGCGAGCAAACTTTGAGCCGCGCTTTTTACAAGTGCCGCAAGAAGCGCTTATCTCGACCATGCAAGCGGATCAAAAGTATTTTTGCTTGACCGATAAAGCAGGCAAATTGCAGCCGTACTTTATTTTTATCACCAATATTGAGTCAAAAGATCCGAATCAAATCATCGAAGGCAATGAGAAAGTCGTGCGTCCGCGTTTAGCTGATGCGGAGTTTTTCTTCTTGCAAGACCAAAAGCAGCCTTTATTTGCTTTGACTGAAAGCCTAAAAACGCGTGTCTTCCAAGATAAGCTCGGTACGATTTGGGAAAAGTCTGAACGTATTGCTAAGCTTGCTGCCTTTATCGCTACACTGATGCAGCAGCAAGGACGCGATATTAATGTTGATGAAACGGTACGAGCTGCAATATTATCCAAAGCGGATTTGGCTAGCTCATTGGTCGGTGAATATCCTGAACTGCAAGGTATCGCCGGTACGTATTATGCGCGCTTAAATGATGAACCTGAAGCCGTCGCGGCCAGCCTGCAAGAGCAATATTTGCCTAAGTTCAGCGGTGATGTATTACCGCAGACACCGATTGGTATTTGCTTAGCGTTGGCTGATCGTTTAGATACGTTGGTTGGTATTTTCGCCATTGACCAAGCACCGACTGGCTCAAAAGACCCATTTAGCTTACGTCGTTCAGCCATTGGAATTTTGCGTATTTTGATTGAAAAGCAATTACCAATTAATTTGGTGGTGCTCGTTGAGCAAGCGATTAAAGGTTATAGCACCAGTGAAGGCAGTAAAATTGCTAAAATGGGCGATACCTTTACCCAAGTGATGGCGTTCTTAAACTCGCGCTATCGGGCGATGTATACCGAGCAGGGCGTCAGTGTCGATACGATTCAAGCCGTGCAAGCAATCAATCCGCATATGCCGCTCGATTTTGATCAGCGTATTCGCGCTGTGCAAACCTTTAGTGAATTGCCACAAGCCGAAAAGCTTGCCGATTCAAACAAACGTGTTGCCAATATTTTAGCGAAATCAGAAGTAAGTGTCGCTGACACTGTCGATGAAGCGCTATTATCTGAACCTGCTGAGCAAGCGTTATATCAAGCGATTCAGCAAGCGCAAACGGCGGTCAAACCTTTGCTAGAAACTGCTGACTATACGCAAGTATTGCAAACGCTGGTCAGTTTGGATGCGCCTTTGTCAGACTTTTTCGCTGACGTCATGGTCAATAGTGAAGATGCGGCGCTGAAAAACAATCGCTTAGCACTGCTCAAGCAAGTGCGCGCCTTATTCTTAACCGTGGCTGACATCAGTGAGCTGCAGCTGTAGTTTGTTCATTATAGTTCGACAGTGATAGACCTCTGTTAGTTTAAGCATCTATGAGGTTAATTTATTAACGACTTAAAAAACTGGCTGTATATGGCCAGTTTTTTATACGTTTATTCTACAGCGTTGGGTTTATAATGTCTTAGAACGTATCCAAAGGAGCATTGCCGTGTTGGCCGTTATCATTGTAATTCTTATTATCTGGGCTGTGATGTGGGGCTTTTATAAGTTTATGTACCCGCGTGCGCCAAAAAGCATGATGCCAAAAAAGGGCGATGTGACCACGCCGCGCCAGTGTGATTTTTGTGGCAACAGTTTGGCTGAGTATCGCGGTGTGCTGGAATCTACACCTACTTTAAATAGTAATAATGATATGGCCGCTAATAAAGCATTGTTCTTTTGCAATTATGAGCATCAAGCAGACTTTCATGCTGGTAAGACTTATCAAGCAGATGCCTAACTTGTAAGCCATAAGTTGTTAATCACAAGTCGATAAGCTTTTATCACCATTTAAAAAAGCGCTTAGCTCTGATGAGTTAAGCGCTTATCTTTTTAGAATACCTATTTAATATTGAGGCAAATTTATAAAATGGAATGCGCATCTTTCATAATTTTGTTGAGCAGTGCTTCAGACTGTTTGCTTTGTTGGAGACGATCTTCTTCGTTTCTTTCATGAGTTTGGATTTTTTCATATAAATTTAAGCAGGTTAATACCAGTAGGTTTTCTTGGCTAAGACTTGGTGCATCTCTTCTTAACTTTAGAGCAAAGTCGTTGATATAGGAAACTGCTGCACGCAATTCTTCTTGCTCGTGTACAGGACAAAAAATAGGGTAGGTTACGCCAGCAATCGCCACATCGACCTTTTTAATTTGTGGTTCAGGAGCGCTTGCAGGTTTAGCAGCGCTATTTACCGTATTACTATTTGTCTTATTGTTATTTGCGTTATTGTTTACATTGCTATTTGCATTGTTATTTTGCGGGTTCGAATTATTTGGCATGGCTTTTTGTGGTTGCGTGGTTTGTGTTTGATTGTCTTTTGCTGGAATGGCTGTTGATTGAGTGTTTTTGGATTGAATGTTATGGGTCTGACTGCTTGGCAGCTGACGCTCTACAGGGTTTGCGCGGTCATCGGTCATGATAAATCCTACAATATGTGTCATTAAAGTGAATAAATAGCTGTCACTGCTCTAAATAGGGTGCTGATAAACCTAATAAACTTAAATGCTGAATAGATAAAGTTAATCAGCAAAATTGCTCAAGTTAAGCATGATGAATATCAACGTCTGCTTAACTTTCGGCTTGGTCAATGCGTGTCAAACGCTGTAAGACCACTTGGGTACGCTCAGCGGCCAATTCATTTTTCTTCTTCAAGTCACTATTTTGCTGCTTAATATCGCTATACTGCTGTTTTAATTCATTATTACGCTGCTGCAGTGCATGGTTTTGGTGCTGTAATTGCTCAATCTGCTTGTTTAATTTGTCTTGTTCTTCGCCAATCATATGATGGGCTTCGGCAAGGCTTTGGTAGCGCTTATCAAGATCGTTTAATTGTTTTTTGGCACCGTCACGCTCGCTATAGCTGCTATCGAGCTTGGTTTTAAGAGCGGTAAGCTCTTTTGGGTCAGTCACTGGTTGTTGTTTGAGGCTGCTAAGTTCAGCACTGACAAGCTGATACTGTTTTTTAATATCGAGTACCATTTTTTCTAATATTCTAAGTTGGTCATACATAGTCAGTTTTTATCCTTAACAAGTAAGCGTAAATGAATTTTGTTCTCTGCGTTTAATAATGCCATAGGTGACCGCATAATATCTATATCAACAAAGTAATTGTATGGCGCTTTGTTTTGTGACTTTTATCACTTGCCGCTTTATGAATCATATCGGGCGGCGTCTGTTGGTATTTACCACTATTAATCAATTACTAGGACATCTATTATGAATGACAATATCTCTGGCTGGAATACTTGGCTGGCTGCGTTTGATGACTGGACGGACGTGTCTATCAGCGAGGTACACGGCTTGATGACGGGGCTGATGACCGCCTGTAATGCCCCTGATGAGCCAGTTTGGGCAAAGGTGTTTGAAGAGCTGAGCTTTGCGCCGCTGCCTGATGCCGCATTAACTTTACTCACCGAAGAGGCAGAAGACATCGTTTTTCAGTTAAAAGACAAAGACGATGCTTATGCGTATATGCCACTGGTGCCAGATGATGAACATGACCTGTACGAGCGCGTGATGGCGCTGAAACAGTGGGCAAATGGCTTTATGACCGGTTTTGGTATTACCGATTGTGGTCTAAGCGCTGAAGAAAACGAGATGCTTTCAGATTTGGCAAAAATTGGCGCGATACGTTTAGAAGATGATGAAGACTTCGAAGGTGGCGAAGAGTCTTATCTGCATATTTTTGAATTTGCACGCATGGTTCCGGTTAGTTTTGCTACGCGTCAACGCAAGCCTGTGAAAGATATTGCTCTGATTGCTGGCTTGGCTATCGATGCCAAAACCACCAAAGAGCTACAAGCAGAAGGTAGGTTGCCTAAACCGATGCCGCCGGTCGTTGATGTGATGAATCAAAACCGCCCATCATAATTAACATGATAGGATAAAGGGAATGAGAAATAGCTGAGATTGATGCCAGAGAAATGGTACTTGGCTATTGGATAGCTATCCAAAATAATGAAAGGGATATGATGATGACTACTGATAATGAGATGGTTTATTTACGCCGCTGCATTGAGCTCGCTGCTGAAGCATTAGAGGCGGGCGATGCGCCGTTTGGTAGCGTGTTGGTCGATGGCAATGGCAAAGTATTACAAGAAGATCGTAATCGTGCCAATACGGTCGATGCGACTTACCATCCTGAAATTGCCGTCGCCAAGTGGGCCGCGCAAAATATGACCCCTGAGGCACGAGCAAAAGCCGTGGTATATACCTCGGGTGAGCATTGCGCCATGTGCTCAGCGGCACATGCGTGGGCTGGTCTGGGTCGTATTGTCTATATCAGCTCATCAAAACAGCTCGGTAAATGGATGGACGAGATGGGTGTGAGCTCAACATCGCCCATCCATTCATTAAGTATCCAAGAAGTTGCACCGAATGTGCCCGTCGAAGGTCCGATTGCCGGTTTAGATGAAGAAATCAGAGCCCTACAGCAGCGTTCATTTCAAAAAAATAAGTAAAAAACTTAAATAAAAAATCTGCTTAAAAAGGCTAGGGCGTGTCTTCATTATTACGCTTATTAAAAAAGCTGTGCCTTTTTATCTTAGTACGATAAGGAAGTCTTATGACGCTAAAAAATTACGATAACGTTGCAGAACGAGAAACGCCCAATACTCATTATTCTACTGGCAATTATCCAAAAGACAGTATTGATTGGCTGACAAGATTAATTGCGTTTGATACGGTCAGTCGCCATTCAAATTTGGCGTTGATTGACGATGTGAAAGCGTATTGCGAGCAATTGGGCTTAACGGTAGGTTTAACCTTTAATGATGCTAAAAATAAAGCCAATTTATTCGTTACGGTGCCAGCGGGAAAAGATGCCGATGAAGTGAATCATGGTCTGGTACTATCGGGTCATACCGATGTCGTACCAGTAGATGGGCAAGACTGGACGTCGGAGCCGTTTACCGCGACCATTCGTGGCGACAAGCTATACGGTCGCGGTGCTTGTGATATGAAAGGCTTTATTGCTTGTGCGCTGACACTATTGCCGCAAGCGGTAAAACTCTCTAACGCAGGCCAGCTGCGTCGCCCATTGCATTTGGCATTGTCGTTTGATGAAGAGGTCGGCTGTTTGGGCGCACCGCTACTCTTGGCAGATTTGAAAGCGCGCGGTATTACGCCTGATTACTGTATCGTCGGTGAGCCGACTAACATGGCGATGGTGGTGGCGCATAAAGGCATCGCGGTTTACCGTTGCCGTGTTCATGGCAAGTCTGGGCATTCGTCATTGACTGCCCAAGGTGTCAACGCTATTAGCTATGCCAGTCGTTTGATTGGTTATGTTGATACTTTAGCAGAAGAAATCAGCCAGCGCGACGATAACGACGCCATGTTTGATGTGCCTTATTCGACATTGTCTGTTGGCACCATACAAGGCGGCACCGCGACCAATATCGTCCCTAAACTGTGTGAATTTACCTTTGATTATCGTAATCTGCCGCATATGACACAAGACGATATCCTCGCACCGATTGCGGCAAAAGTTGCAGAGCTCAGCGCCCAAATGCAAGCACGCGCTGCCGATACTGG
This sequence comes from Psychrobacter faecalis, assembly GCF_016107575.1. GTDB lineage: Bacteria > Pseudomonadota > Gammaproteobacteria > Pseudomonadales > Moraxellaceae > Psychrobacter > Psychrobacter faecalis. The sequence goes on along the minus strand of NZ_JABAST010000045.1, from coordinate 410 downwards.
TATTGAGCTGCTACAAGAAGAGAGTGTACCAGCGATGACCGATAGCGATAGCGCTGAGCTACAAGCGTTAATTATCGCTCTGACCGGTGACGATACACGTCATAAAGTCGCTTATGCAACTGAAGGCGGTCAGTTTACTAATAGCGGCATCCCAACGATTATTTGCGGTCCTGGTAGCATTGAGCAGGCGCATAAAGCCGATGAATATGTCGCGCTAAGTGAAATGGCACGTTGTGATGAGTTTTTACAAAAGCTGCTAAACAGCTGTGCTATTAATTGATAAAATAGTCAACAAGCAATTCTATTGCAATATAGATGCGCATGACATACACCGTCTTTATGGCGGTGTTTATTTTTACCCCACTCTCAACTTCGAAAGTGATTGAAAAAAGAAGAGCACCTCACTAATC
>NZ_JABAST010000044.1 GCF_016107575.1 Psychrobacter faecalis | reverse complement strand
ACTTTAAGGTGTTTGATTTGGTATTCTTCTATGTCAATTATGGCTATGTCTGATGTCAGCATACTTTTTAGAACACCACCGAAATATTTATTGACTAAAAATGCTTATCAAATAAAAGTGAAAAAATTATAGCACGCGTTTTTAATGGTTCCATACCAGAACTAAGGTTCCCTATGAGTAGCAGTAATGTGTCAACCGCCAAACAATCTACCGCATTTTATTCTCCTTTAATATTTAAAAATTCGCTATTAAAGCTATCGCTAGGAGTGACATGCGTGCTCTCATTAAGCGCCTGCCAGCCATCTCCAACGGACGACACCGCCAATAATAACGACAATAAAGCCCAAGACAGTAGCTATTTGCAAAATATAACGCCTGAGCGTGCTCAAACGATTGAAGCGCTAGCGGGCGTCCCTATGCAGCAGCTTGCCAGCTTTGATGCGCAAGAAATCAAACAAGGTGGCGATACTGGTATTAGTATCACCACGAGCGAAAGCTACTCTAAACCTTCTTCAAATATCACCGCTTCGCGTAAAGGCTCTTTCTTTATCGGCAATGCGTTTTTTAGGCAACCTTGGGTGGTCGCGCCGGCAAGTACCGATAGCCGTGATGGGCTTGGCGCTTTATTTAACGTTGCTGCCTGTCAATCTTGCCATATCAAAGACGGTCGCGGTCATGCGCCGATGAGAAGTGATGACGATGCTGATAGCTTGTTGATTCGCCTTGCGATGCCGGCGACTACCGAAGCGCAGCGCCAAAAGCTAAAAGATTCCTTGATTGAAAAAGTCGCCCATCCTATGTATGGCGGTCAATTGCAGGACCGCGGTGTGCAAGGCGTGCCTGCTGAAGCCCGAATTGTAGTACAGTGGAACGATAAACCCGTTACCTTTGCTGATGGTCATGTCGAGACCTTGCGTGCGCCAACCTTTAATCTGACCAAACCCGGTTATGGTCCATTTGATAATGAGCTGATGGTATCGCCGCGGGTAGCCTTACCGATGATTGGGCTTGGGTTACTCGAGCAGATTCCAGACGATGATATTAAAAAACAAGCAGTCAAAGTAAATAACGCTAATAGCGACATTAGCGGTAAATTTAATATGGTCATGGATCCACAAACGGGTAAAGTGGCATTAGGACGCTTTGGCTGGAAAGCTGGTCAAACCAAGCTGATTACTCAAAACCAAAGTGCGTTTAATGAGGATATGGGGCTGACCTCAAATATCCGTCCGCATGAGTCTTGTATGCCAGCGCAGACCGCTTGTGTGAATGCCGCAACAGGTGCTGATGAACAAGGTAATGGTAAGCCGCCCGTCGAAGTCAATGATGAAGTGGCAAAGTTCGTCGAATTTTATACCCGTAATCTGGCGGTGCCGCATCGCCGCAATGCCGAAGACAAGCTGGTATTGGCCGGCAAAAAACGCTTTTATGATATGGGCTGTCAAAGCTGCCATACGCCGCGTTATCAGTTGCCAAAAACCGACGATGACCATCTTGAGCAGCACGGACAAGTGATTTATCCTTATACCGATTTATTGTTGCATGACATGGGCGATGGCTTGGCTGATCGTACCATTGCGGGTAAGCTGCCATCTAAAGATTTACAGGTTGAGTTTTTAGCCAACTCTTATGAGTGGCGCACGCCTGCTTTGTGGGGCATTGGTCTTGCGCAAACCGTCGATCCACAAGCGACGTTTTTACATGATGGGCGCGCGCGTACTTTGATGGAAGCGGTACTTTGGCATGGCGGCGAAGCGGAAAAGCAGAAGCAAAAAGTACTTAAGCTTGATAAACAAGGACGCAGTGAGTTGAATGCGTTCTTAAAGTCATTATAAAAATAAGCGTATGAGCGTTAAAAGCGATGGTCATTCAACGTAAGAAATACAAAGTTAAATAATTACTTATATCAATATTCATCCAAATACTGAGAAATCTATGAAAATAAACCCTGCTTTAGCAATGGCATTATCAGCGCTAAGTGCTGGTATTCTAATTAGCTGTGTCAAACCTGCGGAAGAAAATAAAGTACCAGAGGTAGATAGCCAAGTCGCGCAAGAGGGTGCTACTTCTAAGGCTGCTGCTGAAAAAGACAGTAATGACGCTAAGGTTGCAGCAGTAGATATTAGTCCTGATACCGAAAAAACCTATCTGACCCACGTGGCAAATGACATTGTCATTCCAGCCTATGCAGATGCCGCAAAGCAGAGTGATTTATTGCATGATTTGGCAAAGAAATCTTGTCAGCAAGCGCCCGTGAGCGGTGATGCGCTAAAAGAATTGCGCGACCAATGGTTGGTGCTCGCACAAGCTTGGGCAAGCGCTGAGATGGTTAACTTTGGACCAGCGACGGCGAGCATGAGTAACTTATATATCAATTATTATCCTGATGAGCGCGGCCTGGTACATAGCGGGGTCGCTGATTTGATTGCTGCCAATCCCAAGCTTACCGCCGAGCAGTTGGCTAACGAGAGCGCCATCGTGCAAGGCGTGCCAGGCTTAGAAGAAGTGCTTTATGCCAATGATAGTTTGGATGCTGGGCAGTGCGCATATGTGATGAGCGCGAGCAGAGCTTTGAGCACACGTCTAAAAGATATCGAGAAAAACTGGCAGCAAAATGCCACTGATTTACTAGCAATTGATAAAACCGCCGAGAGCGATCAAGGTTTAAACCAATGGTTTAACTCGCTGCTGTCATTGGTTGAGACGATGAAATCTAACGCTATCGACCAGCCATTGGGTTTAACTGCTAAAGCAAAAGGTCATCTGCCAGCTGCGACCGCTGGACAAAGCCGCGCGATTATCACTGCGAAATTGGCAACCTTAAATCAAGCAATGACTGACCCTGTTTTGACTGCTATTCTTGGTGGCAATAATGAAAATGCAGTGGCAGATAATCTATCGACCGCGTTTGCCGATACCACGACGTTACTGGCACAAATGCCAGAAGATTTAGCGACTGCTGATAAAGCGACGCAGCAAGAACTACTTGATCATCTCACGAGCATTACGCGCATTATTAAGCGTCAATTGATTCCAACCCTTGGTCTGCGTGTTGGCTTTAACAGCACCGATGGCGATTAAATAATGGCTACTATTGACGCTAAGACAGCAGATAAAGAGCAAGATAAGCAGCCTAATAATGAGCTGCTGGCGACATCGGCACTGACCCTGCTTTGTGCTGCCATGGGTACAGCCGCTCTTGTCGGTATCCATCATCGTTTTCGTAAACAGCAGCAACCTGATGCCAGCTTATGGGATTATGTGGCAGGTATGGGCGCGCAGTTACAGTTGATAAACTTGACGCCTAAACGCGAGCTCGTGCAATTTCGCCACGCTTGTCAGCAAGCGGCAGTTGCATGGCAGCAGGCTTATCGCTCACAGAGAGATGACGGGCAAAATAACAAGTCTTATAGCGTAAGCGATTTTAGCGCAGCACATACGACCACAATACTGCCACAACCTGTTTGTTGGGTTAGCGGCGTGGCGTCTATGCCAAAAAACATCGCTTTAGTAACTGAAGACTGTGACGCTAGTCATAATGAGCACGACTTCGGCGTGGTTGGTATCGACGCTGATAGGCAAATCGTTTGGCAAACGACCATGCCCGAACGCGTGCATGATATTGTCGTTCAACCTATTTCTGATAGGCAAAAATTTTTTGCTAAGAATAACCAAGCACGTGATGTGGTGGTGATGGGTCGGCGCCCGAGCGAAAGGTTTTGGGTATTAGACACGGCAACTGGGCAAGTAAAGTTTGCTATTAAAGCGTCTACGCATCGTCATTTTTATGGCCATGCTTGTTATAGCCTGGATGGTAAATTGCTCTACGTGACCGAAAATGACACCGTAAGCTTAGACGGTAAAATCGGTATTTATGATGCCTGTGATCATTATCAAAAAATAGCAGAGTATGACTCGCATGGTATCGGCCCGCATGAGCTGATTATGCATCCTGATGGCGAAACGTTGGTGATTGCGAATGGTGGTATCAAAACCGAGCAAGCGTCGCGTGAAGAGCTCAATTTAGACAGTATGCGACCGTCATTGGCTTACCTCAATCGTCATACTGGCGATTTGCTTGAGCAGATTATGCCTGAGCACAATCAAATGAGCGTGCGTCACCTCGCCATGCATGACGATGGCACGGTGATGATAGGTATTCAGTTTCAAGGCGAAAAGCATATCAATGTGCCGTTAGTATTGACCCATAAACGCGGTGAGCCTGATTTTAAACCCCTTATTATGCCCAATAATCAATGGCAACGTTTCCACCAATATATCGCCAGTGTGGCGGTTGATAGTGAGCGTAACCTATTATGTGTGACCACGCCAATTGGCGGTTGTGCGGCGATTTATGACTTAAATACTCGTACATTGATTGATGATATTAGCTTACCAGATTGTGCCGGTGCAGCCGTATTAGCAAATCAGAATGCTGACAAAGCAGGCTATAACAATACCAATGCCAATGCCAATGTTAAGGCTAAGGCTAATGCGCACTCAGGTTTTATCGTTAGTGATGGACTAGGTCAGTTAACCGCGTTAACTGTTAATCATTTAGCAACTGCTGAACTTGCTAGAGTAGATAACGTTGAGCGTATTTTTATAGACAGCAAATATCATCTGATGTCGTTTGACAATCACTTACAAGCGCTGTGAGCATGAATGTGCCGTCACAGTATGATTCGCCCTTATTAAATAGCGCTATACGTTGTTTGGCGCAAGCGGATATTGAACTACACATCAGCAAAAAGCGCGTTAAAAATATCAATTTTCGCTTAAAACCGCATAAATTAATGGTCTCTATACCCATCTCTCTTAGCTCAGCGCAAACTGCTCAGGCGATAGAGAAACGCGTGCCTTGGGCAATCGCCAATCACCCGCACGTATTAGAACGCTATAAACGTCAGCAAATCCCATCACAGCAATCTATAAAAGAGGCTTCAACTGCCGATAGCACACTGCTATTGTGGGGCGTAGAGCAATCATTCACCTTAAACCACGATAAAAAAATTGCCTACTATCGGCAACATCTCTCTGAAGTAATGCCTGCATTATTTAATAAATGGCAACCGATTGTCGGCGCTTATGCTAATGAAATACGTCTAAAGAAAATGCATACGCGTTGGGGTAGTTGCAATACCCGCGCACGGCGAATTTGGTTGTCCGTCTATCTGCCAGCTTATCCTATCGAATGCACCGAATACGTCATCGTCCATGAGCTGTGTCATCTGCATCATGCCAATCATAGCCGCGCTTTTTGGCAAACGGTGGCAACGGCGATGCCCGATTATCAATATTGGCATAATATGCTGGCAGGTAAAACAGGGCAGCTAGACTAAAGTAGGAGCTACTGCTAAATAACCAGATGTCATACCTTAATCTGCTAAGATAAGGTTTTTTATCGAAACAAGGATGTGCTATGGAAAACGTCAATCAAGCGCAGTTTTGGCAACAGCGCTATAAAGAGGACAGTATCGGCTGGGATATGGGGCAAGTGTCACCACCGCTCAAAGCTTATATTGACCAGTTGCCTGAATCTGCTAAAGAGCAAGCGATTTTAGTACCGGGCGCGGGCAATGCTTATGAGGTCGGTTATCTGCATGAGCAAGGGTTTACCAATGTCACCTTGGTTGATTTTGCCCCTGCGCCGATTGAGGCTTTCGCAGAGCGCTATCTCAACTTTCCAGCAGAGCATTTGGTCTGTGCTGATTTTTTTGCGTTATCGCCTGCGCAATATCAGTTTGATTTGGTGCTTGAGCAGACGTTTTTTTGTGCCATAAATCCTGCGCGCCGTGATGAGTATGTGGCGCAGATGGCCGCATTATTGAAACCGAACGGCAAGCTAGTTGGGCTGCTGTTTGATAAGGATTTTGGACGAGAGGAACCGCCGTTTGGCGGCTCGAAAGCTGAATACCAGCAGCGTTTTGCACCCTATTTCGATATTGAGATTATGGAAACGAGCTATAACTCGCATCCGGCGCGGCAGGGCAGTGAGCTGTTTATTAAGATGCGCGTAAAATCTTAATCTCACGCTTGATGTTTTGCCGAGCCTGCTTTTCTAACCTGTCATAATAATAATCGGTTAGGTAAAGCTTCGGGTGCGCCAATAACTCTGTTAATACTGCTCTACGTCCATCACGATAATCTGGGTTTGAGACATGCGCATATTCTTGCCGAACCGCTTGGGCATATTGCTCGTAATCAGTCCAAGATGCCCCCAGAATACTCAAATCCATATCTAGTAAATAAGCGGCATCAAAGTTTTTTTGAGCGTTTGAGCATTCAGCAAGTTTATGATTGGCCGTCATCATAATGAGCGCGTAAATATGTTGGCACTGCTCAGCCGATAAATAAGGGCGTAGCGCTTCTACGGCATATTCTGCACTTTTTAGCTCATTATCTGAGCGCGTTGGCGCATATATCACGTCATGATAAAATAGTGCCAATGCGATAATATGCGACTCATTTAAAACATGCTTAATCTGCTCAAACTGCGCAAATAATTGCTCAATATGCTGCAAGCTATGATAAGCGCGCTGAGCTTCATTATAACGTATAGCGATATCTTGCCAAAGATTGTTAACTTTTTCTGGTTCTACAGCGCTATTAATAGCTGTTAAATGGCGCGCAAAAATCTTGCCAAGCTCACGCTCTATTTGCGCAAAAGCCTTTATCATTTAACTTCCTTATTCTTCTACTTTTTAGCCAACTTCCATTCACCACCAGTCATTTATTTTTTATGATCTGCCTCTTCAAAGGCTTGTTTAAATAGTTGCCCAAGCAAATTAACATCATCAACGCGGGCATAGTTTAAGCGGGTGACAAAAGCGATATGACGATGCGGCCCTTTTTCTGCTAATGGTACTGCGACTGCATTTTGGTTTTGCAAATGCAGCTGATCGAGTGCCATTTCTGGCACCAAGGTCGTGCCCATATTAGCAAGCGCCATTTGTATTAGGGTGTTCAAGCTGGCATCAGAAAAGCTTGATTTCATTTGCGCGCGGTCGAAATGACAGACGGTCAAGGTTTGATCGGTCAGACAATGTCCTTCGCCAAGTAGCATCAGATTGGCGGTTGCCAGCTCATCGGCGTTAATTTTTTCAAGCTTGGCATGGACGTCATCCTGTGGAAAGACCGCAAAGAAATCTTCCGCCCAAAACTCAAAGGTATGCAAACCATCGACCGCATAAGGCAACGCAATAATGGCGGTATCAATATGACCATAGCGTACCTGCTCAAGCAAACGCTCGGTTTGCTGCTCGATAACCGTCATACGAAATTCAGGGTAGTGTTTGCGCAGCGCAGGTAGTACTTTTGGCAGCAGATACGGCGCAATCGTCGGAATGATACCAACCGTCATCGGGTACGCAAGCGGTGATTGATGGCTATGTGCGCGCGTGGTCAAATCATTGACTTCAGAAAATATACGCTGCGCCCGCGTCAAGATGTCCTCACCGATAGGCGTAATCAAAACTTGCTTATTATTACGCTCAAAAATCTGCGTATCTAGTTGCTTTTCTAGCTCGGCGATACCCAAACTCAGCGCTGATTGTGAAATGTTACAGTCTTCTGCTGCCCGTTTAAAATGACGATGTTTGGCAACTGCTAAGGCAAACTCAAGTTGACGTAGAGTAATCATAAAACCTCTCTATTAATGGGTTTTGAACGCCATTTGTTTTGGGCGTTTATCTTGTGTACTATAGCAATTTAATGCCGATGTTCGTATAAAAAAAGCCGTTAGAATAGTTTAACAAGTTTAATAAAACAAAACATCACATTAAAAACTTTTAACTGGATTAACTATAGAATTCGCGTATAGTTTGTCTTGTAACCCAGTTAATGAGTGGGTTAATCAAAACCTGCAGCCATAAACACCAATTAACTTAACAACAATCAATTAATCAAAAAAGGAGCCAATCATGGCGTCAATTATCAATCAAGAAATTCCAGAGTTTTCAGCAGAAGCGTTTGTAAACGGTGATTTCAAAACCATCACTTCAGAAGATGTAAAAGGCAGTTGGGCTATCTTCCTATTTTACCCAGCTGACTTCACCTTTGTTTGCCCAACTGAACTTGAAGACATGGCAGCCCATTACGAAGAGCTTAAAGGCCTAGGCGTAGAAGTGTACTCAGTATCGACTGACACACATTTCACTCATAAAGCATGGCATGATTCTTCAGACGCTATCGGCAAAGTCACTTATCCAATGATCGGTGACCCAACTGGCCGTATCACTCGTGGCTTTAATGTCATGATTGAAGAAGCCGGTTTGGCGGAGCGTGGTACTTTCTTAGTAGACCCAGACGGTAAAATCCAAGTCGCTGAAATCCATGCAGGTGGTATTGGCCGTAGTGCAAAAGACATGCTACGTAAAGTAAAAGCGGCACAGTACGTTCGTGATAACGACGGCGAAGTTTGCCCAGCAGCTTGGGAACAAGGTCAAGAAACCCTTAAACCAAGCCTAGATCTAGTTGGTAAAATCTAAGGATATACTTAGATAACTTACTATTTAGACTAGCGAAAAGATAAGTATAAAATTTAATAGTAAGTTTTCATTTTTAAAAGAAAACGCTATTAAATGATGACTTAAGAACGCCCCATCGGCTTTGATTGATGGGGCGTTTTTTTGTCTATTTTTTATAGGCAGATATTTAGAGATAGATAGTGTTAGGACAAGATTACAGGCTGTCTACAGATTGTCACCTAAGTTCATTCGATTTTTATCACAGAATGCTTATGATTTAAAGATATAGTGAGTGGAAAGTAATATCGACACATCACGCACTGCTGATATCAATTTTTCTTGCTTGTTGCCATCACAGTAGAGGCGACGAAGCACTCACCTTAGTTGCACAGAAATGGTTTTACATTGAACCTATCACATAAATCGGTAATGAAGAGAGGATATTATGAGTAACGACAAATCATCTGCTAAAGAATTTCCGAAACAAGAACAATCGCTACCAGGCTCGCAGCAAGAGCAGCACCCAAGCCCTGAGGTACTGCCAAAAGAGTATCCAAATGGCAAGCTTGCTGGGAAAGTTGCTATTATCACTGGCGCGGATAGCGGGATCGGGCAAGCAGTGGCGATATTATTTGCCAAAGAAGGCGCGGACGTAGTGGTCAGCTACCTATGTGAAGATGACGATGCCAAGATGACCAAAAAGCACGTAGAGTCTTACCAGCAGCGCTGCTTACTGGTGGCGTCAGATTTATCAGAAGAAGCTAACTGTCAAAAGCTAATCGATACCGCCATCGCTGAGTTCGGCAAAATTGATATTTTAGTCAATAACGCTGGGATGCAGGTTGAGCAAGAATCGCTCACCGATATCAGTAGTGCGCAATTTGATAAAACCATTCATACCAATTTTTATCCGCACTTTTGGTTGAGTAAATTTTCCTTACCACACATGCCAGCGGGTAGCTCGATTATCAATACCACCTCTATCACCGCTTATCGCGGCAGTGACCATTTGATTGATTATGCCGCCACTAAGGGCGCGATTTTATCTTTCACCCGTGCTTTAGCCAATAATTTAATGAGTCAGGATAAAGGTATCCGCGTCAATGGCGTCGCACCCGGTCCTATTTGGACGCCGCTTATTGTGGCGTCATTTACCCCTGATGAGATAGAGAAGTTCGGTCAGAGCACGCCGATGGGCCGCGCCGGTCAGCCAAACGAGGTCGCGCCTGCTTATCTATACTTGGCCAGTGACGACGCAAGCTACGTTACAGGACAGGTTATCCATGTAAATGGCGGCGAGATTGTCGGTGGATAAAGTGAGTAGATGAGTGCTTCATTAAGTAAGTAAGTAAATGGTTAATTTAGCCAATGCTCATCGAGCGTTTATTGACTTATATTGATCTAAGTACAATTAAAATTGCGACAAAAAATAGCGGCTTGGTTCGATACTTACTTGCTCATCGAACCAAGCCGCTATTGAATCAGGTAGCGTTATAAACTAAAGTGTTTATACCGCAGAATTGAGTTTATTTTTATCGATTATTTTATAAATCTCATCTTTTAAGTGCAGCTTGCGCTTTTTCATTTTTTCTATTTCTTCGTCACAGCTGGCGTGCGTCACCAAATCCTTATCGAGCTGGTTGATTTGCTGATCAAGCTTGGTATGCTCATCAAAAATGCTCGCAAAGTAGCTGTCTTTTTGCTTAAGTTCGCAAATAATATCTCTGTTGTCTTGCCATGTATCAGTCTTTCTCATGTTGTCATCCTTGTTATAAAGCGCAGGCTTAGTAAAGCCATAGCGCATTTTAGTTAAGAGCGCTCTGATGAATTGATATGATTGTGAGACTTCATTCTTACCAAGCCAAATCGCAATTCAGCTCAGTTTTGAACAGGCTTATGCGCAGCAGAAAGGGCATTTGCTAACGACAATTAGCAGTCAATCTGCCGACCGGTAAATAAGAGTGTTTCTTATTCGCCTCATCTGATTGTAGCGAAAAAATTTACCCGATACCATGACTATCATGGATTTTCTTTTATTGATAGGTTTAAAAATTAAATAGTAATGCCTATTTATGATTTGTTTTATTAAACATAAAGTTTGAGTTTATCGGCTTGCGTGGTATGTCTAAAGCCTTGATAATAGACGTATCAAAGGTGGTAAGCCAAGTATTTATGGCTTTTTAAATCAGATACTTAGCTTGTCACCAAACCCTATTTAAATGTGCAGCGATATAGCTGACGTTACATATCTGATAATAATGAGGAACAAACATGATAGATCAAGGTTTATTAGACGCAGTCAAAAGCTATAGTGAAAACATGACCCGCCCCATTACCTTTGTATTGGGTAGCGGCGAACATAGCAAACGTGCTGAGTTGATTGATTTTTTAACTAAAATCGCCGGCACCACGGATAAAATCAATTTTGATAGCGCAGCAACTGATGACAGCTTACCAAGTCCGATTAGCTTTAAAGTCGTCAGTCATATTGATAATGCATTGACTGATACGGGGATCGTTTTTAGCGGTATTCCGGGTGGCCATGAATTTACCTCGCTGATTTTGGCGATTTTGCAAGCGGGCGGTCATACCTTAAAACTGGATGAAGGGATTCAAAAACTGATTAAGCGTTTTAATAAGCCGCTACAGTTTCAGACTTATGTCTCGCTGTCTTGCCATAGCTGTCCGGATGTGGTGCAAGCGCTGAACCAATTTGCGCTGCTCAACTATGACATCAGTAACGAGATGATTGATGGTGCGTTATTTCAAGAGCAAGTCGAGGCCAATAATATCCAAGGTGTACCAGCGGTATTTTTAAATGGTAAACCTTTTGCCAATGGTAAAATCGATACGGCTAAATTGATTGAGAAGTTACAAGAGCAGTTCCCTGATTTATTGAGCGAAGTGGCTGATGACGCTGAGCAGTTAGAGCAGCAAGATGTAACGATTATCGGTGCAGGCCCTGCTGGTGTGGCGGCGGCGATTTATACCGCGCGTAAAGGCTTAAAAGTTACCATGGTCGCCGACCGTATCGGTGGACAAGTGAAAGACACGCAAGATATCGAAAACCTAATCTCTGTACCTTTAACCACGGGTAGTGAGCTGTCAGCAAACTTCGAGAAACATTTGCACGAATATGACATTACGCTTAAAGAGCATGTCAGCGTCAAAGAAATCAGTGAAACTAAAGAAGAAAATTACCGTATTCATCTCAACACTGGGGAAACGTTTGAGACGCGCAGTATTATCTTAGCGACCGGTGCCCAGTGGCGTAAGCTTGGTGTGCCGGGTGAAGATGAAAACGTGGGTCAAGGCGTAGCCTACTGTGCGCACTGTGATGGCCCATTCTTTAAAGGTAAGGATATTGCGGTCGTTGGCGGTGGTAACTCAGGTATCGAGGCAGCGCTAGATTTGGCAGGTATTGTTAAACACGTGACCGTCCTTGAATTTGCCGATGATTTAAAGGCGGACCAAGTACTGATTAATAAAGCCAAAGAGAAGAGCAATATTGATATCATTACCAGTGCTGCAACGCAAGAGATTAAAGCGCAAGATGGTAAAGTGACTTCGCTTGTTTATCAAGATCGTAGCAGCAGTGAAACCAAAGAGCTCGATATTTCAGCCGTGTTTGTCCAAATTGGTTTGGTGCCAAATACTGAGTTTGTCAAAGGCTTTGTTGATTTAAACCGCTTTGGCGAGATTGAGATTGACGAGCGCTGCCGCACCGACCGCAAAGGTATCTTTGCTTGTGGTGACGTGACCACCGTGCCATTTAAGCAGATTAATATTGCGATGGGTGAGGGTAGCAAAGCGGCATTATCAGCGTTTGAATACTTGGTTATGCAGTAAAATGTTGTTTTAGCTTCCACTAGAGTTTTAAACCCCTAAAATCTACTAAGGTTTTAGGGGTTTTGTTTTTTGAGCAACAACAGTTTTATTCAGGGCATTATCAATCGTCTAACAAATCCATACGCTTTGCCGCCTCATAAATACCCGTTGAGCGGTTACCGGTACGGCAAAAAATCAGTATAGGCTGCTCAGCTTGGTTAAAAAAGTCAGCAAATTCTTCAACATGGTTTTGATTGAGCTCGCTACCGGCAAAAGACACTTCTTTATAAGCAAGACCTGCTTGTTTAGCCGCGGCTTCAATCTCAGCACTGGTTGGTTGGTTTGGTTCTTCACCATCTGGACGGTTGTTAATAATGGTCTTAAAACCATTTTCAGCAATCATAGGTACTTGATCAGGGGTGATTTGTCCGGTAATACTCACTTCATGGCTCATAAAAGCTCCTTTTTATTTTTTAGCGTAAAAACGAAAATTTTGCGCTTAGATTAAAATATTTCAATAAAGCCTACCTGCTTTCTATAGCAAACCTTGCATCAATGCGCTTTGATAGAGCAATTTGGCGCGTGCACCGGTGCCGCAAAACATTAGGATGGGTTTGGGCATACTGCGATAAAAGGCGGCAAACTGCTCGACAGTCGCCATGCTTAAACGCTCATCATCAAATGGTAAATGCTGATAGGTAAGGTTGGCCTTTGCCGTTGCACTGGTAAAGTCACAGCTATTAGGCTGCGTCTCTGTTTCAGCGTCAGGTCGAATATTGAGCACAGAGCGGTAGCCAAGCTCGGCAATCTTGACGCATTGGCTTGGGTAAATTTGCTTATAAATGGTTAAGTCATCGGTCATAAGTTTTTCGGTCGCGTATATTAAATGGCGTAAGGTTTTGTCTATTTCTAGATTCTGTAAATTTTAAAGGCTTATTACAATCTAGCATAACACAGTGGTCATAATAGCTATATTTTGTCACTGATGTTTTCTCAAAAGCACTTTCTGTCAGGATTAATTTAAGCGAAAAATTGGTTAGCTATAAGCTAATTATCTTTTAGCGCATTGACCGCATCCATGGTGCTTAAATAAACCTGCCCTGATAGATGGGTTATGACCGGTGTATGCTCGATAATATCCATCACCGGTCCCTTAATAAAGCTAAAGCTTAAGTGCTTTTTTTGGTTAAATAATTCTTGATTGAGGCTGATAAGCATCTCTTGTCCGGTCAAGTCAATATGATTGACCGCTGACATAATCAGGATAACCTCATGCGCCTCGGGGTACTGCCGCGTCGCTTGTATGACGCTGCGATGCACGGATTCACTATTGCCAAAAAACAAGCTCTCATCGATACGCAGCATCAATAAATTGCTAAAGGTTACCACATCATGACGATTGATATTGCGAAAATGTCCTGTACCCGCTAGCTGTCCGACGACGGCAACGTGTGGTTTACTCGACTGCCAAATGAGGCTAGCAAACGACACCATCAAACCGATGACTAAGCCAGTATTTAGCCCAAATATAAGCACCCCGATAAATGCCGCCAGAAAGCTCGCCGCATCTAAGCGGTCGCGTTGCCATGCTGACTTTAAAGTCGCCATATCAATGAGACCGATAATTGACGTCATAATAGTCGCGCCCAAGAGAGCGTAGGGCAGAGGCGCTAATAAATGACCAAAAGCGATCAACGCAGCAATCATAACCAGCACGGTTACCAGACTTGCGACTGGCGTTTTGGCGCCTGAGTCGGCATTAATCGCTGTTCGTGAAAAGCCGCCAGCGATGGTAAAGCTTTGAAAAAAGCCGCCCGCCATATTGGCCAGTCCCAGTCCGGTTAACTCACGATTGGCATCAAAGCTTTCACCGCGCAGGCGTGCATAGTTGCTGGCTACTGAGCTACTTGAGACAAAGATAATCAACGCCATCAAACCTGCGCTTGGTAATAGATTGAGCGCTTCATGAAAATCTGGCAAGTACGGTAGGGTAAAGCTGGGCAGCCCTTGCGGAATATCACCAATCGTCGCTACGCCATGCGTTGTCCAATGCAAACTCATGCTTAATACAATGGCAAGACCAAGCAAAATAAGCGGGAATAGACGCTCAGCCCATTTGGCATAAGAGGCTGACAACCAAGAGCGCCAGACCCATTTGCTCGCATAACGGTTGGCAAACAACAGCGTAAATGCCATCACGCCGATGATCAAGGTTAGCGGATGCAGCTGGCGGCCATACATCTGCATACTGGATAAATAACCAATAAGGCCATTACCGGCAATAGGAATCCCCGTCAGATATTTAAGCTGACTGACAAAAATCAATACCGCCGCGCCACTGATAAAGCCTGCCGATACGCCGCGACTGATAAACTGCATAATCCAGCCAAGCTTCAGCCTTCCCGCCAGCCATAACATCGTGCCAACCATCAAAGACAGTAAACTGGCCATCAATATATATTGCTGCGTGCCATCATTGCCATAAGGATGCAAACTACTTGCCGTCATAATTGCCGTGATGGCGACGGGCCCTACAGCTTGGACATTGCTCGAGCCTATCCACGCATATACCAGCACGGGTACGATAGCTGCATAGAGTCCATAGACCGGCGGCAACCCTGCTAGTACCGCATAGCCTAAGCTTTGCGGAATGACAAGCACGCCAACGACTAAGCCCGCGATGACGTCAGTCGGCAGGGCAGACAGCTGATACTGACGTAACCAAGCAGGAATCAGACGGGCAGCGATAGAAGGCATGGCGATATGTCATCACGATAAGAAAGTTAAAAATAATTAAAAACCAAACGCGCAGTTAGGCATCTGTTTTGGCACAAAAGCGCTCATACAATAACTGTAATACCGATAATGCATCGTCGCTTGCGATACTATAGTAGATTTGCTTACCTTCGCGGCGGGTCGTCACCAGCTCGTCTTTACGCAAAATACCTAGCTGCTGCGATAAACTTGGCTGACCGACACCGACCAAGCCCTCAAGCTCACTGACACAGTACTCGCCTTGGGTCAGCTGACACAAAAGTAATAAGCGATCAGGATGTGAGAGCGATTTTAATAACTGGCTGGCTTGCATGGAGGCTTGTTGCATTTGCTCAGCAAGGTCTTTAGGCGCAAAGTCTGCGACGTTGGCAGATGTAGGCGTGCCAGTGGGGATGGTGGTTGTGCTCAATGCTGAAGTTGAAGTAGTCAGAGCGAGCTCCTTATAAAAGATATAAATAGAAAAAGCAGAGTTTATAGATAAGTTACGGATATATATAGTTAATTATCAATGATATCGCGATTTATAGCAAGTTATCGTTATTTACATTATATAAATTGATAAAATGTATAATGATTGCTATAGTGCTGGTATTGTATTGGTAGGCAGAAGCATAGGAAATATAGGCAACACTAGGGATAGATACTATAAATCAGCAGCAAATGCCATAAATAAACGCCTATTATACGGAACAATACCTTAAAAATTAAAACATTCATATACAAGTAAAGAGGTAGCCATGCAAGTTCATTCTTTCTTACATAGCGACACGGAAACTTACACCCATTTACTGGCTGATGTGCAGCATCAAGTGTGTGCCATCATCGATCCTGTACTGGATTTTGATGCTAAATCCGGACATACGGATACCGTGAGTGTAGATGAAGTAATAGCGTTCGTTCGAGAGCAGGGCTGGACGCTGGTTTATATTATAGAAACCCATGCTCATGCCGACCATATATCTGCTGCTATCCATGTAAAAGATGAGCTTGGCGGTAAGTTGGTCATCGGGCAACATATCACCGAAGTGCAAAAAATATTTAAGCAAATCTTTAACTTTGATAGCAGTTTTCGTACCGATGCCAGCCAGTTTGATATCTTGACCGATGAAGGCGAGACCTTGACGCTTGGCGGTATTACGATTACTGCTATGTATGTGCCTGGTCACACCCGCGCGGATATGGCGTATCTTGCCGCTGATGATGAAAAAACCGTGGTCTTTGTCGGTGATACGCTATTTGCTCCCGATGTTGGTACAGCGCGCTGCGACTTCCCCGGAGGCGACGCCAAAACCCTGTATCAGTCTATCCAAAAATTGCTCGCACTGCCTGACGAAACCATCATGTATCTGTGCCATGACTATCCGAGTCAAGGTCGCAAGCATTGTCCAACCACGACGGTAGCCGCGCAAAAGCTCGGAAATATCCATGTCAAAGAGGGTATCAATGAAGCGGAGTTTGTCGAGATGCGCGAGCGCCGCGATGCCACGCTAGAGATGCCGCGGCTCATTATCCCGTCAGTACAACTCAATATCGATGCCGGACATTTTCCAAAACCAGAAGACAATGGTATGCGCTATCTCAAAGTGCCACTTAATGCGCTTTAAGCGTCAATTATATTTAGATAAACAAAAAAACTGGCAAGAAGTAGATAAATACAATTAAGCAAAAAGTTACGCAAGCACAATACGTGCAACGGTTATCTTGATGCTAGTCTATTTATAAGAGCGTTACTAAGACGCCCGCCGCTGTTATTTTTAAAGGAGTTGTATCATGAGTGAGCAAAACTCTCATCTGGTTTGTCCGCACTGCAGTGCCACCAATCGCGTACCTGCAGCGCGCCTTAATGCCGCACCGAACTGCGGCAAATGTGGTCAGCCATTATTAACGGCCAGTCCGCATGAGCTAAACGCCCAAACAGTTAGTAAAGTCATCCAAAAAAATGAGGTATTGACCATCGTTGATTTTTGGGCAAGTTGGTGTCAGCCGTGTCTAATGATGGCACCGCAGTTTAAAGCCGCAGCCAGCCAGCTGCCGCACGTGGTGTTTGCTAAGATACAAACTGATAAATATGAGCAAGCGACGGCACCTTATAATATTCGTAGCTTGCCGACGATGGTAGCCTTCAAAAACGGCAAAGAAATCGCGCGCCAGTCTGGAGCCTTACCAAGCGATCAAATCGTACAGTGGGTAAGAAGCTTAAACTCTTAATCTCAGATTGAGTTACTGCACTTCATGATTAAACATAAAAAAGCCAATATGCTTATCGCGTATTGGCTTTTTTTGTAAGAGACTTTCAAAACTATGAAACAGGTATTAATGATTACTCACCATAAATCTTAATACCATTGGCAAAGCTACAGCGCTGGATACGAGCAGATTGGATAATGGCATCACGCTCACCATAAAGTCGCGATAATTTGGCATCACGGGCTTTGGTATTGTTACTTTTACCCAAGCCAAAGCTGATATTAGGCGAGATACCCCAACGTCCGGCGGAAACCCCAACGCCGACACCTGAGGCGGCTATGGTCGATTGTTCATTGCGTGCTGCATTGACATAGCGATTGACACGGTTATATTCTTGGCTCAGTGCTTGGCAGTCATAGCTTTGATAAGTGCTCGGTGGCACGTATTGCGGCGTAATATTACCCGTTGAGGCGCAGCCCGAGAGAGCAAAAACGCCAGCTGTGGCGAGTAGTGTTGCTGCAGTAAGAGTTTTCATAATAGCTCCATAAGGCGACGTTGAGAGGTTGATATTTATTTAAGATAGCAAAAAAATAGCGATTAAGATATTGAAAAATATAACTTTTAACGACTCTTAAAATAAATTACCCGGCTTGGTAAAGGCGAGTACCAAGATGCCAACATAGGCGATACCCGCGATAAGGATGCCGGTTTTTCTTTGACTAGGCGTGGCTTTGTCATTAAAAGCTTTAATACTGGCACTGAGTGCGGCAACCAATAAGATAACTTTAGCAAATACCCACTGTACTGGCGCATTGACACTCATAAGTTGCACGAGCATGCCAGCCCCTGAAATAATAATGACGGCATAGAGAATATGAGTCGATATTTTTACCGCAAATGGTGGCTTTTTGTTTGCGCTTAATACCACATAGCTTTGGTATAAAAACAGCGCAATCAACAAGACGGCCATGAGCATATGTAGATGTTTCATTGGATAGGGTTTCCTTTAAAGGTGCCGTTTGCCAGCTTATCTATGTTATTTGGGAATAGCGTTAAGACTAATTTTTGAGACTAGCCTTTATTTTGCCCTGCGCATAATGGGCTGTCAGGACTTTGGCCTTGCCATTCTGTTGGCGTATAAGCATGGATAGCCAAAGCGTGGATTTGACCACCTTGTGAGGTCAAAAGTGAATTTGCTAGATTGTACACGAGCTGATGACGCGCCACCAAGCGTTTGCCTTCAAAGGCATCGCTGACAATCGTCAGTTTAAAGTGACTTTCTTTACCGTCAAAATAACCGGCATGGTTCATTGATTCATTCACCAGTTCAATATGCTGTGCTTGCAGGGCTTGTAGCGCCTCATTAAGAGCGTCTGCAGTCGGCGTATTTGTTGTCATAGTTATCCTCGTCATTTTAATGCTTAGCCTTTTAATTGGCTGATGGCACTCATTATAGCAGACCCTGATAATTATACTGCAAGGCTCTGCAAAGCCTTCTATACCAGTAAAGAGCGGATTAGTGATACGCACAAAAAAGCAGAGCGCAACCTTATTACGCTCTGCTTTTATCGTCTATTATTGTCGTCTATTGCTATTTACTATGAATACCATTTGCTATTAAATTTTAACGACGTGCTTTTTGATATAACGGCATTACCTTAGGCATCAATGACTGCAATTGCGCAATTCGGTTGCTGCTGGTTGGGTGAGTGCTCAAAAATTGCGGTGGCTCGCCTTGGCTGGCGCGCTGCATTTTTTGCCACAAGGTAATCGCGGCTTGTGGGTTGTAACCTGCACGTGCCATCAGTTCAAGACCGATTTGGTCAGCTTCTGCTTCTTGCGTGCGACTGTGCGGACGGCTTAAACCTAAGTCTCCTGCAACGTTAGCAAGCTCAGCCTGACCTTGCGATAGACCAAAAATACTGGCTGCAACACCGATACCCGTTTGCGTGGCATATTGACGCGATAAGCGCTCACGTGAGTGCTCGCGCAACGCATGAGACATTTCATGACCCATAATAGCGGCGATTTCGTCATCGCTAAGATTTAAGCGATCAATGATACCAGTGTAAAACATAATCTTACCACCTGGCATCACAAACGCGTTCAAATCGTTAGATTTAATGGTGTGAACTTCCCACTTCCATTTCGCTGCGTCAGGACGATAGACGCCCACTTGACCAATCAAACGGTTAGAGATATTTTTTAAACGATTGAGCTGGGCCTTATTGGTGTCAAGCAAACCGCGTGCACGTGCTTCTTGGATATTTTTATTGTAGCTTTGCGCTGATAATTGCTGTACTTGCTCACTAGAAACCAAAAGTAGCTGCTGACGGTCAACGCCGACAGCGCCGGTGCTAGTGGTACTTGAGCAACCGGTCAGGGTCAATGCCGACAAAGATGCCGCCATGATGGTGGTGGTAAATAGCTTCTTCATAAAACGTCCTCGCTGTAAATATAAAAAAATTAAACAATATTAAAATGAAAACGGTCGCGGTAAAGATAGTTTTTTATTAAAAAAGGTTAACTGATTAAAAACTCGTCATGCCTGCTGATCTACCAAAACGATAAAGCTCTACCGCAACTATTTATCGTTAGGCATAAGTATAATAATGTTGGCAAGTGAAAACCTAGACAGAAAAAGTAACAATAGGCAGTAGGATTGTAAATGCGATAAATGAAAGTTTGCTACTCAATACCAGCTCCCATAAAATTTGCTACGATTTATAAATTTTTTAAATTTATAGCGTTATTATTAGGAATGAAAATAGTAATTGAAATCAATAATGTATATGTTTTCTTGCCTCGAGAATCACTCAAATTGCCAATTGTCAGTCAAAAACTTGAAAAAAGCTATTGACACCTACAGAATATTTGCTAAAATAGCCAGCCTATCGAGACGTAGTCGTTGTTAACAACATTACGATTTGAAATTTAGCGGGATTAGCTCAGTGGTAGAGCACAACCTTGCCAAGGTTGGGGTCGAGAGTTCGAATCTCTTATCCCGCTCCAAATATAGCTTGCAAAAGCACTAAAGCCTTACTTCTTATAAGAAGTAAGGCTTTTTTTATGTTTTAAATTTAGCACTTAACATTTAAAAGCCAAGTTGGCAGCGCTATTAAAAGTTTATCGGTATACTAAAAATCCCTGCATTATCCTGCATTATGAAATGCACCCGTTACAAATTACGGATAATTTGACACACTCATTTAATTTTAGCCGCGCATAATAATAGTCTGTAGCTTTTAAAAATAATAATAACGATGATAAGGATTTTTTATGCAAGAATTTCAATATAAAGCATTCGGTGGTGTATCAGAAAGTATGCTGAGGAAATAAAAGGAGGAGTGACAGCCAGAGC
>NZ_JABAST010000043.1 GCF_016107575.1 Psychrobacter faecalis | reverse complement strand
TACAAAGGGTACGAGCAAGAGATTTATGGCATTTGTCTCATCGATTGATTCGTAAGATTCTTTCACACAATCTGTGCTTTGTACTCAACAAAAAACTTGGTAATCCGCCTCTTCAGTTTGATTTGCTTATTTCAAGTTGAGAGTGGGGTATACTTATAAGGGATTAAACCTAATTCGTAAATTTTTTACTGACTTTTATTCGCTAAGTTTGGGCACGAATAACTGAACTAAAGAGTCACTATCTAGAAATAAAGTGTTTTAAGTATTGTTTTAGTGTTAAAAAATCATTACTATTCATTTAGGACGTCGTTTACATAATCTTATATTTTAAGCAACAATGCCGAATATTAGTTATAGAAACGATTTAACAACGAGGATGTTTGGAGATACACAATGCGCGCTACTTTTCACTTAAAAGCTCTTTCCGTAGCGGTAGCTACCCTTTCTATAGCCAGTATGAGTCAAGCAGCTGGACTAGACCGTTCTGGTCAAGATATCACCGCCTTTTTACAAGATGGTACCTATGCTGAAGCTGTTTATACCTATATCGACGCTGATGTTAGCGGTTATGATAGTGCTAATAATAACCCAAACGTTGATGATTATCAGCGCGGTAATGCAACAGGGGATATCGCTGAGTCTTATGACTTCTTCCGTTATGGCGTAAAAACGGATATCAATGATACCTTTAGTGTTGGTATTTTATACGATGAACCTTTCGGTGCTGCTGCTGAATATAAAGGCGATAATAATTTCGTTTCAAAAGGTGACGTTAATGCATCTATTACTCAGCTAACTGGTGGAGCATTTACTGGCGCGACTATTGGCGATGAAATTACTAGATTAAGCCAAGCAGCCGCTAACACAGCATTACCACAAGAAGTAAGAGAAGCAGCAGCTGAAGGTGCAAAGAAACTTTCAACTGCAGTGGGCATAGCACGAGCCGAAGCAGGAAATGCTGGTGAGGGCACCAATGTTGAAGTACGTAGCGAAAGTATTACCGCTATTTTAGGTGCCAAATTTGGTACTAATAAAGAGTTTCAGATCTATGGAGGAGCAGTAGCGCAGCGTGTGCAAGCGGATGTTAAGCTGCGTGGTCTTGCTTATGGTCCAGCCACAGGTTATACCTCACACATTAGTCCAGATCAAGATTATGGTTGGTTAGCGGGTGTTTCTTATAGTAAGCCAGAAATTGCTTTGAAGGCTGCTTTAACATACCGATCTGAAATTGACCATAAAATGGATATTAACGAAACTTATCCAATAGCTGGAGCCTTAGGTATTAATCCAGTTCAAACTAATACGATGGAATTGACTACTCCTAAGTCAGTAAACCTTGATTTCCAAACTGGTATTAACCCAACGATGTTAGCTACTGCAAAAGTACGCTGGGTGCCTTGGGGTGATTTTAAAATTACGCCGCCTTTATATAATGAAGTCAGTAAAGAAAGCTACGGTCCTAACGGTTTAAACTTGGTTGAGTATGAAGATGACCAGTGGCAAGTAGAACTTGGTCTTGCTAAGCGTTTAGCTCCTGCTTTAGCCGTAAGTGGTACTGTTGGTTGGGATAGTGGGGCAGGCGATCCAACTACTTCTTTAGGCCCTATCGATGGTTACTATAGTGTTGGTTTGGGTGCTAAGTACAACGTAACACCTGAATGGGCAGTATCAGCAGGGGGTAAATACTTGTGGTTCGGTGATGCTAAAGGTCAATTGCCAACTCAGAAATTGGTTGGTGACTTCCAAGACAATGATGGTTATATCCTCGGTGTAAAACTGTCTTATCAAGGTAAATAAACTATCGTTATAAATGCAGTTACTGGATTAAAAAAAGCGATCTAAAGATCGCTTTTTTGTTGCTTAGATTAACACACCAAGTGCAACGCTAATTAATATTATAGAACGCCTGCATAGGCGTTTTAAACCCTAAGCGTTTTCTTGGTCTGTTGTTTAGTTTGTTCTCAATGTCCTGTATTTCATTATCAGAGACTTGTCTAAAGTCACAACCCTTAGGCAAGTACTCTCGGATCAAGCCATTGGTATTCTCGTTGGTTCCTCGCTGCCATGACGCATAAGCATCGGCAAAGAAGAAAGGGCTAAAGAGCTTTTGTTTCACCTTCTTATGCTGAGCAAACTCTTTACCATTGTCAGAGGTAATGGTCTTAACCTGCAACCTCACTGGCGCTAAGAGTTCTATCATTGCCTCTGATACTTGCTGTGCTGTTTTATGACCCACACGCTTCATCTTCAGCAGCCCCGTTTTACGTTCAACGAGCGTGACAATCGCTTGCTTGTGATGCTGACCGATAACGGTATCTGCTTCCCAATCTCCAATCCGCGTACGCGCGTCAACAATGCAGGGGCGTTCATGGATTGAGACTCTGTCATTGATACGACCACGAGTCTCAGCGGTTAGACGCTGCCGGTATGGTTTGGTTTTACGTCTGAGACACTGCCATAACTTGCCGCCCTACTTGCCGCCCTGTCTTTTGTCCTTCCATATATAGCGATAGATGCTCATGTGGCTAATACCACCATGAAACCCGGCTATTTGCTGGGGACTCCAGTTCTCTTTAAGCTTGTCTGTGACCCAATCCCATACGTCAGCGATGATAATGAAAGCGTTGTTTGATCGTCTGTCACAAGCCTTGTTATTAGCATGCTTTGCTCGGTAACCTCGTAGGCTTTTATTGCGTCTGATTTCTCTCGATATGGTGCTAGGGCTTCTGCCTAATGTGTCAGCTATAAATTTAATATTATGTTCTGCCCCTATAAGGGCATAAATCTGGTATCGTTCACTTAGGCTTAGATGCGCATAGCTCATGGTTGCAATCTCACTTTGGTCGGTGGATAAAAACTTTGATGCTAGCGCATCTAGGTCTTTTTTTCACCTGCTCTTTGAAATTGCACTTCATGTGTTAATCTAAGTTGTTTAACAGACTAGGCATTATGATAACTTTAAAGGCCATCGACTCAATGAAAGAAGAAAAGACGAAACCACCTCATTAGGTTTGCAGGTATGGAAGCGCGATTTTACGGTACTTGGTTTAACACCAAAACTGGTATTTGATTATGAGCCCACCTCTAGTAACTTCGCTTATTATGATGATCGTGATGAAAAATAAGCGACGGTACTACTAACCAAAACTTTCTAATAAAATACATATAAAACGTTGATACTAAAAGACCTCACTACGATTAGCGAGGTCTTTTTATTAACAGAACAGTCAATAATAATGGCTTATTTATCTAAGTTCATTTCCATCTCTTTATACTTAGCAGATACTGACGGTCTTGGACCACCAGTCATGGTGCTCACGACAAAGATAGCAATGGTACTTAAGATAAAGCCTGGAACGATAGCGTATAACCAACTGTTTAGTGCCACACCATTCATCTCGAACGGGCCATAGACCCACAGGATAACGGTCAATGCACCAACCACCATACCAGCGACAGCGCCATTGCGGTTCATACCGCGCCATGTCAGACTGAAAATAACCAAAGGCCCGAATGCGGCACCAAATCCTGCCCAAGCATTAGAAACTAAGTTCAGTACCGAACTTTCTGGATTAGAAGCGAGCAAAATAGCAATAACGGCAACAACAATAACTGAAATACGTCCTACTAACACTTGACGCGCTTCTGGCGCTTCTCTATCAAAGAATAGCTTATATACGTCTTTGGTCAATGAGCTTGATACCACGAGTAGTTGTGATGATATGGTACTCATAATTGCGGCTAAAATGGCCGCTAATAAGAAACCTGAAACAAGTGGGTGGAACAAAAATTGCGTGAATACCAAAAAGATGGTTTCAGGGTCATCTAGCGTCATCGCCGTTTTTTGCACATAGGCGCGGCCCGCGATACCCGTAACACAAGCACCGATCAGGCTGATAATCATCCAGCTCATACCGATATTACGTGCTGTTGGCACATCTTTCACTGAACGAATCGCCATAAAACGTACGATAATATGCGGCTGACCAAAATAACCAAGGCCCCAAGCGAGTAAGGAGATAATACCTAAAGCTGTCATGCCACTCGTGATATCGAGCATGCTTGGATCGATGGCTCTGATAGCATTGGTCGTTGCGCTTACGCCACCAAGGTCAGTCAAAGCAACGATAGGGACAATCACCATGGCAAAGAGCATGATAATACCTTGCACAAAGTCGGTCATTGATACGGCTAGGAAACCACCAAATAGCGTGTAAGCGACGACGACGCCAGCGGTCACCCACAGACCTGTACTGTAAGAAAGGTTGAGCGAGCTTTCAAAGAGCTTACCGCCACCGACCAAGCTTGCGGCGGTATAGACGGTAAAGAATAAGATAATAACCACGGCTGAGATAACCCGCAGTAAATGTGATTTGTCCTCAAAGCGGTTAGCGAAATAATCAGGTAAAGTGATGGCGTTGTCAGCGACTTCGGTATAAACGCGAAGACGCGGTGCCACGATGATATAGTTTAAAAAAGCACCCAAGGTCAAACCAATGGCAATCCAAGCGCTGACCACACCGTCAGCGTACATCGCACCGGGCAACCCAAGGAGCAACCAACCCGACATATCCGATGCACCTGCTGATAAGGCGGTGACTGCAGGACCTAGGCTACGTCCACCCAGCATATAGCCTTCAGTATCATTGGCTTGCTTAAAATAAGCATAAACACCAATCCCAATCATCACTAAGAAATAGGCGCCAAGTGATATCAGCACGCCACTAGAAACTCCGTTCATATAAACTGTCCTTAACCAACATAGTTAGCTGTCATTATTTTTAACGAGAAAAGTTGAGTCTTATAAGACGCTGCTTAAAAACCATATCTCAATGTATCTCAAGATAAAAAATCTAAAGACGAAAAAAGCCATTAAGTAGGACATAATGGCTTTTATTCGAAATCTGCTGTTAGTTTTATATGATTGGTGTGGTTGTGGGTTGATACCTACAAAGTCGTGATGAAATGCAAACGGCAAACTTGTAACGCAATCTTATCTTCTCACTCGCTCGCATCAAATCATCATTTATAAACATCAGCCGCTTATATAACCAATCATTTAAAACCACCAAACCTACTGCTTACTATCATATATTACTAGAAGTCTTCAATATATGATTATCAGTGAGTTTCAGGTAAAATTATGTTATCTAAACAACGTCAGACGTATTATAACGTATGAGTCACACAAATGCGAACGCGCCTATTTATCAAATAAATATCTTGATTAGTGAATAATATATAATCGCTTGCCAATGATTGAATTGATGGTTTAGTCAATTGGCGCAAGCAAATCTAGTAAAGCCGTTACGCTACTAGATTGGGTGAGTTTTGGATTAATGACCACGCCCAAATAACGCTGTAATTCGATATTATCGGCCATATCGATACGTTCCAAATCCTGACTGACCATAGTTTGCGGCAATACTGACCAACCAAGTCCGACAGAAACCAGCATGCGGATTGATTCTAAAGGATTAGTGCTCATAGTGGCATAAGGTTTTAAATTATGCTTGGCAAATTCCGCTAACGTAATCTGGCTAGTAAAAGTATTGGCAGACGGTAAGATAGCAGGGTAGCGCGCCAATTGCTCGAGCGTCACATTGGACTTGGTCGCCAAAGGTGATAACGTACCGGTCATAAAGTAAAGCGGATCTGACCACAAGGTATGATAGGTTAAGCGTTTATCATAAACGGGCGGCAAGGTTAAAAATGCGAGTGACAAATCGCCATCGAGCACGGCTTTATGAGCCGTTTCTGAATCGACAAAATGCACTTCTAACTGCACGGCAGGATAGGCTTGGATAAAATGCTTGAGCACAGGGGCTAGATGGTGCAAGCCAATATGGTGGCTGGTGCCGATAACGAGTTTGCCCGAGACAATATGCTGCGAATGCTGGAGATTGATTTTAAAGTTTTCATAATCTTCAAGCCAGCGTTTGGCATGAGGCAACATCTCACTGGCCGCTTGCGTCGGTACAATACCGCGTCCGACTGTATCAAATAGGGTGATGTTAAATTCGTCTTCTAAGTTTTTAATACGTTTACTGACCGCAGGCTGAGTGATAAACAGCTTTTCTGCGGCACCTGAAATGCTGCCTGTTTGCATAACCGTGACGAATGTCGTCAAATTTGTGGTATTCACACCGATGTCCTTAGCTAGTAGCGAGCTATAATTAAAAGTTGGCTGGCCTAGTCAAAATGAATTAGAAATAAAAGTTTGTGACTATGTAAAAATCATCAATTATTATTATAGGATTAGCCTGCTATAATCACAAGACATCAAGACGTATTGTGACATATTTATTCTGTTAAGCGCATTTTTGACGGCGTATTACTTGTTTTAACAAGCTTTTAGCATCATAAATAGTCATTATTATAAAATATTTGCCTTTATAAAATATCTGGTTAATTAAATATTAGATGTAAACAGCAACTTAAAGTGCGCCAGCAAATAGAATAAGTCATACCTTTATTAGTAAAGTAATAAGCCATTTAGTCATTAGTAAATAAAAGGATAGCAACATGGCCGGTCAAACGTTATATGACAAACTTTGGAATGCTCACGAAGTCACCAAGCGTGACGATGGTTCGAGCCTAATTTATATCGACCGCCATTTGCTGCACGAAGTGACAAGTCCGCAAGCCTTTGAAGGTTTAGAGCTTGCCAATCGGGAGCCGTGGCGTCTGTCGGCTAATATCGCAAGCCCGGACCACAACGTGCCAACAGTGACCAAAGAGCGCTTAGAGGGTGTGTCTGGTATTAAAGACAAAGTATCGCGTCTGCAAGTGCTGACCTTGGATGAAAACTGTAGCAAGTTTGATATTGCTGAATTTACCATTAATGATGCGCGTCAAGGTATCTTGCACGTAGTCGGTCCTGAACAAGGCTTGGTCTTGCCTGGTATGACGGTGGTTTGTGGTGATTCACATACCGCTACTCATGGCGCCCTTGGCTGCTTAGCGCATGGTATTGGCACCTCAGAAGTTGAGCATGTACTAGCCACCCAGTGTTTGATTCAAAAGAAATCAAAAAACATGCAAATCCGAGTCACCGGTAAGCTTGGCGCTGGCGTGACCTCAAAAGATGTGGTACTTGCTATCATTGCCAAAATTGGCACGGCTGGCGGCACAGGGTACGCCATTGAGTTTGCAGGGCAAGTATTTGAAGACATGAGCATGGAAGGTCGTATGACCGTCTGTAACATGGCAATTGAAGCGGGTGCACGCGTCGGCATGGTGGCGGTCGATGATACGACGATTGACTATGTCAAAGGTCGTCCTTATGCGCCAACCGAGGAGCAGTGGGAGCAAGCCGAAGCTTATTGGCGCACCCTGTATTCAGATAATGATGCGGTATTTGATAGCGTGATTGAGTTGGATGGTAGTGAGATAGCGCCGCAGGTTTCTTGGGGCACCTCACCTGAGATGGTTGTGGATATTACCCAGTCGGTTCCAACGCCTGACCAAGCGGCTGATGAAGCGCAAGAAGAAGGTTGGTTACGCGCTTATACTTATATGGGTTTAGACGCTGGGCAAAAAATTACTGATATTCAGCTTGATCGTATTTTTATTGGCTCATGCACCAACTCACGTATCGAAGATTTACGGGATGCCGCAGCAGTGATTAAAGGCCGTAAGGTTGCTGATAATATTAAAGAAGCGATCGTGGTAGCAGGTTCTGGGCAAGTGAAATTGCAGGCAGAAGCAGAAGGTTTGGATGCCTTATTTACGGATGCAGGTTTTGAATGGCGCGAGCCGGGTTGCTCGATGTGTTTGGCGATGAATGCCGATAAGCTTGAGCCCGGGGAGCATTGTGCCTCAACCTCTAACCGTAACTTTGAGGGTCGTCAGGGGAATGGCGGTCGTACGCATTTGGTCAGCCCAGCGATGGCAGCAGCAGCAGCATTGGCAGGTCACTTTGTCGATGTGCGCACGTTTTAACTTTTGATTCTGTGCTTTATTTATCAATAATAAATATATTTGATAGGAAATCTTATGCAAGCTTATAACACCCAAACGGGTATCGTTTGTCCGCTCGATCGCGCAAACGTCGATACCGACCAAATTATCGCCAAACAGTTTTTAAAGTCTATTAAACGTACCGGTTTTGGCGTCAATCTATTTGACGACTGGCGTTATCTTGACGAAGGCTATCCGGGTCAAGACAGTAGCACTCGCGTGATTAATCCAGATTTCGTCCTAAATCAGCCGCGTTATCAAGGTGCAACCATTTTGCTGGCACGTAGAAACTTTGGCTGTGGCTCAAGCCGTGAGCATGCGCCTTGGGCACTTTCAGAATATGGCTTTCGCACGATTATTGCACCAAGTTTTGCCGATATTTTTTATAACAACTGCTTTAAAAACGGCATGCTCCCAATCGTTTTAGATGAAGCCATTGTCGATACTTTGATGAAAGCGACGCTCGCCAATGAAGGCTATGAATTAACTGCCGATCTTGAGCGCCAAGTGGTCATCACCCCAACCGGAGAAAAGTACGCTTTTGAGGTCGATGAGTTTCGTAAGCATTGTTTGCTCAATGGTCTTGACGATATCGGGCTGACTTTGCAGCAAAGCGATGCTATCAAAGAATATGAGCATAAGATGATGCAAAAAACACCTTGGATATTCAATGAGGTTAGAGCTTAGTCTTTGATAAAAACGCTTCATATGAACATTTTAATCGACATAAAAAAGAGCTCAGCGCTAATACAGCGTTGAGTTATGGGCATTAAGTGGCTAAAATGAATGGCAATCTATTTTTTACCTTATTGTATTTTCTTCCTTATAAATAGTAGACGCCATTATGAATAAAACACGTTTTGCTGTATGGACAGGCACGGCTCTTGCCGCAAGCTTATTATTATCTGGCTGTCAATTGTTGACGGGCTATCAGCAGATAGACTCGGCAGAGAATGCCAAAGCGTGGACAGGCAAAATAAAACCCGTCGCTGGTGAAGTAAATATCGCCTGCGTGGGAACGTATCATTGTGAAATAGCGCGCATTGATCAGACACGCATTATAAGCAGTGAGACTCATGAGCCGATCAATCCCACTATGCTAGTCAAGACACAAGAGGCAAATGGCAAAAGTCGTGCCGGCAATAAGCAGGTCTCCGTGCCCATTGCGATGGATATGACACCGCTGAGCCATAAAAACGCCATTAAAATTGTTCCCTTAACTGCGTCTGCTATGCCTGGGCTTACCAATTATTATGCGCGAGTCACACCTGCGAAGCGCGAAGTGCAGATTAATTTTTATCCAGAAAATAATTTGGGCTACGTTGAGCGTTTTGCGATGATTCACGACTTTATGGAAGAAGGTACGTATCAGCTGCGTGCTTACCAAAAAAAATCTGGCGCAAATTCAGGTAGCTTGTTAGAAACGGCTTCTCCAGAGCCATTGTGTGTCGATCTTTATCAAGGCAACAGCGTAAAGCGCCGTTTTTGTAAAGAGATGGGGGCTGAGCACCAAGGAGAGTTTGTAGAAACTCGTGTGGTTAAGGCAGCGCCCGCTCAAACGCCATCAGCAGCGAAAAATAAAGTGAAAACCAAAGCTGGATAGATAAAGTTAGATACAAGTAATTATTAAATATTGACGATAGACCCTGACTTCTTGCGCAGCCCATTGCCCAAGAAGTCGTTTTTTAACAGGCTATATAAGCCTGCTAGCAATACTATAACTAGCAATACCATAAACAACAACTTACTTCCCCATTTACCCACAAGGATTAATATGGCAACGATTTTAACATTAGCAGGCGATGGCATCGGCCCTGAAATCATGACTCAAGCCATTGATGTGCTAAATGCTGTCAATGATAAGTTCGCTTTAGGTTTGACCCTAGAATCTGGATTAATTGGCGGTGTGGCGGTTGATGCAACGGGTGAACCGCTACCAGAAGAAACGCTTCAACGTGCGCGCGCAGCAGATGCTGTGTTACTAGGTGCTGTGGGTGGTCCTAAATGGGATGCTATCGAACGTAGCAAACGTCCTGAACGTGGTCTGCTGAAAATTCGTAGCGAGCTTGGTTTGTTTGCCAATCTGCGTGTGGCTAAACTTTATCCGCAGCTTGCTAATGCTTCAAGCATCAAGCCTGAAATTATCTCAGGTTTGGACTTGTTAATCGTTCGAGAATTGACTGGCGGTATTTATTTTGGTGAGCCGCGCGGTATTCGTACCCTAGAAAATGGCGAGCAGCAAGGCTATAACACCATGGTTTATAGCACCAGTGAAATTCAGCGTATCGGTAAAGTTGCTTTTGAGTTGGCAAAAACCCGCGCACAAGCAGCCGGTACGCCCGCCAAGGTTTGCTCAATCGATAAAGCCAATGTCTTAGAAGTCACCGAGCTGTGGAAGCAGACGATGATTGAGATGCAGGAAGCGGATTATAATGACGTAGCGTTATCGCATATGTACGCGGACAATGCTTGTATGCAGCTGATTAAAGATCCTAAACAGTTTGATGTCATGGTCACGGGCAACATGTTTGGTGATATTTTATCTGATGAAGCAGCCATGCTGACCGGCTCTATCGGCATGCTGCCATCGGCGAGCCTTGATGAGGCAGGTAAAGGTATGTATGAGCCTTGCCATGGTTCAGCGCCTGATATCGCCGGTCAAGATAAAGCCAATCCATTGGCGACTATTTTATCGGTGGCGATGATGCTGCGTTATACCTTTAAACAAGAAACCGCGGCACAAGCGATTGAGCAAGCGGTCAGTGAAGTGCTTGACGATGGCTTACGTACCATTGATATTCTCGATCGTAGTGAGACGGGGCTTAAACAAGTAGGCTGTAAAGAGATGGGGCAGGCGGTTTTGGCAAAATTGGTCTAATGAATACCGCTTTAATAGAAGCTGATATTTCTACATCCTAATTAGTTCTAAATCATAAGAGTAATATCCCCATAATTTGCTAAGCAAGTTATGGGTTTTTTTATGCCTATACGGCGCATTTATGGAAGGTAACACACTTACTCAAATAGTCGCAAAAAAAGCCTTTTTTTAACACAGCTACCGCAGGATATAGGTTTAATTAACACAAAGCTGTTATATCCTCACACGCCGATCTGTCACTATAAATAGCTCATTAGCCTATTAAAGTAGAGATTGTTTATCTGCACTATTTTTGTCTGACATCATAATAATTTAAAAACCATTAAGCTCTAAATAAAATATTTATAAACAAAGGGTCTTGATAGGCAATTTTTCATTAAATTCTAATAAGAACAATACCAATAAAAATTCTAGGAGTTTTACATGTATCAAGTAACAAAAATTACTAGCGCATTAGCAGCACTGGGTTTATCGGCGGCTTTAGTGATGAGTCCAAGCTTTGCTGCCACTGACTATACTAAAACTGACAATAATAAAGATATTAGCCCAGTAACCAACGGCGTCAGTCAAAAAGTTGCCAGTAATAGTAAAGCAGCGACGTCATTAAATAAGTACTTACCAACGATTAAATATACAACTGAAAATCTGCCAGTGCAGGCGCAAAAGGTAAATAGTGCTACTTGGAAACAAGGAATGAAGAGAGATCGTGATACTACTACCAAGCTGCAAGCTCTATTAAACTGGAACCAAAATGGCGTAGGTGCAGTTGATGGATATTGGGGTAAGAACACCATCAAAGCCATGCAAGCGTTTCAAAAAGCCAATGGCTTGACGGTAACGGATACTTTAAATAACGAGACTTGGCAAGCATTGACTAAAAATGAAAAGCTAACGACGCAGCCAGTATTGGTTCGTTATCAGCTGAGCGAAGATGACGTTAATATCAAAACCACCACCATTCCCGCTGGCGCAGAAGCCAAAGCCAAGCTCGATGGCATGTATTATGAAAGCGTAACGGAAGGCTTAGCAGAAAAGTTCCATATGAGCGAAAAATATCTTAAAGCGCTCAATCCTAATGCTAAATTCAGCGCCGGCGAAACCATTACTGTTTATAACCCGGGCAATCCAAATACCAAATCTGTGAGCCGTGTCGTTGCTGATAAAGCAACCGAAACGTTATATGCTTATGACGATAAAGACAACTTAATTGCTAGCTATCCGACTACTGTGGGCAGTACTGCAACGCCCTCACCAACAGGTACGCATACGGTAGAAGTAAAAGTGCATGAGCCTAACTATACCTATACGGGTGACGATGGCAGTAAGTCTATCATTCCGCCAGGCCCAAACAATCCGGTCGGTTTGGTATGGATAGGGCTGAGTAAGCCTTCTTACGGTATTCATGGCTCGCCAGATCCTGCGCGTATTAGCCGTCAAGCATCGGCTGGCTGTATCCGCCTGACTAACTGGGATGCTTTAGCTCTGTTAGGTGTGATTCAAGATGGTGCCACGGTCGAGTTTAAATAAGAAGTTGTTATGTATAGAATAATTAGACTTTGAAGCCTACTCCTTAAAATGAAGACAAAAAAATACCGCTACAATAGCGGTATTTTTTTATGGTAAAAGCAAAAAACTGATATTAGAACACTAAAATTCGCTAGGTAATAATGAGTAGGTTAGCAATGTCATTATTATTATCAG
This sequence comes from Psychrobacter faecalis, assembly GCF_016107575.1. Classification (GTDB taxonomy): domain Bacteria; phylum Pseudomonadota; class Gammaproteobacteria; order Pseudomonadales; family Moraxellaceae; genus Psychrobacter; species Psychrobacter faecalis. The sequence goes on along the minus strand of NZ_JABAST010000043.1, from coordinate 9,073 downwards.
TTAAACCACTCAAGCATTTACATCAATGCAGTTATAACCATTTTAGGTAATAAAATTTTAGTTTTTACCACGGTAAGTAATGCGACCTTTTGATAGGTCGTAAGGCGTCATCTCAACCTTAACTTTATCGCCAGTTAAAATGCGGATATAGTGTTTACGCATCTTACCTGAAATGTGCGCAATGATTTCGTGTCCGTTTTCTAGGCGAACTTTAAATAACGTATTTGGAAGGGTGTCGATGACTTCGCCTTCAAATTCAATAATATCGTCTTTTGCCATAATTTTTTATCTATCAATCAATTAAAAATAAGACCATATTATACGCAAGTTAGCGGATTAAAGCAATACAGAACCTGATTTTTACTTGACAGCTTGTAAGTGATATGTATGTCTGTTTGTATTAACGATGTTCGCTCATTATTTAATCAGGCAGGTTAAGCCAAACAGGCGTCAAAGGCGCGTGTGGCAATAACTGTTGAAAGCGTTCAGGATAGTAGGCATTGATAAAATACAGGCCGTCACCAGAAGCGGTCGGCGGAGCAATGCTACGGTCTTTTTTGGCTAAAATATCTAAAAAGGCGGCTGGCGGCAACTCATGTCGGCCGATAGCGTAGAGGGTGCCCATCAGATTGCGCACCATATGATGTAAAAACCCATCCGCTTGAATATCAAAAACGATAAACTGCCCATGCGCAAATAGTCTGGCGTGACTGACATGACGCACAGGCTGATTAGATTGACAAGCGGCTGCACGATAGCTACTAAAATCATGAGTACCGGCAATATCAGCCGCCGCTAATTGCATCGCCGCTAAATCTAGCGGCTCATAAATGTGAGTCACTTGATGATTTAAAATAGCAGGGCGCTGGGCTTGATTAAGAGTGATATAGCGATAACGGCGGGCAATCGCGCCAAAGCGCGCATGAAAGTCAGCGGGCATCGGTTGAATCCAGCGCAGAGCAATATCATCGGGTAATAAGCTATTGATGCCGCGTAGCCAGTTATGGGTAGGGCGATAAGCATGAGTGACAAAATGCGCAATCATATTGCTGGCATGGACGCTTGAATCCGTACGCCCCGCTGCCACCACTTCTACTGGCTCATTGGCGACCTTGCTGATAGCGGTTTCTAACGCTTCTTGGACGCCAAGCACTTCTCGTTGTCGTTGCCAACCATGATAATTTGTACCTAAAAACTCGATGGCAATGGCTAAGGTATAAGTTGCTCGGTCTTCAGTTGCGGTTTCAGCTTTAATGTTGTCATTTTTGATATTTTCGGTCTCAGGTATTGTCATGTTAAAGCTTATAGAGTGATAAACAGTGAATAGTTATTTAGCGTTTTTTGATAGTAGTACCGGCCTGATTGACATTATTTAACCAACGCTGACGCCGTCTGGCCGGGGTATCATAACGCACTAATAGCCATAGCAAGCGCGCATAAATTGCGGGAATGGTTAAGCGGCCGCCGGCAATCACGTGATAATCGTATTGCCAACTGCCCGCCGCATAAGTGTCACTAACGCCGCCAAACGGGCATTGACTGGCACATATCAGCATGTGACCTTTTTCATAAGCCAGTTGCAATGTTTCTGCTAAAGCTGGCGAGTAAGGTACATTACCAGAGCCAAAACCTAATAAAATAATGCCACAAGGCGGCTGTGATAATAAGGCGCGCAGCTGATTGTTTAAAACGTCCGTATCATTTGGCAAACAATATAAAGCGTGAACGCGTGCTTGCTCCGCCCGAGCTTCGATAGTGCTGACCAGTGCTTGCTGATCATCTAGCCAATGCTGGCGGCGGGTATCTGATAAGCTTTTGATATAACTATTGGCCGGATATGCCGCTCGTGAGTGACCGGTAAACGCCATAAAGTCATGGCTATGAATTTTTTGCACGGTTTGTGCAGGCCATGATTCGCCGCCAAAGCTAATCTTCACGCCTGACTCACCAGCTGCCGCCAGTTTTAATGCGTCAGTGAGGTTGTCCCAAGCGTCGCTATGGGTATCAATCGTATAAGCATCCAGCACTTCACTATCGAGTAAGGGGCGCATGCTACCCGTAACGACAACGCAAATATCGCTGCCAGCAAAAGCCTCAGCCAAAAAAGCCCCTAAATAACTCAAGGTATCTGTACCAGTAATTAAAACAAAGCGTTTATGGCCTTGTGCATAAGCCGATAATAACAGCCGATAAAAATGAATAAAATCGTGAGGGGTAAGTTGGCTGCTGTCCTTAATCAGACCGTTATTTAACCAAGATACGGGCGCTAGGTGCGTAGCTGCACTGTGTTCAGCCAATAATTGTTGCAGCGTTGGCAAAAAAATATCTGCTGATAATGGCGCTAATGGACGTCCATAACTGCCAAAAGTGCCGCCAGCATAAATGAGTTGAGTAGGTGTGGAGAGTGTTCTTTTCATAGCAGAAGAGGGCATAGTATGGCCACAATCAGAGAGTATTGGAAAAGGTGATGATAATACGAGTAATTTAGCACGTTAAATAGTAGAAAAGCTAACTGCAAAAAAATCAGCAAGTATTCTTATGCTAATAGAATACTTGCTGATGGAAGAAAATGCTACTTTTTATGCAGTGCGATCTAGGAGTGCTTGCGCTTGACTCTGCTGCTCGCTATTACCTTGGTTAATGACCTCAATCAGTAAACGTTTGGCACTATCATATTCGCCCAATTGCACATATTGACTGGCTAAGTCTAAGGTGACTTGATTGCTGTCTAAGGTTTTAACAAAATCAAAGTCCGCGGCAAAACGTGATGAAAAGTCCTCTGTGGCTTCAATCTCAGTCTCAATAGTAGCGTTATCTAGCGTATCAGTGCTATTGATATCACTACTGACATCATAATCGTTTTCAACTTCAACCGGTGTCGTCGCTGTTGGTGCAGCGGATAAAGACTCGAAGTCAAAATCATCATCAATCAAAGTATTGTCATCGAACCTGTCAGTAGTTGGCGCGTTACTTGAGGCTGCTGTCGCATTCGTTTGTAGGTCAGTCGTATCCACATCTTCGAAACTAATCTCGTCGATGACATTGCTTTCCAAAACACGGTTATTCTCTGATGGATGGTCTTCAAGAACAAAGTTGTCAAATTCATCTAAATCATTCAAGCTATCATCAATAACAGCAGAATTTTCATCTGATGATGATTGTACTTCAACTGGTGTGTCGTTATTATCATCTAAAATATCAAGAGATAAAGCAAAATCATCTTCTAATGAGCTGACGTCTGTCATAGACTCATTATTAAGATTCACATTAGCTTCGCTTGTATCAAGCTCTAAGTCTGCTAAGTCTAAGACAAAATCTTCATCATTTAATGTTATTTCATCATCAGCGTTGTTTAAATCATTTTTAGACAAAGAAGTATTAGTTTCCGACGCAGTATTATCCTGTTCTGCTAAGTCGAAGTCAAAATCCAGCTCACTATCGCTATTGTTGTCATTTGCGCCGCTGACCGTCGATGTTGATAAGCTTTCCTCATCGGCAATATCTAGCTCAATGACAGGTGCGGCACTAGTAGCAGCTGGCTCATCAATATCTTGTTCTAAGTCATCTAAACTTAGGTCAAAATCTTGCGCGCTATTATCAAAATCATTAGAAGTTTCTAATGTACTATCTGATCTAGCGGTTAAATCGTTTTTATATTCTTGACGATTAGCTGCTTGTTCGTTAATACTGGGATCAATGGTTGGCTCGTTATTCTCGATTTTGTTCGCTGGTAAATCAAAATCGATACTTTCAAAGCCAGCGTCTTGATTGTTATCAGCTGGCAACGCACGTTCGGCTGCTTGATTTTGTTCTTCAGTCAGCAATGCTTTTAAGTCATCAGCCTGAGCGATACTTTGGGCATCACCATACATTTTAATAGAATCATAGACTCTGCTAAAGTTATCAGACTCATCTATCGTTGCGTATACTGCTAGTAGTTTAAGAGTTAACTGGCTATCATTTGGTTTTTCAGCGAGACCACGATTGAGAGTTTCAATGGCTTTATCATAGCGCTGTTGCTCCATAAAACGCTGTGCTATCTCAATATGATCAAATCGCTTATCACTATTGACATTAGCTTGAGTAGCGGCACCTTTGATAGCGGTATGTTTTGGTAAAGTCGCTGTTCTGTCTGCTTTTATGCTTGACTGTGCTGGTGGTTTTTGCGCTTTGTTTTTGCGCATGACTAAGACTGCTATTAGTACAATACATACCAATCCAGCGATAATATATAGCATATTGTCCATAGTTACTCCTATACCTACGATCATGGTTTCAGCATACGACACTGATCGGCTAGGCAATTATTGATTGCGTAATTTTTCGAGACGAGCTTGTAACTCCGCCAGTTTTTGGTTTTGTAATTGCAGTTTTTTAGTATAGCTGCCAAGCGTATTGTTGGTCTTTGATAAACGCTGCGCTTGGTCTGCGGTACTTTGTCTTGATGACTTAAGAATATCTAACACATCTGTACTAAGCCCATTGCCCGCTGCCACGCCTTTTTTAGTTTTAGTGCCATCGGCGCTACCGTCATAACCAGGAGCGAGCACGGAAAACTGGGCGGCTGGTAATATCTGCGTTTTTTTGGTTACGGGTTTCTCATTTGCTGCTTTAGGGGCAGGTTTTAGCGCAGCAGATTTTTTGGTAGTAGGTGTATTTGCTTGGCTAGGATACTGCTTTTGAGTACTAATGGCTTCTTGCAACTTCTTCTGTGTTGGCATCACGTCATAATTAGGCAGACTTAACTCGGCATTAGCTTTTAGTTGATCGGCGTTTTTATTAATAAAAGCTTTCGGATTTTGTGCTTGAATCTCACTCATCACGGTTTGAACGTCAAGATTGTTTTTTTCTGCGATTTGCTGGGCAATAACCCATAAGTTATCGTTGCGTTGTACCGTATAGGTAATCTTGGAGTTATTATCATTATTCGCTGCGGTATTTACTAAGCCTAAAAAGCCCGTTTTTATAGAAGGCTCAGTTGTCAGGATATTAGGTTTTGATGCGATTTGGTTTGTGGAAGCATTACTATAAGAAACTTCGCTAGACGGTGCCCTGTTTAAAGGCGCGTTCATAATAGTGTTATTGTCAGCATTGCTTTGAGCAGTTATTCTATTGCTATAAGGCGCTACTGTAGTAGATGCAGTGACCATGACGGCATTATTACTAATATCGTTGTTTTTATTATTCTTAAGCAGTATTTGACGAGTAATTTTTACATTTAGAATATCAAAGATTTGCTCACTCATTGGCGCAGTTTTATTTTTGTCTAAAGCACCAGTTGGGTTTGGCGTAGTGTTTGTCTGCATAGTTGCATTTTTATTTATATGGGCTTTATTTATATCGGTATTATTATTCAAACGATTGACAGGAGAAGTCGTTGCGTTATTTTGTGTCATCGTTCTGACTGGCGATAAACTGGTTGCTGTAAGCGCCTGAATATTACTAACTTGAGATGCCGAGGCTTGGCTGCTCGGTAGTTGAATGCTAGGGGCAGAGGTTTCTATAGCTACTGGCTTTGAAGCCAGCAATTGAGTGGGTGGAGTTTTAGAGACAGGTAATAATGGAGGCGGATTGCCTTTTCTCACTGTTAACGGTTGCGCGCTAGTGGGAGAGACAGTCGGTAGATTAAGTTTATTTGCTGCTGTCACACTATTTTTTGAAGGATTGATGGGCAAACTGCCATCAAGTGGCATAAGCAATGTCTTAGGGATAACGCTACGCTGCCCCCCCCATCATTAATGGCTAAAACCACATCAGCAAAAGGCTTAGAAACAGGTTTTGTAGTCGTGATAAGAACGCGTCCACTGGTAGCTGAAGTAGGCTGAAAACGAACCGTCATTGAATCAGTAGGAGTCAAACCCATTTGTTGATAAAGGGTAGGGTCAGCTAAACTCGCGGAGAAATCAGGGGTTTGAATGTCAGTAACAACAATACTGGCTGATAAAGGTTCATGCTGAGCTGAGGTAATGACAGTCTTACCCATGGTAGCCGCTTGGGCGTTAGACATAAGTGCGGCATAACTGACTGAATAAAGCAGCGCCATTGATACTGAGCGATGTATCGTAGTCAAGCGATGAGATAAATGACAAGACATGTGCAGCCCTTTAAAAATAAGTATCAACTATGTTGTTATAACAAAATAGCGTTTAGTTTACCAGTTTATTTCACCGTCGTTATAAACAATATATTTATTGTTTGCTTAATGTTTACGCTTGCGCTTTTATTTTTCTATCAAGTAACATGGCGTCGCCGTAGCTAAAAAATCGATATTGGTTATTAATGGCATGTTGGTAAGCTCGTTCAATCGCGGCTTTACCTGCAAATGCAGACACTAACATGAGCAACGTAGACTTTGGCAAATGAAAATTCGTAAGCAGTTTATCTATCACACCAAATCTAAACCCAGGATAAATAAAAATATCAGTATCACCCGCCCAGCTAGAAAGCGCTTGTCCATTGATCGTTGTTTTTTGATAAGCGGTCTCAAGGACGCGGGTCACTGTCGTGCCTATTGCAATCACCTGTTTGCCATTAGCATGGGTTTGGTTGATGAGGTCGGCGGTAACTTGAGGCAGATGAGCGTATTCGCTATGCATGGTGTGATTGAGTAAGTTGTCGGTTTTGACTGGCGCAAACGTACCAGCTCCTACATGCAAGGTAACAAAAGCAGTATGGATACCTTTAGCAGCCAGCTTATTTAGGACGAGTTCATCAAAATGTAAGCTGGCCGTCGGTGCAGCAACGCTGGCAAGTTTGGCTGGGTCATGAAAAACCGTCTGATAACGGGTATTGTCGGTCGCATCGGCGTGGCGCTCAAAGTAGGGCGGAATAGGCAGCTCACCATAACGCTCTAAATCTGGCAAAATCGGCGCTTCAAAAGCTAAGATAAATAAGTTTTCTTGACGACCTATGACCACAGCCTGCATATGACCATCTGCAATTTCTAGCCGTTGCCCAAGCTTAGGTGCTTTACTGGCTTTAACATGACAAAGGGTAATATGCTCTTGGTTAATGCTCTTGCCATCTGTCGTTTCTAGCTGTAAGACTGTGCTATCTAAATCTGAAATGTTAACCAAACGCTCAATCAGCACTTCGATCTTACCGCCCGTATCTTTTTGCCCAAACAAGCGCGCTTTCATGACTTTGGTGTCATTAAAGACAATTAAATCGCCCGCATTTAGCAGATCGGCTAGCTCAGAGAATTGTTTGTCTATAATCTGGCTGTCACTATTTTTTTGCTGATTGGTGGCTAAATATAGTAATTTTGACGCCGAACGCTGCGCTAAAGGATAACGGGCAATTAAGCTGTCAGGCAGTTCATAATCATAATCATCAACACTTAGATATTCTAAAGTTTCAGCATTTTTATCTAGCATCTTATTAGTGTTTTTAACGCTGCTCTTGTCAAGATTTTTTTCAGCAGTATCGGTGCAAGTCGTATCTAAGTTTACAGGTTGAGAATCAGTCATAGTCAGTCTTTCAGTAGATGGAGATTTTGACGTAATTGTAGCAGAAATGCAGATATGAAAGAACGTTTTCCTCAGCTGCTACCGTTCATATTAAAGCTGAAAATAAATTAAATAGCCTAAGCAGTAATTATTAAATACTTAAAATTTATCTTTATCTCTGCAAGTAAAGTGCCATTATTCAAACAGATCTAACTGTGGCAAAATTTGAGTAGCAGGCATCAATGAAGAAAACGTCACCCCGACAAGCCTGATAGGCAGTAAGCGCGGAATATCTAAAAACAGCTTATCAAGCCAGTAATGGGCAGATTCGGCGCTATCAAAAGCGGTAGACAAGGTATGTGAGCGCGTAACTTGGGTAAAGTCAGCGTATTTTATTTTAAGGGTAATGGTATAGGCGATGAGCTGTTTTTTGCGTAACTGATTAAAGGCATCGGTATTTTGCTCATAGATTTGTCTGCGTAGCTCATCATCATGACTCAAATTATCCCTAAAAGTCGTCTCAGAGCCAACCGACTTGTGCATACGCTGCGATTTAACGGGGCGTTCGTCACGGCCATGAGCGATGTCGTGATAAAACTGACCACGCTTGCCAAACTCATTGACCAATAGCGCAGCGGGCGTGCGTCGCAGGTCAGCGCCATTACTGATACCCATCGCATGCAAGCGCCGAGCAGTCGCTTTACCAATGCCATGAAAGCGCTCAATGGGCAACGCGCTAATAAAGGCGTCGGCATCCGCTGGCGTGATAACTGCCGTACCATTAGGTTTGTTAATATCAGAGGCAATCTTGGCGAGCATTTTATTAAACGAAACGCCTGCAGAGGCATTAAGCCCCGTCTGCACTAAAATCTGTGCCCGCAGCCAATTTGCCATTAGCGTGGCTGAGCCTTGATGTACGCTTAATCCTGTCACATCAAGATAGGCTTCATCTAACGATAATGGTTCAACCTGCGGGGTTAAACTATGCATAATGCGGCGAATATCTTGACTGACCGCGCGGTAGACATCAAAACGCGGCTGCACAAATATGACATCTGGGCAACGTTTACGCGCCTCATAACACGACATGGCGGAGCGTACACCAAACTGACGCACCTCATAGCTTGCCGCCGCAACCACGCCGCGACCATTTGGATCCCCACCAACGACTAACGGCTTGCCGCGCAGTTCAGGAAAGTCGCGTTGTTCCACACTGGCATAAAAAGCATCCATATCAATATGAATAATTTTACGAGGGGTAGGTTGAATAAGAGCGGTCATAACCACTATTTTACCTGATTTTATTATGAGTTTTAGCCTCTATTGCTAATAGAAATTATAAAAGACTGAGCTTGATTTTGGGCTCATTATTTTACTTATCCTTGAATAAAGCGCATCTTGTAGAAAAGTATAAATTTATACCGCTCGTCCTTAAATACCTACCGTCTGTCGGGAATATTGCTTTTTTATGTTACAGTTCTGCTACTAAAGTTATACACTAGAGTTTCTAGAAGAAATCGGAAGTTGTTGACTAATTTAACGACCTACGCTGTATTTTTTTAATAAAATAACCCCACTCTCAACTTCGAAAGTGATTGAAAAAAGAAGAGCACCTCACTAATCTA
>NZ_JABAST010000042.1 GCF_016107575.1 Psychrobacter faecalis | reverse complement strand
TTTACATCAATTATGGTTACGTCTGATGCCGGCATACTTTTTAGAACACCACCAAGTATTTTATTAAATAGAGTAGGATTGTTTGTTACTCAAAGGTTGTAAGCGTATTGAACGTATTTAAGGTATTGAGCGATGATCGTGAATGAGGTAACTGAAATGACTAGCGCATTGCCTTTGACGGATAATATATATTTTGCACCGCTATTGCCATGGCAAAACGAGCTATGGTCACAGCTGACCAAGCGGGTGTTGATGCCGCAGCAGTCTTTGCCGCACGCGCTTTTAGCCGCTGGTATGCAGGGCATGGGCAAGCGCGCTTTTGTTTGGCGTTTGGTGGCGTGGTTATTATGCCGAGAGCGCGAGCACAATCCGCTTGGCGCTTGCGGTATTTGCGAGAGTTGTCAATGGCTCAGATCGGGGACGCATCCAAGCTTACAAGTTCTGCCACTTATTAGTATGCCAGTCAGTGCCGAACATGCTGATGCTAAACAAGCAGCAACTAACAGCGCAAAAGACAAAAAATCTGCCAAAGCTGCTAATAACGCTGCGTTAAAAATAAAGGTCGATGATATCCGTGCTCTGCAGCCATTTATTTATCAAGGCGGGCAGGGCATGCGGATATGTGTGCTAGATTACGCAGAGCAAATGACCATTGCAGCTGCTAATGCGTTGCTCAAAACCTTGGAAGAGCCGCAAGCCCAAGTACATTTATTCCTCATCAGTGATACTCCGGCACAGCTGTTACCCACGATTAAAAGCCGTGTTCAGCAGTTGGCACTACAGACCATTGAACCTGCTGTTGCAGTTGACTATGTGACTCATGCTTTAGGCAGTACGGTCAATCGTGAGGCGGTCGGCACAGCGGCCATTGAGCAGCTGATACAGTTGGCAAATGGCGCGCCTTTAGCCGCGGTCGCCCTTGCGCAAGCACCATGGTATAGCAAGCGCGCACTATGGCTGACAACGTGGCAAGCGCTGCGTAGCGGCAAGCGTAGTAGCATAGCGGCAAGCGACTATTGGCAGACCCAGCTTAGTATAAGCGAGTTTATTCAATTGTCGGAGCTAATGCTCGTTGATATACGCCGCGTATGCTTGGGTCTTGATGCGCTGCAAAAGGATATTGATTTACCAGCGTCTTTACACAGTCATCAACCTACTGAAAGCGGGTTAGAGGTCTTTATAAATAGTATGCAAGAAATAAAAACCGCTCTACAACAAAATGTGCAAGAAAAATTCGCTTATGATAAGCTGATGCAAGAATTGGCTTATTTATAAATCAGATTAAAAAATAAACCTCACTTATAAAGGAAGCGGACTATGGCAATGCCAGGACGTGGCGGGATTTTAACCTGTCATATTGAAGATATGGAAACCTTATACGCAAGCTACTTATCCTTTGTGACCAATGGCGCATTATTTGTGCCGTCTGATAAAACCCAAAAGCTGGGCGATGAAGTGTTTATTGTTGTCACTTTGCCCAATTCTAGCGAACGCTTACCGATGAATGGTAAAGTGGTTTGGATCAATTCAAAAAGCCAAAGCGGCCGTCCAGCGGGTTTTGCGGTGCAAATAGGCACTGATGTCGCTGGGCTAAGAATCAAAAACGAGGTCGAGCGCTTATTGGCCGGTAAGCTTGATAGCTTGCAGTCGACTTATACGATGTAGTGTTTTTACAGAGCTTGAAATGTATTTGCTATTAGCATAATAAATTTAGCGAAAAATAAAAAAGCAGCCGTTATATTTATAAGGCTGCTTTTTTTATGCGGCATATTTTATTGAATGATATAGTGAGTGAAAAGTAACATAGATATCAGCAATACCGTCGCATTTTTAGAATATTTTGACTATACGTGCATGCATTTAGCTAATAGCGTGGTGGCACGTACATATCATCGGGAATTGGCTCGCGGTAATATTCATCATCGCGCTTGCGTTCGGGCAATTCAATCTCATCGCGCGGTACTTCTTTATAGGGGATTTGCTCAAGTAAATGAGCGATACAGTTTAGCCGAGCGCGTTTTTTATTATTGCCTTCGACCACCCACCACGGCGCTTCAGGGATATGGGTGCGCTCAAACATGGTCTCTTTGGCTTTGGTATAATCCTCCCAGCGCCGACGTGATTGTAAGTCCATCGCTGACAGCTTCCACTGCTTAAGTGGGTCATGAATCCGGCTCATAAAGCGCGAATGCTGCTCGTCATCGGTAATCGAAAACCAGTATTTGACCAAGCGAATACCTGAGCGCACCAGCATACGCTCAAATTCAGGCACCGATTGGAAAAACTCTTCGTACTGGGCATCGGTACAAAATCCCATGACGCGCTCAACGCCCACACGGTTATACCAGCTGCGATCAAACAAGACAATCTCGCCAGCGGCGGGCAAGTGCGCTACATAACGCTGGAAATACCACTGCGACTGTTCGCGTTCGGTTGGTGCGGGTAGCGCAGCAACGCGGCAAACACGCGGGTTTAGACGCTGAGTGATACGCTTGATAGCGCCACCTTTACCCGCAGAATCGCGCCCTTCAAATATCACCACAATGCGCTCGCCGTATTCGACCACCCAATCTTGCAGTTTGATAAGCTCTCGCTGTAGTCGCAGTAATTCTTCAAAATAAGTACGCCGATCGAGCTTTTCTTGCTCACTCATCGCGCGGCCATCAAAACGAAAGTCGCGCACGTAATCGTCTATCTCATTTTCCAGCTCTTCGTCATAGCTGTCGATCAAATCTTGATGCATTTTGCGTCGCAGCTCATCGCCAAACACTTCTTTATCCATACGGGTAATAAAGCTGTCTTGTTCGAGTGCTGACCGCGCTTGCCGCTTTGAGGTATTTAAGGTTTGTCGGTCAATCGATGAGGGACCTTTGCTCATAATAAGCTCCTAAGCAATATTTTTAAGGTTATTATTCATTATGATAGTTCTATATGTGGTTTATTACTCTAGCACATTTACAATAACGCTATGAGTATGCCGTGTTTACTTGTTGCAGTCTTTTTCATACTTTTTTCAGCCCCAAAAAAAACACCCTTTAATCGTTGGATTAAAGGGCGTATTAAAAGCTTAACGCTATTTATTTAACTAATGGCTTATTGCTAATTACATCAGTGAGAATTCTATTTCTCTAAGATGCAAGTAACGCCTTGACCGCCAGCGGCGCAGATTGAGATAAGCGCGCGACCTGAACCTTTTTGGTCTAACAATTTGGCAGCAGTGGCTAGGATACGACCACCGGTTGCGGCAAATGGATGACCTGCGGCAAGTGATGAGCCATTGACGTTTAGCTTGCTACGATCGATAGAGCCTAGTGGCGCATCAAGACCCAAACGCTCTTGACAGAACTTCTCATCTTCCCAAGCTGCTAGCGTTGATAACACTTGTGAGGCAAACGCTTCATGAATTTCATAGAAGTCAAAATCTTGCAGCGTTAAACCAGCGCGCTCAAGCATACGCGGTACCGCATAAGCTGGCGCCATGAGTAAACCTTCTTTATCGCCAGATTTACCGATAAAGTCAACGGCAGCCGTTTCTTGATGAACGATATACGCTAGTGGCTTAAGACCACGCTCTTTGGCCCATTCGTCATTAGCCAATAGCACACAAGAGGCGCCATCGGTTAGCGGCGTAGAGTTAGCGGCTGTCATGGTTGGGTTGGCGTTCTTTTTACCAAACACGGGTTTGAGTTTAGCAAGCTTGTCTAACGTCGTATCTGGGCGCAAGTTGTTATCGCGCGTCAAACCTTTGTATGGCGTGATGAGGTCGTCAAAGAAACCTTCGTCATACGCGCGTGCTAGATTCTTATGGCTGTTAAAGGCAAGCTCATCCTGATCTTCACGGCTGATGTTCCACTCAAGGGTGGTAATCGCTTGATGGTCACCCATGGATAAACCCGTACGCGGCTCGCCATTTTGTGGTGAGTCGATCAAATCTTTAGGATTTAAACCCATTAGCGCTTTTAGACGTTGTTTGTTGTCTTTAGCCGCGCCCAATTTGATTAGCACTTTACGTAAGCCATCGCCAACCGCGATAGGGGCGTCAGAGGTGGTATCCACACCGCCAGTAATCGCCGAATCAATGATACCAAGGGCGATTTTATTAGCAGAAGCAAAGGTTGCTTGTAAGCCAGTACCGCAAGCTTGTGAGATATCGTACGTTGGTGTATGTGGGTTCAAGGCAGTACTTAGCGTTGCTTCACGCGTCAAGTTGATATCACGGCTCAATTTCATCACCGCACCAGCAACGACTTCACCGACTTTTTCGTCCTGTAAGTTAAAACGTTCAACCAAACCATCTAATGCTGCAGTTAGCATGTCAGTATTGCTGTCATCAGAATAAGCACCGTTTGAGCGCGCAAACGGGATACGGTTGCCACCTAGGATAGCGACGCGATGTTGACCCGAGCTCAGGCCAGTTTTGCTCGATTCTTTAGCGGTCGTAGCAGTTGTTTTTGTACTAGCTGTGTCAGTCTTTTTATTGGCATCTTTAGCCGCACTATCATCTTTAGTAGCGGTAGTGCTTCTGCTGTCTTTTGAGCTTTTTTCAGCGGTGCTCTCCTTTTTTGAATCATCTTTTTTAGACTCGTCTTTCTTAGAATTATCTTTATTAGAGCTGTCTGTTTTCGTATCCGCTGCTTTTGTATCAGACTTTTTATCGTCCGCTTTTTTTGGCTCAGCCGCTTTTGAATTTGCCATTGTGTCAAAAACATTTGGCTGCTTGGCGTCTTCAGTTGTTGCTTTTTTAGTTGCTGCGTCAGTCGCTGTTTCGGTATTTTGGCTATCACCAGCTTTTACGACGGTCGTTTCAACAACAGGGCTATCAGGGTGATTGTTTTTAGTACTCATAATATTATCCTTAAAAAATATGGGTAGAAGATAAAAGGGAAAAACAAAATAAAAATAAAAGAGAAAAACATAGTACACGGCAGAGAAGGTTAGCATAAGGCGCTTTTTACGCGCTTACTGTATCTCTTTAGCAAACGATGTGACGCTAATTTTAAGCTCATGCCTTCAATGCTAACTATCAAACGCTACTGATTATACTGGTTAGTATTGATTAATAACATTGCATAACGGCGCTTTTGATAATATATTGTTATCTATAAATGCATTTGCCATAACTTATACGTTAGATTTTAACATAAGTGGGGTGTTTTTAAGGCGAGAAAAAGTTGCTATCTTGTATACTGGCTTGTCTACAGATTATGATAGACAGGCGCAGCTTTTGGACTTGTTTTGCATGGAAGTGTATAGTTAGAGCAGTTTTTAACCTGTTTACTCATATTAATAATTTTGGTGGTGTTCTAAAAAGTATGCTGGCTATAAAAGTCAATAAAAAATCTATGCTAAGTTTACTGATTCTATAGGGCTTTCAAGGCTTTAAAAATTGTTCAAATTTTAATCAGCATACTTTTTAGAACACCACCATAATTTTTTTCTTCTCATTAATTATAGGATTATATTATGTCAGACCGTTATGGTGATTTTGTGCAGTCTTCTATTGGCCGAAAAGTGGCAAAAAACCTAGGCTTGCCAATGCCAGTAGAGCTAGACCGTTTTGATAGTGGACAGCCATCAGTACGCGGTAGTGTATTGGTTGGCCGTGCTGATGGCGACAATACTGCCATCAGCGAATCAGTTGCCCGTATTTTGTCAGACCTGCACGCTGATGTATTTGTAAACAGCCGTGATGCGGTAAAAGACGCACTGGCTGATGCAGGCGTGAAAGCCAAAGCCAATACCGGCGGCGATGACAAATTTAAAGTTTTATTGTTTGATGCCAGCAATATCAGCAATGCTGATGAGCTCAAACAAGTGTATGAGTTCTTTCATGCCGTGGCGCGCCGCGTTGAAAAATCAGGTCGCGTTATCGTTATTGGTCGTCCACCAGAAGATCTAACAGATATTGAAGCGGCATTGGCGCAGCGCTCGCTTGAAGGTTTTGTGAAATCTGTTGGTAAAGAGTTTAAGCGCGGTATCACCGCCCAGCTTATCTACGTGGCAGAAGGCGCTGAAAAGAACCTAGACTCAACGTTACGCTTCTTTGCCTCAGCGCGCTCAGCTTATGTGTCAGGACAAGTGGTACGTGTGACTAATGGCGCCAACGTTGATGTCGATTGGACGCAGCCTTTAGGCGGTAAAACTATGCTGGTCACTGGCGCAAGTCGCGGTATCGGTGAAGCCATCGCTCGTGTGTTGGCACGCGAAGGCGCCCATGTTATCTGTCTTGATGTACCGCAGCAGCAAGCGGACTTACAAAAAGTCGCCAGCGAAATCAGTGGTTCAGTATTAACCGTTGATATCACTAGTGAAGATGCGGGCAAAGAAATCGCAGAAGCGGCGCAAAAGCGTGGCGGTTTAGATGCCGTTATTCATAATGCTGGCGTGACCCGTGATAAGACACTGGCAAAAATGGATGAGAAAAAGTGGGACATGGTCATCAACATCAACTTGGGCAGTATTGCCAAGCTAAACCGCTACTTGCTCGATAATGATGTGCTAAAAGACCATGCACGTATCGTCTGCGTTTCATCTATCTCAGGTATCGCTGGTAATCTAGGTCAAAGTAACTATGCCACCTCTAAAGCGGGCGTCATTGGTTTGGTAAATGCGACTGCTAAGCAGCTAGAAGATGGCTCTAAAGGCATGACTATCAACGCTGTAGCGCCAGGATTTATCGAAACGCAAATGACAGAAGCGATTCCGTTTGCCATTCGTGAAGCTGGTCGTCGTATGAACTCAATGAGCCAAGGCGGCTTACCAATCGACGTTGCTGAAACCATTGCATGGCTTGCGTCACCAGCTTCTGGTGGTCTAAATGGCAATATCGTACGTGTTTGCGGTCAAAGCTTGTTGGGTGCATAGCTTGTTGGATGCATACTCAGTAAAATAGAGGCAGAATACTGCTCGATAAATGACTAAATCATAGTGAGCAAGCCTGTATTAAGTAAGTAGGGTGTATGAGGTTTTTAAATGGACCTCACATATGCTTACGAAAAATTGCTGATAAATTGTAATAAAGCTGCCCAAGGGTGGCTTTTTTATGATAAAAACAGGTATGAATAAAAGCATGTGCCAGTAAAAGAGCCGATAAACAAAACAGTAAATGAACCAGCAGATAAACGCATGCATCGCCGTTTACAGGTAGCCAGATAATTTGCTCCAGCCTCAGTTAGCTTAACCCCATTTAGGATTTATTATGTCAGACAAACATTATGATGCGTTGCCAAAAGCGCATACCACCTATGCCAATATCGTCAAGAGCTTATTGCCTATTGGTAATAACGAAAAGGTCAGCCGCGATCAGTTGCCACAAGCGACGTATTATGTAGATAATTTGCACATCGACCAAAGCAATCTTGACGATTATCGTAAGATTTGTGGTTTCGCCGACAATGGCAAAATACCGATTACCTATTTTTCTGTTTTATCACAGACGTTACAAATGAATATGATGGTCAAAGAGCCATTTCCCTTTGCCATGCTAGGTTTGGTGCATGTGGATAATAGCGTGACGCAGTATCGTCCTATCGGTGAGCGTGAAACGGTAGCGATGGCGGTGAAGTTTGATAATCTACGCGACCATGCGCAAGGCCAGCAGTTTGATTTTGTCACCACCGTTAAGTCAGACGATGAGGTTATTTGGGAAGGCACTTCTACTTATTTGTCACGTGGCAAAAAATCAGGTAGCAAAGATAAAAAAAGCACGCCGCGTCCAGTGACCGTTAAGCCTTTAGTGAATGAAGAAGGCGTGCACAGTATCTTTGAAGTACCAGAAGATATCGGCCGTCGTTATGCGTTTGTTTCAGGGGATTTTAACCTTATCCACTTGCACCCACTATCGGCACGCGCATTTGGTTTTCCAAAAGCCATCGCCCACGGCATGTGGTCAAAAGCTAAATGTCTAGCCTTGATGGATGAGCTACCAGATGCTTGCACGGTCAATGTATCATTTAAGCTGCCTATCTTTTTGCCAGCAGAAGTAGAGTTGATCGCTGAGCCGATAGCGCAGTTAAAGAGCCCAACCGATACTTGCGAATTTGGCTTATTTAGTGCTAAAAACGACAAGCCGCATCTTGCTGGGGTGATTAAACTGCAAGGCGAAAATCAATAGATTGCGCCATATTTTTAACCTTTATATTTTATTAACCAATTATTCACTATGACTTTACATGACAATGCAACAAGCGTAGCTGAGTCCGATAACTTAGCTACGATAGATGAAGCTACTGCTAAAGATAACGGTATCGATTTAGAAAATATGTTTGAGCCGTATTTTCGCCCTGATGACAACACCATCGTGTGCGGCGCCCTCGACGACGAAAAAGTCGCTGCTTTAGCGGCGGCTGGCGTTGAGTTGGTGCTTAACTTGCAGCCAGATGATGAGCTAAATTTCGATGAGCGCGCGGCGGTAGAGCGCGCTGGTATGTATTACGAGCAGCTGCCTATCAGCGGGGCCAAGGATTTAAAACAGTTAAATATATTGGCGTTTGATAACATCTTGCGTCAGTACCACGGCAAAAAAACCGTCTTGCACTGTGGTTCTGGTAATCGCGCTGGTGCAGCGATAGCATTGCGTGCGGGCTGGTTACGCGGACGCAAAATGGATACGGCAATGGAGCGCGGGCGCAGTCATGGTTTGACGAAGCTGGAAGAAGAGGTTCATAATCGTTTATTGGTTCCACGCTAGACTCATGGCATACTAACCATGTATGGCAAACTGTACGCGCTACATATGAGCGACATGCAACAAAAAAAGGCGACCAATAGGTTGCCTTTTTTATGAGCGAATTTCGTCATTAAGTAGCTAAATAGTTAAGTAGTTTTTTGGATATAAGAAACATTTTTATAAATAAAGCGAGTGAAGAATGAAAAATAATAATGAGAAAGCTAATAATCAAAACGTCAATACGTCTACTAATCCTGTTATGCAGCAAAAATTACAACAATTGCTAACAGATTTGCAGCTTGATGACGCACCAGCGGGTGGGGCTTTAGTTGTTTATCAAGCGGGGCAATGTATTGCTCAAGCCAGTGTCGGGCTAGCGCGCGCGGATTTGTCATGGAGCCCCGATACCCTATCGCTGAATTTTTCAACAGGGAAAGGGGTGTTGGCGACATTGGTGCATGTGTTGGTCTCCGAGCATATGCTTGATTATGACCGAGCGATTGCGGATTATTGGCCTGCTTTTGCCGCACAAAGAAAAGAACAGATTACTTTACGTAGCGTCATGTCGCATCAGAGCAACTTGTTTTCGATTCAAAGTATCGATGTCGATAACGACACAGTGCTCGATTGGCAGCTCATGCTAGAAAAGGTTGCTGCTATGCCAGTAACAGCGCCTGAAGACAGCGCGTTATATGAGAGCGCTTATAGCGCCTTGGTTTACGGTTGGGTACTGGGCGGCGTGATAGAAGCCGTTACCCATATGTCATTAGCCACAGCGCTGCGTCACTATTTGACTGAGCCGCTAGGAATTGCAGACAGCTGTTATTTTGGGGTGCCAGACAATAAAGTAGATGAAGTTGCTCATTTGGTTAAATATTTCCAAAAAGACGAACACGCAGCCCAGCAAATAAGTAATCAGGAGCTGTCGCAAGCGCGCCCTCGCCGTAGCAAACCCGTGTTAAGAGCGGATTCTGAAAATACTTTGCGCATTTATTCAAGCCTACCAAGCTATACTTGTTGGCAAAAAAGAGCGCTAACCAATCAAGCAGGCGAAAATGAAAGCGCAATGGCCGATGAGATGCCTAATTTGGATACAGCAAAAATTAACCGTTTATACTTTAATAACAGCCAGCTTAATCTAAAAAACTATAAATCGGCTCTTGTGTTGGCTAATAAACAACCTATCGATTATTACGATAAACGGACGCTACAAGCCATCATTCCCGCTGCTAACGGCGTAGCGTCAGCGCGAGCATTAGCGACTATTTATGCCATGCTAGCCAATGGCGGTAGCTGGCAGGGGCAGACATTGATTGATGACGCAACATTTAAGCAGCTTTCAACCCCGCAAACCACTGGCATGGATGCGGTGATGCCGGCGAAAATGAACTGGCGCTTGGGCTATCATCGCAGGTTTAGGATTTGTCAAAGTGAAGCTTCTAATATGAGCGCGCAAGGTTTTGGGCACATGGGCTATAACGGTTCGGTTGCGTGGTGTGATCCTGCGCGGCAATTGTCGTTTGCCTTTATCCATAATTTTGATGTAACAATGCTCAATGACGTCCGCCAGTTTGCGCTGACGGAAGCGGTATTAGATTTGATTGACGCTGAAATCTAGTAGATATGCAGCTTTAGCGTACCTCAATATTCTTGTTGCCAGTATGAAAAACAGAAATACAGGTGCTTAAGGGATAAGTAGCAACACTATAACTAACAAAAGTACTGAGGTAGGCGTCCGAAATTACCCACTACCCATGGCGCGGCTTATTAGGCGTGAGCTTAAGCAACCTTGGGGAAATCAAACCATGAATAAAGATAGAGGCCAAAATGACAATTGAGCAGACTATCCAAAGTTTAACAGCGTCTACTTCATCGAAGAAGCCTTGATTGAGGGCGTAAGACAGATAATATAAGGTACCAATACCACGAATACCGAGGGCAGAAATGGCATATTTTTCAGTATAGGGCAGCTTTAATCCTGATAGAGCAATTAATCCGCCAATCGGTCGAATCAATAATAAAAAGGTAAAGCTGACGATATAGACGCGCCATGTCAGCTCAACGCCAGCTTGCAGTCCTTGACCTAAAAACATACCAAAAACCACAAGAACTAAGGACATCAGTAAGCCTTCTGACTGCTCAGCAAAATCGTGCAGCTTTTGGTGATAACTGTGTTCACGCTCCGAGCGCCGAAAAGCAAAGGCGGCGACAAATACTGCAATAAAGCCATAGCTGTGCACATATTCTGCCAAACCATAGGCCAGCAAGGTGAGAGCTATGACGACATAGCCTTGAGAGATGGTGATATTGTGGCAGTATTTTGAAAAGACCAATTTTGCTAGTAATTTACCAACCACAATCCCGACTACCAAACCTGCGCCAATTTTCCACAGCACATCAGTCGTAAACCATTGCCACAGCATTTCACCTGTGAACTGCTGCCCGCCGCTATAAGCTTCCGCGACCTTAATCGCCAGATAAACAAACGGGAACGCCAAACCGTCATTTAACCCTGCTTCTGAGGTCAAGGTAAAGCGCGGTGTATCTTCGCCGCCAGTATTGGGCGGTCCGACTTGGATACTAGAGGCGAGCACAGGATCGGTCGGAGCCAGTACGGCACCGAGCAAGATGGCCGCGCCTAATGTCAAACCAAAAGCATAATAGCCTAAGAGCGCCATGGCAAAAATACCAATCGGCATGGTGATAAGTAGTAAGCGCACAGTCGGGCGCCATAAGTGCCACGACAGCTCAGTATCTATCTTGATACCTGCACCAACCAGCGAAACCAATACCACGATTTCGGTCAGTTTTTCTATGATTAAACCGTTATCCATCGGGTTTAAAAAAGATAAACTGGTCCACCAATAGCCCATGAGTAGACCAAAGCTTACTTGCAGCATGGGCAGCGAGATGGGCGTACGTTTAAAAAGAATAGGAAACAGTGCCCCGAATAAAAAGGCAATACCGCAGACCAATAAGAATAAATTATAGTTTTCAATCATAAGTTTGGTGCACGCTATTTTTTGGTTTTAAAAAGATAAAGTTACAAGAGGTTTAATCGCTATTAATAATGAGCGCAAATGCTTTTTATTACCGCAAAAAAACGTTAACAGAACGGCGGTAGCGTTGTTTTTTGGTGAAAAAAAGCCTGCATGGCGCAGGCTTTGGGTAATTCTATAAGGTTAGTGATAAATCATTGCGTTTACAGATTTATTTAACGCTCAACTTGGCTCACATCACGGACGGCACCCGTATCGGCACTGGTAGTCATAGCTGCATAAGCACGCAGCGCAGGCGAGACGTGACGCTCACGGCTCACAGGCTTCCATGCGTTACGTCCACGCGCTTCCATCTCTTCACGGCGCGCAGCAAGCTCGGCATCGCTGACTTGCATATTGATGGTACGGTTCGGGATATCAATATGAATGGTATCGCCTTCTTGTACTAAACCAATCGCGCCACCTTCAGCTGCTTCTGGGCTGGCGTGACCAATGGATAAGCCTGAGGTGCCGCCAGAGAAACGACCATCTGTGAGCAGCGCACACTCTTTGCCCAAACCTTTAGACTTAAGATAAGTTGTTGGATAAAGCATTTCTTGCATACCAGGCCCACCTTTTGGGCCTTCATAGCGAATGATGACCACATCGCCGGCGACAATTTGGTCATCAAGCACGGCGGCTACGGCAGCGTCTTGTGATTCAAAGATACGTGCGCGTCCGGTAAAGACTAAGATGCTTTCATCGACGCCTGCGGTTTTAACCACGCAGCCGCGCTCAGCAATATTGCCGTATAGTACTGCTAAGCCGCCATCGGTTGAATAGGCATGCTGAGCACTACGAATACAGCCCGACTCACGATTGACGTCAAGGTTTGGCCACTCTTTTGATTGCGAGAAGGCCTGCGTGGTACGGACGCCACCAGGAGCGGCAATATAGCGCGCACGTGCCTCAGTATTATCAGGATTCATGATATCCCATTTATCGATAGCATCTCTCATGCTTGCGCTATGAATGGTTGGGATATCGGTGGTCAGTAAACTGGCACGGTCAAGCTCGGCAAGTAACGCCATCACACCACCAGCACGGTGGACATCTTCCATATGATATTTTTGTGAAGCAGGAGCGACTTTCGACAGGCAAGGGACACTACGGCTTAGGCGGTCAATATCATGCATTTTAAAATCAACTTCCGCTTCATTGGCGGCAGCCAATAGATGCAAGATAGTATTGGTCGAGCCACCCATCGCAATATCTAAGCTCATCGCATTTTCAAAAGCGGCTTTGGTAGCGATAGAGCGCGGTAATACCGAATCATCGTCTTGCTCATAACGGCGCTTGGCCAATGATACAATCGTGCGACCCGCTTCTAAAAACAACTCGCGGCGTAACGAATGCGTGGCTAATAGAGAGCCATTACCCGGCAATGATAAGCCTAATGCTTCGGTCAAGCAGTTCATTGAGTTGGCGGTAAACATCCCAGAGCATGAGCCACAAGTTGGGCAAGCCGAGCTTTCAATGGCCAAAACATCTTCATCGCTGATATTATCGTCAGCGGCATCCATCATGGCATCGACCAAATCAAGCTTACGAATCGCATTGCCTTTACTATCGGTCGTGTGCACATCGCTGCCACCATCATTATTATGGCTATGAGCGACAGTGCTAGCGATGACCTTGCCCGCTTCCATCGGGCCGCCAGAGACGAAAACAACAGGGATATTGAGGCGCATGGCTGCCATCAGCATACCAGGGGTGATTTTATCGCAGTTAGAAATACAGACTAGGGCGTCGGCGCAGTGGGCGTTGACCATATACTCAACCGAGTCTGCAATCAAATCACGGCTTGGTAATGAATACAACATGCCACTATGGCCCATGGCAATACCGTCATCGACCGCAATGGTATTAAACTCTTTTGCCACGCCGCCCGCTTTTTCAATCTCACGCGCCACCAGTTGCCCCAAGTCTTTTAGATGCACGTGACCGGGGACAAACTGGGTAAAGGAGTTGGCAATGGCGATAATCGGTTTGCCAAAGTCGCCATCCGTCATACCCGTTGCACGCCATAGGGCACGCGCACCGGCCATATTACGACCGCCAGTAGAAGTTTTTGAGCGATAATCCATGTGATATTCCTTACAAATAAGCGAGATTTATAAACGTCTGCAGCATCCGCTGTCATACGGATAGTGTGCTTTTTATGCCATGTGAGTACTAGTGAATAATACTAAGGCGTTACCATACCATTAGATATGGATAACTGAAAATCATTAACCAATAATCATAAAGACTTGAGGGTCAATATTTAAACGAGGCGCTCTAAAATAGCGGTCTCAAACCAAGGCAAATCGGCTTTATCGGTTTCAAGTTTGGCGATGACGACTAAGGCGTGAGGCGCTGGCAAGAATTGATAGTCAGGACTGGCAGCAATAGTCAGTAGCTGTTTATCGTTTTCGGCGTGCTCATCAATACTGATAAGTGTTTGCTTAGTATTCTTATAAAGCACATCGATACGACCAAAAAACTGCCACTCTTTAAAAGCAGCAGTAAGCGCATCGGCTTCATCTTTGGTATAAATTTGCTGGGTGTCTTTACCAGTATTGGTCCAATGCAGGCGTACGGCCAATTGCAGCGCTTCGCTAAACACCACCAATGAGCCAATCACTTTGACATGCCAAGGGCTGGTGATTAGCGCCTTATCAATACCGATAAGTTTCGCCGCCTCGTCAGCTGTCATGGGGGTATTAAACTGGGCAAGTAGGGCAGGTGTTAATGGATAAGTCTGTTTAATGCTGTCATCTAAACTGTCGTAATGATACAAAAAGGGCAGTGGCATATCCTGCGTCATGATTTTTTTGCTGATTTTACAATTATGGATACGCCAACTGATTGCCTTATCAGTTAATGCCTCAGCTAAGATAATGGCGTTTGGCTCAATGCTTGACATGGTTGACGGTGCGCTATCTTCAAGCGTTTCATTAACCGCAGTATGATTTCTCATAGTGTCATGAGCGTGGTCGCTATGAGCGTCAGTAGTGTTTGATGATTGGGATAATTGGGTTGGCAAGGCAGTCAAATCCATAAACCTGAGGTGATTAAAATAGAGGATTAATATAACATTTAAAGCGCACGGCTCGCCAATAAATTAATCGTATCACTTATAGAATTGTTGATAGCAAAACCCAGTAAAATTGAAAGTGGCTAGTGAATGTATCAGCCACTTGTACTCAATCCAAATTTCGTCCACTATATTTGCTGAGCTATTTACTCTTTAGTACTGACAACCAATTGATGACAACTAATTACTAATAAAAGGTTAAGGAATAAAAATGAGTCAAGATACCCAAACCAAATACGATGATAATAATATCTTTGCCAAAATGCTTAACGGTGATATCCCTTATCATAAAGTTTATGAGAATGACAAAACCCTCGCCTTTATGGATATCATGCCGCAAGCAAAAGGTCATGTACTGGTCATTCCTAAGCAAAAAGCCGTTGATTTAGTCGATCTTGAACCAGAATATGCCGCAGCAGTACTGATGACGTCCAAAAAAGTCATGCAAGCGCAGCGTCAAGTATTCGAGCGTGAGGGTATTATTCAAATGCAGTTAAATGGCGCACAAGCCGGACAAACTGTTTTTCATTACCATGTGCATCTAATTCCATCGAGCATTCATGAGCTAGGTCGTCATGCGGTCACGCAAGCAGATCAAAGTGAGCTTGCTGAGATGGCGAAACAGTTAGCAGGCGCTATTAATCCTTAATGTCTTAAATTGACCATTCATAATGCAATCATCAAAAAAAAGGCAGCTAACAAGTTGCCTTTTTTATTGCTGAGTAATAGTCATGTAACAAACGTTAAAATAGTGTTACGAGTCAGGCACTTGCCTAGGGTTTTTGCAGAGAGTGTGATAAAAATTATATTTGTTTTATAAACGGTTTAATAAGAGCCGAACGAGATACTGCCTCTATTCATACAAATTTATAAAGTAGGCGATCTTACTTCTCTTGTTGTATTTAGCTTTCATATTTATTGTTATTTTTTGAGGACATCATTTTTTATGAGTAAATTACCTCGCTCTACTATTTTGTTGCCAGTATTCGTGCCAGCCGCAACCATTATGTTGTTATTAGTGATTGGCACAGCCCTCAACCCTGAAGCTGCGGGTGAGTTGTTCAGCAAAGTTCTGGCTTTTACCACCGATACTTTCGGATGGTTTTATATGTTGGCAGTTGCCATATTTTTGATGTTTATTATTGCCTTAGCCTTCTCGCCGTATGGCAGTATTAAGTTGGGCCCTGACCACGCGGATGCTGAATATAACTTCCTTGAATGGTTTGCCATGCTATTCTCAGCGGGGTATGGCATTGCCTTACTGTTTTATGGCGTTGCAGAGCCAGTATTACATTTCGCCAGTCCACCCCTGTCCACACCGCAAACTATTGCAGCTGCAAAAGAGGCGATGCAAATTGCTTATTTTCACTGGGGTTTTCATATTTGGGCGATTTATGGTGTGGTTGGCTTGTCACTAGCGTATTTCTCGTTTCGGCATGGTCTGCCATTGTCCGTGCGCTCAACGCTCTATCCACTAATCGGTGACAAAATCCATGGTCCTATCGGGCATACCGTTGATGTGTTTGCGATCGTCGGTACTATGTTTGGTATCGCCACCAGTTTGGGATTATCGGTCGCGCAAATTAATGCGGGTCTAAATTATTTGTTACCAAATACGGTGCCAGTTAGTACCACGGTGCAAGTTATTATCATTGCGTTGGTGACGGCGGCGGCACTCGTTTCTGTATTAGCCGGTATGGACAAAGGGGTAAAGCGCCTATCTATCTTAAATATGGTGCTTGCCACTGCTTTGATGTTATTTGTGTTTATTGTTGGGCCTTCAGTATTTATTCTAAATGCCTTTATGGAAAACACAGGCAGCTATTTGGGCAATATCGTCGAGCGTACCTTTAGTTTACAAGCATACCAATCGAGTGATTGGATCGGTAGCTGGACACTATTTATTTTTGCATGGACCATTGCTTGGGCGCCTTTTGTTGGGCTATTTATCGCCAAAATTAGTCGTGGTCGTACCATTCGTGAGTTTGTCCTTGGCGTGATGCTAGTGCCAACGCTGTTTACTTTCTTTTGGTTCTCTGTATTTGGTGACACCGCTCTGCATATGATTATGGTCGATGGTTATGAGGCGCTGATTAGTGAAGTGCAAAACAACCAAGCTATTGCATTATTTAAGCTGTTAGAGCAATTACCATTTACCCAGATTGTCTCGTCATTGACCGTGGTGTTAATCATCACCTTTTTTGTGACCTCATCGGATTCGGGCTCATTAGTGATTGACTCGCTCGCGGCGGGTGGACGTAGCGATACGCCATGGTGGCAGCGTACGTTTTGGGTCGTCACTGAGGGTGCAGTCGCTGCAGTGTTACTTATTGCAGGTGGTTTGAGTGCATTACAAACTGCCGCTATCGTCAGTGCTTTACCGTTTGCGGTGATTATTTTGATCTCGACCTTTGGCATGTGGCGCGCGCTGCGTATCGAAGGTCATCGTAATGAGAGTTTGGCCAACGACAATCATTTACCGCCGCATTTATTGAAATTGGATGCTTGGCGCGACCGCATTGATTATATGACCAATCAGCCAACGCGCGATAAAGTTCTGGGTTATATCAAAGGTACAGTGTTATCGTCGATGCATGAGGTGGCAGAGAAATTTGCCGAAACAGGTTGGTTACCTGAGGTTAATTATGATGAGGTTAATGATCGCGCGGTACTGGAATTAAGACGCGGGGATAATGTGGAGTTCTGGTACGAAGTGCGGTTGTCAGAGCATGAGGTGCCTGATTATTACACCGAAGATATGGCCAATGAATTACCACAAGAGCATCACCATCGCGCCGAAGTCTATTTGCGCCGTGGTGGTCAGACTTATGATCTATATGGCTATCAGTCTGAATCGGTGATTAATGACATTATCGATCAATTTGAAAAGTATCTACACTTTGTCAATGTTTCGCCAAATATCTTGCCATGGCGTATGCAGCAACATGATGATGACATCACGCTGGAGCAAGGCAGTGTGTTCGATAAATAAATGTGTATTCGTGTGATAAAAAAGGCAGCTAAGCAGCTGTCTTTTTTCGTTAAATAGCGATGTTTTTCAATATTAATAAACAAAGCAATATTTTTTACCATCATTAGGTAATGTAACTATTGGCTCAGTGATTTAAAATTTATTTGAATAACTGGGCGTTATATAACAATATTAGACGCATACCTAAATTAGACGCATACCCAAATTTAAGATTTTTTGAGTATTTTTTATGAGTAAACCTCGCTCTACTATTTTGATGCCAGTATTTATACCGACGGCCATTGTCATGTTATTGCTGGTAGTGGGGACATCGGTCAACCCACAGCTGGCGAGTGGTTTGTTTGTCCAAGTACTAGAGTTTACCACCGAGACATTCGGCTGGTTTTATATGCTAGCAACCGCGCTGTTTTTGATGTTTGTGGTGGTGCTCGCATTTTCGCCTTATGGCAGTATCAAACTAGGGCCTGACCATGGTGAGGCACAGTACAATTTTATTGAATGGTTTGCGATGTTGTTTTCGGCAGGGTACGGGATTGCTTTGCTATTTTATGGGGTAGCGGAGCCAGTGACGCATTTTGCCTCGCCGCCGCTATCAGAGCCACAAACTATAGCTGCGGCAAAAGAAGCCATGCAGATTGCTTACTTCCATTGGGGTTTTCATATTTGGGCAATTAATGGCGTGGTCGCTTTAACCTTGGCGTATTTTGCTTTTCGTCACGGTTTGCCGCTATCGATGCGCTCGACGCTGTATCCCATCATCGGTGAAAAAATTCATGGACCTATTGGTCATGCGGTTGATGTGTTCGCCATTTTGGGTACTTTATTTGGTTTGGCCACCAGTCTTGGCATTTCAGTGTCGCAAATAAATACGGGACTCCATTACCTATTACCAAGCATTCCAGTCAATACAACCGTGCAAGTAATCGCCATTGTCTTGATTACGGGGTTGGCCTTGATATCAGTGCTTGCAGGTATGGATAAAGGAGTCAAACGCTTATCTATCTTAAACATGATACTGGCAACGGCGCTGATGCTGTTTGTATTTGCGGTAGGGCCGACGATATTTATTCTCAACGCCTTTATGGAAAACACGGGTAGTTATCTAGGTAATATTGTCGAGCGTACCTTTAGTCTGCAGGCGTATCAGCAAGGCGATTGGATTACCAGTTGGACGCTATTTATTTTTGCGTGGACGATTTCTTGGTCGCCTTTCGTCGGTATTTTTATTGCCAAAATTAGTCGTGGTCGTACCATTCGCGAGTTTATCGTTGGCGTGATGCTAGTACCTACCATCTTTACTTTCTTTTGGTTTGCGGTGTTTGGTGATACAGCACTAAATATGATTATGATTCAAGGCTATGAATCGCTGATTACTGAAGTGCAAAATAACCAAGCGATTGCATTATTTAAACTGCTTGAGAATCTACCGTTTACCCAAGTGGTATCTGTACTGGCTGTGGTACTTATCATTACCTTTTTTATCACCTCATCCGATTCAGGTTCATTGGTGATTGACTCGCTCGCAGCGGGCGGCCGTAGTGATACGCCGGCATGGCAGCGTACGTTTTGGGTATTGATACTTGGCGTTGTTGCCTCGGCGTTGCTCTTAGCAGGTGGCCTGCAAGCGCTGCAAACAGCGGCAATTGTTAGCGCCTTGCCCTTTACGATTATTATTTTGATTGCGATGTTTGGCATGTGGCGAGCGCTGCGTATCGAAGGTCATCGCAATCAAAGCCTGGCCAGTGACAATCATCTGCCGCCGCATCTGTTGAAACTAGATGCATGGCGTGACCGCATTGACTATATAACCCAGCAGCCAACGCGCGATAAAGTTTTGGGTTATATTAAAGGAACGGTTTTATCGTCGATGCATGAGGTTGCTGAAAAGTTTGCAGAAACGGGTTGGTTGCCTGAGGTGAATTTTGATGAAGTCAATGACCGCGTGGTATTTGAGCTCAGGGGCGGCGATAACGTCGAGTTTTGGTATGAAGTGCGTTTGTCAGAGCATGAAGTACCAGATTATTATACGGAAGAGATGGCGAGTAAACTGCCGCAAGAGCATCATTATCGGGCGGAAGTTTATCTACGCCGCGGCGGGCAAACCTATGACTTATATGGCTATCAATCAGATTCAGTGATTAACGATATTATTGATCAGTTTGAAAAATATTTGCACTTTATTAATATATCTCCTGACATTTTGCCGTGGCGTATGCAAGTACATGATAATGATATTACCTTAGAGCAGGGCAGTGTTTTTGATAAATAGGCATTTTTTCCTTGACGTGCGCTAAGCAAATGATTGCCTCTATCACTTGCAATAAAGTTAAGAACCCTTAGAATAACGGCTTGTTTTCACTACGAATCAAGCCGTTTTTTATGCTTATAAATAATCCCGTGTCTAATCAAGCATCAGCAGAAGCTAATAATGACCATCCTTTATTGCAGCCCTTGGTTATTGGCGGCTTGACGATTGAAAATCGTCTGATGGTCGCCCCGATGGCTGGCGTGACGGATAATCCGTTTCGTAGACTTTGTAAATCCTTTGGCGCAGGGCATGCCGTTAGTGAGATGATCATCGCTGATACTGCACTTTATGCGCGCAAAAAATCGCTCTACCGCGCCAATTTTGATAACGAAATAGCGCCTATTTCTGCGCAGATAGCGGGCGCAGAACCGGATAAATTGGCAGAAGCGGCACGTTATCAGATTGATAATGGCGCGCAGATTATTGATATCAATATGGGCTGCCCGGCCAAAAAAGTGTGCCGTAAATTGGCAGGATCTGCGCTCTTGCAAGACGAAGATTTGGTCGCGCGCTTACTGGATGCGGCGGTAGGAGCCGTTGATGCTCCTGTGACCTTAAAAACGCGTTTGGGGTTTGAAAATGGCCGCGAAAATATTTTGCGCGTGGCCAAGCGAGCAGAGCAGGCGGGTATTGCTGCGATTGCCATTCATGGTCGAACGCGTGAGGATATGTATACTGGGGAAGCGCGTTATGAGCTGATTCGCGAAGTCAAAGAAAGCATTAATATTCCTGTGATTGCCAATGGCGATATCGATAGCGCGCAAAAAGCGCAGCGTGTCTATGAGCTGACCGGTTGTGATGCGGTGATGATAGGGCGTGCTGCGCAAGGGCAGCCGTGGATATTTCGCGATATCGAGCATTTTTTGCGCTCAGGAGAAGTGCTTGCTGCACCTAGTGTGAGCGAGATAAAAGAGATTGTCCTAGCGCATTTGCAAGAGCTATATGAGTTTTACGGCGAATATTCAGGCTGCCGAATTGCTCGCAAGCACATTGCGTGGTATACCACCGGCATCCCTAATTCCAACGCTTTTCGCCAAGCCATGTATGGTGAAGAGAGTACCGCTGGGCAGTTTCGCGTGGTCGAAGACTTTTTACATGCTAATCAATAGGTAGTGAAAGTCAACTGCCGAGCATAAATTGTTCAACAATTCAGTAAATAAAAGTATCCGACGAGTTAAAGTGTTTTTATTGCTGATTTATTCCCTTTATTCTATATTTCTTTGCTATGATTTAGACAAATATTAACGAAAGTCTAATTTTAAAAGGATTTTTTATGGCTAACCCTTCAAAAAAAGCAATCAGAAAAGCGGTTAAAGACAAAAACGTGATTATCACAGGAGCATCCAGCGGTATCGGCGAGCGTACAGCCTATCTGCTCAGTGAATGCGGCGCGCATGTTATCTTGTTGGCGCGTACCGAAGACAAATTAAAGGCTGTTAAAGACAGTATCGAGGAGTTTGGTGGTAAGGCTACTTACTATCCTTGTGACTTGACCAATATGGATGCTATCGAATCAGTTAGCGCACAAATTTTGGCAGATTTCGGTCATGTAGACGTCTTGGTCAATAACGCGGGTCGCTCAATTCGTCGCTCGGTGCACGAGTCTATAGATCGTTTCCATGATTTTGAGCGTACCATGGATATCAATTACTTTGGCGCCGTTAAAATAGTGCTTGGATTTTTGCCGACGATGATTGAACGTCAGACTGGTCAAATTGTTAATATATCATCGATTGGTGTGCTGGCGAATAGCCCGCGTTTTGCCGCTTATGTCGCTTCAAAATCGGCATTGGATGCCTTTAGTCGCTGCTTGGCTGCTGAAGTAAAAGGCGATAATGTCACCATTACCAATATCTTTATGCCATTGGTGCGTACGCCGATGATTGAGCCCACTAAGTTATACCGCTACATGCCTGCGCTTATGCCGGATGAGGCGGCGATGATGGTTGCCAAAGCGATTGTCCATAAACCAAACAGTATTGCCAGTAACATGGGTAAATTTGCCTCAGCGACTTACTCATTAGCACCAGCAATTAACGTTGGTATTCAATCGATGGGTTATCGTATTTTCCCAAGTACTCGTGCTGGATTGACTAGCAATAAAAAACCAAACCTTGCTCAGCGTGCCTTTGCTAGAATTTTACCGGGTGAGCATCACTAAGATAACATGTCTGATGAATTTAAAAAAAGAGATGCTACGGTATCTCTTTTTTAATGTCTTGAAGTTATTCGTAATTTATATGAATTGGTAGGCGGCGAGGTTTATTTACCATAACGCCCGTTATGAGAATAAGATAAAAGTTATTAATGTGAAAGGCCAGCTTAATCTTTAGATTAAGCTGGGATTGGCTCGCGGTTTTTATTGAAAAATACTCTTAGTAATTATTGTGGGTAATTATGCGTCCAACCCTCTGCTACAATTTCCTTAACCGCTTGATCATAATGCTCTGGTAGTAAATTATTTCTGTAGTAAATACTCTCTATGAGCTCTTCTGTAGTTAACCCACCTTTTAAACTATTAATCATTCTCTGATACGGCTCGCGAACTTCAGGCCATGACAACTCATCGCCCAGTACTCGACCAACATAAGTCATCATATAACTTTGAAAGGAAAAAGGCTTCTCTATTTTACCCTGTATAGCTAGACGGTATATAGGCTCGAAGGCTTCTAATACTGGTTTAATAACTTGTGTTTCCTTACTTACAGCTTTACTCACATCTTCGTCTGTCCATTGATCACGATATGTAGAGAAAGCCCCTATAATACCTTCCCCCCTATGGCAGGATAGTTGTCACCCCTAAATAATAATTCCAAAGGGGACAATG
>NZ_JABAST010000041.1 GCF_016107575.1 Psychrobacter faecalis | reverse complement strand
ACACCACCCAAACTTGTTCGTGTTGTGGCTCACGCCAAAACAGTCCGAAAGGTAGAGCAAACTTAGGAATAAGAGAATGGCTTTGCGAGTGTGGTGTCACTCATGACCGCGATATTAATGCGGCAAAAAACATTCTCGCGGTCGGGCTTGGCCGTCTTTAGTAGGAATCCCCGTTCCTTTAGATCGGGGAGGAAGTCAATTATCCCATTTTATTGATACGGTAATAACGCTCATGGTTCACATTACGAATTCAGATATTCATATGCACGACTTACTTCCAAAAGCATTTAAAGACGGGCTACCAAGCACAGTAACCCATAAACTGGCTTCTCTTGAGTCAGAGCGCGAAATGTGGCTACTGCCTCCCTTGGTTGATTTATGCGCCCGTTTACGCGAACCGGGTCAACAACAACACGGTACGTTAGAGTCAGAAGGGCGTGCGGCCCGTGGCAATGGCTTTTTGCATGTGGTGATTCCACCTGATACCAACCCCATTTTAGAAAATGGCTCGCTATTAAAAGGTTTGCGTGAGCGGGCGCTGAGCGATGGCGGTATTTATTTGCATGTTTTAGGGGCGTTGACCGCAGGCTTAGAAGGCGAGCGACCATCAAATATCGCTGGTCTGAAAAAAGGCAGCTGTATCGCAGTTTCTAATGCGCGTCGACCTTTTCGTAATGACTTAGTGTTACTGCGTACTTTGGAGTATGCGGCGACTTTTGGCATGAAAGTATTCTTTTATCCTGACGAGCCAAGTCTCTCTGGTGATGGCGTGGCACATGAAGGTTATATCGCTTCGTATCATGGTTTGCAAGGCATTCCTTGGATTGCAGAAACGGTTGCTTTATCAACGCAGTTATTGATGGTAGAAGAAACGGGTATTGCCGCACATTTTAGCCAATTATCTTGTAAGTCTTCGATTGAGCTGATGCGCTGGGCGAAAGACAAAGGTCTGCCGGTGACTTGTGATGTGGCGATGCATCAGCTGTATTTAACCGATGATAATTTAAAAGGCTTTAATGCCCAAGCCTATGTGCTACCGCCGCTGCGTAGTAATACCGATCAGCAAGCCATTCGCCGCGGGCTAAAAGACGGCACTATTGATGCGATTTGCAGCCATCATGAGCCGCTAAATAGTACCGCTAAAAAAGCACCCTTTGCTGAGAGTACGCCTGGTATCTCAAACTTTGATACCTTTATGGCGCTGGCATGTCAGTTGGTACGCGATGAAGTATTAACGCTTGATCAACTGGTCGATAAAATCTGTCTGAACCCCGCAAAAATTGCGGGCATTAGTGAGAAGTATGAAAGTATCGGCGGCGCGGTGTTGGTCGATCCCAATCTTGAGTGGCAAGTAACCACAGAAACCATGCTGTCAAATGGGAAAAACACGCCGTTCTTTAATGAGCAGTTGCAGGGTCGTGTGGTGGAGACTTTCTTTGCCTAATTTGCCCAGACAGGATGACAGTCTGCTACCATCCTCGAAGGATAATAACCAAGATTTAACCAGTCAGCCGCATACACCGCGCAGTGGCGCTAGTACCTCTAGCGAATCGATCAAAGCGGTGGCAATCTATGAAGTGGTCAAAGGCGTTGGTGCGCTATTAGGGGCGGGGGCTTTATGGTCCTGGCATAGTGACCTTGAGCATTGGCTAACGACAGCAACCGCTTCTTGGCAGCAAGTCTTTGGGCAACTGCTAGCACCGCAAGTTGATAGTGCGGTACGCATAGCGCAGCAGGCAAGCAAAAATTGGCCAGTATTTTTATTGCTCATTTTTGCTTATGCCAGTTTGCGCTTTCTTGAAGCTTATGGTTTGTGGCAAGATAAAACTTGGGCATATTGGTTTGGGGTGTTAGGCTACGGGATATTTATTCCTATTGAGATTTATTATTTGTTTGCTAGCCCATTTGACTGGTTTAAGCTTGCCATCTTAATATCAAATATTATTATTGTTATCGTGGTTTATCGCAATATGAAGCGCAAAGGTTTGATATAACTAGGCTGTGATACAAACCAATAAACGGGTTTAAGAGACCTAAAAAAGCCAGTATAAGTTATCCTCTTATACTGGCATTTCTTTGATTAAAACGGCTAAATGAAAACTATGTAAAGCTTATATTTCTGCGACTTTCTCGTCGGTACGAATGCGTTTGGCGACTTTACCAACGCTCAAACCTTGTACCAAAATAGAGAATATCACCACCGCATAAGTCAGCGCCAATAAAATATCGCGCTCGCCGCCTGCTGGCAGCTGCAACACCAAAGCAACCGAAATGCCACCGCGCAATCCGCCCCATGTCAGCACTTTCCACGCGCCTTTTGGCAAATCAAGCTGACGATGAAAGGTTTTGGTGGTCATGCCGACGACGATAAAGCGTGCAACTAGGGCAATAACAATGGTCAAACCAGCAGCGATAAATAAATTGCCCGAATAAGCAATCATCACCACCTCTAAACCAATCAAGACAAATAAAATCGCGTTAAGAATTTCATCAATTAATTCCCAAAACAAATCAATATAATGGCGCGTTTTATCACTCATCGCTAGCGCGCGTCCACGATTACCTACCATTAAGCCCATCATCACCATCGCAAGTGGCCCTGATAAATGCCAATGGCTGGCGAGTGCATAGCCGCCTATGACGCCCGCCAGCGTTAATAACACCTCTTCTTGGTAGCTGTCGATGCTTTTAAGCATGTAGTACAAAACTGCGCCGAGCACTAAACCAAAGACTATACCGCCACCAGCTTCAACGGCTAAGGTATGGGCAACATAATTGGCCGTTGGGATATCGCCACTGGATAAAATACCGAGCAGCAGCACGAAAATAACCACGCCGATACCATCATTAAATAGTGATTCACCAGCGATGACCGTTTCAATACTTTTTGGTGCGCCAGCTGAGGCCAAAATACCCATCACGGCGATTGGGTCGGTCGGCGATATCAAAGCGCCAAATAATAAACACCACAAAAACGGCAGGCCAAAACCAAATAGCGGCAGCATAAAATAAAGGGCAGCGGCAATGAGTAACGCCGATACGATGGTGCCAATAAAAGCAAGGATACCAATGGGCAGTTTATAACGTTTTAAATCGCCAATATTGACGTGTAGCGCGCCCGCAAAGAGCAACATAGACAGCATGCCGTCCAATAAGACTTCGGTAAAATCAAGCTGTTCTAATAAGCTCACTTCGTAATCAATGAGCTGATCAAAACCTAAAAAGCCCAAAAATATCGCGCCGATAGATAATAAAATGGAGATTACCATCACGCCGATAGTCGTTGGTAAGCCGATAAAGCGATGATTGACATAAGTTAATAAGGCAGTAATCGATAAAAAAATAGCGCTGATTTCTAGTACGCTCAAGCTGCTGGTAGGAGCCATAAAAAGGGTCTCAAGTAATGATAAAAATTCGCCCCGATTTTAGGACTTAGGAGGATTAACGGGGTTTTATTTTAGTTATTTTTGTGCTGGCTTACCAGTTATGAGTGGCAAACTTATTTTTAGTTATAAAGATCATTTTAAACGCTATCTTGATTGTGTTTGTAGAGCTTGATGAATATGAGCATCGAACTTAGCGACATAAGCAAAATATTGGTGTTGGTCATTGTCGCTGAGAATAAACTGCTTGGCTTGCGCACACATGGCGCTTAAGTCATCGACCAAGGCCTGATAGCTAAGATTGTCTTGTCCCGCACGTTCAATCAACGTCAGCTCATGTAAGAGCGTTTGCTGCTGAGCATTATTAACTTTGGCATAATTAAGGTCTACCATTGCCTGACAAAGCGCCTTTAACACCATTAAGTCTGCGGTCGCGTAACGCCGTATCTCGCCAAGCGAGGTATCGATAAAGTCGGATATTTTAGGGGTATGAGTCACGACGGCTAATATGGCGTCGCGTGGTTTATGGCTTACTTTTTCAATAATGCTATTATCAGATGTTGTTTTATCTGGCATCGACTTGTCTGGATTTTTTATATAAAAATGATAGGGGCTTGGCGGCTGACGACGCATCATGATGCTAAGGCAGCTGGTCAAAGACTGTACGCAATTGACCGCAGTTTTGGGATCGTTAATTCCTGGAGAAAGGGCGCGTACCGCAATTTCGGTCATTTGTCCTAAACTATAAGCGATATCGTTAGAATGGCTTAGGCGCTGCTCAATACGGATACAACCAGCAAAGCGCTGCCAAAACAAGCTATCTGGGGGGCGCGGCACAATAGCAAGTTTTGGTGTGTTGGTCTGCTGTCGATTGTCTGGATGGTTAGCTGGGCGCTGATAAAAATAGCCGATAATATTTCTATCAGTGACAAAATCACCAAGATTGGCTTTGATTTGCACCACGCCTGCATAATCTTGGCTCAGAGTTACCAGTGATTTAAGATAGATTTGCTGCAAATACCCCGAGCTTGGCGCATAAATCGGCGTTGCAGACCAAGTGTGAAATTGTTCGATATCCTGATGCACAACGTTACGTTGATGATTGATATCACAGCGGTCTTTATACCAGTAGTGAATATTTTTAATCGCCTCATTACTGGCGCCTTCGATCACATGCGATGCCTGAATCGCATGCACCATATGCTGCACAAAATACACCAATAATAACGCGCAAATAATTGCCATGATAATGCCAAAGGTCACCGCCAATTGCGGTACACCAAAGGCAACATCGTATTTATGAATCGCTTTTAACACCAATAAACTATAGCTAAAGGTGCCAATAAACGCGCCTAAAACAAACTGATTGGGCGTATCGGTCAAAAAATTACGCAGCAATCTGGGGCCAAATTGCGAAGACGCCATTGATAACACGGCAATGGTAATCGAAAAAGTAGTCCCCGCGACACCAAGTACGGCACCAGCAATGGTGGTCATGATAGCGCGAGCGGCCTCATCATCGCCGGTAAAAGCAAAACTTAGCTCTCTAACCGTCTCGCGGTCAAAATGTTCATCAATGGTGACCAATATGGGCGCGAGGAGAATGCCCGCTAACACACAAGCGCTAGGAATAAACCAATAAGAACCAATCAGCTGCTGCCACAGATTTTTTAGGCGATCGGGTAAATCTAATAGCGTCTGTAGCGACCACAGCTGGGCAAATTGCTTTAACCTGTGCATAAGGGTGAGCAATAGCGACTTAAGCCAGCCATTTTTAGGGTGTTTGTCCAATAGAATGCGCTCCAAAAATGACCTAAAAATTAAACAAGTTTTATTGAAAAAAGCCGTGCTATTGCCTCACTAGATGACGAGGCTTAAAAGGAATTACCTTACCATATAAATAGGATCGTTTAAAAATTTAGTAAAAAAAGCCCCTATGATAGGAGCTTATTTATATGTTGTAACGAAGATAAAAAATGATAGTTAGCTTACTTAACATAAGCTTACTTTATTATAGGCTTATCCGCTTCCGTAATAATATCGTCTCTTTTTCCTACTCTAGGTTCAGAGCTAGAGACTTTATTATCGCCAATATCTTTAGGAATAAGAATTTCATTGTTATTCTCATCGCATTCTACGTCGCTGTCTTTATCATAAGCGATAGGATCAAAGTCCGGCGTGACGTTATCTCTATCTTTGTCTTTTTTAGATAGGTGGTTAGGGGTTGCCTCGCTAGATTTTCTAAAGAGTTTAGAGCGAGTGTTTTTAGTTGAATTTGCTGTATTTTCCTCAGATTTTTTACGGGGTTCGCTATGAGCGAAAATCATATTCAATGGTAAAGCCAATTGCTGTTTGGCATAAGCTTCTGTATTTTCAAAGCGATCAACCAATAAGCTCAGCCAAGGTTTTTGGTCCTCAATGCTCATCTCATCAAGCTCATCTTTGATAGGCAAAGGGTAAGGCAGAGTACGATAAAAATCCCACAAGGTCATTTTGCTCAAATCTTTTTTCAGCACATAATCTTCTTCTTCGGTCATGGTGATAAGATTACTGTCTTGCAGATAGTTAATGTAGGTATACCATTTTGGCAGCTCTTTACGTCCTAAGACATTACGCAGCGCTTGCTCGCTCACCGCTTCGCCTTTTAAATGATGGGTATAAACGAGATTTAACATATCGAGCAAACTTAGGAGCGGGTGGCGCGGATAAACCTCTTCGGTCTCAAAAATGGTCAAGGTATAACTAATCTCAACGCCGAGCAAAATCAAATTCCACGACAGATAGATCCATAATAAAAAGATTGGCAGCGCGGCAAACGCCCCATAAATGGCCTCATAGCTGGTAAAATTCGCCATGACCGTACCAAAAAGGTTCTTCATTAACTCAAAAATAATCGCCACAAAGACACCAGCAATCGCCGCATTTTTTGCCGGGACACGCGCTTTAGGTATAAACCAGTACATACTAATAAAGCCCGCTACCGTGACCGCAATAGAAACGATTTGAATCCAAAACGACCAGTCGATACCGTAGCCGGCGATTTGTCGATTTAAGAAACTTAAGCTTTGCACCGTACTTGAGACGATAAATGCCGTGCCTAAAATCAGCGGTCCTAATGTCACAATCGTCCAGTAGCGCAGAATACTTTTCATGCCACCAGAGCGGTTTTCTACTCGCCAGATTTGGTTAAAGGCGCGCTCAATGGTCGTCAGGGTCATGATGGTAGTAAAAAACAATACCATCGAACCGATGATGGTCAGATTAGATGACTTTTCAGCGAAGTTATTGATATATTTGCTGACTTGCAAACTCGATTGCGGCAACAAGTTGCTATATATCACTTCATAAATCTGCGCTCTGACCGACGCAAGCGCTGGCACTGACGACAAAATCATCAATAGTACTGTTAAGATAGGCACAATCGATAATAGCGTCGTATACGTTAGCGAGGCGGCTTTTTGTTGGCAGTTGTCTTCAAAAAAGTGCCGCGTCAAAAAACGGAGAAACTGAAACCAACGTTGGTGTAAAAAAGGGATTTTTTTTAGTAAATTTTCCATGACAACCATTTAACGGCAATAAGAGTGCGAATAGTGTAACAAAAGTAAGCGTGCAGAATCTGCCACTGAATTGTGTCAAAATGCACTAAGTCAGCGTTGGTTTAAATGCTTGTCTACAGCATCTACAAAACGTCATTGCTAAATGGGCTTTGTTTGCTGTCAATGCATGACTCGGGCATAATATGCACATCTATTATTCATGCGGGTCATTTATAGTGTGGTTGACGCGCTTTTAACCATTCATTTTCACGACTTTTTAAGGATGTTTTGCTAATGAGTCAGACCGCCCCTTATGTTTTGGTGCTTTATTATTCAAATTATGGTACGACGAAGACATTAGCATATGCCATTGCTCAGGGTGTTGAAGACGCTGGCATGACGGCGCGTATTCGTACGGTGCCGACTGTCGCGCCTGAAACCACCGCAACTAAGCCTGCCATTCCTGATGAAGGCGACCTTTATTGCACCATGGATGATTTAAAAGATTGTAGCGGGCTTGCGCTTGGTAGTCCGACGCACTTTGGTAATATGGCCGCACCGATGAAGTATTTTTGGGACAATACCGTCACCCTATGGCTGGCAGGCAATCTGCAAAACAAGCCAGCTGCAGTATTTACGGCTACCGGTTCGATGCACGGCGGACAAGAAACGACCTTGCTGACGATGATGATGCCGCTATTGCATCATGGCATGATGATTGTGGGCGTCCCTTATGCTGAGCCTGCGTTAAATAGAACGCAGCGTGGCGGCTCGCCTTATGGCGCAAGTCATGTCAGCGGCGCGTTACATGACCAACCAGTATCGGCAGATGAGCGCGAGCTGGCGATTGCCCAAGGTCGGCGTTTGGCAATTACCGCGTCTGCCTTAGCGCAAGCCAATTGGCAGCGTTAATTAACCCTTATATATTGCCGCTTGCTGTTATCAATTAGGAAATACATATCTCTCATGGTCACTAACCAATCCAAGCAGGACAGTAATATCGACACGCCCGCAGCAAAAACGCCTGAGATAGTTAATGCGCAAAAGCCGATAGCGCCTATACGTCAGCGTTTGATGGTGACGTGGTTGGTTTGGCTAGCGTTTAGATTATTGGCATTGCCGATTTTAATCAGCGTCTTTAATCCTAGTCGTCCCGATATCGTTGGCGGTATCACTTGGCAAGCGTTATGGTTGCTACCGGCGCTGGTCTTAACGCCATCGATATTACGCGGGCGTTCGCCTTATGCGCTATTGATAGACAGTATGTTTACCTTGGTTTATCTTGGCGCGAGTGGGGTGGTGCTATTTACCCGTGTTTATGGCAGTAGTTGGGCTGAGATAATGGTCTATCTATTTGATTTTGTGTTGTTACTTACCATCAACGTCTGGTTATTTATCTTGTTAAAACGTCTACCGTCAATGAACAATGTCGTTAAACAGCCACGTTCTCGCTAAAATTCACATAGAAAGTTTTATACGGATAAAAAAAAGCGGCGCTTCATTTAGAGCGCCGCTTTTTTACGTTAACCATTTATACAAAGATAAGGGCTTAATTGACTTTGGTTAATTCTAAATCCATCTTTTTACCATCGTTAATTTGACTGACTTTAACTGGCAGATAATCTAAGCTTGGCGCCAACCAAAAACTGGTCGAGCGGCTATTGTCATCGTGCACGCGGTCGACACGCACGGTATCAAACGTACCTGCTGGTACGGTGATTTTAGTATTACCCGATTTCTTAAATGGCGTTTTTTCAATTTTGTCTTTTTTCGCCATGTAATAGTTGCCAGAGAATTTACCATTTAATAAATCTTGGCGAATTTGCACTTCAAGGCTCAAATCATCAAAGGCTTGCTGCGCCATATTCATCGTCGTCGACTTGCCGCGATAGTTACTTACTACCTTTTTACTGCTTGGATTAAAGTCCAATTTGTGCGTACGACCAACGCCCAATAGTTTATAAGTGGTGCTGGCTTGGGTCGGCACCACATTATTACCGTTAATGCTAAAGGTACTATTTTGCGCGGCAGTGGCGACCCCAGCAACGCGAGCATTGACATTGTATTTCCAGGTATTACCAGATTTATTCAACGTACGAGTGGCTGTGCCTTTGTATTTATCTTCAATGGTAAAGCTATAGTTCGCGCTTGAGGGCTCAACGCTCTTGGCGCTGGCAAGGGTAGGTGCGGTCATACTTAAAGCTCCAATCGCAGCAATGCTTGCCCCAGTGGTTAAGGCGGTTAAAATTTTAGAAGGGCTGCGTTTCGGGTTATTAGAATGGATTGATAGGGATTGTTTATTTTGTGATAAAAAACTCATGGATATTCCTTAATTTGGTTTCAAGCTGTGTTATCAGCTTTTACTTATAAATATTGTCTTTTGTTTGACTGTTGGCTTTGATTTATAGGGTTTATTATGGGCTCACCCTTATATATTGTCATACTCTGTTACATTTTCAAGGGTAGGGGCACAGTGAAGCGTTAGGCTATTGTAGTCGATGTTGCTGGTTTAGCTAAAGCGAGCTTACGCCGTAACTTGCTGTAAGCTTGGTAAGAAATGAGGAAGTTAATGAGCTGATACTGCTAAAAGCTTCATTTATAATCGCTCATTTTCTCCTTATTATTTGATGGAAGGCTTGTTGTTTTAAAGCAATGCTCAAGCCTTTAATAGCGTGCAATTTAATCAATGGACTATTTATCACTCTCACTACTGCTTGCATAGGTAAGGATGTGCAAAATTCTTGTAAATTTTTGGGCTTTACACTTGAAGCAAACTTGCCTTGCCCCCACTTTCTGATACAAGCTCAAAGCTTATCTAAAGAATGCTGTTTTTAAGCAGACATTCTGCTAGATCTTGGTATTGAGATCATTCATTCAAATAAACCTTTATATTAACTAACCAAATTTTGGAGTCGTATCGATGAATATTCGTCCTTTACATGACCGTATTGTCGTCCGCCGTATCGAAGAAGAAACAAAAACGGCTGGTGGTATCTTGCTTCCTGGTTCAGCTCAAGAAAAACCGTCTCAAGGTGAAGTGCTAGCAACCGGTAACGGTCAGATTCGTGACAACGGTGAAACTCGCGCGTTAGATGTAAAAGTTGGCGATAAAGTCTTGTTCGGTCAATATGCGGGTCAAACGGTAAAAGTTGACGGCGAAGAGCTATTGATTATGAAAGAAGCAGACGTATTGGGTGTACTAGAAGGCTAATTGCCAATAAGGAAATTTTGGCTAACATTTTTTGGCCAACAACAGTTATACCCAAGAACATTTATAAAAAAATATCATTGAAACCTTTCATTGCATTCTCATACTTATAATAGTGGAGTAATTTAACATGGCAAAAGACGTAAAATTCGGCATTGATGCCCGTAAACAAATGATGGACGGTGTAAACGTTCTAGCAAATGCGGTAAAAGTCACGCTTGGTCCGAAAGGTCGTAACGTGGTTATCGATAAATCATTTGGCGCACCTACCATCACTAAAGATGGTGTATCGGTTGCCAAAGAAATCGAGCTTGAAAACAAATTTGAAAACATGGGCGCACAACTGGTGCGTGAAGTTGCTAGCCGTACCAACGATGTTGCTGGTGATGGTACAACGACTGCGACTGTATTGGCACAATCAATCTTGGTTGAGGGCATGAAATCAGTTGCTGCGGGCATGAACCCAATGGATCTAAAACGCGGTATCGATAAAGCGGTACGTGCCGCGGTTGAGCAAATCCATGAATTATCAACCCCAGCTGATGATTCAAAAGCGATTGCCCAAGTGGGTTCTATCTCTGCCAACTCAGATACCAAAATTGGTGAGCTGATTGCCCAAGCGATGGAAAAAGTTGGTAAGCAAGGCGTCATCACCGTTGAAGAAGGTTCAAGCTTTGAAGATACCTTGGAAGTGGTTGAAGGTATGCAGTTTGACCGTGGTTATATCAGCCCGTACTTTGCCAATAAGCAAGACAGCTTAACCGCTGAATTCGAAAATCCTTACATCTTGCTTGTTGATAAAAAAATTAGCAATATCCGCGAAATTGTGCCATTACTTGAGCAAGTCATGCAGCAAAGCAAACCGTTGCTAATCATTGCTGAAGACGTAGAAAACGAAGCATTGGCAACACTAGTTGTAAACAACATGCGCGGCGGCTTAAAAACTTGTGCGGTTAAAGCACCAGGGTTTGGCGATCGCCGTAAAGCTATGCTAGAAGATATCGCAACGCTAACTGGCGGTACGGTGATTTCTGAAGAGATTGGTCTGAGCTTAGAGACTGCTACTTTAGAGCAATTAGGTACGGCGAAAAAAGTCACTGTCGGTAAAGAAAACACTGTGATTGTTGATGGCGCGGGTAACACCGCTGACATCGAAAACCGCGTTGAATCTATCAAACGTCAAGTTGAAGAATCAACGTCTGACTACGATAAAGAGAAGCTACAAGAGCGTATGGCAAAACTTGCTGGCGGCGTTGCCGTTATCAAAGTAGGCGCGGCAACTGAAACTGAAATGAAAGAGAAGAAAGACCGCGTTGATGATGCGCTACATGCGACTCGTGCAGCGGTTGAAGAAGGCGTTGTCCCTGGCGGCGGCGTTGCCCTCGTTCGTGCGATGAATGCCTTGTCTGAACTACGTGGCGATAACGACGACCAAAATGCGGGTATTAGAATCCTACGCCGTGCGATGGAAGCACCTTTACGTCAAATCGTGACCAACTCAGGCGAAGAAGCGTCAGTGGTGGTTAATGAAGTCAAGAGCGGTAGCGGTAACTACGGTTACAACGCAGCTTCTGGCGAATACGGCGATATGCTAGAGATGGGTATCCTTGATCCAGCAAAAGTATCACGTTCAGCACTAGAAAATGCGGCTTCTGTTGCAGGCCTCATGCTTACAACTGAAGTCATGATTACTGACTTACCGCAAGGTGATGATGCTATGGCTGGCATGGGCGCTGCCGGTGGAATGGGCGGTATGGGTGGCATGGGCGGTATGATGTAATTTTACTTCTGCTACAAAGCGATTTTTCTTTGTTAGCCGCGCTCAATGTACGATAAGTACTATTTTCGCGCGTCTTCCTCGACAAATCGCTTTTCGCTAGAAGTATGACTTTGTCATAACCTACTTGTTAAACCTAGTTCAAACAAAACCCCGATAGGCTAAGCTTATCGGGGTTTTTTTATGCATATTAGTTGTTTGTTTGAAGACTACTGACTTGCTTCATCCCGACGAAATGTCCACGTTTTATCGTCAGACAGCTCATCAACATAATAATAGCCTGCCAAATCAAACTGCTTTAGCTGCTCTGCGTTGGTCAGCTTATTGTCTGCTGCATATTTCACCATCAATCCGCGTGCTTTTTTGGCATAAAAGCTAATCACTTTATATTGGCCATTTTTCTCGTCTTCAAATCTTGGCGTGATGATTTGCGCATTCAGTGCTTTCTTTTTTATTACCTTAAAGTATTCATTAGAAGCAAGATTAATTAAAACTTTGTCCTCACTATCTGCCATACGTGCATTGATTGTTTTAGTCACTTCTTCGCCCCAAAACTCGTAAAGATTATCCCCGCGATCATTTTTTAGCTTGGTGCCCATCTCTAGGCGATACGGCTGTATTAAATCTAACGGTTTAAGCACGCCATAAAGACCTGACAAAATACCCAAATGTTCATTAACGTAAATAGCAGTATCTTTGTCCATATGATACATATCAAGCCCAGTATAGACATCGCCGTCAAATAAATACCCCGCTGGTTTGGCGTTGTCACCCGTAAAAGGAGTATTTGCA
This sequence comes from Psychrobacter faecalis, assembly GCF_016107575.1. GTDB lineage: Bacteria > Pseudomonadota > Gammaproteobacteria > Pseudomonadales > Moraxellaceae > Psychrobacter > Psychrobacter faecalis. The sequence continues at coordinate 10,501 of NZ_JABAST010000041.1, read as the reverse complement.
CTCCAAGCCCAGTCTTGATTACGTCTGGCATTAAGCTGCGCCAAATCGTCAGAGATACTCATCAGCTCTTGTAAATCAATTGGCTCTTTGGCTTTTAGGTCTTTCATGAGCCCCTGCGCATGCTCAATCAGCTCGGGCTGACTATAGTAATTGCCGAGATTGACTGGCAAAGCATCTTTCTCATTAAGTGATTTGGCAGGGGAGAGTAAAAAATACATGGTTATTCCTTATTTATAGTAGGTCAATGGGTGTTCTATTGAGCGGTCAAGTTTTCTTATTATACGTTAGGCAGTATTTTATCTTGACTTAGTCATAGCAGTTTTGTATTTTTAAGCGTCATCGTAGACATATGTCAAACCTTAAGCCAATTTTTATATTTGTCGTGAGCTAATAGCTTACAGGCTTTGCGCGCTTTTGGAAAAAATAAAAGTTTTTAATATAACAATAAAAGTTATGATGATGGTGTAAATGCCTAACTTTTTATTTTACTTGTGGGTCATCATTAGGCAATGAAAGTTTGCAGATGTTATCTCTATAATAAAAAGGCATGATGGCAAAGGAGCTATCATTTATTAAATTGATAATCTTTGGTCTTAAGTTCTTAACCAACCGCGACCAAAGATTTTTTTGTCCCCTGTGCTTTTTAAAGATGCGTTGCGGGTGTTAAAAGATAGTCATTAAACGTGAGTATAGTCATTTGACGTAAGTAAGGAGACGGTATGAAGATCGGTGTTATTAGTGCAGATAGCGCGAGTGAAAAACGGGTAGCGCTAACCCCAGACGCGGTAAAAAAATTACGTAAACTAGGGTTTGAAGTCGTCATTCAGTCAGGTGCAGGTCAAGCGGCGTATTACGCTGATGAGTTGTATCAGGCAGCGGGTGCTGATATTGCCAACAGTAGTACCGAGGTCGTCAACCAAGCGCAAATTATTACTACCGTCAATGATTTGCCAGCAGCGGTGACTGAGCATTTAACAGCCGGTCAAGTGGTCATTGGTATGCTTGACCCATATCGCAATAGCCAGCTAGATACTTATGCGGCCAAAGGTGCAACCGTCTTTGCCATGGAATTATTGCCACGTACTTTGTCACGTGCGCAAAATATGGACGTCTTATCGTCACAAGCCAACCTTGCCGGTTATAAAGCGGTCTTGCTTGCTGCTAATGAATACTCGCGTCCATTTCCGATGTTTATGACCTCAGCGGGTACGGTGAAACCTGCCAAAGTGGTCATCTTAGGTGTCGGGGTTGCAGGTTTGCAGGCGATTGCGACGGCGAAGCGTTTAGGTGCTGTCGTTGAAGCCAGTGATTTGCGCCCTGCTGCCAAAGAACAGGTGGAATCGCTTGGTGGTAAATGGCTTGACGTGCCAATGAGCGAAGACGAAGCGCAAAAAGCCAAAGCCACGGGCGGTTATGCATGGACGCCCTCTGAGCAATATATCAAAGATCAGGCTGCTGTCGTAGACAAAGCCTTGAGCAACGCAGATATCGTCATTACCACCGCGCAGATTCCTGGACGTAACGCGCCGCGCTTGGTGCACGGGGCAACGCTTGCCAAAATGAAAGCTGGTTCAGTACTGATTGATATGGCCGCTGGTACAGGTGGCAACGTCGAAGGCAGTGTACCTGATGAAACCATTACCACGGCAAACGGTGTGCGTATCGTCGGTGCAGCCAATATTCCATCACAACTGGCGGCGCAGTCTTCAGATTTATATGCCAATAACCTTGTTAATTTTATCACTACTTTAATGGCTCCTGCAGCTAAAGACGACGCTTCAGCGAAAACACTGGCACTGAATTTAGACATGAATGATGAGATTCAAGGGGCGTTAGCGGTGACGCATGACAACCAAGTACGTCTTGCTAAACGCTAAGCCTTAAACATCCAGTCTCGAATTTCACTACCTTACATTTGCCAGATACGAACAAATTTTTAGGAGGATTAGATGATTGCCACTATTTTAGCGGCAGCGCCAGCGGGTGCGGCCATGAGTAGCACACCGTTTGTAGCGATTTTCACGGTATTCGTGCTCGCTATTTTCGTCGGATATTACGTCGTTTGGGGCGTCACGCCAGCACTGCACACGCCATTGATGGCGGTAACAAATGCCTTATCAAGTATCGTTATCGTCGGCGCGATGCTACAAACCGTCACCATTGACGGCGCGATGTTTACCCCAACCAGCTTGCTCGGTGCTTTTGCCGTATTTTTAGCCAGTATCAATATCTTTGGTGGTTTTGCGGTGACTGAGCGTATGCTGGCAATGTTTAAACCAAAAGCAAAAAAAGCGCCAGCGCTTGAAACTGCGACGACTGAAAGCGGAGGCGATGCATGAGCGATTTAACAAATATGATTGCAGCAAATGCGGATTGGTTTTACTTAATCGGTGCTATCCTTTTTGTCTTAACGTTGCGTGGTCTTTCTAGTCCAAAAACCGCCATTCGTGGCAACCGCTTTGGTATGGTAGCGATGGCAATTGCAGTTGCAACGACCTTTTTCTTAGCCGAAGGCCCTGTGCTGTGGTTAATCATCGGTGCCATGGTATTGGGTGCAGTCGTCGGCATGTGGAAAGCAAAAACGGTTGCTATGACCCAGATGCCAGAAACCGTTGCTTTGATGCATTCATTCGTAGGCTTGGCAGCAGTGGCGATTGCCTTAGCGACCGTACTGCATACTGAGCAACAGCATGGCGCAGTCGCCCGTACTGAACTGTTTATCGGTTGCTTTATTGGTGCAATTACCTTCTCAGCGTCTGTTTTCGCCTTTGGTAAATTGGCTGCAAAAAGTTGGGCAAAAACCCTAGTAGGCGGCTGGGTAAAACCGGTACAAGCGATTCTATTTATTGCTATGATTGGTTTTGGTATCGTCTACTTTATGACCGATTCATTGCCAGCTTTCTATGCGATGGCAGTATTAGCCGTAATATTTGGTTGGATGTGGATTGCGCCAATCGGTGGCGGTGATATGCCTGTGGTTGTGTCGCTATTGAACTCATTTTCAGGTTGGGCAGCAGCGGGTATCGGTTTTACCCTTGGCAACTCGATGCTGATTATCGCAGGTTCGCTCGTTGGTTCGTCAGGCGCGATTTTATCTTACATCATGTGTAAAGCCATGAACCGCTCTCTACTAAACGTTTTGTTTGGTGGTATGGGTACGGCAGCTGCCGCTACAGGCGCAGATGATGGCGCACCTAAAAACTACAAAGCAGGTTCGGCAGAAGACGCAGGTTTCCTCATGTCTAATGCCAGCAGTGTGGTGATTGTACCGGGCTACGGTATGGCGCAGGGCCGTGCACAAAACGCGGTCAAAGAATTGTATGAGCTATTAAAAGAGGAAGGCGTCAATGTGCGCTTTGCGATTCATCCAGTCGCTGGTCGTATGCCAGGCCATATGAACGTGCTATTGGCGGAAGCTGACGTGCCTTATGATGACATTCTTGAGATGGATGAGATTAACTCCGACTTTGCCAGTACCGATGTGGTCTTAGTCATTGGTGCTAACGACGTCGTCAATCCATCGGCAAAAGATGATCCATCATCCCCAATCTTTGGTATGCCAATCTTAGAAGTCAGCAAAGCACAGACGGTCATGGTTATTAAACGTTCAATGAGCACGGGCTATGCAGGTCTTGATAACAGCTTGTTCTACATGGACAAAACCATGATGATCTTTGGTGATGCTAAGAAAATGGTTGAAGAGATGGTACGTAGTATCAATGGCGGCGGTCATTAATTGCTAATCATCTACTAATAATATTTTTACGAAAAAGTCACTGAGGTGGCTTTTTTTGCGTTAAGGTAGGCAGCATTTATCAAAGCTATATTTACTCATAATTCATACAGAATAACCGTGCAGAGATTTCCTTTATGAACATGTTGATACGTTTTTTTATTATGGTCAGCTTATTAAAGCAGCAGCTTAAACAGCAAACGGCTAATGAACACCTAAGTGTCGAGACATTAACCAAACCAATTGTGCGCCACTATCGCGTATTGCCACACGACATGGGTTTTCGCGACCATCTGCCCAATTATCGCTACTTGTCTTTTATCGAGTTAAACATCACTAAATGGCTGATGGCCTGCTGTCATCAAAAGGGGATTAAAAATCTCGGCTGGATTATTGCCATGCAAGAAATGGTCTATCTCAAAGAAATTAAATTCCTGAATAAAATGACGGTAAATAGTACGCTTGTCGGTTGGGATAAAAAATACGTCTATTTTGAAACGCGCTTTTTGGTAAAAAATCAGCTCATGGGTGTTGGTATGACTAAGTTTGTCTTAAACGATAAAAAAGGCAAATGCGCACCAGAGATATTGGATATGACAGGTGAGCAGACAAATGAAGTCATTGTTTCTTGGAATCAGCATCAAGTAGCGATTAAATCTGCAGAAACAAAATAAAAAGATAAAGCAAAAAGTTAAAGCAACAAAGGCGGTATAACGAACTTGTCTATAATCAGTTGGCGAATTTTGATAGGATAGGGGTTAGTAAGTGAGCAAGTAAAGCGTTAGACAAACATTATACAAACAACTGGTCAAACTAATCTCTAGTTTGATGAAAGCTATAAAATAAATAACAGTTAAGGAGCTACCATGAGCCCGCAAAAACTAAAATGGACAGACAGCTTAGATATCGCTATTGAGCTTTATGAAAAATTCCCTGAGACCGATCCGCAGTATATTCGCTTTACTGATTTACACCGCTGGGTGACGGAGCTAGAAGGTTTTGATGATGACCCGCAAAAATCAAATGAGGGTATCCTAGAAGCCATTCAAATGAATTGGATTGATGAAGCGGATTAAGGCAGTTATGCTCATTTAATCGCACATCAAATAAAAATCACACAGCACAACAGGGCAGGCAGCATCATGACGTCACAAATTAAAGAGCTACCCGAAGCGATAGCTTGTAAGGGTATCAGCGTACGTACCACCAATCACGCTGAAATCAGCCACGAAACGGCAAAATTAGGCCGCTTATGGCAAAAGTTTTATCAAAACTATATGGGTGATTTGCCTGAAGATCAGGATATTTATGGTATCTACCACAATTATGAAAGTGCTGATTTAGTAGGGGCGTTTGATGTTGTCGCTGGTTGGGAAGTGGGCAATGAGCAGGCGCAGCCGGATAATGCGGCGGTCGCCAATACGAGCAATCTTGTAACGATAGCCATTCCCGCAGGGAAATACTTAGTCTTTTCAGAAACAGGTAATATGCCTAATACCGTCATGAATGCGTGGGAGAAGGCTTGGGAGTACTTCAACGACCCAAGCTGTGAGTATACTCGTAGTTATAATGTCGATTTTGAGCACTATATTGATGGTAATTTAGAGTATGGGCAAGTGGATGTTTATATAGGGATTGAGTGAAGCTAGTAAGTAGCTTAATTGACTTGTGTTGTTCAAGTCCTTATCGATAAAAGATCATAATAAAAAAGCGCCAAATACGAAGCAGATGGCGCTTTTTTTGTTTCTATAGATTATGTCTAATCAAGCAGCAGATTCTCCAAAATCCCTTCATATATCTGCGCCAATTTGCCCAAATCATCTACTTCTACCTTTTCATCCACCTGATGAATCGTCGCATTACGTACGCCAAGCTCAACCACTTGCGCACCGGTTGGCGCGATAAAGCGTCCGTCTGAAGTACCGCCAGAAGTAGATAACGTAGTATCAACATCAGTCACAGATTTAATCGCTTGCTGGCAGGCCGATACGAGTTTGCCTTCAGGGGTTAGAAATGGCTGACCGGATAATTTCCATTGGATATCATAACTGGCTTTGCTATTCTCAAAATATTTATCAAAAATAGCATGAGTTCTCGCTTTTAATTCTTCATCCGTCGTTTCTGTGGAAAAGCGGAAGTTAAAAATAACGGTTAGCGTTTCAGGAATGACATTGGTTGCGCCTGTACCGCTATTTATATTGGAGATTTGCAAAGAAGTCGCAGGGAAATACTCGTTGCCGTTATCCCAAGTGGCATTGGTTAATTCTGCTAATGCCGCCATTGCCGCATGAATCGGATTGCAAGCCAGATGCGGATAGGCAACATGACCTTGTTTGCCAGTGACGGTCAGCTCGGCGCCCAATGAGCCGCGGCGACCGTTTTTAATGATATCGCCAAGCGTGTCGGTACTTGAGGGTTCGCCAACGAGGCAATAGGTGATTTTCTCATTGCGCGCTTCAAGCGTTTCAATGACTTTCACCGTCCCATTGATGGACGGGCCTTCTTCATCTGCGGTGATTAAAAAAGCAATAGAGCCATTGTGCTGAGGATGATTAGCGACAAAACGCTCGGCGGCAACGGTAAAAGCAGCAATGCCGGTTTTCATATCAGCGGCACCGCGTGCCCATAAATAACCATCGGCAATGGTTGGCGTAAATGGCGGATAAGTCCAATTGTTCTCTTCGCCCGTAGGCACGACGTCGGTATGACCCGCAAAACAAATCACTGGGTCAATGGTGCCACGGCGTGCCCAAAGGTTTTTGACTTCCGCATGTTCGCCGCTTTGGTTTCTTTCACCAAAATACATAAACTCGCAATCAAACCCAGCCTGCGTCAGGCGCTCTGACAATATGTCTTGGCAGCCATCATCATCGGGGGTGACAGAAGGACGTTCAAGTAGGGCGATGCTTAAATCTAAGGTTTGTTGTTGATGGGTTTTACTATTATTTTCTGAACTCATGACAGTCCTAGATATGTTGTTTTGATGTTTATAATTTGAGGTCTGAAAAAATTTAGTTTTTATCCAAGTCAATTTTTTCATAATCGCCGTAATATATTGCTAGATACTCTGTAATGCACTTTTCGGCTGGGCTATTACTATAATTTTTAACTTTTTCACTGTTGTAAGCATGCACATAGCCAGCTGCAGAAATCACATTACCCATTTTATAACTCGTTCCTAATAATCTTAAAGTCTTATGATGATTATTAAAAGTTGCATGTCCTTCGGGAAATACAGGTGTCATCCATCTGCTTCCATCAAATGCAAGTAAACACCCATCCTCATATTTGAATTCAGTAGTAATAACAGTCGGATTAATTATTAGAGGTTCTTCAGGCGTGGATTTTGGCAAATAATAGGTAAAAAATAACTCATTGTTTTTTTGAGTAGCGGCTTGATGATTAAGCGTCTCGCAGCTCACGATCAGAGGGAGTATAACAAGTAAGAGCAAGCTTCTATATAAGGTTTTATGCATTGTCATTATCCTTAATTAACAAGGCTTATTTAAAGTAATAGCTGATTAGTTTTAAATATTATCCTCAACAAAAGGCACCAAACCATCACGGCGCATCCACGTCGCGATAGAATAACGCTGCCGATGGGCGATTTGCACTTGGTGTTGCAAGTCACTATCAAATATGACCAGTCGATTGGCAACAGGCATGACATTATGGTGGACGCCATGTTTGTCGACGACTTCTAAAGCGCCACCGTCACTATCACGCCAATCATCATTGAGATAAAACACCGCCGAGATAACGCGCTCATCACGTCCAGCCGGATTATCGCTATGCCATTGATAGCCAAAACCTACCGGATAACAAGCGTAATGTGCCTCACTATGGCGAATACCAGCAAACAAGCTTTGATTGAATAAAGCAGCAAGCGCATTGATACTTTGTAAATAATAGTAGCCTGCAAAGAAGTTTTCGGTAATCCAGCGAATGCGATCACCGCGAATATTGCTAACCCGAATGCCAGCCGTCAGCTCGGCGTCACGATAGTCAATAAAACCGCTCTCAGATTGCAGGGCTAATAGTGCTTTATTTTCAAACACATCGTCAATAATCATCCAGCCATCGTCTACAAACGTATCTAGCTGTTTATCGGTTAGCTTATTTTGCCAATCGACATCAAAGTCCGAAAATTGTAATTCATGCTGAGTGAGTAGCGTTTGACTTTCGTCATCGCTAGGTGGGTATAGTAGTGGCGGGTTATCCGCTCCAATTGGATGATCGACGACTAATTGCGTCACTTCAAGATTGCTAATAATCTGCGTCATTTTGCCTCGTCGTTATCGATAAACATGCCAATGACTGTCAATACACAGCCAATCCATGCCTTTTTACCAAAACCATCGTTATCTTTTACCCTGTCTATGCTACCATAGATGTAATTTTTCTTATTTAAACTTTTGATCTTATGAATTATAAACACGCCTATCATGCTGGTAACTTTGCCGATGTCGTTAAACACATTTTATTGGTACAACTGCTGAATCAATTGGGGCAAAAGAACAAACCTTTTTATGTGCTGGATGCTTACGGCGGTCGTGGACTGTATTCGCTCGGCAGTGAAGAGGCGCGCAAAACAGGTGAAGCCAAAGGCGGTATCCAAGCTTTGTTAAAAGCCGACATCGAAAAAGCACCGGCGGCCGTCAAAGACTATATGGAAAGCATTAAGCAAGCGCGTTTCACGTATGATAAAAAAGTCTATCCTGGTTCACCTTGGTGGATTGCCCATCATGTTGAAAAAAATCCTGATGCCGGCGTGCGCGGCGAAGCGTTTGAAGCCAAAGCCAGTGAATACGATGCACTAAATTATCAGCTCCATAAATTGCCGATTGGTATTCATCATCGCAATTCTTTTGAAGGTATCGCTGCGGTGATTCCGCCAAAAGAGAAGCGCGGTTTGATTTTTCTTGATCCGCCTTACGAGCAAGAGCATAAAGACTTCACCCGCCTGATTGACCTATTGGTACATTCTTATAATAAGTGGCCACAAGGTACTTACGCGTTATGGTATCCAATTAAAAACATGGAAGCGGTTGAGCTGTTTTACAAAAAGCTAAAACGGACTGAGATGAGACGTCAATTGGTCTGCGAGCTCAATATCTATCCTAACGACATCGCTGTTGGTCTAAATGGTACAGGGTTACTCGTTATCAATCCGCCTTGGCAATTTGACAATCACGCACGTGAGATTTTGCGTTTCTTACAGCCGGTGTTAAAAGTTGCGGATGCCCCAGACATGTCTCCTGATAGTGCCACTAATGTGCGCTGGCTGGTCGGCGAATAAGGATATCGTTATGACGACGAATCAATCATCAAGTAGTATGGGCAAAGATAGCCTTGCAAAGGACAGTCTGGTAACCGACAAGGTTATGAATGACGGTTTGGTAAAAGAGCCGCTCTTACAGGATAGTGCTGCCACTCAGCCGCCTTTTGTCGATGAGCATGAGTTCAATATTCGCCTAGCGGATAATGACAATTATGATGGTTTGACCTTTGAGGTGATTGAAGCAGAAGTCGCCGAAGGTAAGCGCGTGGTCAGTCGCGGTGTGTATTTAGCGCCCAATCTGATTACCACTTTATCTCTGCTGTCGGGTTTTTATTCTATTTTAGCCAGTACTCAAGGCGAATTTTATAAAGCCTCCTTGGCGATTTTTTTATCCGCCATTCTTGATGGCGCTGATGGGCGTGTTGCGCGTATGCTTAATGCCCAAAGCCCTTTTGGCGAGCAATATGATTCACTCGCTGATATGTTGGCTTTTGGCGTTGCGCCTGCAATCCTGATTTATAGCTTTGCTTTAGAGCCGTTAGGTCGTATCGGTCTTGGCTGTGCCTTCGTCTTTACTGCTTGCGCCGCTTTCCGTCTTGCGCGTTTTAATGTGCAAGTTGGTATAGTCGATAAAAAGTACTTCGTCGGTTTGGCAAGTCCGCTTGCTGCTATCTTGGTTACCGCCGCTGTCATGGTTGCGGTCGATCATAATGAATGGGTCGGACAATACGATACTGCCATCATGTTCTTATTTGCGGCATGGGTGGTTATCTGCGGCTTATTGATGGTCAGTAATGTTAAATACTATAGCTTTAAAGAGTTCGATAAAAAGAAAGTGCCATTTGTTGTGCTTATCATTGGCGTATTGGTCATGAGTATCATCTTATATGATATCCCAGTAGGCATTTTAGCCATCGGTATCATCTATGCATTATCAGGTATCGTAACCACCTTAAAGAGTAAAATGTAAGACTAAAGCCAAAATCTCAGATTTAATTCCTAAGCAATCAAGGGGTTAGAAGATATATCAATTTAAATTTTCAAACCCCCTTGACCCCCTACTAAAAGCGCGTATAATGCCACCCAGTCGAAAGGGAAAGCGGATTGGAGAAGTGGTTTACCACTTATTATTAATAGCGAAGCTATTAACTAATCATCCAACCTACTAAATTACTTTTAAAATAAAATAATTTACTTCTTGACTAATTAAAATAAGCGTCTATAATACGCACCTCATTAGGGAGAACTGGAATAACTTATATGTGAATTACATATAACCAACCTGGCTAACCCATTGAAACAAATTATAAAAAAGCTTGACAAACCAAATCATCATGATATGATAGTCGGCTCGCTAGATAGGATAAGTTCTTAACTTAGACTGACTAGCAAAGAGAAATACCCTATATAATCAACTACTGGACGACAGTAGCTTGACACTATTTAAAAGCATAACTAAAGAACAACTTGTGTGGATTTTTGCTGAT
>NZ_JABAST010000040.1 GCF_016107575.1 Psychrobacter faecalis | reverse complement strand
GTATCAGTAAGCATTTAATCTAAATGGCAGTTACACAGAATTCGGGATGGGCTCAGGATATTTTCTAAACATTTTTTCTCTAATTAATTTTGACTCTATACTTGCTTCTTTTCTGTCTTCTGTTACACGGAAGTACTGAGGTTCTCCTTCTATCTCATCTAATAAGTTACATACTGAATTAAGAGTATCTTTAACCTCATTCTCAAAGTCTATCCATGTATCTATGCCGCTATCAATTTGACTTTTAAAAAACCGAAACCAGTGATTACCTGTCAACTTTTCTTTCAAACTATCTACTTGCTCTGCTGTTATTTCCAGATCTTCTGTCTTATATAGCACTTTACATTTAGTTAGAATAAAGTCTTCATTATCTAAAAGATCTTTATATAGGTAATCAAATGATAATGAGGTATCTGATGGGGCTTCTTCTACCATTTTCATAGTATGAATAAAATGTTCATACTTCGTTGGTAAAAAATGAGCTAGATCAAAGCCATTACCAATTATCAATATTCTTTCTCTAACAGTCATTAACGTTCTCTTTATTAGCTTAAAATAGCCATTTGTCTACTTTTTTAGCAAATAGCAGTCTAAATTATATATATTTTAGCCTATATACTGGGGATGGCTTACAACAAAATATCAATTAATCTTCAATTTTAAATAGTTACATCAAAATGCAGTTTAGCCACGATTTTAGCAGATATCCTTGAAACTCTATAGAGTTGCGAAATTAGATCCTTATAGTCCATTCAACCTAAATAAACTCTCTCTCAACATTCATCACCCTTGCATCTACTGTACGTTCTAGCTTCTCCTCAATTTGACTGCATTGCGACTCAACCTCACGTTTAGACAGCCCGACAATTACGAACGTCCATTCGCTGGCGTCATGTTGATCCCGCTCACCGCTTTCACATACCGCGACGCTTGGCGTATTGCCAAAACGTGCATGCAAGCCGCCCATCCGTTGGCGTTTTTCTTTTAACGAGCTACAGCCGGGTAGCGCAAAAGTCAGCGTTAAGATAGCGATATGCATTTTATTCTCCTTGCGACAGTGGTTTACGCTTTATAATAGTAGCAAATAAGCACGGCAAGTTATGCTATCGTTACCTTGTTGTCTCGATAGACTATAACCGCTCACACTGTTTATAGTTATACCATTCACAAATATCACAATAGCCAATATGCGTATCTAATCAATGACCTCTATCAGCTACGTACAGCAACAGCACATTACTCGATTATGCGTGCGCTGCGGATTACTGCTTATGCAATATGGCGCTGAGTCTGCCGTGGTGGTGGACTTATCCAAACGCTTAGGGCTTGCCTTGGGGATGAACAGCGTAGAATGTTCGCTGAATTTTAATGCCATTACCTTGACCACTATCTGTGATGAGCGCTGTATCACCACCACCAGAGACACGATCAATCAAAGCATTAATGTCAATTTACTGGTACAAATCCAGCAAATTATCAATAAAACTGAAGCCACTGTCGATGATAATGAGTTGACTCAACGCACTACCCTTGCCTTTGATGAGTTAGATAATAAGTCGGTGTATCCAACATGGTTGGTGGGCATATTTGTTGGGGCGTCTTGTGCTGCGTTTGCTTATCTAAACGGTGGCAGTTGGTCGATTACCGCCGTGACCTTTATCGCGGGTATGGTAGCGATGTTCACTCGCATTTATCTGGCCAAGCACCATTTCAATCCCTTTATCACCGTTATCGTGACGGCTTTTATCGCCTCTTTAATTGGGGCAACGACCTATTATTTTGATATTGGTAATAATGCCGATATTGCGGTTGCCTCTAGCGTGCTGTTACTGGTACCAAGCTTTCCTTTGATCAATTCTTTCTCAGATATCCTAAAAGGCTATGTCAATATTGGCGTTGGCCGTGCCGTTTTTACCTATATGTTGACCTTGTCCGCTTGCGTTGGTATCGTCATGGCGCTGGTTTTACTTAGAATACAGCACTGGGGGTTTTAAGATGTGGTTCATTAAAACCGTAGTGTTGTCGTGCATTATTACCCTTGGTTGGACGCTGATGTTTAGCGTGCCCAAACGCTATATTCTGCCGTGTTTGCTGATGACCGCGTTTGGATTTGGGTTAAAAACCGCGCTTGTTTATCAGCACATCCATCTGGTGGTGGCTAGCTTCTTTGGGGCGATGCTTGCCAGCTTTTTGGGTGTCTACTTTTCTAAAAAATATACGCTACCGCCCAAAGCGTTAATTTCACCGAGCGTCATCTGTATGATGCCAGGTATCGCTGCTTATAAGGCGATGGTCAGTATGGTGCAAATTGGTTATTTTGGTTTTTCCGACGAATTATTTAGCCAAATGATGGTGTATTTATTTGAGGCCTTGTTTGTAACCTCGGGATTGGTGCTAGGCTTATCCATTCCCGGACTGTTATTTTATAGGCGGCGTGCTATAGTTTAGATGGGCTTAGATATCAAGCTATTTATGCCTAAATACTTTTATATTCTGATACTAGCTGGCATATCCTTATAATAAAAACCTTGTAAGATTAATAATGATACCCATTACAATAGAGTTCAAAATAACAGAATTAAAAAATAATAGACTGCAAAATTGCACCAATACGCATTAATACGTACTGAATAAAGAGACTTAACCATGACAAAACATTATGACTATATTTCCATTGGCGGCGGTAGCGGTGGCATTGCCTCGATCAATCGAGCAGCGAGCTATGGCAAAAAATGTGCCATTATCGAAGCCAACCAATTGGGCGGCACTTGCGTAAACTGGGGCTGCGTACCCAAAAAGGTGATGTGGTACGGCGCGCAAGTGGCCGAAGCCATCGTAAAATATGCACCCGATTATGGCTTTGACGTCGAGGTCAAAGGTTTTGACTTTCAAAAACTGGTCCATAGCCGCCAACAATATATCGAAAATATTCATCGCTCTTATGATAACAATCTGGCGAAAAATGGCGTTGAAGTGATAAAAGGCTTTGCTACCTTTGTCGATACTAACACTGTCGAGGTCAATGGCGAGCTGATTACCGCCGACCATATCTTAATCGCGACAGGCGGTCATCCGATTCTCCCCGACATCAAAGGTGCAGAATACGGCATCGATTCTGATGGCTTTTTTGCGTTAAATGAAATGCCAAAACGAGTTGCTATCGTTGGCGCTGGCTATATCGCTGTCGAAATCGCTGGCGTGCTCAATAGCCTTGGTGCTGAGGTGCATCAGTATGTGCGTCAACATTCGCCGCTGCGCTCATTTGACCATACTATCGTTGAAACCTTGCTGATAGAGATGGAGCAAGACGGTATCCAGTTGCATACCAATACCACACTCACTGAGATTCATAAAAATGAAGATGGTAGCCTGACGTTATGTACCGCAGATGGTAGCCTTGATACGGTAGATTGCTTGATTTGGGCGATTGGACGTGCGCCCTCAACCGACAATATCAACTTGCAAGTAACCGGCGTTGAGACCACTGAATTTGGCAAAATTAAAGTCGATAAATTTCAAAACACCAATGTCAAAGGCATTTACGCGGTCGGCGATATTATCGAAAACAGCATTGATTTGACGCCAGTGGCTATCGCTGCCGGTCGCAGGCTTTCAGAGCGCTTATTTAACAATAAAACCAATGAGCATCTCAGTTATGACTTGATACCGACGGTCATCTTTACCCACCCTGCTATCGGTACGATTGGCTTGTCTGAGATTGATGCCGTTGAGCAGCATGGCAAAGAAAATATCAAATGCTATAAATCGACCTTTACCTCTATGTATAGTGCGGTCACGCAGCACCGTCAAAAGTGCGTGATGAAACTGGTGTGTTTAGGTGAAGAAGAAAAGGTCATTGGCTTACACGGCATTGGCTACGGCGTCGATGAGATGATTCAGGGCTTTGCGGTAGCGATAAAAATGGGCGCGACGAAAGCTGACTTTGATAATACGGTCGCTATTCATCCAACGGGCTCAGAAGAATTTGTGACCATGCGCTAGTTTTTATGGACCAGATAATATAAGTAAAAGGCTACCTTTAATAAGGTAGCCTTTTTTATTACTAGCCATTAAGGCATTTTGCGTTTTTCATATAAATATCTTCATTTATCAAAGCGGTTACTTATCCAGCGTCCACTCTCCATTGACTTGATAAACGTTAAATATGGTTTTATTAGTTCGGCTATTTCCCGCAATCTTTTGGGTGATATCAGCGGTACAGCTAAAAGTACGGTTACCCTTGACGCGGTTACAGTCTATATTCTCGACGCGTTCAAACGTTGGCATCATGCGCTCCATTAGACTGCTTATATCTTGTGCCATTTTGTCATTGCCAGCGTTCGCCTTGGCAGCCCGCATTATCTTGATACCTTCTTTATATTGTGCTGCAATCAAGCGCGCAACCGTACTGTCGGGAGGTGCTTTAGAGTAGGTGACAAAAAATAGTATATATAGGAGGAGTAACGTCAATTTTTTAAACTTTCCCACTTTGACCTCCTGTTATGCTGATAACGTTTTTCAAACGTAAGAGGCAGATAATGCAGACAGCACAATCATGATACTGCTATGATGCGTTTAATAATCACCGTTGCGAGATGCTTGTGTGGCAGATGTATTTTTCTATATTACCGATTGGTCTTGGCATCATGACCTTGGTCGCCAGCCTAATCGGCCTGTTTGCTTATTTGATGTCCAATGATAATGCCACGCGCCTGCTCGGTTTTAACTGGTTTAAGCGTTTAATTATCGTGGCATTTCTCCTATTAAGTGTCGGATTGTTTATGACCTTTGGCAGTTTTTGGGGTTAATGGCCATTAGTTTAAGAAAACTGATTGATTGATAATTAGCTTACAAGTTTTTCTAATTCTAACAACTCTAAATCTTGGCGTTTAGGTTCGCCATTATTGCCATCGATGGGAAACGGCATGCTATTGCCATTTAACTGATAACCGCGGCGCTGATAATATGCCAAGAGCTCTGGTCGATGACTTAAAATAGACATCGTTAAACGCGCGGGATTTTGTACAGACGCTTGGATATTTGCTTGTAAATGCCGCTGCGCAAATGTCTCAGCTGCCTGCAGTATCTGATGACCGACGCCATGCCCTTGTAGCTCAGGCAAGACGGCAAACATACCGATATACGCTTTTTGATTACCAGCACGCTGATTTGTAGTAACTTCGTCTTTTATATCGACCGCGATACAGCCTAATAGCTCACCTGTTTCTTTTCCGTCACGCTCACCTGTCGTGGTTTTTGGATAAATAAAAACGTAATGCTTGGGGTCATTAATGACAGCCAATAGCTCGTCCTTGGTGGTGCGAATACCGCCGACCAAATCTGCTTCATTGGTCCAGCCTGCCGCTTGCCGATAACAGCGATTGAGCAATTGCTCGAGCGCGTCGATATCACTTACTTCAGCTTGACGTAAAAATACGGTTGTTTTGTTTAAGGCTTCTTTAGTAATGTGGTCTTTATTCATAGCATCGGTTTTCCTTTTCCGTTCATAGCTTATAAGTCATATAAAAAGCTGGCTCGGATAACCAAGCCAGCCTTTATAATAATACGTATCCGTTTTTACTACTAGCGCGATAACGCATGGGCTTGCTCGATAATATCAAACCCAGCATTGATTTGCGCGCGCGTTGGCGCGTGACCTCGGCGTAGTAGCTCGCCAAAGGCAGCCATTTCTTTATCATGACCAACCCCACTAGCAGCACTGGCTCGCGTGTTCTCGCCTTCATCATCAAAATAAAACTCGATATAATTGAACTGCTGTAGATCGCCTCGCAAAATACTATGATCAGTCGTGGCTGCATGACCGCTATAGCGCATACTTTTGTCACATTGCATCGTCCAAAAAAATGGCACACGCTCGGCGTTGTCATTGACATCGTCTGCTCCCACTATCGCTGCCGCGGTTACAAGGCCATGCTGTAGCGCCACGCGCCAATGCTCAATGCGCAGTCGTCCCATTTGATTAGGCGCTTTGGCAATATCGCCGAGTGCATAAACACCGTCGCGCAGTTGTAGATGATTATCAACTTGCACGCCATCAGGATCGTTGACGTCGCTGAGTACATCCGTTCGCGGTGACACGCCCGTACCAAGAATGACCATATCAGCGTCTATGCGATCGCCACTTGCAAGGGTCACACCGTTCACCCCTTTATCATCGCCATTGATTTTGCCGACTGAAGCATTAAGGACAAAGGTCACACCTCGGTCTTGGTGACGGTTAATGAGCGCAGCGCTGACTGACTCTGAAATGATATGACTCATGACACGAGACTCTCGACCTATCACGGTAACGCTAGCAACACGACCTGCTTTTGCAAGCGCTGAGGCGACCTCCATTCCGATAAATCCGGTGCCAACGATGATCACACGCTTATCCACACTTGCTGCTTTCATCGCTTTAGCATCGTCTAAACTGCGAAGGGTATAGACGCCGTTTTGCTGAGCCCCCTCAATCGGTGGAATGACCGGCTCGGCGCCCGTCGCCACGACTAAAAAGTCAGGGCGGATGGTCTCATTATCGCCCGTATCTTTTTTGACGGTCAGGACGTTTTCATTGGGCCTCACCTCGCTGACAGTGGTTTTTAACTGCAAGTTTATATTGTGATTTTCTGCCCAGTCACTGCCGCCGAGCATGAGTTTTTTCTCATCTGCATCACCTGACAAAAAGGCTTTGGACAATAATGTTCTATCATAAGGGGCTTTGTCATCTTCGCTAATGATGGTGATTTTGCCGCCATAGCCGAGCTTACGAAGGCGGTGCGCGGTCATAAATCCAGCCGCGCCACTACCTACGATCACGGTATGAGTGTCGTCAAGTTTGTCATTGATGGTACTGTGATCTATAGTTTTGCTGGTATTGACACTCAAGCTGTCGCCATTGTCAGTAAGCTGATACTGGGTTAAGCCGTCAGCGGCAACCGGCTCTAATAATGAGCCGTCCGTGCTATCAAACGTTCCATGATGCCAAGGACAAATCACTCGATTGCCACAGCGCACACCAGCGCCCAAATCAGCCCCAGCGTGAGGGCACTTTCCATCGAAAGCGTAGAACATATTATCATCGCGGGTGACTAAAATGATGCTGTCATCGTCTTGCTTGAACG
The DNA here is from genome assembly GCF_016107575.1 of Psychrobacter faecalis. Classification (GTDB taxonomy): domain Bacteria; phylum Pseudomonadota; class Gammaproteobacteria; order Pseudomonadales; family Moraxellaceae; genus Psychrobacter; species Psychrobacter faecalis. The sequence continues at coordinate 18,567 of NZ_JABAST010000040.1, read as the reverse complement.
ATTTCATGCCGCCATTAGGGATATCGGCTTTATCGATCGTGACGGTTTTGATAGTTGAGCTGGTCATAGTTATCCTTAACGGTTATTATTAAAATTTATTATTTCCTGCTGCAAACGTATTTTTTATCGGCATTTTAAATAAAATATTAACGCCCAAAATACGTGATTAAAAAACCAGATGTCTTGCCAGATACTTTGATACTAGCAAGACCCATTGCCAGACGCCATTTTTTTATATACTGACTGCGTTGCAAAACGTAAACTTACCTTTATTCCCTCTTTAACGTTTTGCTCTTACCACTTTTTATCAATACAAAAGATACCTTTTATGACTTCTCAAGACGATTTTGCTAACGACTCATTTAATAACGATTCTCCTAATAACAAACCTTTGACTGATAAAACCTTTGATATCTCAAATATCGATATTACCGCCGCCACTGATACATCCAAATTACCACAGCCGACGCAGTCGCCTTTAAAACAAGCGACCTATAAAGCCCATGCCACAGATTTTGTGGTCAATGAGATATTGCCGCTCGACTTTACAGGCGAAGGTGAACACTTATGGCTGCATATCGAAAAGCTCGGTATGAATACCGCCTATCTAGCTAAACTGCTGTCCGAGTGGGCAGAAATTCCACTGCGTGATGTCGGTTACTCGGGACTAAAAGACCGTCATGCGCTGACGACACAGTGGTTTAGCCTGCGCCTACCAAAAAAGCAATTACCTGAGTCTGAATTTGCTCCAGTAGATATTGGCGCCAATGAATCGCTCACCATCCTTGCGCAGGAGTGGCATAATAAAAAACTCAATCGTGGTACGCATAGAGCCAATCAATTTATCATTACCTTGCGTGACATCCAGTTTGCGGGCACAGAGACGACGCCGTCTAACAAAAGCAACAAGGATACCGTCGAGCAGCATTTGGCCCATATCAGCATAACGGGCGTGCCCAATTATTTTGGTCCGCAGCGCTTTGGCCGTCACGGTAATAATGTTAGAGAAGCATTGGCGTTATTTGCGCGTCCAGCGCCAGAAAGTCGTCCGCAACCCAAAAAAGGCAAACGTAAACAGGCGCCGCGTGAACAAAACAGTATGGAATTATCAGCGGCGCGCAGCTTGATATTTAATGAGATATTAGCAGCGCGGGTGCGTGATGGTAGCTGGAATACGGGGCTTACCGGTGAAGTGTTTAATTTGGATGGCTCAGGTTCAATATTTGCCAGCGAAGTAATGGACGACACTTTGCAAGCGCGACTTGCCAGCGGTGATATTCATCCAACGGCAGTATTATGGGGCGTGGGTAATGATAAAGTCAGTGGCGCAGCAGCTACTATCGAAAATATTATCGTACAGAAAAGTCCATTGTTAAGTCAGTTGGCAGCAGGCTTAGAGCAGCGCGATATCAAAGCACAACGACGCGCGCTAAGATTACCGATTGAAGAATTAAGCTGGAAATGGCAGGACGCAGATCATGGGCTGAGCTTGGTACTCAGTTTTACTTTAACGACCGGCAGCTTTGCAACCAGTGTACTTTCAAGCTTAGTACAGAATTTAAGCACTTCATCTGGCGTTAGTTAACGATTAGCTAGTCGCATAAAGGACAGCGATCTTGTCTGTTTCTGCCGCGAGCATATGGTTGGCACTGACCACCTGATTACGCCCGCGGTCTTTTGCCTCATACAAGGCTTTATCGGCGATACAAATTAAGCGCTGACAAATATCGCTGGGCAGTTGGGCTTGCACTATTTCTTTAGCAGCGCGCTTTCTTCTCTGCGAAATCCTTTTTTGTGCATGGGTCTGTTGTGCGCCTGCTTGGTTTGAGCTGTGCGAGCCACGCTCTTGTCTACGCTCTCCTTGCCTACGGTTTTTGCGCGCTTCTGTCAGCGCTTGCGTATTTTCTTCTAGCGCTAAAGCTTTATACTCATTTTGAATACGCGCACGCTCTTCATGCGTCAGAGTATAAACCCCTAAACTGGCGGTGATATAAAAATCGACATTATCATCGCTCTTGATGACTTGTTGGGCGATATCTTTGCGTAGCTGTTTAGCAATAGTCATCGCGCCCTCGTGCGTGGTATCTGGCAGCACGATTAAAAACTCTTCGCCGCCATAACGACTGACAATCACCTCTTCTGATAACGATTTTAATAGCGTTTGGGCAACCTCAGACAAAACTTGGTCGCCGACATCGTGTCCATAGTTATCATTGATATTTTTAAACCAATCTAAGTCCAATAAAATCACGCTAAAATCTTGTTTATCGTCCATCGCTAGCAGTGCTTGCTGCATTTGCGTCAAACCGTAGCGCCGACTTTTTAGTTGGGTCAATTCGTCTTGATTGGCATACTGCATGATTTCAGCTTTACTATTATCCAATATCAACAGCAGGGTGCGAAACATATAGATGATAAAAATCGCCTTTGGCAGCGCCATATAAATATGAGTGGTACGCCAAAAAAATGCCGAAGAAGAGCGCAGTTGATTAAATGTATCCCAGCTGAGCGTGCCATTTTGAAAAATTGCAGCAGAAATGGCGTTTTCGATTGCCGCCGTTTCACTAAAGGTAAGATAGCTATAAGTATCTAAGGGAAAAGAAGTGATGGTCATTTGACGCAGATTGGGAATGGTAAAACCAAAATAAGGAATTAAGGTGACCAAAAAGATCAAAGCAATGTGAGCCAAAAAGGCTTTCCATACATAGCGCCGCCGTATCAGCATCATCCCAAGCATCGCCCCACCAACCAGCGAAACCCCAGCGACCAAACTGCTATGACCCATGACTAAAATTACCACTGCAATATAAAGGCTATAAAGCGTGATCATAACCGCTTGCCATTTATATAACGAGCTTGTGTCTGTCCTAATCGGCGATGTGCGGCTGACCATCCAAAAAAAGAACACTAGCATCAGCGTCACCCCAGTCCATAAAGGATAGAGCAGACCCATATCTACATAGGAGCCATAAAGATCTTGGCGCCACCAAACAAACGCGCACCATAACCAATGTGAGGTGACTTCTATTAACACAAACAGCGCCAGCAGTGAGGCCCTATCAGCCGCTTGCCACTCGAAAATCACTCGCGAGAGCTTTCTATAGCCTAGATGAGATATCGATACAGCCATAATGGGCTACCGCAGATAGTGAAAGTTATTGAGCCAAACCAAACATGAAAATAAACAGCATGACTTATATTAGACCTAAACTGACGCATTTAGTGTGGCAATTTTTCCTTTAATTATCAATCGGTTTTAATCGATTTACCCGTCAATATCTAAAGTTTTATTTTAGCGTATCTATTAAGCTTAAGAATAACCTGTTTTGGACTAAGCCAATGCCGCAAATGACTGCCAAACACCTTGCTGTTCAGGATTAAGGTTTGGTACGTCGCCCAAACGTCGCCACGGCATATTACTTCCATGAAAGTCACTGCCAATAGAGGCCGCAAGCTGATGTTCAGCGATACTGCGATCGACCATTCTTCGGGTACTAATCGGTTCGCTATTTGAAGGTAACTCACAAGCATCACCGCCAAGCTCGGCAAATTCTTCGATCAGTTTACGTACGCGGGTGGCAGATAGCTGATAGCGCGTTGGGTGCGCGAGTACCGCCTTGCCGCCGCAAGCGTGGATCAGCTCGATGCCGCGCTGCATGGTTAATGCTTCAATCGCCACGTAAGCGGGCTTATTATCGGCCAGATATTTATCAAAGGCTTTTTGCACGGTTTTTACCGCACCGCGCTCAAACAACACTTGCCCAATATGCGCACGCCCTACCGCTTGTGGATTGCCGCCTGCTTTATCGAGCACCGCTTGCCATAGCTCGGTATAATCAATATCTAGCAGCTCGCTAAGCTTTTCAGTGATACGCTGACCGCGCGTGGCACGGCTGTCTTGCAATTGCTGCAACGTCGCATGCATTTTATCAAAGTCGGTGAAATCAAGTCCCAACACATGGATAATTTTATTGGTGGATTTATTTTTGCCATAGCCGCCGCTAAGTGTATGCTCGCAGCTAATCTCAACCCCATTGATTAATTGTATATCATAGGCCGCCGCCGCCGCGCGTGCCTCGTCAATACCCATCAAGGTATCATGATCGGTCAGCGCCAGTACATGAATGCCAGCGTTGTGCGCGCGCTGTACTACCTCGGTCGGCGCATAGGTACCATCAGAGCATGTACTGTGGCAATGTAAGTCGATTTTCATAAAGCTGGCCTTAAGATATTGAGGGTGTTGAAAGTGTTGTGCATATAGATATGCTGTCATTACTGACTATATTATCAGTAAAAAAGACGAAATGCGGCGAAGATAACGCATGAAGGCAGATCATAACGGATGATTATCCTGTTACTTGCTTTTTTTTGCAGCAGTAGACGTGTAAACTACCCCATACGTTTTTTGTTGGACATCCTATTTGCTATGAAAGCCTTATTAGACTTCATTCCGTTGATCGCGTTTTTTATTGCTGCGCGTTACAGTGGCATTTTAGCGGCGGCAGGCGCCTTGCTCGTGGCCACTATCATCATTTATGCCATCCATTTTGTGCGTCAAAAAGGCAAATTTGATAAGCAGCAATGGGTCGTTTTATTATTAACCATCGTCTTTTGCGGTGGGACGCTGCTATTGCGTGACGACATCTACTTACGCTGGAAGTCGCCTATCATCAACGGTATCTTCGCGGTAACACTATTGGTCAGTGCCATCATCAATAAGCCATTGATGCAATTGGCGATGAAAGAAGTGTTTTCACTGACCTTGAGTGGCTGGAAAAAACTGACCGTCGCTTGGGCACTGTTTTTTGCCTTTATGGGTATTTTGCATTATATCACGGCATTTACGATGTCTGATGAGGCTTGGATTAACTTTAAAACTTACGGCTGGATTCCGATTATGTTGGTATTCGTAATTGCGCAATTTGCCGTATTAAAGAACCATCTCAATCCAGCGTTAACCGATAAAACCACTAAATAGAAGCTAGTTCAATCATAATATAAGACTTAAAAATATAATGAGACATATCATCATTGTTTTTTATTGTCGTTATTAGCGCTTTATTCATATTATTTACTTGAGGAAGTCCCATGTCCTTATTTGCTATTATCGGCCACGATGTTGCTGGCAGCAGCGCCCAACGTCAGGTGACGCGCGCCGAACACGTTGCCCGCCTGCAAGTATTACAAAGCGAGCAGCGACTTATTATCGCAGGTCCAACGCCCATCGAACACGGTAAAAGCGAGATGTCAGGCAGCTTGATTATTGCTGACTTTGACTCCCTTGATGCCGCGCAAGCATGGGCAAGCGCTGAGCCTTATTTGCGTGATGGCGTCTATAGCCATGTAGATATCAAGCCGTTCGTGCAGACCTTGCCTGCGCCTACTGACAGTGCCGCAGTTACATCATCAGACAAGCCAGCAAATAAGGTAACAGCATCGTGATTCAGCAGTTATTATTAAATGGTTCTGTTTCTCATCATGTTTTTAATCATGTTACTAAGCCCGCTTTTGGTTTCGTTACTAATGTTAGCGTTGCAAGCTTATTATTACTTGCCAGTCTATCAGCACAAGCAGCACCAACTGTGACCAATGCTGATCCTGTGGCAGGAACTGCTCCGCTAGCGCCTAACGCTGTATTAGCGCCCAATACTGTTAATCAACTAGCGTTTCCAAATACTGCCTCAAATACGGTGTCTACTACAGCGCCGAACCCAGCTACCAATGCTCAGCCTGCTACCAATATTAGCGACACTTTAGCGGCGCAGCTACAACCATCAACTAAAGCGCTCTCTGAAGCCAATCAAGAATTGCTTAGCCGTAATGCCCAGCTTCAGCGTCAAGTCAATGACTTACAAACACAAGTAAACGTTTTGGTTTATGAAAGCAAAGGTCAGTTGTTTTTATACGGCGCATTTACGGTGTTAATGAGCTTATTGGTTGGGATATTTATTTCGTGGTTGGTGTTTGTGCGCCGCGAGCGCTGGTAGTAAATCCTCTATAAATGTGATGCTTTATGTCCAAATTTGTGTCTAAACCTCAGTCTAAATCAGCTATATCTAAGCCTACCTCTCCTGCCACTTATAAAAAAGCCACCAAGCCCCCTAAAAAACCTGCGCCGCCAGATGTGATTACCCCTGCTAATATTACATGGCAAACCGATGATGCTGGCAATCAAGTGCCAGTATCAGGGGAGTTTGGCGATGTGTATTTCTCGCACGCTGATGGCTTAGCAGAATCTCGCCATGTATTTTTAGCCCATAATCAATTACCCGAGCGCCTAGCAAACCTTGCTGATAAGCAATGCTTTACGATTGCTGAATTGGGCTTTGGGACGGGCTTGAATTTTTTAGCGACATGGCAGCTTTGGCGACAGCTTCGTACGCAGCAGCCGCAGTTAACAAGCGCGCGCTTACACTTTATCACTACCGAAAAATACCCCATACCGCTTAACGACTTAACGCAGATACTCGCTTTATGGGCACAGCGCGCGCCCGAACTTGCCGAATTGATTAAAGAGCTTTTAGCAAACTACCCACCGCTGATTGCTGGCTGTCATCGACTAAATTTTATTGACGATAATATCACGCTTGATATTTGGTTGGGCGATGCGGGCGATGGTTTGGCAAGTCTGGCTACTTTTAATAGCCTAGCTACTTTAAATACTGAGACCGCTATCAAGCGCCCTTATATTGATGCTTGGTTTTTAGATGGTTTCGCGCCTTCTTGTAATGAAAGCTTGTGGGCAGAGTCGATATTTACCCAGATGCAGCGCTTATCTCGCACTGGCACCACTGCCGCTACTTATAGCTGTGCTGGTATCGTCAAACGCGGCTTGCAAGCGCATGGCTTTAGCATTAAAAAGGTAAAAGGCTTTGGACGCAAGCGTGAAATGTTAACGGCAGCGATGGCGGACAATGATGAGTCCTTACCTGATTCTTTAGCACTAAATAACGATAACAATGTTTGCGTTTTGTCACACCCTCATGACCATACTCCTAATCATACAGTGGTTATTGGCGCAGGCGTTGCGGGACTACTTACGGCTTGGACGCTAGCCAATCGCGGTATGACTGTGTCGATAGTAGATAAAGTCGCGCCGCTTGCTGGCGCCTCTGGCAATCCGCGCGCCCTCCTCGCACCAAATATGACGCCCATTCATCATGTTTATGAGCACTTGCACTCTATCGGCTATCTCTATAGCGGCAGGCTGTACCGTTATTTTAATCAGCAAGCAGAACTGCAGCAAACGCCGCTCATACTTGAGCAAACAGGCGCGTTAGACTTGCTAATCAAAACCAATATCGGCCCTGTGCAAATTGCCGATTATCCCAATGAAATGGCAACCACGGTTACGATTGAAGAGGCGCGGCAATTAAGCGGCTTAAAAACTAAAGACTTAACGGACAATTTATATTTACCAAAATCTGGATTGGTCAATCCACAAGCGCTAAAAACGCTCATCCTTAAGCACTCAAATATCAATTATCAGCAGCTTAGCGTTACCGATATCAAAGAAACTGCAGATAAAGTGACGGTGATTGGTGATAAAGAAAGCAGCAGTGATAATAGTCAAAGCTCTGTCACTATCTGCGCTGATAATGTCGTTATTTGCGCCGCCTATGAGAGTCATCAATTAGACAAACGTATCGTTGAGTGCCGTACTATTCGCGGGCAATTATCTTGGTTTACGCCCACTGACGAGCAGGTAGCTGGTCTGCCTAAATTACCGCTCAAATATAGTGGTTATTGCGCGCCCTTTATCGGACAAAGCGGCGATGCTAAGATAAATAACATTCGCGACAATGAGCCGCAGTTTTTATTGGGTGCCAGCTTTGTAGATGCTGACGCCAGCATTGATATCCGTGAAGAAGAAAATCAGCAAAATTACGAAAAATTGCTTGAGGATATTCCTGAATTAAGCGATATATTGCCAGACGATACCAGCGCATGGCAAGCACGCGCCGGTGTGCGCACGCAAACGATTGACTACCATCCCTTGGTCGGACAACTTGCGCAAAGCCGCCGCATTTGGGCGCTCTCCGCGATGGGTGCAAAGGGTTATGCTTTAGCACCGATATGCGCTGAAGCATTAGCAGATATGATGCTCGGCTGCTTTACCCCTTTATCGGCTATTATGTTAGGGCGGCTATCACCTAATCGGGCGCGATTGCATAAAGCGTAAAAGGTAATAATTTAACGTTACGCTAGGGCGTGTCCTCATTTTAAAAATGGTGAGAAAAATGAGATAAATTGTAGCCAAACAAGGAAAATAGTGCAGTTAATATCGGGATATTACCCAGCTATTTGACGAAGTTTGGCAAAATTTAGCCATTTTTAGACCTTTTAGATGTCCATCGATTGAATTGAGGACACGCCCTAACCTTTATCAATATTTATACGGATGCTGTTTTATAAAAATGCTCTCAAAGCCAAGGCATGTATTTATAACAGTATAGAAGCAGGCTTAAAGAATAATGCTAGACTAGCCTTAAAGTTTAAAACACTTAAATAACGATGATAAATGGATAGCTATCTATTATGAAAACCGATATTTTTACCTTAGTGAAATCAAAACCCTCCTTTAAAGCAATTTCTATTGCGTTCTTAAGCCTATCACTGCTAAATGCTTGCCAAAAGACGCCAGAACCTGAAACCGTTAATGAAACTGCTGAAGCAACCACCCAAACGACGCCAGTAAGCTCTAATATTAATGCACCGAAAGTTGCTGAAACAAAGCCAAGCGCTACTGATTCGGCAGCCACTTTAGAGCAAGATACAAGCTTAAATGAAACAGAAAACGAGCTTAGCGCAGCGGATACCTCAACAAATAGTGCTGCGATAATGCCCAATCCAGAACAAGCCATCAAAGGCGCGCAAATCACTGATGTCAATTATCGCAGTGCCAGCGGTGAGACGTTATTTGTCATCTTTGAAACCTCAGAAAAAGGCGTACTTAACGCTATCGTCACCTTGCCAAATAAACCAAAAATGACCTTGAGTGCGCCAGAAGGCCAAGGCAATAACCCTACTTATCGCTCAAACGATGGCAGTATTCAGCTGGTCAGTCATGGCGGTGGTAGCAGCATTGATCTTATTCAAAACAATAAAACAACGAGCTTTGAGGCCATGAGTGTAGAAGCAGAAGTCATTACCGAATAATGTTATCAATAAGAGTTTGGCTTAAAACCTGTCGAAAATAATAAATTAAACCCTAAAAAAGGCGGCAAATACTTATCATATTTGCCGCCTTTTTTACTCTACTTTACCTTTAACCAAAACCAGTGGTCTTGCTAAACAGACCGACCAGCCAGCTTATCAGCGCCCATAAGCCCCAACCAATAACCACAATAACGATTAATCCCAATAGATCAGGAATATGCAGGTATAGCCAAGCAACGATAGGATTACGCCAAAAGAACGCAAAGCGACTTTGCTGCTGTCTATCTTCTAATGATTGATGCAAAAACGGCCGATCCATATGCATGGTTTCGGTGATGCCATATTCATCGTGTAGATGCTCGTGGACGATAGTCAATGTCTTACGACTTGGCCGAATAAAGATATCGAGCACTGTGCCAATCCCCGGTACGATACCAACCACCATATCAATCAGCGCCAACCTAACCGCTGGGGTCATTTTATGCGCCGGTACGCCCAACTGCCGACCTAATATAAAAGCATAGCTGGTCAAAGCAAGACCTGCCAAATCTCCCGCCAGCGGAATGGTCGACAGTGCCGCATCCGCCCCCATGCCTTGTTTGGTAAAAGGAATACGTACGAGCGAATCCATGGTATTGGCAAATTTCGCCAGTTTACGCTCAGTTTCGATGACTTGTGCACGTGTTAAGCCATGTTCAGCTAGTTTTGCATGATAATCGATAACTGGTGCATTAACATCAGATACCTTTCTAGCTTTTGACTTTGAGAGCTTCTTAAAGTTATCCATTAAAAGTCGTCCATAAACACGCGATTGCGATAAGAGCAAAGACGTAACGCCCTACCCATATATTGGCCAAAAATGCCTGAAAACAGGCCAGTGCTTGACGACTGGCACAAGCGCTGTTCTGCTTGGCAAACATCATTGCCACGAGCGCCAAGCCAAATACTGGTATCACGCCTACACTGGTTGGCGCAAAGTAATGCCACATGACCGCACCCATAATAAGTAAAAATGCGGTTTGTAGCAGCGAGATGATAATCACATCGTAGCGACCAAATAATATCGCCGTTGATTTGACTCCTATTTTTAAATCATCCTCACGATCTGCCATCGCGTACTGGGTATCATAAGCCACGGTCCAGCACATATAAGCGATAAACAGTAACCAACACCAGATATCAGGCGCGCCTTGTATCGCGACATAGGCCATCGGTATCGCCCAACCAAACGCTGCCGCTAAAAAGACTTGCGGCAAATGGGTAAAACGCTTCATAAAGGGATAAATAAACGCCAATATAACGGCGCCAAGCGACCAGTAGAATACCGCAATAGGCAAAAAGAATAACAAACTGGCACTCAGCAATACCAATACTGAAAAAGCAGCAATGGCTTCTTTAGCGGATAAACGCCCGTCCGCTAATGGACGGCCTTTGGTGCGGCTGACATGACCGTCGACCTTGCGATCAGCAAAATCATTGATTGCACAGCCTGCCGCGCGCATAAAAATCGCGCCCAGTGCAAATAATACAAATATCTTTAGACTCGGCAAACCTGCCGTTGCCCCTTGCTGCTGCGCCTGTCCCATCGCCGCCAGCATTACCCCCCAGAGCGTTGGCCAGAGCAACAGCTCGATACCTACAGGTTTATCAAAGCGCGTTAATTGCAGGTAGGCTTGTAATTTGTCGTTAAATGTCATGGCGTTTTATTATCATCTATAGAAATTTTATATACTTTTTTGCAGGCTGCTAGGTTAAGCGAATAGAAGCGAAAGGATTGGCGAGCTATTGGATTTGTTGCCATAAGTTGTTGGCTTCAATGAGTGACAACTCAGGATATTGCTTGCGTAATGCCTTAATGGATGCCATCTTATTATTTTGGCTAAGCTTTGCTTGCTGCCGTAAGTAGTCCATTTGTTCTTTTGGATTCCTAAGCGCTTTTAGGTGGGCTTTGAGCTGTAAAACTTCTGTTCGCAACGCAATATTCATCAGTAATAAGCCTGCACCAATGACCCAAATTATAATCGTTGACATCCTTTTCTCCTGAATCCATTACTATTAAATCCACCACTTCTAAATATTTGTATTCTAAACACTCAAACTGATTAACTGAGTCCATGCATGATAACGAAAGGTCTTTTAAACGAAATAACCATCAAAGCGTACCGCTTCATTATGCCAGCTTTCACTCGGTTGTTGATGCGCCAGTAATGGTGCAAGCTGCGGACGCTTGACGACGACGCGGCCTTGTCCTGCACCTTGACTGACAACCGCTTGTGCACTTTGGAGCAATTGCGACTCTTCTTCTAGCGTTGGCGGACGTGCCAATTGGTGCAAGGCTTGCATATGCTTACCCACTTTCGCGCCTTTACCCGTTTTGCTATCTTGATAGCTATCCTCTGGAAACATAGGATCGAGATATACCACATCAATAGTTTGATAGCTATCAGCGGTCGAACCATTACTAGAATCTGCAAAATCAATACTTTCAAAATAACTAAGCGCATCGACATTAATAATCTGTAGTCGGCTCATCAGCTTTTGCCAATTTGGTAGCGTACTCATCCGCTGCTGTTCAGCTAGCAAAAACAGCGCCATCAAGGGCTGCTCCTCAAGCATAATGACTTGAGCGCCAGTACTGGCTAATATGAGGCTGTCATGCCCAAAGCCTGCGGTCGCATCAATGACCGTGCTATCCGCTGTAATTTTAGCAGCTTGTAGCAGTAACTCAGACTTACGCCCGGCACTCACCACTCGGCGTTGTAGCTTATCCCATTCGGGCGCCACGCTCAGCCCATCGCTCAGCCATGATAGCTTATCTTTTTCATCTAATACTAAGATAGGCTGGATAGAATGCTGGCTTAATTGCTGGCGACGTTTTTGATTGAGCTTTTCGCTAAACAACTCAATGTTTAGAACAATAGGCAATTGATGTTTCACTACCAGCGCTTTTAGGCTGGCGATTTGCGCTTGTTGGGCTTCATTAACATAAAAAAGCTGGCAATGCATAAAATCGCTTGATGTTTGTTGCAAACTGCTCATGATTGCCCTCCCTTTTAATACTTTACGGTTTAAAACGTTACCGTTAACCCAGTTGAAAATGATAACGCCACATCGTTAAAACTTAGCCTGCCATCTGATAGCCAAAACCCCAAGCGGCGACCAATACGATGATGCCGGTAATAATGCGTAGCCATGCAAAAATTTTGAAATCGCGACGGCTAACCCAAGCGACCAATAGGCGAATACAAAGTAACGCCACGACAAATGACACCACGGTGCCTATACCCAATACCAGCCAGTCTTCGCTACTGGTCAATACATCATGGTGCTTTAGTAAATCCAACAATGCCGCGCCAACAATGACAGGTATGCCTAAAAAGAAAGAAAATTCCGCCGAAGCTTTGCGCGACACGCCAAGCCAGAGGGCGCCAATGATCGTCGCACCTGAGCGTGAGGTTCCGGGTATCAAAGCCAGACACTGCATCAAACCAATCATTAACGCTGTTTTTAGACTGACGTCTTCTGCTTCTTGGGCAATAATCGTTTTAGGTCGATTTTCGACATAAAATATCAGCAGACCGCCGACAATCAGCATAATCGCTACCACGATAGGGTTAAACAAATACGCCTTAATCTCGTCTGCAAAGGTAAAACCTACAATCATTACCGGAATGGTCGCCACAATTAAGCTTAAACCAAGCTGCCTTGGATTACTCATACCTTCTGCTTTACCGGTCAGTAGCCCCATCAGCGCTTGCCACAGCCTGCCCCAGTAATCATAAATGACCGCTAAGATAGCACCAAGCTGGACTACCACCACAAACAAATCAACTTTTTCCTTAGTCCAAAAGCTCATCAAATCGGCTGATAAAATCAAATACCCCGTACTAGAAATGGGTAAAAACTCCGTGATACCTTCAACGATACCCATAATGAGCGCTTGGATTAATAACAGTATATCCACAGTTGCTTCCCTAAAAAAACAGCGCTAGCCGCTGTTTTATATTGTTGTTGCTTTTATAATCGTTTATACGTAGAAGTACAAAGTGCATTGCTTACGAATCATCATGTAAGCACTATGCCTTACCTTGCTCTTTTAGCGTTTTCCATGCTTGATTGCGCAAGTACTTTGGTAAGGCATTAGCGGCATCGCTACCGCCTGTCTGTATGAATTGAGCGATACCCAATTGTCCAATCACTACCGCATCTGGCCAAACCTCTTCATGGAGAATTTGTTCGTCATGCATTTTTAGTAGCGGCGCACCATTACCGGCGATAGGAAGATTAGCAGCGGTTTGGCTGTCATAATCAAGTAAGCGCTCGGTATCTTCGCCATTTTCTTGCACAACGGGTTGCATAATATGGTCTATTAGCGCATATTGCCCAAAATATACTTGCTGCATACGCGCATCAAGCGCGCTATAAACTTGGGTCAAACCATACCTTTGATACGCACACTGGGCAATGGCTTGTAAGCTAGAAACACCGACACAAGGAATATCGTGGGCGACAGATAAGGCTTGCACCACCGCTGTATTGATTCTGATACCGCTAAAAGCACCAGGACCACGGTTGAATATCAATGCTTTTATATCAGTAAGACGCAGATTAGCCTCAGATAAGGCCGCATCAATCATTGGCAAAATGTGCTGAGTTTGCTCACGTTTACCTTGTTCGGTATGACTCGATAGCACCTGACCATTGGCATCTAAAATCGCGATCGAACACTGCTCAAATACGGTATCCATTGCTAAAAACATCATTACCTCGGCTTATTTTCTTAATACCACAAAACATGCGCTCATCAATCAGCGCCTATCATAGCATTTAGGATAAAAAAATTTTATTAATTTCTAAATTTTCCTAGTGCATCCATCAATATTTATGCAAATACGCCAGACATAAAAAACCCCACAGCGATGTTAGCTTGGGGTTTTCATGAAAACGTAAAGATATTAAGACGTAACAACTGTGCTAATCCAAACGGTTATTGCTTAAAAGCGCGTTTTAAACTTCTTTGGCGCTTGGTTTTGTAGCTCTTGCATCTGTTTTTGCATCTCTTCAGTGCTCGGCATATTGTTTGGATCCAGTCCCATCTGCTTTGCCATCTGCGCGGGATTCACATCTTTGGCACCGCCTTGCTGACCGCCGCCAAATAACGGACCGCCGCCGCCAGCACCGCCGCCGCCCATCAAGCCTTGCATCGATTTCATCATTTTACTGATACCTTCAGGTTTAGAAATCATTTTCATCATTTTTGCCATTTGCTTGTGCTGCTTGAGCAAACGATTGACGTCTTGAATTTCACGACCCGAACCTGCGGCAATACGGCGCTTGCGGCTTGGATTAATCTTATCTGGATTCTTACGCTCAAACGGCGTCATTGAATTAATCAAGGCTTCCATTTCACGTACTTTTTCTTCAGGCTTAGCGTCTTGCACGGCTTTTTGCATGTCAGAGCCGCCCATACCAGGCATTTTATCTAAGAAACCTGCCATGCCGCCCATGCTTTTCATTTGCTGAAACTGGGTCAATAAATCCTCAAGGTCGAAGTCGCCGCCCTTTTGCATCTTTTTCGCCATTTTTTCGGCTTTATCACGGTCGATTTTTTGCTCGACTTCTTCAACTAAGCTTAAGACGTCACCCATGCCAAGAATACGCTGAGCGATACGCTCAGGGTGGAATAGCTCGAGCGCGTCAAGTTTCTCACCGCGACCTAAAAACTTAATCGGTTTACCCGTAATGGCGCGTACAGACAATGCTGCACCGCCGCGCGCATCACCGTCGGTCTTGGTTAAGATAACGCCAGTCAATGGCAGCGCATCGTTAAAGGCTTTGGCGGTATTGGCCGCATCTTGCCCGGTCATGGCATCGACGACAAACAAGGTTTCAGACGGGTTGACCGCCGCGGTTAACGCCTTGATTTCAGCCATCATGGTCTCATCGATAGCCAGACGACCAGCCGTATCGATAATCAAAATATCTTGATATTGGATTTTAGCTTCTTCGATAGCGCGGCGGGCGATATCAATCGGATTTTCATCAACTGTTGAATTGACAAACTTGGCATTGACTTGTCCTGCTACTTGCTCAAGCTGAGCAATTGCCGCTGGACGGTAGACGTCGGCAGAAACCAGCATCACCTTTTTCTTATGACGCTCTTGTAAGAATTTCGCCAATTTACCAGCGGTGGTGGTTTTACCCGCCCCTTGCAAGCCTGCTAGCAGATAAACAACCGGCGGTTTACCCGTCATCTCAAGCTGCTGATTGGCACTGCCCATCATTTCGGTCAGCTCGTCATGGACGATTTTGACAAAGGCTTGTCCTGGCGCCAACTCTTTGAGCACTTCTGCGCCAAGCGCTTGCTCTTTGACACGTTTGACAAAATCACGCGTCACTGGCAGCGCGACGTCGGCTTCTAACAGCGCCATGCGCACTTCGCGCAGCGTGTCTTTGATATTATCTTCGGTCAACTGCCCAGTACCGGCGATATTACGCAGGCTCGATGATAAGCGTTCGGTTAAGGTATCAAACATAAATAACTCTCAATTAAAATAATTCTTAGTGAAAACAATCTTTGATAAAAGCAATTCTTGGTAAAAGCGGTTCTTGATAAAAACACTATGACAACAATACGTCGTCAAATTTGGTTCAGCGTTGCTTGCTGATTTATATGGTTTGGCGATGCTACAAACGATCAAGCAGTATTTTATAAAATTAATGATAAAAAGTAGCATATTATCAACACTATAGCATTAAGAGACCACAAAGCTTATAGTCGTTTTGCAAATGGCATTTTTCTAATAAGCGCTGCTGTGCTACAAGCGCTATAATCAATCCGTAAGATGGCGCTCAATTGCTTGCCATTTTATGATAAATTGGATGATTATTCTAATCATTCTGATAATACCATTTTAGCATTCAATTGAGCGGCGTTTTTGCGCTCATCATGAGATGAGGTTTTTTATCTTGCAACTTGCATTTTTAATGGCTGGCATGGTTTATATTTTGGTCAGCATCTACATTGGTTGGGCGCTGATTCACGATAAACCTATCCACAAGGGCGTAAGCTTAGGTTTATTGGTCGTCGGCATGCTCGCACATGCCGCACTACTCTATCCGCATGTGGTCACGCTTTATGGGCTAAATTTCAACTTGTTTAATACCATTAGCCTGATCAGTTTATTTTTCTTATTTTTCTACGTTATTTTTAGCTTATACCGCCCTATCGTCAGCCTCGGTATTTTAGCAGCACCGACGGCATTAATCGGGATGATTGTCGGTTATATCGGCCGCGCGCCCTATCGTCCGATTACAGACATCAGCGTCGGGTTAGAGGCGCATATCTTACTATCACTTGCCGCCTATTGTGTGCTGCTGATGGCAGCGCTGCAAGCGCTATTTTTGCGCTTACAAATACGCGAGCTGAAACACCAGTCGATTCATCGCTTTTGGGTCAATAAACTGCCGTCCTTGCAGAGCATGGAAAGTTTATTGTTCGATATGCTATTGGTCGGCTTTGTCTTATTGAGTATCGCGCTAGGCATTGGTTTTGTTTATGTAGAAGATTTGTTGGCACAGCACCTTGCTCATAAAACGGTCTTTAGCGTGCTCTCATGGCTGTTGTTTGGCGCATTATTATTGGGTAATTGGCGCGCAGGATGGCGTGGTAAACGTGCTGCCAATATGACCATTTATGCGTTTATCTTATTAGCAATCGGCTTTGTCGGTAGTAAGTTTGTGCTAGAGATGCTGTTGTAAATCCAGTGCTGTAATAGTGGTAGTGTGATTAAAAAAAGCCGCCAGTATTAAATACCAATACTGGCGGCCTTTTTTACGCTCTTATTTTGGTTTAACACCGTCTTAAAAAAAGCTAATTAAAAACC
Source organism: Psychrobacter faecalis (assembly GCF_016107575.1). Classification (GTDB taxonomy): domain Bacteria; phylum Pseudomonadota; class Gammaproteobacteria; order Pseudomonadales; family Moraxellaceae; genus Psychrobacter; species Psychrobacter faecalis. Next base: position 1,522 of record NZ_JABAST010000040.1, on the reverse strand, counting down.
ACGGTTTTATTACCTGCCACAATCACGCGATTTTGTACATGCCAATTTACTGCGCGCGCTAAGACATTACGCTCGATATCACGGCCAATAGCGCGTAATTCTGCCACTCCTTGACGGTGAGTGACCCGATGCACATCTTGCTCAATGATAGGCCCTTGATCAAGTTCAGCTGTCACATAGTGCGCGGTTGCTCCGATAAGCTTGACGCCTTTTTCATAAGCCTGACGATAAGGATCAGCACCGACAAAGGCGGGCAAAAATGAATGGTGAATATTAATGACTTGCATCGGCCAACGCTTAACAAAATCAGATGATAAAATCTGCATATAACGCGCCAATACCAGCAAATCATTGCCTGCCATCAAGGTATGAATCTGCTCTTCTGCCTCGGCTTTGTTATCCTTGGTGACTGGCACATAATGAAAAGTGATGCCAAAGTTTTCTACCGCTTGGCGCAAGTCTTCGTGATTACTAACGACACAGGTAATCTCGCAATCGAGTAACCCGCGCTGATGCCGCCACAGTAAATCTAACAAGGCATGGTCAAACTTTGACACTAAGATGCCAACCTTGGTTTTAATCGCATTATTATGCAAGCGCCACGCCATATTATGGCGCTTAGCCACCGTATGCCCAAAGCTGGCTTCAAAGTTATCCATAATTTCGCTCAAGCCTGCTAACGCAAACTCCAAACGCATAAAGTACTGCCCGCCTTCATGAGCGGTTGAATACTGATCGAGAGTGATAATATTGCCGCCATAACGGTGTATAAACTCAGATACAGCCTGTACGATACCCGCTTGATCGCGGCATTTGATCAATAACGTCGCGGTATCAATAGCAGCCGCAACTGGTGAATTTTTAGGATTTTTGCTCGACTTTATGCTTGCTGTAGCAGTCGTGGTATTGTCTGACATAGTGCGCCCAATCAAAAATGAAACATGCTGCTTACTTTGAATATGTTAGCAACATAGGAAACCGACTATTCTAATCGCTTTTACAAAACTTTGCTGATTGAGTTGCTTGTATTTGGTTATTGAGATTATGAATACAAAAACCCCCAACGCGAGGTTGGGGGTTTTTAAGAAATTATCTCCAAAGCAAGTAACTTACTACTCGACTTTAATTACTTTATTGGTGGTGTTCTAAAAAGTATGCCGGCATCAGACGTAACCATAATTGATGTAAAAGAACACCATATCAAACACTTTGAAGTGATTATCGAGCTTCTTAGAGAAACAACAGGTTTTTCTAACCGCCCGACGCAATCGGTGTCTAAGACGGCAGTTATTACCTTCAATGCCTACCGTATGAGATTTGCCAACTCGTTTGTGGTCAAATTTAAAGGCGGTTATAAAACTGTCCCAGTTATCCATACTGATAGAGCCATAGCTGACTTTAAGCTGCTTGAGACGAGCTCTTAACTTCTTAGCCGTTTTTAAGTCGCGTCTGCCCCAGACATAAGCGACAATCTCATTAGTAACGCGATCATAAGCATAAATAAGCCAAACTTTACGCTTTT
>NZ_JABAST010000003.1 GCF_016107575.1 Psychrobacter faecalis | reverse complement strand
GCTTATTCTCCTGTTAGTGGATTATAAGCAGTTACACAGAGTTTGGGAAACTCCCCGTACTTTGGTGGAGCTTAAGTATGATTATAACCTTCCTTGCTACAATTTAGGTCAATAATAGCTTTTGAATTATACATCGTAAAATTAAACTCTTTGAGCTAATACTTAATCAGTTTTCTACTACAAGACTTTGTAACAAACTACCTAGGAGAGCATTAATGCATCTAAAAAAACATAACGTCCTAGCTCAGTCTTTATTACTGACCACGTTATTCTCTGTATTTGATGGCTGCTGCTTGCTCAGCAGAGCCATCAAATACAGAGATACTTTCCAACCAAAATGCACCTGCTGAAATATACGAACTCGTGCTAGCCTACTACGAGGGCGACTCAGTTACTGTAGGTAATGACAAAGCTTTTGAACTGTTTCAAAAAGCTGCTTGATCAAGGGTTACGCTCGTTTAAGTCAATTTACGGATACTTGAATTCTGCCATTTTCGAAAAAAAGATAAAAATATAGCTGAACCAATCAACGCCATAAACATATCAGACTGCGTATCCCAGACATAACCTTGCGTGCCCAAAAAAGCTTCTGCATCGCTGCCAATGGCTAACGCTACCCACCATTCTATCAGCTCATAAAAAGCACTAAACGCCAAACAAACGGACATCACAAAGACCAATAACCAACGCTCATTTTTCACCACATTTAAGCGCAGTAAAATTTCTCTCACAATCCCTGCCGGTACAAACCCCTGAACGAAATGCCCCAATTTATCATAGTGATTGCGCTCCCAACCAAACCAGTTGGCGATAGTATCAAACAGAGGTACTTCAGCATAAGTATAATGACCGCCTATCATTAATACGATGCAGTGCAGCAATATTAAGGAATACGTGAGCCTTGATAGGGTAAATCTTTGATAAGTCGCGGCTAGTATGCTCAAACCAATCAGCGCGGGCGCAACTTCCAAAACCCAAGTGAAATAATTTTTAGGTGCAATACCCGACCAAATCAGCACCGCAAAAAATACCACTAACCAAATGATCTTAAGCGAGCCATCATGCTCTCTATTTTTATTTGAATGATTCATGAAGGTTTTAATATTCCTTGTTAAAAATAGAAACTTTTATCACTATGCTTATTTTTCTGATTATTAATGATGTGTGATGGACTTAGCAATTTATGCTATTACTCACTCGCCTTATAAATAAACTCAAATTACTGCTCTAGTGGTAGATTATCCAAAATTATTTTCGCCTCCGTCACATACTGCCCTAAGTCTGGCTCCAAGTGAAAGCCTTCAACCGGTGTCGGTAAGCCTTTTTGTTTACCGAGTCTAACGACAATCGCGTTCTCTTCTGGCAGCACCAGTACCCGCTGACCTAAGTGACCAAGCATGGCATAAAACGGAATCGGACTATCCATATCCGTCCATACCGAATGGCCGTAAACTTGCGCTTGCCCGTCTGCGAATGCATCCACGTTTGGCGTAATCATAAAATCAACGTGCGCTTTACTAAGTAATTGCTCGCCTTGCCACTCACCACCATTTAATAATAGCTGTCCAAATTTGGCAAAATCTAATGCGCTAGCATTGAGACAGCAATATACTTTTTCGATGCTCGAAGCACCATCAAGCGACCAATAAGCATCGCCTTGCATGCCGAGAGGTTGCCAAAATTTCTCTTCTAAATAGCTAGAAATAGTATAGCCATGCGGCGCAAGCGCTCGCGATAAAGCTATGCCAAGCATTTGCGTGTCGCCTGATGAGTATTCAAACTGGCCGCCACATTCTTCTACAAACTTACGATTGACCATTTGCTTGACCAAGTCATGACCATAATAGGATTCAGCCGTCGGGTTGATGGGAAAGTAATAATCTTCCGTCCAATCATAGCCCGAGGTCATCGCCGAGAAATCTGCTAAGGTACAGTTCTGCGCATATTGATTGTCCGCATATTCAGGTAGCCACTTGGTAATTGGCTCATCAATGCTTGATATATAACCATCTTCTACCGCTTTGAGATACAGCATGGTAGTGACAGTTTTTGCCATAGAAAAGCTATTGGTGTGCGAATCAGCACCATAACCTTGCCAGTAGTTTTCGTACAGCAGTTTGCCGTCTTTGATAATGGCAAAGGCAACGGTTTCATCGGTATCTAAAGCATTTTGCAAAGTCGGCGTGAGTTTGACCTGCTGAAAGTTGGCAACTTTTTCCCATTCGATAGTATCTTTGGCAGCAATAGTCCGATTATCAAAATCTACATAATCATCAATATTAGCGGTATTTTCACCTTTAAGATAAGTAAGCTGTAGCCCTCGAAAGATATAAGCGTTACCCGTCACCACTAAGCCCAAGCTGATAATAATGAGTAGCGCTACAATAGGTAAAAATATCCATTTAAACAGGGTTTTTAACACTACCATTATAAAATCCTTTTTTATGGCGTGGTTGGTGCGTACGATTGAGTATCGTTGATAGAGTTTAATTTAGCATGGATAGGCAGTTTTGGGAGATAGTTTCTAGAAAGCGAGTGTAGATCTAGTTTTTATACCATACTGCTAATAATTTGATCTCTATTATGAAAATCATCTTATTGTTTGAGTATCATTGTTGATACAAGAGTGTAAAATATATAAATTGAATAGCATGTATAAAGGATGTTGACTAGTGGATGGTACAAAACAAGGAAATGAAACAATAAGAATAAGCTCTGATGGTCTTTATCGGGGAGCTACGGTTCATACCCCTTTCCCTCTAGAAAATAGTGATTTCCTGAAATTAACAAAGGTTAATAGCTTACTACCAATTTGGGCACACACTTTCTTTACTGGCACGAGTGTTTTTTCAATTACAGTATTAGCTAAATGGCTAAACCATAAGTATCTTAATGGGATTGAGACTGTATCAAATACCGAAGGACTCACTCTACTAATCCTCATAATATTGGCAGTAATATTTGAGGCTTTATATATAATATTGCCTTCAGATAAGAAAAAAACGATCTCAAGAATTGAGAAGCACTTCTCAGAAAACAAACCTAAAGCAGCAGGATTCGGAAATGAATAAGCAATTGCCTAAAGAATATAATCCTTTTAATAAAGTTTGGGTTTGCAGTAATACGTTCAATGAAGGTGAAATAATTTTTGAGGTTGAAGGTAATCCTGTTTTTCTCATAGGTCGTGATAGCGGAAGTCACAAGACATTATTATGGTTTAATGCACCAATAAAAGGAAGTAATACAAATAGATGGCATAATATAATATCAAAAAATAAAGTTAATGATGTTAAGTATGATCTAAATATTACCGATTATGGTAGTGAAGTGACTTTCTTAGACCAACCTTTACTTCAGTTTAAAATAATGGACGATCATTTGGTGATAAATATGATAAACCTTATACCCATTGGTTTAAATATTTACGGGGGATTATCGTCATTAACTATCGTAGGCAATACTTTCTCCGGCAATACATTTACTGGTGTTAATACTATGATAGCTATTGGTAAATGATGATTGAGATATACATAATTATAAAAAATTATCGCATAGATAGTGTTATGAAATTTAAAGTCTTACGAAGCACTAAACATCCAAACTCTAACTATAGAAAAAAAAGCGGCAAGATAATCTATCTTGCCGCTCTCATTACTTCTGAACTAAACTCTAAATCGCAGCCGCAACCTCAGCACCATCACGAATCGCTCGTTTTGCATCCAGCTCAGCAGCAAGCTTAGCACCACCAATTAAGTGATATTGCGCGTCTGGTGCATCACCGACGTTTGGCATCAGCTCAACCACTGATTCTTGACCCGCACAGACAACGACGCTATCGACACGTAGCAACTGGCTTTGACCTTGGTTATTGGTGATCCAGATACCTTCATTGGTAATTTTATCGTACTGTGCGCCTGATACTTGGATGACGCCGTGCGATTTAACGTGAGCGCGATGTACCCAGCCCGAGGTTTTATTAAGACCACTGCCCAAGCGACCTTTGGTACGCTGCATTAAGTACACTTGGCGTACAGGTTTGATGCCTTCAGGTTTAATCAAGCCGCCATCTGCCTGATAGTTAGTATCAGACGTCACGCCCCACTCTTCGCGCCAATCGCTGATTGACTGCGGTTTTGGACGATAGCTTGGGTCTTTTAGCAATTCAGGACCAAGCTCATCTAATGGCTGCCCATGATTGGCGGTTAGATATTCACTAACATCAAAGCCGATACCGCCCGCACCGATGACCGCGACGGTTTCACCCACGGATTTTTCACCAGAAAGCAATTCAGCATAGCTGATGACTTGTGGTAAATCTGCGCCTTCAAGCTTACCTTTTAGACTTCTTGGGACCACACCAGTAGCAACGATGACATGATGAAATTTGGCCTTCTCAAGCATATCTTTATCGACTTTGGTATTAAGTTTAATCTCAACACCTAAGTGCTCAAGCTCATTGATATAGTAGCGAATGGTTTCAAAGAATTCTTCTTTACCAGGTATGACTTTGGCATAATTAAACTGCCCACCCAAGATATCTTTTGCTTCAAATAAAGTGACGTCATGACCACGCAAAGCTGCAACATGAGCGGCTGACATGCCAGCGACACCGCCACCGATGACCGCCACTTTTTTAGGTTTTTTGGTCTTCTTATAAACCAATTCCGTCTCGTAACAAGCTTGTGGGTTGACCAAACACGTTGAGCGTTTATTTTCAAAAGTATGGTCAAGACAGGCTTGGTTACAGGCGATACAGGTATTGATACGATCGGCTTGCCCTTCTTTAGCTTTGTTGACCCAATGTGGATCTGCTAAGAACGGACGCGCCATTTGAATCATATCTGCTTGCCCACTGGCAAGGATCTCTTCTGCGGTCTCTGGCATATTGATACGGTTGGCTGCCATCATTGGAATACTGATGTGCTTTTTAATTTCAGCGGTGAAATCAACAAACGCCGCGCGTGGTACGCTGGTGACAATGGTTGGAACACGCGCTTCATGCCAGCCGATACCAGTATTCATAATGGTCACGCCCGCTTCTTCTAGCGCTTTAGCAACGGTAATGACTTCATCCATGACGTTACCGTCTTTGACCAAATCAATCACTGACAAACGGAATAGGATAATAAAATCTTCACCCGTTGCTTCGCGAACTGCTTTCACGACATCGACCGCAAACTTCATGCGATTTTGAATATCACCGCCGTATTCGTCGGTACGTTTATTGACATGACGCGATAAAAACTGATTGAGCAAGTAACCTTCAGAGCCCATGATTTCAACGCCATCATAACCCGCTTGTTTGGCAAGTTTGGCACAGCGCGCATAGTCTTTAACGGTTTGTTCGATATTTTTGATGCTCATCTTACGCGGTTTAAACGGCGAGATTGGCGATTTAATCGGGCTTGCTGACACGGCAAACGGATGATAACCATAGCGACCACTGTGCAAGATTTGCATGATGATTTTGCTGTCATATTTATGCGCCGCACGGGTGACGCGTTGATGATTAATGACGTCAGCGCGGGTGTTCATGGTGCCGCCAGCAGGGAGCAACCAGCCTTCGCGATTGGGCGATATGCCCCCGGTAATCATCATCGCCACGCCGCCTTTGGCACGTTCGGCAAAATACGCCGCCAGCTTGCCGTAATTATAAAAACGGTCTTCAAGCCCCGTATGCATCGAGCCCATCACCATGCGGTTTTTAAGTGTAGTAAAGCCCAAATCCAGCGGCTCAAATAAATGCGGGTAGTGCTCGTTGGTGCTGGCGGTCTCAATGGTATTGGCAGTGCGGCTGGCGGTCATATCATTTTCCTTATGAATGAATTAACAAACTACGTTCTGAAAACAGAAAAGTCACGGGATTTAGCGTTGCTGCTATCGTAACACACCGCTATTATCATCAGCTATGCGGACAAGCGACTGATGAGTGAGCACTATCTTGATACCAATCCTAGACAGTCAGATGTTTACCTCGACTTTATGGCTTTTATTAAGCAAACCTCATAAAACCCGCCCAATTTTTGGGGCGATTGGCTATAATAGCGTGAGCGTTGTCAATATTTAACGTGTTTTATAACGACCGTTTTTATGACAATTGTTTTTATGACAACGGCTTCTATAATAGCCGCTTCGCTAAATCCCTGCACCATCGAATACCCGCAATACGATAAAGGACTATCCCCATGACAGACTTTCACACCGGTCTTGGCAAAAACGCTGCCAATCACCAACCGCTGACCCCTATCGATTTTATTATCCGCAGCGCGCAGGTTTATCCTGACAAGACTGCAATTATCTACGACGACCTAGAGCACAATGAGCTCACGCAGACATGGCAACAGACTTATGATCGCTGTCGTCAATTGGCCGATGGTCTGCGTAAATTGGGTATCGATAAAAATGACACGGTGGCGGTGATGATGCCGAACACGCCAGCAATGGTCGAATGCGCCTTTGGCGTGCCAATGTCAGGCGGCGTGCTTTGTACCCTTAATACCCGACTTGATATCAATGCCCTAACCTTTTGCCTGCAACACTCTGAAGCCAAAGTATTGATTTTAGACAGCGAGTTTGCTGAGCATGCTGAGATTATTGATGAAGCTTTTCCCAACCTCATCGTGATTCATGCGACCGATAAAGCGCTTGATATCGAGCGTTTTGGCACTATGAGTTATGAAGAGTTAATCGCCAGCTCAGACAATTTGGATAATTGGGAAAAACCGCTCGATGAATGGGATGCCATTGCGCTCAACTATACCTCTGGCACCACTGGTAAGCCCAAGGGCGTGGTCTATCATCATCGCGGTGCCACGCTCAATGCCGTGTCTAATATTTTAGATTGGGATATGCCCAAGCATCCCATGTATCTATGGACGCTGCCACTATTCCATTGTAATGGTTGGTGTTTCCCATGGACCATCGCTGAGCGCGCGGGCGTCAACGTCTGCTTACGTAAAATTGACGCTGATTTGATTTTGCAGCTGATTGCCAAGTATAAAGTCAGCCATTATTGCTCAGCGCCCGTGGTGCACAATATGATTGCCGGCGGTAAGCCTGAGTATAAAGAAGCCATTAACCATGAAGTCAAAGGCTGGGTCGCTGGTGCGCCGCCGTCTGAAACTATGCTCGCTGCTATGGAAGCCATGGGCTTTCATATCTCACATGTTTATGGCCTCACCGAAGTTTATGGTCCGGTCACTGTTTGTGCTGAGCAAGAAGAATGGGATGCGCTTGATGTCGCTGCTCGTGCGCAGAAAAAATCTCGTCAAGGAGTGACCTCGCATTTGATGACAGGCTTTGAGCTGTTTAAACAAGGGACCACTGAACCCGTTGCTGCTGATGGCGAAGAGATGGGCGAGCTGGCACTGCGCGGTAACATGGTGATGAAAGGCTATCTTAAAAGCCGAAAAGCCACTGAAGAAGCCTTTGTCGATGGTTGGTTCCGTACCGGTGATTTGGGCGTCAAATACCCTGACGGCTATATCAAAATCATGGATAGGCTTAAAGACATCATCATCTCAGGTGGCGAAAATATCTCTAGTATCGAAGTCGAAAACGTCTTATATAAAATGCCGGAAATCCAAAGCTGTGCGGTCGTTGCCGCGCCGCATGATAAATGGGGCGAAGTGCCCGTCGCCTTTATCGAAATTCATGCTGGTAGCACTTTGCAACGCGATCATGTCATGGAGCATTGCAAGCAATATTTGGCTGGATTTAAAGTGCCGAAATATATTATCTTTGCTGAAATTCCGAAAACCAGTACCGGTAAAGTACAGAAGTTTGAGCTACGCCAAGCCGCCAAATCATTGGCGCACGAAACGCCAAAAGTTACGGCTAGCGCTAAATAATAGCTTTTGAAAAACTTGCACTTTGAGCAATTTGCATAAAACAGGGTCAGTCTTATGATTAGGCTGACCCTTTTTTCTTGAACTAAGAACGTAAAACTTATTCTTGTAGACAGTCTGCTATAAAATAAACACAGAGCTACTGGTATTCATTTTGCGCAGCCTCTGTCTGCGTAGGCACAGCAAGCAAGGAAGATGAATACCAGTAGCGCGTTATCATACTTGTACTAATTTTATTTAGGACTGACTATAGCCAAACAACTAATTCAGCTTTGGTTCAAGCCATTGATAAACCAACATACCCATTATCATTGCTGGAATAAAGACATACGCTTGCCATTGTCCTGTCCCAAGTAGCACGATACCCGGTCCTGGGCAGATACCCACAAGTCCCCAACCGATACCAAACATCATCGCGCCGATTAGCAACTTTTTATCAATCACCGTCTTACTTGGCAATAAGATAAAAGTGCCCACCCAGCTGGTCTTTTGCCATTTGGCTAATTGCACACCGATTATCGCTACTATTAAACCGCCGCCCATCACCAGTGCCAAGGAGATATCCCACGCGCCAAAGACGTCCAAAAAGCCTTGTACTTTAGCAGGGTCAGTCATCCCTGATATCAGCAGTCCAAAACCGAATAATAATCCTGCTACTAATCCAATTATATTTTTCAGCATTTTTTCTCACACCTAATGTATTAATCCAAGCAGTTATAAATAACGTGCTGTCTATGCGATTTTTAAATCAAACCCAAAACATGGCGACCGATATAAACGGTTAAGATACCAAACAACATAAAGGTCACTGTCGCCGCCATCGAGCGTGGTGACAGTCGCGCATTACCGCAAATACCATGTCCGCTGGTACAGCCTGAACCGAGACGCGTGCCAAAACCAACGAGCAGCCCTGCCGCAATTAATAACGGTATAGAGGTGCTGATATCTAGCACTGGTAACGGCTTGACCAAACGATATAATAACGGCGAGACGATAAGACCGGCGATAAATAAAACCTGCCACATCTCAACGCGCTTGGGTTTTAAGAGGCTTGAGAAAATACCACTAATCCCCGCAATACGGCCAACACCTAACAGCAAAATGGCAGTCGCCACCCCTAGCATCAGTCCGCCTACTAAGGAGATTGGCGTAAATGCCTGCCAGTCTATTTGTATACTCATAATGTTTACCTAAGCCAATTTTATCAAACACAGTTTTAAATTCGTTTTATATAAATACATTATATAATAAAATATAATAAATAGGTAAAAAAATACTGAGATCTGTTTAACAGAACTCAGTATTGTTACCTAACTTATAGTAAAAATTATGCAGGCTGCTCTGCCAATACTTCATCAAGCGCTTTTTCAAAACGTTGTACCGCTCCGTCGACATCGGTCAATTTATCAAGACCAAATAGACCTAAACGGAAAGTTTTAAAGTTCTCAGGCTCGCCTACTTGTAGCGGGACACCAGCGGCGATTTGCATGCCAGCTTCAGCAAAGGCGCTACCTTTATGCATGTCATCACGGTCAGTATAAGCAACGACAACACCCGGTGCTTCAAAACCTTCTGCCGCCACGCTTTCAATGCCTTTGTCCGCCAATACTTTACGAATACGCTTACCAAGCTCCCACTGCGCCTCGCAAAGTTTATCAAAGCCGACTTCCTTAGCTTCATGAACGGTATCGCGGAACTGGCGTAAGCTATCGGTTGGCATGGTTGCGTGATAAGCGTGACCGCCATTTTCATAGGCGCGCATGATATTTAACCACTGTTTTAAATCTAGGCTAAAACTATCAGATTCAGTGCTCTCTACTTTTTGCACAGCCGCGTCGCTGAGCATCACCAGACCTGCGCCCGGCGTGCTGCTCCAGCCTTTTTGCGGCGCGCTAATCAGCACATCAATACCCAAGTCTTTCATATCAAGCCAGACGCACCCTGAAGCGATACAGTCAATGACCAATAGACCGCCAACGCTATGTACGGCCTCGGCCAATGCTTTGATATAGTCTTCTGACAAAATTATGCCTGATGAAGTTTCAACATGCGGGGCAAAAACGATGGCTGGTTTTGTGTCTTTAATTTTAGCAACCGCTTCATCGATAGCAACAGGCGCAAATGGCTTTGGCGAGTCACCCTCTTCACGATTGGCAGTCAATACTGTAGACGACTTGGCAATTTTGCCCTTGTCTAAAATTTGCGTCCAACGATAGCTAAACCAACCGTTACGGATAATCAGGCAGTCTTCATCATTGGCCAATTGACGCGCCACGGCTTCCATCCCATAAGTGCCAGAGCCCGGTACAATCGCCACCGCATCAGCGTTATAGACTGACTTTAAGTTGCTAGATAAGTCATTCATTACTTGCTGAAAGACTTTTGACATGTGGTTTAAGGCGCGGTCAGTATAGACCACCGAGTATTCTAATAAGCCGTTTGGATCAATATCTTGACGTAATGCAGTCATAGGACGCTCCTAGTTTATAGTTAGGCAATATAGGTATTTGCAAATTCTAGTAATAACGAGCCGAATACTACGATAGATAGTATTTATCGGGCCCTCATATCGAGTAATCATCGAGAGTATGACGCAGGGTTGACGATATAGCGCTTTATCCTAGCGCTATTGCCGTTGACGAGTATGTCGTGTGCGCTTTATTTTTATTTTAAACAGTTCTACTATTCTAAACAGTACTACAGACGATAGGCGCGCCATTATCAGACCGTGAATGACAGCCTATTGAATTATCTATACTGAGAATTAATGAAATGAGAAGATATTAAGAGGCAATTGATAAAATTAAGCTTTGAAAAAAAGCCAAAATCAATTAGTTAAAGGTTCATTATAAATAACCGCTGCCACATAACCAAAAATTATCGCCACTTAATATACTCATAACAACTTGATATTAGCACCGATAATGCAGGTTGACAACGCTCGGTTTGCATAAGTCGAAAGCTTAGCCAATTTATGACCTTTAAAGATAAACCGTTTCAAAAGGAAGAGTTTTAAAAGAAACGGTTTTAAGAGAAATAATAGGAAAAATAATTAGTGCATTAAAAGGAGTAATGCTTACTGACGACGACCACGATGCGCGTCTTGTAATCCCGAGACCACAAAATCTAGCAATTCATTGTCACCTTCGCGTGCCGCTTTACGCATCAGCTTCGATGGCGCATGGGTCAGCGTCTGGGTTAAACGCCGCGATAGCTCAGTGATAATAGCTTCAGGGGTGGCGTTATCTTGTTGCAGCTTAGCAATAGATTCATGCAGCAGTTTATCAACTTGGTCATGAGTGCGCGCGCGATATTGTTGAATCTCTTTACCGACTTGGCGCACTTGAAAGCGCCGATCCATCTCAACCACCAACTGACTAACGAGCAGCTCAGCATCGACCGCTGCTTGCCGGCGCTGCTCAATATTACCGGCAATCACGTGTTGCAAGTCATCAACAGAATACAGATACACATCGTCGATACGGCTAATGGTCGAGTCGATATCGCGCGGCACCGCCAAGTCAATCATCAGCATCGGCTGATAGCGCCGACTTTTAAGCGCGCGTAAGGTCATGGCCTTATCAATCAATATATCCATACTGCCGCTACAACTACTGACGATATCGGCTTCTGCCAATACTTGCGGCAACTCTTGCAGCGATTTCACTTCTACCGTACGCTCGGGTCGACGCAATTCGGCGGCCAACGCTTCGGCGCGCTCAGGATTGCGGTTACAAATAATGACCCGCCCGACCCCAAGCCCAGCGATATGCGTTGCCACCAAGCGATTCATCTCGCCTGCCGCAACAACCAATAACGTGCGATTGGGCAAATCGTCAAATATCTGCGTCACCAATTTGGCTGCAGCATAGCTCAGCGATACCGCTTGAGCGCCGACTTTGGTTTCGTTACGCACGCGTTTGGCAGCAGCAAATACTTGGTCAACAATCCAGCCGAGCTGATTGCTGAGCGCCTTTTGGTCTTGCGCCAAATGCACAGAACGTTTGATTTGACCAAGTATCTGCGGCTCACCCAATATCATCGAGTCAAGACCAGCGGCGACTCGCAGCCAATGAGTCAGCGCATGGGTATCACGATGCACATAAAGATAAGGGTCAATCTCTTCCAAAGGTAACTGCTTAAAATCCGCCAGCCACGCTTTAATTTTTAAGATATGGGCGCTGATTGCCGCGGCAGAAGGCTGCGCACTGAGGACATTATTACTCGAGACAGCAGTTTGCTGCGCTGCTAAAGCCGCGCCTGATTCTGACGATGCTGAGACTTGTGGGACGAGTGCATAAATCTCAGTACGGTTGCACGTCGAGACAATCACGCTACCATCGGTGAAGCGCTCTAGCTGCTGAAGGGCAATATTCACATCGTCACCGACAAGCGCCAAGCGCTCTCGCAGAGCGACTGGTGCGGTTTTGTGATTGACCCCAATGACCACTAATCTCATTATTGATAGACCATAAATATAACGTTTACCTGCCAGCCAAGCGCTTTTAGAATGTGAAAAAACCTATTCAATCAGCAGTGCTAAAAAACAGTTTTTCACAGACAGCACTTGCTAAACTGGCTGTGAAAAAACGTCTTTAATAAATCATTATCAATATAAACGTCTAAAAAGCGCCTATTATATCATTATTGCTGGCTTTATTTAACAAGCAGCGTTGGGCGATGGTATTTGTCTGTATCTGGGCATGGCGACGATAAATCAACTGCTGTGATGGTTTTTAAAATAAGTGCCAGTTATATTTATCTAATTTGTCAGCGCTGGTTTACTAGAGGACTTACTAGCAGATGTTTAAGCTATCAGAGTTTATTGAACGCTACTTAAAGTCATTTATCGTCATTAATTAATCGCCTAAATATTGTTAGTATTTGAGTAACATAGGCGCTATTGTTTATCGCTTTCATCTGCTCTTATAATGGTAATGACGAATACTTATTTAAAATAATGACAATAAAATCCTCCTGTTAGAATGCAAGTGGGCTAATGGGGAAATATTGCTCGCTAGATTTTTTGGGTCATCCTTTAGACTGCAACCTATGTATAATGATCAATCTCGCCTCCGCGCCTTATTGCAAGCCACCATAGAGCGCCTATGCCAGCGTTATAAGCTAACCTTGTCGTTGGCCATTTGTCTATGCCTAGGATTACCCGCCCACGCCAAGTATGTCAGCCCGGCGTTGACCGCTCCCATATTAAACACTGATTTGGCCAATTCGCCTACAACTTCACCAGCCAAGAAAAGCGATATCATTGGTCATACTGCTCATGAAATACCTTCTCAACCACCGTCTACTGAGCAGTCTCAGCTAGCAGAAACCGATACTTCTGTAAGCAATCTAGTAGCATTTAGCCCAGCACAATCTGAGCTTGGTGAGCCAAGTTTATACGCGCTGTTGGATGCCGAGTTTGCCGCAGATCGCGATAATAATAAGCGCGCGCTAACTATTTATAAGCAGCAATCTTTTAAGCAAGATGCGACCGCGGTATTTGAGCGCGCCCTAAGCTTGTCTTTACGTAATGAAAGCATTGAGGATTCATTGCGCTTTGCCAAAACTTGGCAAGACCAAAACCCCGACCACGTGCCCGCTTGGTTTTATGTGGCGCATTTGGCCCTGCGCGCGCACGACTATGAATTGGCGGGCGCCACTCTAAATCGCATTTTAAACTACGACCCACGCGCCGATCTGAGCGAAATACTGATTGGCATTTATCCCAATACCGATGAAGACAAACGCGAGTTGCTTGCCGCTTTGCAACCTATCGATAGCGAGCAGAACGCTTCGCTTTCGGTATTAAAGGCTGGTTTACTGTATCAATTTGATGAGCCTGAGGTTGCTATTGTCCATATCGATCGCGCCCTTGCGCGTCAGCCAGATTATGTGCCTTTTATCACTTTAAAAGCCGACATATTGCGCAAGACCAAGCCATCAGCAGCCGTGCTTGATTATATTAACCAAGCGCGCCTACGTAATCCTGATAGCAAGAGCTTATACTTATATGAGATTCGTTATTTACTCGATTTGCGGCAAAGCGAGCAGGCTTGGCAGCTATTACTCGATGCACACGGGCGCTTTGCTGATGATGACGAAATCACTTTGCTCGCCGCGCTGGTGAGCTTGGACGTTGAAGAATACGCCAGCGCCGATCAGCTGCTGAATATCTTGGCTAAAAATCCGGCTTATCTTGACCAAGCCTATTACTACCTTGGCATCAGTGCCGAGCGCCAACAGCGCTTTGAGCAAGCAAAATACTATCTCAATGGCGTGATGCAAGAGGACTTGGTGTTAGAAGCGCGGCGAAAAGTGGTGTCGTTTGAGCTGCTAAATGACGACGTCGATGCAGCCATTGCTACTTTAGAGAAGCTGCGTAAAGACTTTAGCATCTTCGCGCCTGACAGCTTTGTCATGCAAGCGGATATCTTATGGCAGCAAAATGAATCCGAGGAAGCGCTACGGTTATTAACGCGCGCCAGCCGCAAATATCCTAATAATGAGATGCTGCTATTTGCCCGCGCCCAGCTGCTTGACGACAAAGACGATTATATCGTCAAACGTACCTTATTGAACCATTTGCAAACGCTCGATCCAACCAACCTTGCTTATCAGCTTAGCTATGCGCAGTTATTGCTCGCCAATGAACGCAGCTCCAAGCAAGGTTTGGCGCTAGCAACAGCTATCATTCAAATCCGTTATGATGACCCGCGCTATGACAATGAGCTGCATTTGCAAGCGTTAAACGTACTCGCCGCCAATGCTTTAGCGAACGAAGATTATCAACAAGTCATCGATTATCTACAAACCCCGTACGACGTTTTTCCAACCCTGCGTTCTGGCACGCTACTGCTGCGCGCTTATCAAGGGCTAGGCGATAATGAAAAAGTTGAGGCGTTGCTTGCTGAGTTACAAGAGCGTTTTTCATTTGGGCAGCGCAACGTCAATGACCGTATACAGCTTTATTAAGCAGCTTTTTGCTCAAAGCTTATTGAATACTCATCATAAAATACGATTAAAAATAAAAACGTTTGCGATAAAAACTACAAGCCAGTTATAAGAAATGAACAGCCATGCATCAGCGCGTAACAAATCATGCTTAAGCTAAGCGTTTATTGTTTTATTTAATCTTTTAAAAAATCTATTACTTTTAAAACTTGTTACTTTTAAAACTTGTCTATTTTTGAGGATATATCATGTCAGTATTAAAAAAAAATCAGCCGAATAAACTGGCGCTATTTAGCGCTTTAACCGCCGCGCTCGTTATCACATCTGGTTGCCAATCATTAAAAACCGCTAATGCTACCAACCAGCCTATCGGCACGGTACAAGGTCAGAAACCTGAACAACCTAAAAAGCTTGAGAACTTTAATATCACGGGCAAAATCGGCGTTACCACACCTAGTAAGGACAATTCAGGAAACCAAGGCGGCAGTGCGTTTTATGCATGGGGACAACAAAATGACCGTTTTGCTATCGAATTGATTGGTGCGCTTGGCATTGGCAAAACCAATATCGAGTATAATGGTCAGTCGGCGACTTTAGTCAGTGAAAAAACCGGTACTTTAACCGCTGATGACCCTGAAACCTTGCTCAAAAAAGCCACAGGCTGGCAAGCGCCGATTTCACAAATGCCGTATTGGATATCGGGTCGCCCAGCGCCTTCAGACAGCGCGCCACAGCTTGATGACCAAAGCCGTTTGATTAGTTCGGTCAATGGTGAATGGCAAGCGAACTTTAGTTATAAAGGCAACGACAAATTGCCAAATAAAATCAGTGCCGTACAGTCACAAGGCAATAAAGTAGTGATGACTATCGATCATCAAAAATAATAGCCTTATGTAGACAGTAGAAAACACTATCTTTACTTACAACTCATAAAGACATTTATTTATGACTGAACGCACCACCGCAACATCAGTTATCACGCGCTTGTCACCGGCCAAGATTAATTTATTTTTGCATATCACTGGTAAGCGCGCTGATGGCTATCATAATCTGCAAACCGTCTTTCGCCTGCTTGACTGGGGCGATTATCTGCATTTTACGTTTGTAGACGATGCAGTATTTTCTATTATAGATAAAACCTTCGACGCTACTAAGCTTTGTCATCAGCTGCTAACGCTTGCTGGTGCCGACACCATAACCAGTAGTATCGATGACAATCTGATTTTTAAAGCCGCCCAAGCGTTACTAGCATTTGCTCTTCAAGCTGACAGACTACCTAAGCAGCTGCAATCAGTGCAAATCACCTTGGATAAGCATTTACCAATGGGTGCAGGCTTAGGCGGTGGCTCATCCAATGCCGCAACGACCTTATTAGTCTTAAATGAGATTTGGCAGCTTAACATTACTAAAAATGAGCTGATAAAAATCGCTGCTACTATCGGCGCCGATGTGCCGATATTTATCTTTGGGCAAGATGCCATTGCTATGGGTATTGGCGAGGAGCTGACCGCCATTGATTTGCCCGAGCAAGAGTACTTAGTCTTAACCCCAAACGCCCATGTGAACACGGCTAAGCTGTTCGCCCATCCAAAGCTACAACGAGATATCGACGCCCTATCCATTGACATTATCAAAAGCCAGACCAATGACTATGTGCAACGTTTAAATACACCTTATCAAAATGTGTTTAGTCATGTCGTCACCAGTATCGCCCCTGCCGTCGATGCAGCGTTACGGTATTTGCAAGGGTTAGAATCACAGGCACTTGGCACAGCTCGGATGACCGGCTCTGGTAGCGCGGTATTTTTACCATTGGATGCGAGTATTATTGATGATAAAACGCTGTTGGCAAAGTGGGTTAACAATGCGCCTTGTGCGGCGTACGTAGTGGGGAATCTACAAGTTAAATAGAATTAATAATATGATTTTCTTCGCTTAAAGGTTATTTATCATGAAAGGCAATTCTTTTACGTTATCAATAAGTATTTTGGCCCTTTCAATAGCCATGACAGCCTGCACCAACAATTCTGATACTCAAAACGTCACGTTATCTGCGCCAAAAGTATCTATCGATAATATGGCCAGTGATAGCAGTATTAACGATTTTAAGAATAAGCCCTATGCCCAGTTTTTTACTTATTCATATAAACATGGTGCGGAAATAGAACCAGCTATGGGCGGCATTTTGGTTATGAAAGACGGCTGTTTGCTTATCCAAAACAATGATAGGCTTAACGTTCCTGTGTTTCCTCATGGCATAACCACTTGGAATGAGGAGACCCAGACTCTGACCGCCAATGGCGTTGATATACCTTTGAACACTGAGCTATTTACTAACGGACCCTTAAGCGGCGGGAAATACGACCCTAGTTACGATTATAATTTCGAGCAACAAGCCAACCCTAAATGCTTGGAAAATAGATATATCGTATTTTTGGGTTCACAGTTTATGGACACCACAAATTTGCCAAAACATTAGCCTATACAAGCTCAAACTGAGGCCAAACCCTACTTATAGCGTATAAATAAAATGAGTATAAAGACCATATATAAATTTCCATTAACTCAACATCGGTTTTATTTTCGACCTATTTATAATAAAAGCCATAAAAAGGCGCAAATGACTTGCAAAATCTAAATATTTATTTATAATAGGTCGCCTCAATAGGGGTATAGCCAAGTTGGTAAGGCATCAGGTTTTGATCCTGACATCCGTTGGTTCGAGTCCAGCTACCCCTGCCATTTTTAAGTGTAAAGCGTTCGATATGTCGTCATTATAAGCCGTTTTTAAATAAACGCTTATTTTATTGACATTGACAACGTTATCCCAGTTTCGGTATAGTTCGCAATGAACACCGTTAGGGAAAAGTTATATTGTAGACAGTTTATCTGTTTATAATATAACGAACAGGTCGTGACGCTATTTTAAGCGTAATTTAGTATAAATTATGCCTAGATATCGACGTACACAGCCTAGACATTACAGGGGTATAGCCAAGTTGGTAAGGCATCAGGTTTTGATCCTGACATCCGTTGGTTCGAGTCCAGCTACCCCTGCCATTTTTTACTGTAATAGTAGTCATCAATAGTTTTCCATACTCTTTTCTAAATTTGAGCAGTTTGATACTGCTTAGCGGTCGCTGCTTGAGTTAATCAATAGGACTTCTGTCATGCCTTATTTGGCGATTTTTACGGGTAATGCCCACCCAGAATTAGCAAAAACCGTAGCCGATCATCTCCATATACCTCTTGGTAAAGCTGACATCACGCGTTTTTCTGATGGCGAAATTGCCGTGGAAATCAAAGAACACGTACGTGGCAAAGACGTGTTTATCATGCAGCCTACTTGTGCACCGACTAACGACAATTTGATGGAAATCATGATGATGGCCGATGCCTTGCGTCGTTCTAGTGCTGGCCGGATCACTGCTGTCATGCCATACTTCGGTTATGCCCGTCAAGACCGCCGTCCGCGTTCAGCACGTGTACCTATCTCGGCCAAAGTCGTCGCTGACATGCTAAACATCGTTAGTATTGACCGCGTTATGACCGTTGATTTGCACTCAGATCAGATTCAGGGCTTCTTTGATATCCCAGTTGATAACATCTATGGTACGCCTGTCTTATTGAACGATCTTAAAAAACAAGATTATGACAATATCATGGTGGTTTCACCTGACGTCGGCGGTGTGGTACGTGCGCGCGCGATGGCGAAGCAGTTGGGCGATACCGACATGGCGATTATTGATAAACGCCGTGCCCGTGCCAATGAATCACAAGTGATGCACATCATCGGTGATGTCCGTGACCGTGATTGCGTCATCGTTGATGATATGGTTGATACCGCAGGTACGTTATGCAAAGCCGCTGAAGCCTTAAAGCAAAATGGCGCTCGCCGCGTACTCGCTTATATTACCCACCCTGTCCTATCGGGTAATGCGCTAAAGAACATCAGCGAATCGGAATTGGATGAGATTGTGGTAACTGATACCATTCCATTGTCTGACGCGGCTAAAGCCTGTAGCAAAATCCGCCAAGTAAGTATCGCTCCAATGCTGGCTGAAAGCTTACGTCGTATTAATAACGAAGAATCTATCAGCGCTATGTTTGATGCCTAATTAATGCTTAAGATTTTCTTTCGCTAAAAAATATATTACTAAAAACGCTAAGTTTAATGACTTGGCGTTTTTTTATGTAAGACTGGCGTGCGCTATTTTAGCTAGGTCTTTATTATTGTTAAAGAATCACGTATAATGCGCGCCTGTATTCATCATTCGTTAACCCCTATTATTTTTGGGTATTTTATACTTAGCGACATGATTGATACTTTCTAAAGTATTGATTATCCGGTGATAGACTGGTCGCAAGTCTGTTATTGCTGGTAGATACTTCACATACTCTCTATAGGATTATATCCATGGCTATTGATCATTTTGCAATCAACGCAGTTGACCGCTCTGCTGAACAACAAGGTAAAGGTGCGAGCCGCCGCCTACGTAAGCAGAACCTAGTTCCTGCTATCATTTATGGTGGTGGTGAAGAACCAACTGCTATCTCTATCAAAATCAACGAGCTCGTAAAATCGCTTGAATATGAAGCGTTTTTCTCACAAATTTTGACCATCACTACCGATAAAGGTGATGAGCAACAAGTCGTTATCAAAGACTTGCAGCGCCATCCTGCTAAAGGTTTCCCAATGCATGCAGATTTTCAGCGCATTGTGAAAGGTCAAAAAATCAACATGCACGTACCGCTACATTTTGCTGGTCGTGAAGAAGCGCCAGGTACGAAAGCGGGTGGTATCTTATCTACGCTAGTATCTGATGTTGAAATCGTTTGCCTACCATCACAATTACCTGAGTACTTAGAAATCGACGTATCAGGCATGGAAATCGGTGATCTATTCCGTTTATCAGACATCAAATTGCCTGAAGGCGTAATTATCTTTGATCTTGACATGGAAGATGCGCACGACCGTACCGTTGTGAACATGCAGCCACCAACAGTTGAAGAAGTTGACGAAGACGCTGACGAAGTTGATGCAGCTGACGTACCTGCTACTGAGCAAGGTGCTGAGCCTGAAGACAAAGACGCTGAATAATAATCTTTATAACGCTTATATAGCAGCCTTATGGTTGCTCGGTTATAAAAGATTGGTTTAGTCAAAAAATAGCAGGTGATGAATATCTCCTGCTGTTTTTGTAACTGAGGTTTGAAAAGAAGGTTTAAAAAGTAGGATAAGCACGATCAGTTCATCTTACTTTTCAAACCTTATCTCTTATTTATTAAATTTAAGCAGGGTGTTTTTATGGCCATAAAGCTTATTGTCGGTCTTGGTAATCCTGGTCAGCAGTATATGTTTACGCGTCATAATGCCGGGTTTTGGTTCGTCCATCATTTGGCGCAGCAGTTTAATATTGCCCTCGCCCCTGACAAAAAATTCCACGGGGTGACGGGACGCGGGCAAATTCATGGTCACGATGTGCGCCTGCTCATGCCTCTGACTTTTATGAATAAATCTGGTCAATCGGTGGTGCCGATGGTCAATTTTTATGGTATTAACAATAATGAGCTGCTGATTGCCCATGATGAGCTCGATATACCCGCTGGCAGTATCAAGCTCAAAACCAACGGCGGACACGGTGGTCATAATGGTCTGCGTGATATCACCCCGCACATTGGCAACGACTTTCATCGCCTGCGTATCGGTATCGGTCATCCGGGTCACAAGTCTAAAGTCAGCGGTCACGTATTATCGAAAGCGGCGCCTGATGAGCAAATGGCTATCGATAGCGCGTTAAGTGCTGCTTTTGACGCCTTACCGTTATTATTAGATGGTGATATTGAAAAAGCGCGCTCGCAGATTAATGGCTTTAAATTACCAGAATAATCTGCCGTTGATGGCAAACATTTAAGTCATTTAAATCGCCAAAGCGTAAATTTAGCCGTGACTTTTAGGCAAATAACTTTTATTCTACTTACCCTGTCCCCATTAAGTTTTTGATTTGGTTCATTTATATCAGTTACCCTAAGGAAGCAACCTATGCTACTTAATATGCTCAAGTGCAAATTACATCGCGCCCGTGTTACCCATGCTGAACTGCACTACGAAGGCTCATGCGGTATCGATGGTGACCTACTAGACCTCGCTGGTCTGCGTGAAAACGAATCTATCGATATCTACAATGTCACCAATGGCAAGCGTTTTCGCACCTATGCGATTCGCGCTGAAGCGGGCTCTGGCATTATCTCGTTAAACGGTGCCGCCGCGCATATGGCAGACCTGGGCGATATCGTCATCATTTGTGCTTATGCCCATTTTGATGAAGTAGAAGCCGCTACCTATCAGCCAAAACTGGTGTATTGCAACGAAGACAATACCGTGAAAGACACTGCCAATATCATTCCGGTACAAGTGGCTTAATTATCCATGACTGCTATTTAAGTGATCAATAAAAAAGTTGAATCTGATTAAGATTCAGCTTTTTTTATGCTATTTATTTATCCTGCTTACGGTTTCTAATCACCCGCCATAGCCCTTCATTTTCTGTTTTCGGCATTTTTAAAGTGATGGTATTTGATAGCATGTCTTGTATTGCCAAACCGCGACGATTAAACAGACAAAAGGCATAGTTGAAAACAAAGCCCAAAAAAGCACTGGTCAATAAGATAGCGCGTGAACCACCGATGACACTACCGATGAGTCCAAATATCAGCGGCATCAGGCTCGCCGCCAAGATACGTTTGAACGACTGCCCCCACGTAAGCAGGTCACCATCATTATTGACCGTTTTTAAGCGCCACGTTTGCATACCTAGTGTTTGCCCACCGCGGCGCCAAAATAGCCCGTAGAAGCCCACCAGCGTCAGGATAAACGAAGGGGTCATAATAAAGTTTTGATACCATGTCGGTAGCGATCTGGCTTGCTGTGACTGCGTGCCCGTCTCCATCGTCAATAGCGTACCAATTACTGTCAGCACCGTACCAACCAAAAACAGTAGTGCCAAAATCAACATACCATCATAAAGGATGGCCGCCATACGCGTGCCTGGCTTGGCAATCACTGCCTCTTCGGCAACGGAGTCTTGATGCGCTGAGTTGTTGCGTGGCGATTTTGCTTTAGTAGCAGCTTTTGGTGACGATTTTGACATGATACCAGCCCATAACAAGCGAAAAATAGAGCGCTCATTGTACCGTAATTCAGGCACTTAGCGTACCTTATGATAAGACAAGACTTTTGCTATAAAGACAGGAGATTTGAATTTAGGAAAAAATAACAAGGTAAGATTGTACTGCTATAAAAACGACAGACATAAAAAAATCGCCAAATTGTCATAAGACAGGCGATTAATTTAGTTTTAGCTTAATAGTTAAATAAACAAGTAAGCTAGTATGCAAATGGTGCGCTTGGAGAGATTCGAACTCCCGACCCCTTAGTTCGTAGCCAAGTGCTCTATCCAACTGAGCTACAAGCGCGTACTTTGCACATTATCTACTGAATTATTCAAAAACAATTGCAGTAAATTAGGTTGGTTATTATATAGATAATCTCGCTTGTGTCAACTTATTTTTTAATTAAATTCAAATTATTTTTGAATGCTAAACTAAAAAATTATTAACGCTATTTTTGCGTCATTACTCTTTATAACAACTGAATAAATGGCGGTGAAGGAGGGATTCGAACCCTCGATACGCTTACACGTATGGTTCCTTAGCAGGGAACTGGTTTCAGCCACTCACCCACTTCACCGAACGATTTAAGACACTTATCAAAATATTTTTATAAAAACCATTTCTCTAAACATAGTATCGATGCTAATGATACGTCTTATGCCGTGGGCGAGTATTATAACAAAGCCGAAACGAATTGCAAGCCTTGTCTACAGATTTAATGCCGCTTTTGTCATAATTGTTAATTTAAATGGTTTTATCATTCTCTAGTCATAAGGAATATCTCATTTAGCGGTGAGTTTCCGAGTTTTTAGGTTTTATTACTTATAGTCAAAATATCCCAAAATCGCTACGGCATTGCTGATATATTGATATTACTTTCCACTGATTATATTTACCAAAATCTGCTGGCTATGGCTTTTTGGGCAATGGATGGCTATAGTATTTATCATTCATTATAGGATAAATAAAAGGAAGGGTTATGCGACCGGTAGTACTGTGTTTTTCAGGATTGGATCCGTCAGGTGGTGCTGGATTACAAGCGGATATCGAGGCAGTCGGTCAAGCAGGTGCCCATGCCGCTATCGCTTGTACGGCGATCACCATTCAAAACTCGCAGCAAGTATTTGGTTTTGAGGCTTGTGCGGCCGACTTGGTAGCAGCGCAGGCGACCACCGTGCTCGATGATTTGCCTGTGCGCGTGATTAAGTCAGGTATGCTTGGTACCACTGACAATATCGCCATGCTGACGCGTTTATTTGCCGAACAGGTTATCGCATGTGACACGCCATTTGTCCTCGACCCGGTATTGGTTGCCAATAGCGGTGGCAGCTTGGGCGATGAACAAACCTTGGTAACGGCGTTTAGAAAACTACTGCCCTATGCGACCTTAATCACCCCAAATACGCATGAGCTACGCGCCTTAAGCGGCGAGCAAGATTTGCATATTGGTGCGCAAAAACTATGCGCCCAAGGCACTCAAGCGGTATTGGTCAAAACTTCACACGACTTTACCAGCGGTGATATCAAGCAGTATCTCTATATTAAAGGCGAGATGGTGCATAAAAGCGTTTTACCGCGCCTAAAGGGTGAATTTCACGGTTCTGGTTGCTCATTAGCGAGCTTTATCGCTGGACGTTTGGCGATGGGTGACGCGCTTGTTGAGGCGGTAAAAGCGGCAGATAGTTGGATTACCCAAACGCTGCGTGCCGCTGATGCGCCGCACCCTAATAATGCCAACGCTCAATTGATACCCAATCGCTTTGTAGAATTTTAGAACAATCTATAGATGGTAAATAAAGAAAGGCGCTCTATAAAATATAGAGCGCCTTTTGTATCTTTTATAGAATCGCTAGTTTTTTAAATCTAAGAATTTTATTAAGCCAGCCTAACCCAACATCGGCATAAAGCTAGATGCTAAGCCACCGATAAAGATTTCCAGCAGATAAAAGGCAAAGAAAGCAATCATTGGCGATAAATCAATCATGCCCAAATTTGGCGTAATACGACGAAACGGCGCTAAAATTGGCTCAGCCAACATAATAATAATACCAATAATCGGATGCTGAGACTGGGTAAACACCACAATCCAGCTGACAATGATAGAACCGATGACCAGATAGCGGCACATGCGTAAAAAGTCTAATATCAAGCTGATAGTACCAGTAAAAAATAGCGGCACAGGCGCGATACCTTTATGGGTCAATGCCGCCTTGCCAGAGATATCAATCAGGCGAATTAAAAACATCAAGACAATGGCAGCAATACTGATACGACCTTGGCCGACGGTGGGGAAAATACGCCCAAATACATCAACGATATGGGTGGCTCTATAAGCAGGCGCAATCATAGGGTTGCTGGCATCCATCCCTGCAAACTGCAGCATAAAACGGATAAATACCAACATCATGGCGAAGGTGGTGATCAAATCAAAAATTTGCAATAACAGGTTGTTCATGAAGTGCTACTCAAGGTGACATTATTAACGGATTTTAGGATGACGAATGTCATTATCAGGCATTTTTATGACTTTAAGTTCTTATAATTATTAATAAGGCATCTCATCAACCGCGACATGCCCTATCAATAGCGTACTAGCTATTCAGTACTATTTACTCATCTCTTCGCTTAGCGCTTGGCTACGATCGGCGCAAGCTTGCATGGCTTCAACGATTTGACGGCTGATGTCATTGGCCTGCATGGACTCGATAGCTGCTTGGGTGGTACCATTTGGTGAAGTGACTTTACGGCGTAGCTCGCTTGGTGCATCTTCACTACCCAGCGCCATTTTCGCCGCGCCAAGCATGGTTTGCATCGCTAGCGCTGAAGCTTGCTCTTTATCCAATCCTAACGCGACTCCGCCATCGACCATCGCTTCGATAAAGTAAAACATATAAGCGGGCGCTGAGCCTGATACGGCGGTGACCGCATGCATGTGCTCTTCATTATCGACCCACATGACCAGACCTGACGCTTCCATTACCGCAGTTGCCAATTGCTTTTGTTCGGCAGAAATATTATCCGTACCGTACAGACCAGTCGCACCCATTTGAATCATGGCTGGCGTATTTGGCATCGCACGAACAATATTGCTATAGCCGCCTAGCATATTTGATAACAGCGCAGTCGATAATCCTGCTGCCACTGAAATCACCAGCTGCGTGTCTAAAACGTCAGCAAAACCACTGACCACCACTTTCATGACTTGCGGCTTGACTGCCAATACCACGATGTCAGCACCGATAACCGCCGCTTTTGCATCGGCCGTTGGATCGACCGTATTCAATCCTTTAGCAGCCAATTGCTCGCGCGCATCACTGCTCGGATCAGCAACGGTAATCAGACTCGGTTTAACGCCGCAGCTGATAAGTCCACTAATCAAAGCCTGCGCCATATTACCGCCACCGATAAAGCTGATTTTTTTATTATCTAATACTGACATACGTGTCTCCTATTCAAAAAATGCAAAGGCACTCAAACTAACATAATGATAGGTAAAATGACACTCAGTTTACCATACTGCTACTGGCGTCGTTTGATAAATTGAAAGACTCAGTAATGGCGTTGCTGTTTAAGTAATTATCACTATAGAACGCACCATATTTATTATTTAACAGGTTTTATGCAGAGTTAAATGGCTGTTGATAAATGCGACAAGCTGTTTTACATCTACACTAATATTCGCCTGCGCAGCATTCAACGCCCAACTTGCAAAAGGCGATATTAATAAAATAGGCAATTCTATTAGGTACTCACTTTCTAAAAGCCCATTTTCACTACTTTCTTTATTTATCAAAGTCACACTCACCACGATCAAATTCTCACGCAGCCATGATGGAATACCTAAAGTTTGATAGAGCTTTTTGCCCGCTTGTGAACGTGATGCTAATGCAGTTTGCACACGCTGATTGCGCTCTAATGGCGCAAAGGTAATCTTAAGCTTATCTGTATCGCTTTCTACGTTATAGCTTTCTAATAGCTGAATTACTTCATTTGGCAAAACTTTTAATTGCCAAGCAAATTTATCCTCATTACGTAAATTAATTGCAACAGGTTGTCTGCCAGTTGCCTGAACATCAGCCTTAATAAGATTAGACTCAGTAAAATTAAATAAGGTTTGAGTCTGCTTGGCAAGCGGCAACTCTAACCACTTGAGCCAATCACTACTTAAACGATAAAGCTGTTGACGATAACGGCGAACAGTATACGACTGCTTGCGACCTTGCCAAAATAGCGCCGTTTGATGGTCATTATCATCACGTTGGCTTAGGCTTAACACATCATCAACGAGCTGTTTGGCTGTCGGTAATGGCTCATCTTGACCAAGCCAATGATGCAATAATTGTCGCTGACGATAAATCGGTAGTTTTTGCAATTTATCTATATTTAGCACGCGCTGGGCAGGCGGCAGCTGTAATGAGGCAACCTCTGTGTGCTGCAAATCCTCGCTTGCTTGGGCATTGATTATTAATTGCGCGTCACTTAATAACTGCGCGCTACGGGCAATATTATCAATAACGTTGGAGTTATAGCTCGCCAATATCGGCATGATGTCTCGACGTAGGCCGCTACGCACATTATCACCAGCATCGTTGGTTGGATCGTCGATATATGGCAGCTTTAAACGCTGAGTATAGGCGCTGATAGTGGCGCGTTTGATAGTCAGCCACGGTCGCCATAATACTATGCGATGTGTGCCCTGCGTTTGAATGCGCCACGGCTGCATACCAGACAAACCATTCACCCCAGCGCCTTGAATCAGACGCATTAAAACCGTTTCCGCTTGGTCATCGGCATGATGAGCTAATAATAAAACGTCATCTTGATTAAGTTGCCTTCGCATCGCATCATAACGAGCTTGCCGTGCGGCTTGTTCATCTCGACCATTGACCTGCGCCTGTAAAATTCGACAGGGTATATTTTGCGCCTTCGCCCAATTAGCAACGTGCTGCGCCCAAGCGCCACTAGCCGCTTGCAGATGATGATTGACATGCAGTAATTGCGGCAAAAATGGCAGTTTACCGTGGCGATAAAGCTGCACACATAGCGCTGCTAATGCCAACGAATCACGCCCCCCGCTACACGCCAGCCAAATTCGCCGACCATGTAGTTGCTCGCCATATTCAGCCAAACTGCTTAACAATGCCTCTGCTAGAACAGTATCAACAGGCAGTTCTGCAATTGTTTCAATGGCGTGTGGAAGAATGGCGCTACTGGTCATAATCGTTCTTATTTACTGAGTGGTTTTATTTACGTATCAATCAATTAAAACATAAACAAGTCGGCACAAAAAAAACGCGCCATAAAATGACACGTTTTTATTTTAACATTAAGCGCAAAGCGATGTCGTTAAAAGCTAAGTCTAAGTAACTTAGCAATATACTTTCATATAAATGCTTAGCAAGGCAACATCACTTCTGAGTTAAAGGACTTCAATTTCTCATAACGCAGCTCGCAGCGCTCATCCGCATCCATATCTTTAAGCTCATCTAATTGCTCAACAATTAATGCTTTTAGCGCCGTCATGACTGGCTGCGGCTGAAGATGAGCACCCTCGCCTTCATCGATAACTGCGTCAATTAGGCCCATTTGATAAAGGTTAATGGCATTCAGTTTTAATGCTTCACTGGCATCTTGGGCTTTTTCCGCAGTTTTCCACAGAATAGACGCACAGCCTTCAGGAGAAATGACTGAATAAATACTGTTTTGCAGCATATTTACTTTGTCGCCAACGCCAATTGCCAATGCGCCACCTGAGCCGCCTTCACCAATAATAGTGACGATAACAGGTACTTTAAGGCTAGAGAACACGGCGATACTTTCAGCAATGGCTTGCGCTTGGCCGCGCTCTTCAGCACCGATTCCGGGGTAGGCACCTTGGGTATCGACAAAGGTCATCACCGGAATATTAAAGCGCTCAGCCATTTTGACCAAACGAATGACTTTGCGATAACCCTCGGGGTTTGCCATGCCAAAATTATGTGCGATACGCTCACGCGTGCTACGACCACGATGCTGACCAATTACCATTACAGGCTGACCATCTAGGCGCGCAAGACCACCAAGAATAGCCTTGTCATCTGCATAAGCACGGTCGCCATGCAACTCATCAAATTCGGTAAACAGCTGATTGACATAGTCCATAAATAATGGACGTTTGGCATGCCGTGCAAGCTGAACGCTATCCCAGACGGTACTCATAGACGCTTCCCTTTCATAATTCTATATAATGTGGTGATGGTTAATAATGGCTGTGTTAGTTAATACTGTTATTATCGACTCTCAAATAATGAAAGTACAGTTGTAAACTCAATAGAAGCTATAGTAGCACATCTTAAATCGCATGGCATTA
The DNA here is from genome assembly GCF_016107575.1 of Psychrobacter faecalis. GTDB lineage: Bacteria > Pseudomonadota > Gammaproteobacteria > Pseudomonadales > Moraxellaceae > Psychrobacter > Psychrobacter faecalis. Next base: position 97,100 of record NZ_JABAST010000003.1, on the reverse strand, counting down.
CTGACAACGCCGCTTTTGTTACGTTAATCCGTAGCACCATTATTATAATAGTAACGGCTTCGCATTAAGAATCAGTATTAAGAATCAGTATTAAGAATCAGTATTAAGAGTCGGCATTAAGAAACAGTATGAGCAATCAGCCCTTATGCCTCAACCATACTTCCATCAACAACACTCAGCTTTACGCCCCATTTAGCAAACTGCTCAATCTCCGTATGCAAGTCTGACAATAAGAAAGTATAGTGCTCACTACTTTCACCAACGGTAATTTGCCAGCGGTTATTGTCAATCACTTTTAGCGCCAGTTTTGGTAATTCATGCTCGCTACGGCTATGATGCGCGAGCACCGCTAAACGTAGCAGCAAACACAGATAAACCAGCGAATCGCCACCGATTATACAAGCCTGCTCTAACATATCCGCTTTGAGCTTACGGCGATGATTGAGCATCAGCTGCGCCATGCGTTTTTGATCGACCTGCGAAAACCCTGGAATATCAGAGTATTCAACCAAATAAGCACTGTGTTTATGATAGCCGCTATGCGCAATTGCTAAACCGATTTCATGTAATGACGCTGCTCGTCTAAGTAAATCACCATCTTCTGTACTAAGTCCGAGCTTTTCTTTGACTTGCTCAAATAAACTGCGGCTGGTTTTGACCACTTGTTTGGCTTGTTTTTTATCGCCAGAGTAGCGTTTAATCAGCGCAAGCACACTGCGGTCACGCACATCTTCGCTAGCAAAACGTCCAAGCATATCGTACATAACGCCTTCACGCAGCGCGCCATCTGAATACACCATGGTCTCAATGCCGAGCACTTTCATCACCGCTCGCAATACCGCAACGCCCGCTGGGAAAACCGCTTTACGGTGTTCTTTGACGCCTTCTAATTCAATGTCATCGACGTTGCCAATTTTAAGCAATAATTTTTCTAACTTTTTAACACCTTTATAGGTGATGCGTTCTTGTTCATCTGCCCAGCCTTTTGACACAAGGACGTTGCGCACCGCTTTAATCGTCCCACTTGAGCCAACCACACTACTCCAGCCGGTTTTTTGGTAACGACCATTAATCGCCAGCACTTCTTTGCGCGCCGCTGAGATGGCATTATTAAAAGCTTCTTTGGTAATTAAGCCGTCCGCAAAATACTTTTGGGTAAAAGCAACACAGCCCATTTGTAAGCTTTCGGTCAATAACGGATCGAACTCTTGACCGATGATAAACTCTGTCGAACCGCCGCCGATATCAATAACCAAACGCTTATCGCTACTGGCATTGGTATGCGAAACGCCCAAATAAATCAAACGTGCCTCTTCACGTCCAGCGATAATCTCAATCGGTTTGGGCAAAATTTTATTGGCCCGAGTAATAAAGTCATTGGCGTTTTTTGCTTGGCGTAGGGCGTTGGTTGCTACCACGCGAATACGCTCGGGCGGCACCGAATCCAAACGCGCCACAAAGCGGCTTAAGCATTCAAGACCGCGCTTTTCAGCCGCCGCGCCCAAGATATTATTCTCATCGAGTCCGGCAGCGAGCTGCACCTTTTCAGACATAGACACCACTTTTCGCACTTCACCGTGGTCGAGACGCGCAATCGCCAGATGAAAACTGTTGGAGCCGATATCAATAGCGGCCATCATTTCATCTTCAGCAAGTGGTGGATTTTTTAGGTAGTCTTTGGGCATAAGTGAGATTGTTACCGTATTAGATAAAGTGGTATTTAAAAGCTTTCAAGCTTTTAAAATAAAAAATATGAGCAAGTTTTGCCATTAAAGCATTTATGCCAAACGCTGGCAAGTCAGCGGCTACCATCGCTAAACACAGCTTGCAAAAACATCCAAATATCTAAGAAAACTCAATTAAATACTGGCTAAACAATGATTAAATCAGAACCTTAAAGTCAGTCTCTAACGCTTGTCTTAATACCATCGGTTTGCTACATTGAAAATGCGTTAGAATCTCATAATTAGCCGGTATATTGTAATAGATAACAGGCACTTACTTATATTATAAACATTGGTTATATAAGCTCATTACATAAAGCAGCGACCAATTTTGCGATTGAATACTCATCTTTATTTAAAACAACTAATTTGCAAGGAAGCAAAACCATGAATCAAACTACTACCCAAACCTTACAAAACAAAGCTGCCCAAACTGAAAGTGCCGATACTCATATTAATAAACAAAGTAATGGCGAGCTTATCAAGGTAGCAGACCTCGCCAAACATAAATTTTATGACTTTTATCTAAATGAGCATCAAAATATGGCTTGCCGCCGTTTGCATTTCGCGGGTAGTAGCTTTGGCTTATTAGGCTTAGCAAAGTCTGTCAAAAATCGCTCAGCCAAACCGCTGCTTAAAGGCATCGCTGCGGGATATGCTTGCGCGTGGGTCGGGCATTTTTTCTTTGAGAAAAACAAACCTGCTACTTTTAAATACCCATTACAAAGTTTTGCTGGTGATATTCGTATGTTCACCGACGTGCTCCGCGGTAATTTGAGCTTAAAAGACCGTAAGTTCGATAAAGCGCGTTAAATTTATTGATAATAAACAGAAAAAACAAAAACTGGGCCAGTTTAAGACGCTAGCCCAGTTTTTTATGTTGTTATCAAAAATCTATTATTTAGCAGCTATTTAGCGTAAAGACTTACGAAGTATTTTACCTACAGCGGTTTTTGGTAACTCATCGATAAAATCGTAAGCTTGCGGACGCTTATAACCGGTCAAACGCTCTTTGGCAAACGCCGCCAATTCCTCAGCCGTTAAGCTGGAATCTCTTTTAACCACAAACGCTTTTGGCACTTCGCCACTGTGCGCATCTTCAATGCCAACGACAGCCACCTCGAGCACTTTAGGATGTTCCGTCAGCGCCGCTTCCACTTCATTTGGATATACATTGAAACCCGAAACCAAAATCATATCCTTTTTACGATCAATCAATGTCAAAAAGCCATTTTCATCTAACATGCCGATGTCACCGGACTTAAAGTACCCATCATCGGTAAAGGTCTCTGTATTATCCAAACCCCAATAACCCTGCATCACTTGTGGCCCTTTAATCCCCACTTCGCCGGGCACGCCAACAGCGCAGGCGGCTCCTTGCTCATCAATGATTTTGATATCCATCATGGCTAAAGGTAATCCGACGCTACCATTAAAGCTATCTATCCCTGGTGGATTAAAAGAGATAACCGGCGACGTTTCTGACATGCCATAACCTTCATTAATAATCATGCCTGTAGCGCGCTGCCATCGGTCAGATACCGCTTTGATAATCGCGGTGCCGCCACCGATAGATAATGCCAAGCGACTAAAATCAAGCTCGGTAAACTTTGGATGATGGAGCATGCCGTTAAATAACGTATTGACCGAAGGAATCACATGCGGCTGATGCTGTTCAATGCTATTTACTAAGCCATCGATATCGCGCGGATTGGTGATCAATATATCTTCCCAGCCGCCATAAATACCCAGTAAACCACAAACCGTGAAGGAGAAAATATGATAGAGCGGTAAAGGGTTAAGTATCTTGATTTGCTCGCTGCGACCTGCTTCGACAACGCTGCCAAACATTGCATAACACTGGCAAATATTAGCCATCAAATTATAATGAGTAAGCATCGCGCCTTTTGGCTTACCCGTTGTGCCGCCCGTATACTGGAGTAACGCCAAGTCTTCGCGCGTGATGGTCGGTGGCTGAAACTGATCTGCATGGTACGCTTGCATAATATGAGCAAAGCTCACATAACGTTCTTGATGAGATTTTGCAACTGTAAGCTCATTTTCACCGTCATTTTCGGTTGAACAATGAATACTGTTAAGGATAGCAATATCATTATCGATAAGCTCAGCACTCGGATTGATAGAACAATGTACGACTAAAGACAGTTGCGCTTTAACCTCATCATCCAATTTATCGAAAGCTGCCGACATACCATCGAGAATCACCAATCCACACGCTTGAGAGTCTGTCAGCTGATGGGCCAACTCATACTGGGTATACATCGGATTGACATTTACCAATACTACCCCTGCGCGCAGACAACCAAGCAGCACCACCGCATATTGCAATATATTTGGCAATTGCACCGCAACACGGTCGCCCTTTTGAATGTTTTGTGCTTGTAAAAAAGCAGCAAAGCGGCGACTTGCAACATCTAACTGAGCAAAATTTAAGGTGGCAGCGCCCATGCTAAAAGCAATAGCGCTACTGTGCTGATCAATTTTTGGTTGTAATAAATCAAGCAGGTTGTCCTTACCGTTTAACACATCCAAATTATTTTCCAAGCCATATTGCTCGTAAGCTCGCTGCCATAATGGCGGAACACGGCTACTTGGCGCATTATTTTCAAAGCTATTATCCATCAAATTGCATCCTTGCTAAAACGTGATTGGTGCTCTCAGAATAGCACAACTTAGTCGTTGTATTATAGGTTCTAGAACAAGGATACTTTTAGGTTATAGATTATTTTCAAGCCTAAAAAACTTCCACCATTTATTAAAAATTCGTTTTATTAATGCGCAGGCACAAAAAAACCAGCACGATAATCCTGCTGGTTTTTATGTTGCAGATATAAATTCTAAAGAACATTAAACTTTAAATTTTAGACAAGTAATTTTAACCAAATGATTTACGCTTTTGCCATTTCAGCAAAAATCTCATCAGCGGCGTTAATAGACGCTTCAATGTCTGCATCACTATGCTTGATCGACATAAAGCCCGCTTCATAGGCAGATGGCGCAAGATAAATACCGCGCTCTAACATGCCATGAAAAAAGGTATTAAACACATCCATATCGCACTCGGTGACGTCATCGAAGTTTTGTGGTACGTTTGTCGCCTTGTCTTTAACAAAGAACATCCCAAACATGCCGCCCAGTTTATTGGTGCGCAGATTGATACCATGCTTGTCCGCCGCCGCTTGGATACCATCAATAAGCTGGTCTACTTTCGCAGATAATTCGGCGTAAAAACCATCAACGGTTAAGTCTTCAAACATCGCGATACCAGCGCGCATAGCCAGCGGGTTACCTGATAACGTACCCGCTTGATAAACGCCGCCAAGTGGCGCGATACAAGACATCACTTCTTTTTTACCACCGAAAGCACCAACGGGTAAGCCAGCACCGATAATTTTACCAAAGCAGGTCAAATCAGGGTCAATGCCAAAATGCGCTTGCGCGCCGCCAAGTCCGACGCGAAAACCGGTCATGACTTCATCAAAAATCAACACCGCACCATTGGCGGTACATTCTGCACGCAAAGTATCATGGAATTCTTGGGTCGGAATGACCATATTCATGTTGCCGGCGATTGGTTCTACAATCACGCAAGCAATCTCACTACCCCATTTTGCAAAGCACTCTTTAATCGCTTGCGGGTCATTATAAGGAATGGTAATCGTATGTTTGGCAAAGTCCGCTGGCACGCCTTTTGAGGTCGGCTCGCCAATATCTAGCATCCCTGAGCCCGCTTTTACCAATAAGCTGTCTGAATGACCATGGTAGCAGCCTTCAAATTTGACGATTTTATCACGCTCAGTAAAGCCGCGCGCCAAACGAATCGCGCTCATGGTCGCTTCTGTACCTGAGCTTGTCATGCGAATCATCTCGACACTTGGGACGATGTCGCAAATCTTATCAGCCACGGTGGTTTCAAATGGCGTTGGCGTACCAAAGCTCAAACCATCATCAGCTGCTTTTTTAACCGCATCAATGACTTTTGGATGCGCATGACCCAAAATCATCGGCCCCCAAGAGCCGACATAATCGATATAAGCATTGTCTTCAGTGTCATAGATTTTGCTGCCGCTAGCACGGTGCATAAAGATAGGCGTACCACCAACGCCAGCAAAGGCGCGAACCGGTGAGTTTACGCCGCCAGGAATATGTTTGCGGGCTTGTGCAAAGAGTTGTTCATTTTTAGTGCTCATAATTAGTCTCTACTTATTCTTTTGATGTTATTTTATTAACAATAGCTTAATTAACAATCACTTAATTAACAAAAACTTAAGCTTTTTTAACCACTGACGATTTGAGCTTCATCGGTCCAAAACCATCGAGTTTACAGTCGATATCATGACCATCAGAGGCATCTGGCAACAGACGAATCCCTTTTGCTTTGGTGCCGACTTTGATAATGGTTGATGATCCTTTGACCTTTAAGTCTTTAATCACGGTGACGGTATCGCCATCTTGCAGCTCGTTACCGACCGCATCACGAATGACCGCATCTTGCGCTTCAGCCTGCGCCGCATCGGTTTCAGCCGCGGTCCACTCATGAGCACACATCGGACATACCAGTAACGCACCATCTTCGTACGTATATTCAGCATCGCATTTTGGGCAATTGGGTAAGCTCATAATTTCCTCGTCAGCCGTGATAAATTGGGTGTATTCTAACGCTAACATTGTACCGTAACTCGCCAGCTTTCACCAATCGCTCCGCTTGTAAACACAGAACTGTGACTAATTGATACATTCGCTTATCCCTTAACGCGGACGTTTTTTATCACGTGGTTTTTTGTGGTACTCTGCTGTAACCAAATTTGATTTGATAACCATTTGTCTTTAGGTACTAAAAAGATGGTAAAAACTTAAATAACGACTTTTTCGCATTATTTTAACAGTAAGTTTTATAACGACTTTAATCACTCAGTATTAACCCTAATATCTGAGGCTATAGCGACTCATAAATAGGACAATAATAATGACTCAATCAACATTGCCACAATTTGTTCAACTAACCATTCAAGGTGAAGATGCCGCAAAGTTCTTACAAGGGCAGCTAACCTCTGATGTCACTAAGCTTGGGCTTAGCTATCAAGCAACGGCGCTTAGCAATTTAAAAGGTCGTATCGATTTTGGCCTTTGGATTAAAAAACAAGACGAAAAGCATTTTGATGTAGTCATCAGTGCCGATTGCGCTGAGGCTTTGCAAGCGCATCTTAAAAAGTTTGGCGCCTTTTCAAAGTTTGATACCAGTACACCAACGCCCATTTATCCTTGCGTACTCGATGGAGTGCCAACCTTTAGTCATAAAGACGAGCATAATACTATCGATGACACTCAAGCGTGGATGCAGGCGAGTCTTGCAGCGGGTAATTATTGGATAGTCGCGGACACACGAGGCGAGTTTCAGCCGCAAGAGCTGCGCCTACATCAGCGCGGCGGTATGGACTACGATAAAGGCTGCTACCTCGGTCAAGAAGTTATTGCCCGTATTTACTTTAAAGCCGCGCCAAAAGCGTTTTTACATTATGTCAGCGGCACAGGCGAGGTGCCAGCCGCAGGTGATAAACTAGAGAAAATTCAGGTGGTCAATGCCATTGCTGATGATGATATAAATGCTAATGGCTTTAAGGCATTGGTTGTTGCCCGCCCAGAGCATTTAGCCGATAGTGAGCTTACGATATTAGATTTACCACCAGCACTACAAGCAGATGTCGCCCGTCAAAAATAACGGGAAAGGTTTGATAGTCTATTTCGCAGTCCAACTCGTATTATAAAAAGTACTTTTACTAAAATGCAGCAGAGCAATTTATGACCCATATTGCGGTACTCGGAGCAGGTGTGGTGGGCGTGACCAGCGCTTGGTATCTTCGGCAAGCAGGCTACGATGTGACCGTCATTGAGCGCGAAACTGCTGCTGGCATGCAAACCTCATTTGCCAATGGTGGGCAGATATCCGTCTCGCACGCAACCCCGTGGGCGAATCCGAGCACGCCGATGAAAGCGCTTAAATGGTTGTTTCGTGAAGATGCACCGCTGCTCTACCGCTTGCGAGCTGATAAAGCGCAGTTGAAATGGGCAATGCAGTTCTTACAAGAATGCCGCGCAGAACGAGCCGATGCCAATTTGGTACAGATGGTGCGTTTGGGCTTGTACTCACGCGAAGCATTGCAGCAGCTGCGTGCTGATATTGGTATTGATTACGAGCAGCAAACGCGCGGTATCATGCATTTTTATACCAACCAAGTTGAGTTTGATGCTGCCATCGCGCCAACCGAGCGTATGCAAGAGCTCGGCTGTGAGCGTTATGTGATAGATATTAATAATGCTATTAGCCTTGAGCCTGCGCTTTACCCTATCGCGCATAAGCTCAAAGGCGCCACTTACACCAGCCGTGACGAATCGGGTAATGCGCATGTATTTACCCAGCGTTTGGCGCAGCGCTGCATCGATGCTGGCGTGAAATTTTTATACGATACCGACATTTTGACGTTAAATACTGACGCCCATTCTGCTCGCCCGCACGTGCATAGTATGACCATTCGCCCCAAGGGCAAAAACGCACAGACTTTTAGCGCTGACGATTATGTACTGGCACTTGGCAGCTATAGCGTATTGCTCATGAAACCGCTCAATATCCATCTGCCGATTTTCCCTGCCAAAGGGTATTCAGCTACTTATCAAGTCAATCCGCGTGCGCCACATTTAGCACCTTTCGTCAGCCTTATTGATGATGAGTTTAAATTAGTCACCTCGCGCCTTGGTGACAAATTACGCGTCGCAGGTACGGCGGAATTTAACGGCTATAATATGGATTTAAATAGCACGCGCTGTGCAGCCATTACCCGTCGCGTACAGCAGTTATTTCCCAAAGGTATCATTGCCAATTCTATGCAATATTGGACAGGACTGCGCCCAATGACGCCATCAAATGTACCATTAATAGGACGCGCGCATCATGGTCAAGTCCGTCATGGTAGTGTCAATACAAACGCCAGCTTTGATAATTTATGGCTAAATACCGGTCATGGCACGCTTGGCTGGACGCATGCTTGTGGTTCGGCAAAGGCGATCAGTTTATTGATACAAGGCGAGACACCGCAAGTAGACTTTGATTTTATAGGTTTAGGAACTTAAAATTAAAAACGTAAAGAAGGCACTTTTTTAAGTGCCTTTTTAAATTAAAGACTTTTATTTTAGAGCTATTTTATGCAGCGCTTCCTGATTTAATATCACCATTAACCTCAGTATCAACAGTTTCCAAATCAACCACCTCTAGCGCGATTGCTTCTAATTGTACAGGTACGCCATTGACTGCTGCATTACCACTTAGCTGATCGATTAAGGTATCGTCCGTCAAGTCATTAACACTGACACCAGCATGCGCTTGCGCAATCTTTTGCTGCACGCCTTTACGACCATGACCCCAACCATGAGGAATACTGACTACGCCAGGCATTAGCTCATCGGTGACTTCTGCTACGATCGTCACACTACCAACGCGCGAGGTCACTTTTACTTCCTGTCCATCCTTAATACCATATTCTTTCGCTGTTTCAGGATGCAGCATCAGCGTACAGCGTGGCTTGCCTTTGACCAAGCGATAGCTATTATGCAGCCATGAATTGTTACTGCGTACATGACGACGACCGATAAGTAAAATCTGTTTGTCATCATAATCCTGCATCATCGTTTGTACGCGCGCGAAATCGGCTTTATAAAAATCGATATTAAGATGAATTTGCTTATCTTTATGCTTTATTGCTTGCGGTAGCATTCTTTTGAGCGTGCCTAAATCCAGTCCATGCGGTTTTTTCTTGAGTTTATTTAGATTCATGCCAGCATAAGGTCCACGTCTCAAGCCTTGATCAAGCAAAAATTTTGGTCCTAAAGTCTTAACCAATCGACGCTCAATTTTGGTCGTAAGCGGCGCTTTTTTATCGAGGCGTTTTGCCAGCTCTAAGTAGATTTGCCAATCATGTTTGGCACTTTTTTTCTTAGCAAACAACGCTGGAGAGTATTTAGCGACGTTATGTACGGCAAAATTATTAAAGGTAACGTCATAATGGTCACGCTCTAGCGGCGAGACGGGTGGCAAGATAATATTGGCATGCCGGCTGGTTTCTGTGACAAAGTAATCAATTGCGACCATAAAGTCCAAATTGGCAAAGGCTTTATCTAATTTTTCACCATTTGGCGTACTGAGGACAGGGTTGCCTGCAACGGTCATAAAGCCTTTTAATTGACCCTCGCCTGTTACCAGCATCTCGTCACCCATCGCTACGACAGGATAATCACCATTGAAATCAGGCAAATTACTCACGCGGCTATGACGTTTGCCTAAATAACCTGGGCCGGAGTTATTGACCACATCAAGCGCAGGATTGGGGAACATGAGGCCGCCTACTTCATCCAAACGTCCGGTGACGATATTAATCACCATAATCAAATACTGGCTTAATAAGCCAAATTCCTGCACCGATACGCCCATGCGCCCATAGCAGACGGCGCTTTCGGCTTCGCAAAACTCTTTGACCAGTCTTTTAATCTCATTTGCGGCAATGCCAGTAATATCAGCAACTAACTCTGCGCTATAGTCTTTAGCGAAATCTGCCAAGCGCGCAATCTCTGGCGCAAGCGCCGCCGCTCTATTATTAGTCCGTGCTTTGTCCGCGTAACCTTGGTCATAGATTTCATTGAGCATAGCAAGCAAAAATAAAACATCGGTTGCTGGACGTATAAAATGATGCTCGCTTGCAATGTCAGCAGTTTCGGTACGGCGTGGATCAATCACTACTACTTTGCCATTGCGGGCTTTGATGTCTTTGAGCTTTTGGCGCATATTTGGCGCGGTCATAATACTGCCGTTAGATGCCAGCGGATTGCCACCAATGATGAGCATATATTGGGTGCGATTGACGTCAGGCACGGGGATACGCAGCATATGCCCAAACAGGTGCATGCTGACGATATGGTGCGGTAATTGATCGACCGAGGTTGCAGAAAAACGACTGCGGGTCTTGATACTGCTTAATAGATGCTTAATGGTCAGCATGCCGCCCATATTATGGACGTTGGGATTGCCTAAATAAACACCAAAAGCATTTTGGCCATGTTTCTTTTGTACTGACTGTATGCCAGCAGCTACTTTACCAAGCGCCTCATCCCAGCTGATTGTTTTCCAACCGTTAGCCGTCCTCTCGATGGGATGACGCAAGCGATCTGGGTCTTCATGCAAATCTTGCAAAGCAGTTGCTTTTGGGCAAATATAACCTTTAGAAAATGGGTCATTTTTATCGCCTTTAATCGATAATACTTTTGCTCCATCGTGCTTTACTTCAATACCGCACATCGCTTCGCACAGATTGCAGGTTCTAAAATGTGTTTGCTCATTCGTCTTGGTTTGTTTACTGCTCATGGTCACGCTCCCTGTGATCGTTACTATCGCTTTCGCTAACTAAATTCCGTTTTATGATATGAATAGATTCGTTAGTTTTAAAAATTTTGCGAGCTCAGCATTCATTAATTTGCTCACTAGCTACTTATTACTTGCTCATTATTGATAAAAAATCCACCAAAAAGCCCATCAAAGTTTTTGCACAACATCGCAATTGCTTGCTGCTGTGAATAACGTCCTTGATGACAGCCTAATATCAACTCATGAACCTGCGCGCTCGCACTATCAACGCAGAGATAAACTTCAAACGTCTCAAAAGAACACTCGGCTGACTGTAATCCTTGGATGAATATCTTTGTCCATTCCTCGCGTATGTCGGTAAACAAACTTCCCAAACCTTTATCTTCTACTCGCAAATCAAAGCGCAGACTGTCTTCGAGTAACCGTTGGAATAACCTAATATTTTGAAAGGCAGCTGTAAAAATTAGCGTCAAGCAATGCTGACAGCGCTGATTGAACGCCGCTCTAGACAGCGTTGGATAATCACCAAGCATATCTGCCCACGCCTTACGCATCAGTGATAAATAATTGTCTTTTAATTGCCTACTCAACTCACTTTGTAGCGTTTCTACGCTGTCAAAGTGATTATAAAAACTTGGCTGGGCGATTCCCGCCCCTTTAGCGATTTTGTTCATACTCATGCCGCAAGCGCCTTCCAAGCTATAAAGCTGCAGCGCACTTTTTAATAAGGCACGACGGGTTTTGGCTTTTGCCAGCTCACGCTTCGTATCTAATCTTGTCGCGTTTACGGTATTAAGTGGACTCACTGTTATTCTGTCCTAATTGTCTAAGGCTTATGATTTCAGCTATAAGCTTATAGTTAATTAAATAACAAGTCTACAATTAGATGCATAAAAGATTTTCCATTAATAGTTTTAGAATTAGGATTGATAAAGACATAAAAAAGGATAATGCACTATATAGGTAGACATTTAGCTACTGGTTTTCTTTACGTATCGCTCTGACAAAGTACTCTATATATTACACAACTATGCCCTCCATAACATAGCAAGAGCAATGACCATAATTAAGCAACACTACAAACATTGCTCATACAGACACGGCGGTCTAACATTTATATATTGGTATCACGAGTTGGCCACGGGCTAGCTGTAAAGTACTTAAAACAGTACGAGATAAATAAGAACAATCATAAATCATAAATAATAACTTGCTCCTAAAGCACTTTACGGTTTATAGCATTAGAATTTTTAAACTATTTACCGTAAAGATTTGATAACTAAAATAAGGATTATAATAATGAACGAACATACGCTAAAAGGTGATTGGAAACAAATGAAGGGTACGGTCAAGCAGAAATGGGCTGATCTTACTGATGATGATCTATTACACATCGAAGGTAGCCGTGATAAGCTCGTTGGTAAAGTCCAAGAGCGTTATGGTCACAGTAAAGATGATGCTGAGCGTGAAGTAGACGCATGGCGTACTGAAAACAAATACTAACTTTAAAGTAGATTTCTTAAATAAAAGCCGCATTGACTTTCAATGCGGCTTTTGTGTTTTCCTTATTAGCGAGCCTTTCCCAAACTTTGTGTAACTGCTTATAATCCAATAACAGGAGAATAAGCAATGACTAACCAATCTGACATTAAAAAACTGGCTGAGCAAATGGCTGGTAGCATGAAAAGCTTCGATGACATCAAAGACTTTCAGAAGCAGCTCATGCAGTCGTTTATCGATACTGCCTTAGAGGCTGAGATGGAAGACCATCTCGGCTACCCCAAGCATGAGAAAGCAGACAAGCCTAATAAGCGTAACGGGCACACTAAAAAGAGAGTCCGCAGTGACATAGGCGAGCTTGAGATCTCCACCCCCAGAGACCGCGACAGTAGCTTTGAGCCTGTACTTGTCAGTAAGCATCAAACCCGTATTAGTGGCCTTGATGATAAAATCATATTCCTTTACGCCAAGGGTCAAACCACCACTGAGATCGTAGAGAGCATTAAAGAGCTCTACAATGTCGACATCTCAAGCTCTCTTATCTCAAGAATCACCGATAACATATTAGAGGACATCACCGCTTGGCAGAACCGGCCGCTGAGCAGTGTTTATCCTATCGTCTACTTAGACTGCATTGTCGTCAAAGTTCGTCAGGACAAGCAGATCATCAACAAAGCTATCTATCTGGCCTTAGGCGTTGCTCTTGATGGTAAAAAAGAGCTGCTTGGCATGTGGCTATCAGAGAACGAGGGCGCTAAATTCTGGCTTGGTGTTCTCACTGAGCTACAAAACCGCGGGGTTCAAGATATTCTTATTGCCTGTGTAGACGGCCTAAAAGGCTTCCCTGATGCCATTAATACGGTCTACCCTAACGCTCAGGTTCAGCTGTGTATCGTGCATATGGTGCGCTATTCGATGAAGTTCGTACCTTGGACGGACAAGAAGGCCGTAGCAGCTGATTTAAAGGCCATCTACGGTGCTGATACGCTTGAGATGGCAGAGGCCAACCTTGAGCACTTTGATGAAGTATGGGGCAAAGAGTACCCGCATGTCATCAAGTCTTGGCGCAATAACTGGGAGGGCTTAACGGTGTTCTTTGGTTATCCTAAAGACATCAGAAGAGTGATCTATACCACCAATGCGATAGAGTCGCTAAACAGTGTGATTCGGACAGCGGTGAATAAGCGTAAGGTCTTCCCGTCTGATCAGGCAGCATTCAAAGTGGTGTACCTAGCAACTCAGCAGGCCTCTAAAAAGTGGTCGATGCCGATCCGTAACTGGACGTCTGCCCTTAATCGCTTTATGATTATGTTTGATGATCGCATTAGTAAGCATTTAATCTAAATGGCAGTTACACAGAATCTGGGATGGGCTCTTATTAGCTAAGGACAATTTAGTATAGGCATAAGCGCCAGATACAATAAAACCGCATAGCAATTAATTGTTATGCGGTTTTATTGTTAACCATCCATGTTACCTATCACGACTCTAATCATGCATCCTTGCAAGACATTAAGCATATTGTGACAGTCGGGCATCCTGCCCATTACTTCTTGCTATTACTGGCATTCACTGCCTGCAACACGGGTCATGTGTCCATACTTCAATTATCATTATCATCCTGATGCTAATAATTGAATTATTATCCTTAATACGGTTAACTCAATCCTTGAGTCACATTCCCTTATGCCGTGTGTGTATAGTGTCAAAATATTGACCTAGTGTTAAGTCGCGTAAGCGTCATTGCCTGTAAGCATATGCTTACAAGCGCTTATCTATAACTACAGATTAAATATAAAATATTGATTCGTAAGGCTTTATTTTCAATAATAAAAATTTAGTAAATAATATATATATAAGTGTTAGCGATGTTCGTGGTCATAAGCAACACCTTAGTCACTCAAAGTAGCGAATGCTTACGCAATTATTTGCAAAATTTACAACTTATTAACACCCACGACATGTGTTGATAAGTTTTAAGTATTACTATAGTTATGTAAGAAAATATTTCAAAAACAACGTTATTAACGAATAATAATTTATAAAATTCAAATAAATTTTTGTAATATCTCATATTTCAGCGTTGTTGTTTATTTTCTAGAAACAAAATTCCTAGCAAAAAACTATTTTTTTAGCCAGTTTATACCTTAAGAGGTTCCATCATGCGAATTCTAAAACCTTTATCATTTAAGACAGCCATATCTGCTGGTCTTGCCGTTACGTTAATAGGAGCTACAGCGAGTTGTGCAGTAGCAAGCCCAAATTATGGTCATACTCCAATTTATCAAGATGGCAAATATGGCAATAATAATTTTGGGCGTGTCAGTCAACAGCTTCGCCAAAATTTACGTAGTAAAGGCTACCAAGTAATGGATATCAAACCTGATACTCATCGTGGTAATCAATCCATTACTGCGTACGCTAAAAAGAACAATCAGCCTTATATCCTTAAATATACTTACCCTGGTCTAAAACTTATCAGCTCAAGTAAGAGTGATTGGTCAAACATTTGGCAAGATAAAAACCATAATAACAATGGCTATAATGGTAAATACAACAATGACAAACGTTATAAAAATGACGATGTTGAAGATAGAATCAAAAGAGAAGCACGTTACCCTGCGATCAAACGACGTGCTATCAGTAAAGTTGAAGGCATGGGATATCGAGTCAAAGATATCGAGCTTGATGAAAAAAACAATCGCGGCGTATTTGAGATAGAAGCCAAACGTGGCTCACAAGAATATGAGATTTTTCTTGACTATCCAAACTTGAATGTGATTAAGATTAAAAAAGACTAATCTTTAAACAGTCCATTTTTATACGTTAGCTTTTCTTATGCAACGTTATTGTGGTAGTGCAACATTAAGATCAGTAATTAAATACCAGTAATCGCCACATTACTGATAAGTAATAGGAATTAATAAGATAATAGGAATATTCATTATGAAGATATTAAGCTTCTCAACTTTAAAAACCGCTTTTTCTGCTGGTATTGTGCTTGCTTTATTGGGCACTACCTTTGGTTGTACCGTCACGCCAAGACATGATGGTCAAAGAGTTTATTACCCAAACGGTCCGTATCAGGGTAACGGCAAGTATAACAATAATGGTCGTTATAATAATGGCGGCCATAAAGTCAATCATGCTCACCACGATAGCAAAAAAGGCAAACATAAGAATAAAAACGGTCATCACAAAAATAAAAACGGTAAGCATAAAAAAGATAATAGCCGCTACAACAATAATGGTCGCTATAATAATAACCATTATCGCTACAAGTAACTTAACCTCTCAACAATTTATAGAAATAGCGCATAGCGCCTAATGGCTAGGCGTTTGGGTTTTTGGGTCTGTGCTCTCGTTATTTGACGACGTTTGACAAAATTTAGCTATTTTAGATGAGTACGATTCAATTAAGAACACGCCTTGTACGTACAGATAAGATTTTGGCATCGTTGATGACTTGATGCCCTTGGTCAAATAAGCCAGCCCTTGGTTTAGTTGACCATTTTTTTATTGTGTCGTTTTTAGCATAGAACCTTGCTTATATAGACGAGCTACCAATACCTTTAATAGCATAGCATGAGAGAATATTATGAAAAAATATACGTTATTAAAAACCACGGCGGCGAGCAGTATGATTGCCGCGTTACTGTCCATAACGACTGGCTGCGTCACCGCGCCCGGCTACAATGCTTATGGCGACCTTTATGAAGACATTTACAAAGATACTAAAATCTATAAGAAACACAAGAAAACCATCAAGTCTATTGATAAAGAACTTTATCAGCCTGCTATCGAGCAGCGCGCGGCCAATCAGGTTAGCAATATGGGTTATCGGGTCAAAGACGTCAGATATAAAAAAGGCGACAGTAAAATAAAAGTAAAAGCTCGCCGCGGCAGTAAAGACTATAAAATCGAGCTTGATTATCCAAGCTACAACGTGATTAAAATCAAAGAAGACTGATAATTTCTGATAATAAATTTAAGATCTTAAAAGTCCAATACCTCAATCACATCATAAGCAGGCGTTTCATAAGGATGCGTCTGCTTTAATGCTTCAATCACTGGCTTAATATAGGCGTCGGCTACCACCATCTCCACGCACCATTCTTCGACCGTTTCAAGTGTATCCTGCGTGCCAATATGCGGCTGACTGCCTGCTAACGGCATAAACTGCCCTGTTCCTTTAACTTGCCAGCAGCACTGCTCATAATCACCAATTTTTCCAGCACCAGCCGTAAATAAGGCAGTCTTTACTTGCTCTAGCGCTTCATTGGGAATAAAAACTGTCAATTTATACATTGCTTACCCCTTTCATGCTCTTTAAAAAATTAGTAACAACTCTAGATTGGCTATTTTTTGGACAGTGAAGGATGGTCGGTCCAAACATAGCGCAGTAACCAATCTTTCGCCGTGCCCGCATAATCAATGCCAATACGTGGGCGCAGCGATACTGGCGGCTGACAGCCGTCGTCTTCGACCCAAAGCCCTGACGCAGGCATGATAGGCGCACCATATAACTCGCGGTCAATTTGCAGCCGTTTGGTTAGCTTGCCAGGACCTGCAAATTGCTTGGGATCGGTTAGCTGTTTATCTGCGCTCAGTAATTGCTCGTCGATTAAGCGCGCGCTATCGTCTGTCAAAAACCCTGCGCGTATTAATACCGCTTCTGGCGACTCTGCCGGCCCACTGACCAAATTGAGCATATGATGGATACCATAAGTCAGATAAACGTAAAACACGCCGCCTTGGCTATACATAATCTCAGTACGCACAGTACGAGTACCGGCGTGCGCATGACAGGCGGCATCACCCTCTCCAATGTAGGCTTCAGTTTCTGAGATACGCATACGCAGGATTTTTTGCTTGCCTTCACTATCGGTTAGCTGTCGACATAAAACTTTGCCAATTAAATCTGCCGCTACCACGCAGGTCGGGCGTACAAACCAGCTAGGTTCTAAAACGGAGGGTTGTATATAAGGCAATTTGTATAATGACATCAAAGATAACCTTTTTTATAGCGGCGTTTATATTGACGATATAAATTTAGCATAAAAAACCACTCAAAGCGGCTAAGCGTTAGACCTTATTACCTATTGCAACTGTTGCTATACAGACAGTTAACTCATTCTAATAGTAAGCTTAAAACTCGCCAATCAATTTTACAGTTAAAAAACTAAAAACATCCAACACTAAAAAATACAATCAAAAGGATATAACAATGACTAACTCTAATACTAACAATGATAAGCAGCACCATAACGATAGCAATAAAAATGCTAGCGAAAAAGATACGAATAAAAACGCAGCGATGAAAGATAACAGCGACAATAGTGCTTCTCAAAACAACGTAAATCAGGATTCAAAGGACAACGCCTCAAAAGATAACGCCTCAAAAGATAGTCAGTCTAAGACAGACGATGACACTAAAAACGACAAGCAAAATAGTCAGTCACAGAATAAAGACAGCAAAGACGATAAGTCATCTAATCAAGATCATGCTAATGACAAAAAAGATGATAAAACATCGGACAAGAACGATAGTAAAGATAGCGATAATGATAAATCGTCTGATAAAAACAATAGCGGTGCCAAAAAAGACGATAATTCAGACGCCAAAACTGACCGTAAAAATGGCGATGATTCTGACAAGAAAGACAGTAAAGATGATGACTCTAAATCTAGCGACGACAAAGAATCTTCTTTAAAGGACACCGCTACCACTAAAGCTAAAGAAGTGGTTGGCACATTAGCGGACAAAGCTGCCGATGCGATGGAAATGGCTGCTAAAAAAATTAAAGAAGCGCGTAAAGACAAATAACATAGCAATCTTTAACATAACGGTTTTTAAAATGCTTATCCCCATAAAAAAACTGAGCGCATGGCTCAGTTTTTTATTTTTTAAATATTTTATATTTCTAGTTTAACGGCACACCGATACGTTTTGCTACTTCTTCATAGCCTTCAATCACATCACCCAATGATTGACGGAAACGGTCTTTATCGAGCTTTTTCTTGGTCGCTTTATCCCAGATACGGCAGCCATCAGGCGAGAACTCATCACCTAGAACGATACGATCATGGAATACGCCAAATTCAAGTTTAAAATCTACCAGTATTAAATCGCCAGCATCAAACAGCTCTTTTAGCACTTCGTTTACTTGGTGACTGAGCTCTTTCATTTTCGCCAATTGAGCTTCAGTTGCCCAACCAAGCGAGATAGAGATGGACTCATTGACCATCGGATCGCCAAGCGCATCGTCTTTATAAAACAGCTCATAAGTAGGCGGCGTTAATGCTTGACCTTCCTCTAAACCTAAGCGACGTACCAAACTGCCCGCAGCAAAATTACGCACCACGCATTCAACCGGAATCATGTCTAAACGCTTGACCAGCACTTCATCGTCTGACAACTGCTTTTCAAAATGGGTTTCGATACCAGCGTCAGCCAGTTTTTGCATGATAAAGGCGTTAAAGCGGTTATTCACCACGCCTTTACGAGCAAGCTGTTCGATACGCTTACCATCGAGTGCGGAGGTATCGTCGCGGAAGTGTAAAATCAGCAGATCATGGTCTTCTGTTTCATAAACAGACTTGGCTTTGCCTTTATAGAGCAGTTGTTGCTTTTGCATGAGGGAGTTCCTGTTCGTTCAAGCTTATGTGGTAAAAACGCGCAGTGACCGCCAAGCCATTTGTATTTAGGTATAAAACAAACCTGCTTAACCATAATAAAAGACCAGCGGTATAGATAGGGATAAAAAGGGGTTTATTCTGCTGCTTGGGTCGCAGCAACCGTACGCTGAGGTCTTGGCAGCTGATATTGTTTACCTGACTCATTTTCTAGTTTCAAGGTATTAGCACCGGCATTAGGCGTTGGGTATAACGGCACAAATGGCGCTGTTTCTTGCGCCGCTGGCAATTCTAATGGTGCCAGTTTTTTGCTTTGCTGATATTCAAGGCTACCATTATCGCGCTTACCAAACAGACCTTTTGTCGCTTGGCAGCCGCTCAACACTAACGTACTACCCAAAACCACGGTCATTAGCATCGGGAATATTTTTGCAGGGTTTGATGATACTGTCATCATATTATCTCTCTGAGTTAGCAGTTATTGCTTATTTGGTGCGTATGTAGGCAAAGCGTTTATAGTTTTACTATGTCTAACTTTTTTACTTAATAGTCGAAACCTATAGAGCCACTATAAGCGGTATGTTTATTAAATTTATAAAAACCTAAAGTAAATTTGCACGGATTAGAGCTTCATCAATGGTCGCATGGTGCTTTTTAGCCAACCATACCAACGGCAAACGAATACCGGTATCTATCATGCCCATTTTATGCAGCGCATATTTAACAGGAATAGGGCTTGATTCGATAAATAAGTCACGGTGTAAGTGCTTGACCACGTCATGAACTTTATGAGCGGCATCAAAATCTCCACGCAGGCCAGCGCTAAAAGTCTCACTCATAGCTTTTGGTGCCACGTTAGCCGTCACCGAAATATTGCCTTTACCGCCAAACTGCATCAGCTCAAGAGCTGTACTATCGTCACCAGATAACACCACCATTCTGTCGCCAACGGATCTGATCAGTTGCTCACCGCGAACAGCCGAACCTGTGGCGTCTTTAATAGCAACGATATTGTCAATATCAGCGAGGCGTTCAACGGTTTCTTGGGCGATATCTACAACGGTACGTCCCGGTACGTTATAAAGCATCTGCGGGATTTTTACCGCTTCAGCGATGGCCTTATAATGCTGAAACAAGCCTTCTTGTGGCGGCTTATTATAATAAGGGGCGACCAATAACGCACAATCAGCACCTGCTTCGGCGGCATCTTGGGTTAGTTTAATGGCTTCCATCGTATTGTTTGCACCAGTGCCTGCAATCACAGGTACGCGACCTTTGACATGCTGGACAAAGTAACGAATCACATCGCTGTGCTCTTGCATTGATAAAGTGGCCGATTCGCCAGTGGTGCCAACAGCAACCAAGCAATGCGTACCTTGCTCAATCTGCCAATCTATGAGGTCTGCCAGACGTTTATAATCGACCGTGCCGTCAGGATGCATGGGCGTTACCAAGGCTACCATTGAGCCTTGTAGTCGGGTTTTAATATCGTCGTATGCTGTGCTCATAACCGTGCCTGTATATCCTAGCTTTTATTAAAGCTATCACATGATAAGTCGTTTGCAAGTGTGCCTATCAGCTCTACGGAGCTGAACGTTTGATAAAATAACGTCAGGGCAAGACCTTGCGTGATGTTTATACTGTGTATTTATTATGCTAACGTGATTGACGCTATTTAGCTGCCGCCACTTGATTGACTGCAAGCCATAAAAACGCCTGCTAGTGTAGCATATTTTGCCTTCATCGCTATCAAACAATTCATGCTTAACACTTCTATAAAGCGAAAAATTAGCAATCTATTATAATGCTAAGCGCGACTCTATTTAGCCTAAAAAATAAGCCTGAAAACTAAATAGTTAGCGTAGTGCAATTGCTTAGTGTAGCGTAACTAGTTAGCAGCGATAAAACCTTTTTAGGTATTTTAACGAATCGTCAACATAGCAATGGTCGGACGATATGTATTACTGTCAATAAAGACAGCCGATTCATAACGCTGCTAATCACGCACGCTATCCTTTGCTATTCAATGCGCAAACCAATGATACCTGGGATGCCCTGACGCACTATCTCAATCGTCACCACGCCTTTTTCGGGCAATGATGCCACGGCGCTAGAAAAATCATTGACCGTTTTAATCGGTTTTTGGTGCAAATTGGTGATAACGTCGCCTGCCAGTATACCCGAGCGCGCCGCGAGTCCCGTCGGCTCAATAGCGGTGACCAGCACGCCGGTCTTATTATCAGCAGCCAGCTCTATTTGCTCCTCTGGCGTTAAATTGCGCAGCGCCAGTCCCAAGCTGATGCCGTTGGCTTGCTGTGCGCCGGTTTGCGATTGCATAGCATTGGAAGCATTACTAAGCTTGCCGGTTATGATAGCTTGTTTACCGTCACGCTGAATCTGAACGCGAAAGATATCGTCAGGCCGCGCTCGATTAATCAGGTTTAATAAATCAGAGGCTTCCATAATTAAGACATCATTGTATTTTAAAATAATATCGCCTGGCTTTAGCCCCGCTTTTTGCGCCGGTGAGTCTGGTGAAACGCGCGTCAATAATGCCCCTTGCGGACGCGCTAAATTATAAGCTTCGGCTAAATTACGGTCGATATCTTGCGGAAAAATACCTAGATAGGCGCGCGCAACTTCACCGTTATCTTTTAACTGCTCATAAATATCCATCGCCGCATCAATCGGGATAGAGAATGACAGACCCATATAGCCGCCCGTACCACTAAAAATACGCGAGTTGATACCAATTACTTCACCGCGCTGATTAAATAGTGGACCGCCAGAGTTACCCGGGTTTAATGCCACGTCAGTTTGAATAAAGGGCACACTGGTCTCACGGGAAAAATTACGCGATTTGGCACTAACAATACCCGCTGATGCCGAATAATCAAAACCAAAAGGCGAGCCAATCGCTAATACCGGCTCCCCTACTTTTAGCGCGTTAGAATCGCCGATTGGCAAGGCAGGGAATTGACGCCCCGTGACCTTGAGCACCGCCACGTCTGAGCGCTCATCACTGCCAACCAATTTGGCATCAAGCTCGCTTCTGTCATTGAGCGTCACAGTAATTTTGTCCGCACCTGCCACCACATGATGATTGGTCAGCATATAACCATCACGGGTGACAAAAAATGCAGTGCCATAGGCATGTTCAATCGCGGGCGTCGCTGCTTGGTCAGGAATATGCAAACGATCGCCAAAAAACTTACGCAATAGCTCAGCCGTTTGGGCTTTAGCAAGCTCCGCCTCGCTGACAGTTTTGGTGACGTTTACCCGCGCGACCGCTGGCGTGACTTGCTGTACCAAGCCCGAAAAATCTGCGGTGGTAACAGCCGCTTGGGCAGTTGGCACGGTCGCGATGTTGATACCTGCCGCCATAGTAGTGGCTACCGCTATGGCCAACGCGCTCTGCTGTAACCAACGGCTCAAATTGGCTGTATTCGACGTTTTAGACATATTTTTAGGCATGTTACCCTCCATATAATGGGTCTTTATAATTGTTATAAACGGTTTGAATAGGACCGTTATGAATAATAATTCTGGCGTCTTATTTATATATTATGCTGATAATCGCTCAGTTTACTCTTACGCTAATCTCTAAAGCTAACATTTAAAAATTGATTTTTATATTAGTCTTTGCATTGCTGGCTGAGAGATTTTACCGCTTGCTTTTGTTATCTGCGTTCATCATAAACTTTGGGAAATGCAAACTTGCAAAGAAGAATGCTTGTTAGTTTACCGTCCATTTTCGACTTATGGTATAAAACTTTATCTTTTCTATCATAAAGATAGCCTTATTGCTAACATGCCAGCACTACTCCCTTTAATAAGCGTTCTTAGCTGAGAATCAAGTGGCGCAAAGATTGCTCTAGAATACGTCAAATAAAACCATGTTATGATAACAAGCCAAATAATTTATATGGCAAACAAAAGTTAATTTTTGTAGGTCGTTATTTTAGCAAATTGGCGATCATCAGCTTATTTTTTCATCTTTTGCTTTTTAGATTCTGCTTAGGGGATCTAAAAAGCTTTTGTCTTTACGGCGATATCGTACTGATAGCCAACCTCACTTGTGCTTTGATTACTTGTGCTTTGTTTATAGTGTGGTTGATGCTTTTATTAACAAGCGCTAGATTTAGCGCTCAGCGGTGACAGATATTGCAACACTATATTTAGACGACTTTTGCTGCGGCTTACGCTAGCAGCGCTGGTAGTGCGCCTGAATAGATATAAAATATGACAAGATTATAAAAGGATTAATTTATGGATACCGCCTTATTGTTATCCGGCGTGGTTGGGCTCGGTATTGCCGCCCAATGGTTGGCTTGGTATTTAAAGCAACCGTCCATTTTGTTTTTATTACTGATTGGTATTATTGTTGGCCCGATATTGGGCGCTTTTGACCCAGATTTGGTACTCGGCGAGCTGATGTTCCCGTTTATCTCATTGGGGGTGGCGATTATTTTATTTGAAGGCTCGCTGACTTTAGAGTTTGATGAGATTAAGCAGCACGGCTCTGTGGTACAGATGCTGGTGTCAGTCGGTGTCCTTATTACCATTGTCATTGTGGCGCTATCGACTTACCTGTTGTTTGATGTCGACCCTTTGATTGCTTTGCTATTTGGTGCGCTGGTTTGTGTGACTGGCCCTACGGTCATTATGCCGTTACTGCGCAGCGTGCGTCCGAATAAAACCATTTCTAACATTTTGAAATGGGAAGGTATCATCATTGACCCTATCGGCGCGATTGCAGTGGTTTTGGTCTATGAATATATCATTTCAGGCGGCGAAGCCAGTAGTATCTTACTGTTTGCCAAAATTGTAGTATTGGCAGTGGCCATGGGCTTAGCGGGCGCGTGGTTATTGGCGTTTTTAATGCGCCGCCATATGATTCCTGAGTTTTTACGTAATGTCTTTACCTTAGCTTTTGTACTGCTCCTGTTTTCTATCTCCAACCATTTAGAGCACGAGTCCGGCTTATTAACGGTCACCGTCCTTGGCGTGGCGCTGGCTAACTGGCCAAAATTCCCGCGGGAGACGATTTTAGAGTTTAATGAATCGCTGACCATTTTATTGGTATCGGTATTATTTATCATTCTTGCGGCTCGCGTTGAGCTTGCAAGCTTGCTTAGCGTTGGTTTTGCAGGCTTGGTGTTGCTCGCGATTGTGATGTTTGTCGCGCGTCCTTTGTCTGTTTGGGCATCGTCTATCGGCTCCAATCTAAAAACCAATGAAAAGCTAATGATTAGCTGGATTGGGCCGCGCGGTATCGTTGCCGCTGCAATCTCATCGCTTTTTGCCATTCGCTTGCAAGAGTATGATATTCAAGGCGTTGAGCTGCTCGTACCTTTGGTTTTCCTCGTCATTATCGGCACAGTAATGATTCAAGGTTTGGGCGCAAAAATGGTTGGTAATTTCTTGGGCGTCCGTGAGCCTGAAACCAACGGTATCTTAGTCGTTGGCTCCAACCCTATCGCTTTATTGGTAGCGACGTCTTTAAAAGACCAAGGTTTTGATGTCATCGTCGCCCATAATAACTATACCAATATCGCCAAAGCTCGTATGAGTGGTTTGCGTACTTACTTTGGTAATCCTATCTCTGACCATGCCGACCATCACTTAGACCTTATCGGTATTGGGCGTCTGTTTGCCATGAGTACCGACAGGGAAATGAATACCTTGTCTGAAATTCATTACCGTCATGAGTTTGGCGAGCGTAAAATCTATCGCCTTAAATTCAGTGATGAAAAGGTCAAAAGTGAGCGCGATGATAAGCAGGGCAACTTCCATTCGCAGTGGTTGTTTGGTAAAGATGTGACTTATGCCAAGCTTGCCAGTATGCTGTCGAAAAAAGCGCGTATCAAAATCACTAATATCACCGACAGCTATAGCTTTGAGCAATACAAAGCCGATAATAAGCAATTTGTGCCGCTTTATACCGTCGATAAAGAAGGTAAACTGCACGTGATTACCGATAATTTCGATGGGGTGGTGCCGCGTGATCGTAAGCTGATTTCATTGGTCGTCGATGATGAAGTGCAACCAAAAGCGGTCGATGTAACGGCAAAACAAGAGCAGGCCCGCGCGGCTGCAGATGCTAGCTTTGAGTCCAGCTCAAAAGCGCCTGAAAAGCGTAAAGGTATAGAACTGACCGATGCTAGTGATGACACAACTACGTCAGAGACTGCAGCAACCACTGCTAAAGAAGCCAATGTAGCAGAAGCCTCCGAGTCAGAAAAGGCACAAGACAAACAGGCCAATAGCGTTATTGATATGCCTAATAAAACTCAGGTATCAAGCACGACTGTTAAGAAAGATAACGTGCAAACAACAGAGCCTGATGCTACTGCTCCTAATGGTTCTACCAATGCTATAAATAAAGGTGTCATGTCGGATAATTCGACCGCAACTTCGAAAACCAAAACCTCTAGCAGTACCAATGGTAATGGCAGCGCACCAAAAACCAAAAAAGGCACGCTTGACCCCAATCGTTTACCGGATTCTAGCGGTGACAGCCTTGATAACGTTGACAGCATGGATATAGATAAAGAGTAGAGTTATCTTTTTAATATTTTCCATAAACGATAAAAGCCCCAACTGCGCAGTTGGGGCTTTTTTTTGGATAATATAAAGTAGAAATGACAGCTTCAAAACAACATTACACTAATGCAAATTTTTCCTGCACCGCCTGCCAAATACGCTCGCTAACGTCTTCGGCACTGCCTGACGCATCAATACGCTGGATACGCTCCGGTTGCTCGCTGGCAAGGACACTAAACCCTTGATGTACTCGAGTAAAAAACTCCGTCGCTTGCTGCTCAAAACGGTCAGCAGCGCTGCGTTTATTGGCGCGCGCCATGCCTTCTAATACTGGCAAATCCAACCACAAGGTCAGCTCTGGCAACTCTTTGACAAACTGCTCGATAAGCATAGCAATTTTAGCACGTACAGCATTATCACCATGCGCGCGTCCAAAGCCTTGATAGGCAACGGTCGAATCGGTGAAGCGATCACATATTACCCACGTACCGCATTGCAGTGCAGGCAAAATCACTTGCTGCAAATGGTCACAGCGCGCGGCAAACATCAGTAGCAGCTCAGTATCATCATTAATTTTGGTATCCGGGTCTAATAAAATAGCACGCAGCTGCTCAGCAAACGGACTACCGCCCGGCTCCCGGGTACGCAGATAGTCAATGCCTTTTGCTTGTAGCTGATTGCAAAGCTGCTCGATAGCGGTGGTCTTGCCAACGCCTTCAGTACCTTCAAAGCTAATAAAGCGCCCTTGATTGGACGCTGTATTTATATAATGTTTAGGCGAATTTATTTGCGCTGATTTTTCTTGCACTGATTTATCTAGTAGGGATGCTGACATGATATGACCTTATGTCATTGATGAACGTTATGCAATTAGATAGATAGTTATATAAATAGCTATATAAAGACATAACGCTCAGTACACGATAGGTTTTTAGAAAAGATAAAGGATTAAATTACGGCGGCGGTGTTTGTGCTTTTTTCTGACGCATGACGCTGAGATATTCTTTGACCGCTTGGTTATGCTCATTTAAGCTATTGGTAAATTTGTGCCCGCCGTTACCGGTCGCCACAAAATATAACGCTTCGCTATCGGCGGGATGCAAAGTCGCTTCAATCGAGGCCGCAGATGGCAGCGCGATTGGCGTTGGCGGCAAACCATCGATTTGATAGGTGTTATAAGCGGTCTTTTCATCGATGTCTTGACGGCGAATATTGCCTTCATAACGGCTACCCATCCCATAAATAATGGTCGGATCGGTTTGCAAGCGCATATTTTTATTCAAACGATTGCTAAATACTGCCGAGACTAAAGGACGCTCTTCTGCCACGCTGGTTTCTTTTTCGATAATCGATGCCATCACCAGCGCTTCATACGGACTGTCATAAGGCAGATCAGGGTCGCGATTTTCCCACGCTTTGGTCAATGCTTGCTGCTGACGCTTATACAAATCGGTCAATACCTGCTTATCGGTGCTGCCTTCGCCATAATAATACGTATCAGGCGCAAACCAGCCTTCAAGATTGTGATTGACGATAGCATCATTACTATTGATCACCGAATCTGGCAAGATGCCAACCAAATCCAACGCCTGTGCGATGCTGGCATTCGTGCTATCCGCCGTCAGTACTTCTTTTTTGATGCCTTTATTATCTCGTAGCGCCTGATATAAATCTTTTGAGGTTTTGCCTTCGATAATCTGTACCTTGACCATCGCCGCTTTTACCCCTTGCCCCAATACTTCTAAGGCTTCAGCAAAGGTAGGGTTTTCTGGTAATTGATAAATACCGGCATGCAATGGGCCATCGATTTGCGTTTTCATATAAAGCTTGGCAATCGTGGCAGAAAACAGCGGTATTTGCTGCTGCCACTGCGGCAATAGCCCATAATACGTCTGACCCGATTCAATCGTCACCATCTGCTGCGGCTGCTCAATACGGCCAAACAGCGTCTGATACACCATCACCAAAAAAAACGCGGCAATCAGTCCAAGTACCAATAACACCTGATAACCACGCTGCATAAAAAACGATGGATTATCAGCTTTATAGTGGCGCGGTTTAGTGCCACCGCTAATGAGTGAGATATCCGTCGCCGGTACTTCCTCTGCGCTAACGTCGTCAATGATAGGTTTTTTATCCAGCGCCGTCGTCTCGACAGGCTGCTCCGGCGCGTCGTCATGGTCATTTTTTGGCGACTCATCAGGGCGTTTAGGTGGTATTTCAGGTGTTGGCTTGCTCATGGCAACTCGCGAGGCAGAAGTTTGCTAGAATTTAGCACTGAACTGGGCGATTTTCAATGGTATTTGCTTAGCTTATCGATTAACTTGGTGGTTAGAGTAAATTATATGGCTTAATACTCATATTGCTTATTTATCACTTTGAATTTTTCCTTTAATAAAAAAATCGGCTATGAACCTTAATTTCAATCAAAGTCTTGCCAAAAACTATTCATCTGAATCGCAAAAAATTCGTGTGCTCAGTGAAGATTGGGTCGCTAAGCAAAGTTATTGCCCCCGTTGCAATACCGAACCCTTAGTTGAATTTGCCAATAACCAACCTGTCGCTGATTTTTATTGCGCACATTGTAGCGAGGAATATGAGCTAAAAAGTAAAAAGGCAAAACTGAGCCACCTGATTAATGACGGTGCTTATGCCACTATGATTGAGCGTATCAATAGCGAGGATAATCCCAGCTTTTTCTTTTTGACCTACTCGCCAGAATATAGGGTGAATAACTTTTTAATCATCCCCAAACAGTTTTTAAACCGGACATGATTATTAAACGCAAGCCGTTATCCATCACTGCCAAACGTGCTGGTTGGGTCGGCTGCAATATTGATTTGCGTAAAGTGCCCGAATCGGGGAAAGTGTTTTTGGTCAAAGACCAGCAAGTCATACCACGCGATAATGTCACCAAGCACTTTCAAAAAACCTTGTTTTTACGTGAGCAAACTATTGCTTCGCGTGGTTGGACATTGGATATTTGGCAATGTATCGATAGACTGGATACTGACTTTTCTCTCAATCAAGTTTATGCGTTTGCCAACTTATTAAAACTCAAACATCCCGAAAATAACCATGTTAAAGATAAAATCCGTCAGCAGCTACAAGTGTTACGCGATAAAGGCATTATTGAATTTACTGGTCGTGGGCACTATCGCAAATTATATTAAGCGCTTTTCATTATAACGCTCAGCTCTCGGTTGCCCTTTCTTATCGCGATAGGCATCAGCTATCAACTCATCCTTATCGTCCCATAATGGTAAACGTGCCGTTGCAACTAAACGGTCATGAAACTTATGCGGCGGATACTCCCAATCAATTTCATCATTTATTTTAAAAAAGTGCTCTTCTCGATAATCTACATAAGCGTGCATTCTATTTTTAACATAGTTATTCCAATGCCATACTAGCTGCAAAGATGTGCGAGCAGGCTTAGTAAACTGCTTCAAATTGACCGTTAGCGCACGCCTTACTGGTTCATCGTTAGGAAAGACTTTAATACGTTGCTCGATAACTTCTTCTTGTGTTTCTGCATACTCAAACACACCGCCAAAGGCAATAAATTTTTTGAAGTCTTTTAAATACATAACGCCGAGCGATAATTGGGTATAAGGCGATAAGTAAATAATTTCATCAGGTTGTTCTTTTGCTAATTTGCAAATTTCATCAAAAACCATCAAGCGACGAATTTGTATTGGAATTCTGCTTTCTTCATAAATTGGACGCATCGATATCTCTCCCTTTAAAAGGCGCTATTGAACCTTTATGATTGAGAAAATATCATTGATCGATTTGCCTGAGCGCACAAGTCTTTGTCACAAAAGACGATCACTTCTTTTTAAACGCCTTTGCTAACCTAGTAAATATAAATCCTAAAGAAATTTTGATAAGCAGGTATTGGGAAGGGTGATGATGAAAAACGATAAGAATATGGAAAAAGTCTTTCAGATAGAGGTTGTCGAGACGCTAAGTAACCTCGTAAAAATTAGCGCAGAGGACGAACAAGGAGCACTATTAAAAGCGCAAGAACTGTATCGCAATGAAGACGTTGTTTTATACCCTGATAACTTAATTGACACCAAATTTAACATTCTTTAAATACGGTTAACTCGCTTCAAAACCCATCACTTCACCCGAGAGTAACCTCAGACTACTCATGGGCATAATACCGCGCAGCGCATTGCAAAAGAATAGCTGGCTTAAATGAGGTAAATCCTCATCTTGTAATGACCGGATAATGACGGGATTTTCACTAGTCGATAATGTATCGATAATCACTTGCCGCATCACTCCAGCAACGCCCGATTGCGCCATCGATGGCGTATACCATTGACCTTGGGTTAAATAGTTGCTGCTGCTGTTATTTTGAGAGTGTGGAGGATTGGACGATTTTGCGACTGGCGCTTCTACTAATTGATAAAACACATTACTCATCGTGCCCTCAACCCAGCGCCCGCTCATATCGCGTAGCAGACCTTCAGCGATGCTTGGCTTGATAGTGCCTGCCAATGTCTTAGCTTTGATAGCTTGCAGCTCGCCACTTGCCAGCACATTATCGAGGCGATTTAAGCTTTTAAGTCCAGCAAGTGTTGGCGGCAAACAAGCAATTTGAGAGGATAAGCAAATGGCGCTCGCGGTAGGTTGTAGCGGGAGGAATTGATTATTAGCGAGTGGCAGCGATCGTGCGGTAGTAATGGCCATTGGTGAGGATTTAAGCCAAATTTCGCACGCACTGCCGCCACCAATATTTGGTGTATAACCATAACCACGGACTTCTTGCTCGGCGCGCGTGATTATAAGTTTTAGCATACCTTGCTGTAATTGCTTGGCATGTGTTTTTAACACCGTTAATAATGAAAAACTGTCCAGCTGAAGTTGCAAGGCTACCGCATGCGAGACAAGGCGCTGCTGATGATAGTCCAACCACAGTATCTGCCCATCGATGACGCCCATAGTGGTAAAAAAACCATCACCGTATGCCAACCCGCGATTGTCTAACGATACCGTGGTCTGTGTAGCATTTGACGGATGCAAACATATCCAGCTATTGGGCGACATTCAGGCCAGCCCCGCTTATTTATCAGCAGTTTGAGCAGCAGATTTATTAATCACTAGCATACAGCTATAAAACTCGCATTTTGCCAGCTCTACTTTTTGACCGCCGATGGTTTTATTTTTGGCGATTTGACCGCCGAGCATATCAGCGACCAGCTTGCCGCCTTCATCGCCCATTAATTGACGCGCCAGTTGATAAGCTTTTTTGGCATGGTTTTGACTGATTTCTTTTTCTTTATCAGAGTCGGTTGGATTGGCAAAATACCAGCCAAGCTCGAGGTATTTTTCAGAATCAATCAGGTCCAAATACGGCGCATCATCCTGCATAAATCGATATTTGGACGCCGGATTACTGGCATAGTCCAAGCTATTTTCGTCGGTGCTGACCACTTTACCAAAGGCTGATTGTATCTTTTTAAGCTCATCGATACTTAAGGAGGTTACTTTGGCAGTGCCCCACGAGGCGATATCGTATTTTACTGGCGTCCCTTGCGCAGCTGTTGCGCCATCAAGATCAGCGTTGGCATTGGGGTTTTCTGCCTTGGAGGTCTCAGCGGCGGTCTGCTCGCTATTATCAGCGCCTGCTTCTTTGGCGGCAGTATCACTCTCTGTATTGCTATTACAGGCGCTCAAAGACACGCCAACTGTCATTATCGTACTGACCATCAAGGTCTGTAGGCTTTTATTCCACATGGGCAATGTACTCACACTTTTAAAGGGATCCAAAAACGATATTAACGAGCGGGGTTTGCTGCCGCTGATAACGAAAAATGTCTGTTAAACTTTTATAGTTATATAACTTATTGGTTATAGGCTTTGGTAGCAGTCAAATTGTTAAATATTGCCTTTTAATCATCGTAACACAAGGCCGACTGAAATCTTCATGCTCCCTAGTTTACCCAACTGCTTAACACTTGACTAGCTTTTACCTTACACTTACCGCTCCGGCAGAGTACAGATTTGTTAAAGACCTCACGAGATAAAGGCATGATTTATTTGGCTAATGAGCAGCTCCGTTTTTAGCCCTTTTATTGACTTAGCATAATTGGCTTAGCTTAGTTGGTTTAGTATAGGTTTGTGAAAGTTAACGTTATCCCCTATGATAAGTAGGATTTATTAAATGACATTGCATAAGATAATTAAACGGCCACTTTTTTATTGATAACTTCTCACCTGTTGATTTTGCCTATATTTCACCCTTTACAAGCAGCGGACCCTTTATGACCCAGCATTTTATCGTTATAGGCAATCCGATTGCCCACAGCAAATCCCCTGAAATCCATACGCAGTTCGCTGTGCAGACAGGCTTAGAGATTAGCTATCAGCGCCAGTATTGCCCTGATGATGTAGCCAGCTTTACTGCGGTGATTGAGGCATTTTTTCAGGGCGGCGGCGTTGGTGCTAACGTGACTGTGCCCTTTAAGCAAGTAGCTTATCAGTGCTGCGCGGCGCGTGGCGGCTTGTCTGAACACGCTAAGGTTGCAGGCGCTGTTAATACTTTGTTGATCAATAAAACGTTGTTAAAAAATGGCACACCGATAGCCGAGGCGATATATGGCGATAATACCGATGGCCAAGGGTTGGTCAATCACATGACAAGTTTAGATTGGCCGCTAAAGGGCGCGCGTGTGGCAATAATCGGCGCAGGCGGCGCGGCGCGCGGGGTGATATTGCCATTGATTGAAGCGGGTATCAGCGAGCTTACCCTTGCCAATCGTACATTAAATAAAGCGACAAATTTAGTTACTGATCTAAACGCTGCAAGTGAGACAATTGCTAAGCAGCAGATTAAAACCTGTAGCACTGAAACGCTAAGCGGTGAGTTTGATATCATTATCAATGCTACCTCGATTGGGCTAACGGGCGATACGCTGCCGCTTAGCGACCAACTAGACGGCCATTATGCTTACGATATGATGTATGGACGTGAGCTGCCGTTTTTGCAGCATTTTACCAAGCGCGGCGCACAAACGTCAGACGGTTATGGCATGCTTATCGGGCAGGCAGCGTTAAGTTTTGAGCGTTGGACAGAACATAAAGTCGATGTTGCGCAAGTCATCGACAGTTTATAAGTACATTGAATGAACAGCTTAAACCGCGACTAAAAAAGCCATATGAATAGAAATCATACAGCTTTTTATCTGCTAAAAAATTTAGCTAAAACGCGCTAGCAGCCAATTCTCCATCCGGCGCAGCGGCACGCGTAAATCGGTCGAATGCATCACCACCCCGCCGCTTAGCCCCACCACGCAGCCAATCATGGTATCAAACAAACGCGCTAAAATGACCTCTTGATAAGCTTGCTTAGTAAACGGCAACCCACTGCCATATTCGGCAATAAATATCGTCAGCGGCGTGATAAATATCACCGCCAAGCCATAATGGCGGTCGACCAAGGTTTCGATACACAGCATTAAGCTTAATATCGCCAGTGCCACACCCCATATCGGCAAACCCCACGCCAGCATCCATCCCGCCAGCCCAACGCCAACCATGGTGCCAAGCAAACGATGGATTTGCTTAATCCACATGGTACGCAAATGAATACCTTGGATAATCAAAAAACAGCTGACTGCTGCCCAATAGGGATTTGATAAATTTAAGCTCAGCGCGATGACTAAAGATAGACTGACAAAACCGGCGACAATCACACTCTCCGTAATGGTATCGGGCTCATAGCTATAGGTCGGCGTCGGTGTCGCTAGGCGCGTCGCTAATAGAAACAGCGAATATAGCAGCGCCATCACCAAAGCAAAACCACTACCGAGCATCACCAAGCCTGTGGCCGGCATGACATCTTCTAAAGGCAGGGGGATAAATAGCGCAATCGCCCCCGCCATCATCACAAACAAACCTGCGGGCGGCGGTTGACGATAGTAGCGCCCAAAAATTACAATACCAAACGCCATCAAGGTAAATATCGGCAATTTTAATGGCGGAATTTGCTGCGCTATCAGGCCCAGCGCAAAACACAGCGACATGGCAAACCCCCACGCCATCACCGTCACCAAACGAAACGGCAGCTTACCTGCTAACGGTGTATTTAAAATAACCATCGCTCCTAGTGACGCTTTAATACCAGACGGCAGAGCATCAAAGTACGCCCCGACAAATACCGGAAAACTAATGGTAATTGCAGCGATAATCGGCATGTGCCACGGTCGTTTGCTACGGTTTACGGTTAATAAATGGTTAAGCTCACCATCGATGAGTTTTTTTAACCGCCCAACTACTGCCATTAGCCAAAATACTGGCGTCTTTTTCTGCTCTGTTTGGTATGCTAAATTGCGCTTTGGTGCGCTCATAAATTGTGTTCCTTTATTCTGTTTGGGCACGCAACTCATACACTTAACGGTTGTTTTGCGTCTATCCCGCTGTCTATACTAAAACTTACGCTGCAACCTGTACTAAAACTATGGTTGTTTATAAAACTGGACTTATTGATGCCTGTTTATAAATAAATAACCATTTATATTTATAACTTAAATTTTTATGTTTTTTAATATATTATGAATATTAGTTATCGGTTGTATATTTGTGGCTATAGAAGATTTATACTG
Organism: Psychrobacter faecalis; assembly: GCF_016107575.1. Lineage (GTDB taxonomy): Bacteria > Pseudomonadota > Gammaproteobacteria > Pseudomonadales > Moraxellaceae > Psychrobacter > Psychrobacter faecalis. The sequence goes on along the minus strand of NZ_JABAST010000003.1, from coordinate 62,649 downwards.
ACCTCAATGCTACGACAGCTGTTTTTTATCAAGGATGCCTTAACGGTTATCAAAATGGACAAGCTGTTCTTAATAAACCTAGATAACGACCTGTAATATTGTCTGCCTTTATCTCAAATAATTAAACTCCCGTTTACATGAACCATGGCTCAATTAATGAGCCGACAGTCTATGCTAACGAACTATCCTAGCCAAATAATCAAAGAGAGCGACTATGTTAACTTACAAAGCACCTTTGCGTGATATCAAGTTTTTGATAAATGATGTTTTTGACTATCAAACGCATTATAAAAGCCTAGACAATGGCGAAAACGCCGATCCTGAAACCGTCGATATGATTTTGCAAGGCTTTGCTGACTTTGCTGACTTTGCTGAAAATATCTTAGCGCCTTTGTACCAGCCAGCGGATGAAGAAGGCTGTCATTTTGAAAATGGTGTGGTCACTACGCCTAAAGGTTTTAAAGAAGCTTATGACCAGTTCGTCGAAGGCGGCTGGCAAGGTATTTCGTACCCTGAAGAGTACGGCGGTATGAACTTACCGATGTCAATCAACCTTATTAAGTCTGAAATGATGGGTACGGCTAACTGGCCTTGGGCGATGTATCCTGGCCTATCAACTGGTTGTATCAACACCTTACTACAGTACGGTACCGACGAGCAAAAAGCGATTTATTTACCTAAATTGGTTGAAGGTACGTGGTCGGGCACCATGTGTTTGACTGAGCCGCAGTGTGGTACTGACTTGGGTCAGGTTAAATCAAAAGCCATCCCGCAAGATGACGGTACTTATAAAATCAGCGGTACCAAGATTTTTATCTCAAGTGGCGAGCATGACTTAACCGACAATATCGTCCATATCGTTTTAGCTCGTCTACCAAATGCGCCAGAAGGCACACGCGGTATCTCATTGTTCATCGTACCAAAATTCTTGCCAAATGCTGAAGGTGAATCTGGCGAGCGTAATGGCGTGGTTTGTGGCTCTATCGAGCACAAAATGGGTATCAGCTCATCGTCAACTTGTGTTTTAAACTTCGATGACGCAGTTGGTTACTTAATTGGTGAGCCAAATAAAGGCTTGAAAGCGATGTTCACCTTTATGAACACTGCTCGTATCGGTACTGGTATTCAAGGTTTGGCGCACACTGAATTGTCTTTCCAAAACGCCCTACCATACGCTAAAGACCGTCGCTCTATGCGTACGCTATCAGGCACGAAAGACCCTGAAAAAGTGGCTGATGCGATTATTCATCATGCCGACGTACGCCGTATGCTATTGACCCAAAAAGCCTTTGCTGAAGGCGGTCGCTCAATGATTTATCACTCAGCGCGCTATGCCGACAAAATGTCTCAAGGCGTTGCCAATGGTGATGACGCTGAGTTTGAAAAATGGGATGACAAATTGGGCTTTTATACGCCTATCCTAAAAGGCTTTTTAACGGAGCTTGGTATTGAAGCGGCCAAACACGGTCAGCAAATCTACGGTGGTCACGGCTATATCAAAGAATGGGGCATGGAGCTTATCGCTCGTGATGCCCGTATTGCGACGATGTACGAAGGTACCACTGGCGTACAGGCGCTTGACTTACTCGGTCGTAAAGTTATCTTGCAGTCTAAAGGTAAAATTATCCGTGATTACACCTCAAGCATTATGAAATGGTGCGGCGAGTATGCGCTTGATAAAGACATGCGTAAATTCGTTTGGGCACTGACCAAACTATGTGCTGAGTGGAACACCTTGACCGTACGCTTGATGCTGATGGCGCGTAAAGACCGTGAAATCATCTCTGCGGCATCAGATGACTTTTTGATGTACTCAGGCTATGTGATGATGGGTTATCACTGGGCGCGCATGGCGGCGGTCGCTTATGACAAGCTTGAAAAAGGCGGCACTGAGTCACCAGAATTCTACAAAGCTAAGATTCAAACTGCAGAGTTTTACTTTGATAAAATCTTACCGCGTACCTCAGGCCATGCTGAAAGTATGGTTGCTCCAAGCGAGAGCATGACGGCAATGAAAATCGATAACTTTGCTTTCCTAGACTAAGATTGCCTCTCAATTGAGCAAATAATTAACAAGAAAAGCGCCTATTCATTAGGCGCTTTTTTATGTTTAATATAAAGTCAGAGAAGATACTAAAACCATAGTTATCAAGTAATAGACATGCAAATAATAGACAGCTGATAAAATATAATTTAATAAGGAAGTAATGATGTTGTCGATTAATAACAGAACCACTTTATCAAGTACACGAGCGCTAAAAACGCTATTATTGAGTGCCGCATTAATCAGCGTTGGCGCCCATAGCGCGATGGCTAAAACCAGCGATACCCCCATCCATTTTGCCAAAGGCGCTATTAGTAGCGTGGTTACGGGTAAATTAAAACCTAACGAACAGGAGCGCTGGTACCGCTTTAATGCCGCCGCTGCGCAATATGCCATCATTAATATTGCGCCGCTTACTGGCACGTCTGAGACCGCCAATGTCGGCGTCCTGCACATGCCAAATGGTAAATATGATGGCACCAAAGGCGGGTTTATTTATCAAGGCTGCTTACCGGAAAATGGCGAATATCGCTTACGTATCGCCCGCAATTTGATGGCGACTCACGGTAAAACCGCTGGTTATAAAGCTGAGGTGATGGTACTGCCTAAGTTTGCCAGTAAGTCGCTATGTGCAGATAAATAGCTGGTCTGTCATTTTTATAAATCACTCTTATAAACAATTGAGCCTAGCGTTTAGCTCAGCATTTTTTTATGATAAATCGCGCTGATTTCCTCTACTTCGACACAGATTTGAATGTCGGCGCGTCCCGATTGCTGTGCATTCAAGCTTTCCTCTATAGCAGCTGTTAATAATTCAGCGAGTTGATGGCGTATGACTTCGTCACGGCCGCTCATAATTTTTAGATACGCATAAACAAAGCCGTTGCGCTGCTCGTCATCTTCCACGCCAACCAAAAACGTCTCAATCGGTACGATGCGCGCTTTGATATCGGTAGGTTTACCAAAGTGTCCACTGTCCCACAGCACTTGATTTAATGCTTTTAGAAATGATTCTTCATGAGTAATCGTGACGTTTGGCGTCACTTGAATGGTTAAATGCGGCATGGGTAACATCCTTATTTAAAAATAGCAATTCTACTAATAAGCAGCGCAAACACTATTGAGAGCAAATGACAAAGGCGCAGAATAAAGGGCGTGTAAAATTCTTCTTAAATACTAATCATCGATGATATCTACAAAGCGCGCGTTAAGCGTGGTCGCTAATTGCTCAGGTGGCAACTCAATCTCTAGACCTCGGCGACCGCCACTCACATAGATAGTAGCTTGCTGTTGCGCGGCGGCATGGATAAGTGTCGGTAGGCGCTTTTTTTGCCCCAATGGGCTAACGCCACCGAGCACATAACCCGTCGACCGTTCGACCAATTTAGGCTCAGCCATTTGTACTTTTTTACAAGCCAGCATTTTAGTGCTCGATAAAGCCTTCGCCACTTTTTTAAAATTTAGCGTTTGATCGACCGGCAAAATCGCTACGGCCAGCGCGCCTGCGTCGGTTGTCACCACCAAAGTTTTAAACACACGCTCGGCAGTAATACCCAGTTTTTCTACTGCTTCTAGTCCGAAAGAGGCGGCGGTGCTGTCGTGAGTATATTCATGCAACTTATAATCAAGGCTTTGCTGTTTGGCAAGTTTGATAGCAGGGGTCATAATGTTCTGGCTTAGAATAATGAAGTTAAAAGATAAAATTCTACATAGATTTGAATGTAAATGTTTTGATTTAATGCCATACAGTATTGCGCGAAATCGCAGATTTTTCTACCTCTTACTTTAAATAATTTCGCATTTTAACGGTTGGCTCGTTAAGTATTCTCGGGCATTTAAACCAGTATTCTATGCCGTTATGCTGTTAATATTGGCAGTATATACAGACACTATATATCGCTTTGATGGCTTTTATGGCATCATAAGCTCACCACATTTGACTAATTTTGATACTGATTATGATACCGAAGTTCTTAAAAAAACGGATTTTTAAAGCGCCCGTCGCAACTGACCATACAGCCTCGACCCCAGAATTCGAGGCTGAGATGTTGCCGGTTGCCTCAACCCTTTATGCTAATGCGCCTATTAACCAGCTTTATCGCAAGCTGTCGGGTCAGCTGCTTGATGTGGCTGTGAAGCCAAAGCTTTTGGGTGAGTTGCCAAAATTTGACGATGACGACAATATCCTTAGGTTTTATGTGCTGCAAGATTATTCGCGCTCCAACAGTATTTTGATTGACCTACAAACACAAGAGCACAATCTGCCGCCCGCCTTGGTCGGTGTGCAAGATATTACTCATGATGTTAAAGAAAATGCCGCCATTATCTTTTTACATCATCCACATGCCAAAGACAGCCAGTTATCACCTCGCCTATCGCGTCTGGTTGCCGCGGTCTTACAACATCCAGAATTACAAGTGCGTTTGGTGCCAGTGTCGATCCTATGGGGACGCGCGCCAGAAAAAGAAGACTCGCTATTTAAACTGTTGACTGCCGATAACTGGGAAGATCCTAGCATCACCAAGCAGCTATTTAATATCGGCGTGATGGGACGTGATACCTTTGTCCAGTTCCATCCGCCGCAGGATTTACGCACCCTTATCCATGACAGCTTAAAAGGTGATGGCGAAGGATTCTCTGTCTTTGATTCTGTTGCTAGCGAAACCAATACCGTACAAAACACCGCGCAAGCTGATACGGCAAACGATGCTAATAAGGTAAATGATATAGCGCCTAGCTTTGCCATGGTTGCGTCAGCCGATGGCAATCGTGAGCTGGTGCGCTCATTACAACAGCAGCTTAATATTTATTTGGATAAACAGCGAGCCAGCATGCTCGGCCCCGACTTGTCAGACAGACGTAATTTGGTCGACAAATTGGTTTATTCGCCCGCTATCAAACATGCAATAGAAGCAGAAGCGGCGGCGTCAGGCACCAGTGTGCGGGAAGCGCGTATGTTAGCCAAGGGCTACGCCAATGAAATGGTTAATGATTACTCACACTCTATCGTGCGCGGTTTTTATAAGTTCCTGACGTGGTTGTGGACGCAGCTTTATGATGGCGTAGAAGTGCATCACTTTGAGCGGGTACGTGAGCTGGCCGCTGATTATGAGCTTATTTATGTGCCTTGTCACCGCAGCCATGTCGACTACTTGCTACTGTCCTACGTCATTTATATGCGCGGCTTAAGCATTCCTTATGTCGCAGCGGGTGATAACTTAGATGTACCAGTATTGGGGCCATTATTGCGCGGCGCGGTTGCCTTTTACATTCGTCGTAGCTTCCGTGGCAACGCGCTATATACTGCGGTACTGCGTGAATATATGCACACGCTGATTACCCGTAATACCCCGATTGAGTACTTTATCGAAGGCGGACGCTCGCGTTCAGGGCGACTGCTGCCACCAAAGATGGGTATGCTAGCGATGACGGTACATAGCCAATTACGCCGGACCAATAAACCTGTGGTATTTATACCGACCTATATCGGTTACGAGCGCATCATGGAAGGCGGCACTTATGTGGGCGAGCTAAAAGGTAAGCCAAAAGAGTCAGAATCACTAATCGGTCTCCTAAAAGTTGGGCGCAAGATTGAACGCATCTTTGGTAATGTGCATTTAAGCTTTGGTACGCCGCTGCATCTTAGCGACTTCATGCAAAAATTCGATGTGCCGGCCAACAGCTTACCTGCTGATCGCACCGACACGCCACTCGATGATAAAACCAGCGCCATGGTGGATAATATCGGCGTCAAAGTCATGCAGCATATCAATAAGGCAGCGGTCATCACTCCAGTGTCGTTATTGTCATTGGTATTATTATCGGCACCAAAGGCGGCGCTTGATGAAGATATTTGCCGTGAGCAAATCGCCCTTTATCAAGGTCTGGCTCAGCACTTGCCCTACTCTGATGATACGATTATCACCGATATGACGCCGCAGCAAATCATCGATTATGGTATTAAGCTAAAACTTATCGAACGCATACCGCATATCTTGGGTGATATTATCCAGGTTGCTGGCAAACAGGCGGCGCTACTAAGCTATTTCCGTAATAATATCCTGCATGTCTTTATTTTATTGTCTTTCTTATCCGCTCTGGTCGCGCGTAACGGTCGCATTGAGCGCAGCCGTCTCAATAGTATCGCCGAGCAGTTATATCCCTTTTTACAAAGTGAGCTGTTCCTCTATTATTCCGCCCATGGTTTGACAGAAACGCTGAATAAAAAAGTCGATAGCCTGCTTGCAAGTGGCCTGATTGTAGAATTGAGTGATGGTATGCTAAGCGTCCCTGAGACCAATAGCAAATGCTATCAGCAGCTACAAGTGCTTGCGACCCCAGTCGAACAAAGCCTTGAGCGTTACTTTATGACCCTTGCCCTACTTGCGCAGCAAGGCTCAGGCAATCTGACCGAAAACGAAGTTGTTGACCTCTGTCATTTGCTTGGACAGCGTTTGTCAGTCCTCTATGCTGACGACATTCCAGATTTCTTTGACCGTGCGCTATTTACCAGCTTTATCGGTGCTTTGATTCGTCTTGATTATCTGCAAAAAGACGAAGAAACTGGCATCTTAATTTTTGATCAGCGCATCGACGATATCGCCCATCATGCTAAATATGTCCTTAGTCCTGATATGATGCAAATCTTGCAGCAAGTGGCGAGCCTCAACGAAGAAGAGATTGCCCACGCCATTACTGAGATTAGCAATAAAAAGCAGCGTAAATTTGGCCGTAAGCGCTCATAAAGCAACGTAAAAGCTGAACATAAAAAAGACCTCTAATAGATTAGAGGTCTTTTTTTATATCTAAAATTATTGTCCAAAAATACTTATGACAAACAAAGTTTTTAGCAAAGATTCTAGGTAGAAATCTTTTTATACTTCATACGTTTAGGACTGGCGTCATCACCCATGGTCTTTTTGCGATAGGTTTCAAACTCAGAATAGTTGCCATCGAACCAAATAGGGCCTTCTTCTTCGAATGCCAAAATATGGGTCGCGATACGGTCAAGGAACCAGCGATCATGCGACACCACCATTACCGTACCGGGGAATACTTGAATGGCATCCTCTAGCGCACGTAAGGTTTCGATATCCAAATCGTTTGATGGCTCATCAAGGAGCAAGACGTTAGCGCCCTGTTTTAGTGTCTTAGCAAGTTGTAAACGGTTACGCTCACCACCTGATAATTGACCGACGTGCTTTTGTTGGTCTGAACCTTTAAAGTTAAAACGGCCAATATAAGCGCGGCTTGGGGTTTCATAGTCGCCTACTTTGATGATATCTAGGCCGTCAGAGACTTCTTCCCAAACGGTCTTTTTGTCATCTAAGTTATCACGTACCTGTCCGACATAAGCGACTTTGACACTTTCACCCAAATCGACTGAGCCGGTATCTGGCGTATCACGTTCGGTAATCATGTTAAATAGCGTGGTTTTACCCGCACCGTTTGGACCGATAATGCCAACGATAGCGCCCGCTGGGACATTAAAGCTGAGGTTTTCATACAGCAGACGATCGCCAAACGATTTAGAGATATCGTTGACTTCGATGACTTTATTACCCAAGCGAGGGCCTGGTGGAATATAAATCTCAGAGGTCTCATTACGCTGCTGGAACTCTTTTGAGTTCAATTCCTCAAAACGCTGCACGCGTGATTTTGACTTGGCTTGCTGACCTTTTTGGTTTTTACGAATCCACTCAAGCTCTTTTTTCAGCGCTTTAGCAAACGATTCTTCTTGTTTATTTTGCTGCTCTAGACGGACGTTCTTTTGCTCGAGCCACTCAGTATAGTTGCCTTCGTACGGATAGCCATGGCCACGGTCAAGCTCCAAAATCCACTGAGCGACATTATCCAAGAAATAACGGTCATGGGTAATGGCGACGATGGTACCGCTGTAGTTCTGGAGGAACTGCTCAAGCCAAGCAACCGATTCAGCGTCCAAATGGTTGGTCGGTTCGTCAAGTAACAGCATATCAGGGCGTGATAACAGCAGACGGCAAAGTGCCACACGGCGTTTTTCACCACCTGATAGTTTGCTAACGTCCGCATCCCATGGTGGTAGACGCAAAGCATCAGCGGCTTTTTCTAGTTGAGTATTTAAATTATGCGCATCCCATGCTTGAATGATATCTTCCATCTTGCCTTGTTCTTCGGCAAGCTTATCAAAGTCGGCATCAGGTTCAGCATATTCGGCATAAATGGCGTCAAGACGTGACAGCGCATCTAAAGCTTCACGCATACCATCTTCGACGTTGCCACGGACGTCTTTGCTATCATCAAGCTGTGGTTCTTGCGGTAGGTAGCCAATTTTGGTACCCGTTTGCGCGCGCGCTTCACCGCTAAAATCTTTATCCACGCCCGCCATAATGCGTAGCAAAGTTGATTTACCCGCACCGTTGATACCTAGCACACCAATCTTGGCGCCAGGGAAAAATGACAGGTTGATATTCTTTAAAATTTCACGCTTAGGCGGAACAAGTTTTGACACGTTGTTCATCGTGTAGATATATTGAGCCATTAACACTCCAATAGACTGCATAGACGAGACGTGCAAACCAGACTTAGCAATCATGCCAAATGGACTGCGCCTCAAAAATCAGGGTTATAAATTGTTTACCATTATCGCATTGTGGCGCAACCCCTGCAAGCTAACGGACTGTTTTACCTGTCTTTATATGCCTTTTAACTTTTTTTGCAGGCTTTTTACGCTTAGCTGTCTGTTTTAGTAGCTTTCTCTGCCAATACCTTTATGCGAAATCACGCCTTACAAAGTCATGTCGTGACGTTTGAATTAAAGTAAGGCTATTAACATTCGCCCTATCTAGCCTTACGGTAAATGACTAGAAAATCCATTTAAAAAAGCTCACAATAAGTGCAATAAAAGGTTAAAACTGTGCAGATTATGCATATGACAGCTATTTAATAACTAATGCTTAAATAATCAATATTCAAGAATAGCCAGTTTATCAACCGCTAGGAATAATTATAAATATCAATAATTGGAGAATTTTTATGAGTAATAACGACAAACAGAATCTAGATATCGTTCACAATGAGCAAGCCAAACGTTTTGAAACGTCAATCGACGGTCATACTGGCTATATCAGCTATCAAGAGCGCGGCGATCAACTGGTATACGACCATACCATCGTGCCACAAGAATTGGGTGGTCGCGGTGTTGGGTCTGCACTGGTTAAGCATGCTTTAAACTACGCGCAGGATAATAATAAAAAAGTGGTGCCACAGTGCTCGTTTGTCGCCTCATATATTGATAAAAACCCTGAATATAAAGGGTTGCTTTAAGCTTAACAAAACAAGCCAATGATAGATAAAGCTTTATAGTAGTAACTATGCTATAAAAGCCTTATCTTGGTTTAAGCGCTAAAACGTACGACTACCCTCCTATTTATCTGACGATAATTATTATATTTTTGCTTGCAATGATGTAATAAAGACAATCAGAATTAGGTGGGTTTTTTGTCCTATGTGCTTTTTGTCATGACATTGGGCAAGAGAAGATATGTAAAGTGAAATAAAAACCCGCAAACCGCTAACCCTCCCTAATAATAATAAAGGATATCACCATGAGTAGTTTATCTAACCAACAAATCGACTTACAATTGGAAGACTTGGCTGGCTGGCGGCGCGACGGCAATAGTATCGTCAAAAGCTATCATTTCAGCGATTTTATTGAAGCGATGAGCTTTATGAATCAAGCCGCTTTTTATGCCGAAGCGCTCGAACATCACCCTGAATGGAGTAATACTTATAACGTTGTTGATGTCCGCCTGACCACGCACGATACGGGTGGTATCACAAGCCTAGATATTCGCCTTGCAAAACGTATGGAACATATTATCCAGCCTAAAACTTTCTAGAACCGTATAAGACGTTTGGTACTAAAAGTAATCAAAATAGTCAAATTTTAGCCATAAAAAAAGTCCTCAATCGAGGACTTTTTCTTATTACCAATATGGAAAATTACGACCTAAGCAGTCACTGTTCTCTATTACATACGGCGACTAACAAATGCGACAATGAATAGAATCACAGCAATGGCTAGTAGGATATAAGCAAAGTTTGCCGATAGACCAGCGACACCGCCAAAGCCTAAGAAACTTGCAATCAATGCGATTACCGCAAAAATAATGGCCCAACGAAACATAATATTCTCCTCAAATTATGGTTAGAAACTAGATATACAGCTAGCAATTTTGGTTATTAATAAACTATTTATCAATCAACCGTTTTACCACTGCACTCTTTTCTTCCTGAAAGTCTTCTTTTTGTTTTGATACAACTTATTACTGCGTACGAATATAGATTAGCAATGATTTTCTCTAAAGAACGTTCATTTTGGTAATAATGTCGATAGGTTATGTAAACTTTGTAGCAACTCTTACCATTTTTAAGTTTTTACTTGGCTTTTCAAGACTTATGTGTAGAGATAGTGAATAGTTACTTAAATTCGCTTATTTTTATGACAAAATCTGCTATAAACCTAGATTGGCTACTTTCTGCAGATTACATATCTAACGTCAGTTGCATAATGAATAAAAACAGCTATTTAGCAATAATCGCTATTTAATAAGGAAAATAACTATGAATACGGAAAACTCAAACGAAACAGCGGCATCAAAACAAGCATCAACAAATCAAGAGCCTGCAAACCCTAGTGAGAAGCGTCCTTACGCGGTAGTCTTGTACGGTGCAACCAGTTTTGTGGGTCAGATTACGGCGCATTATTTAACAGAATTTTTATCGAACGCTAAAGATAAAAATGACGAGAATGTCACGTGGGCGATAGCGGGCCGTGACGAAGAAAAGCTCAATGAGCTACAGTCTAAGCTTGCCAGCAAAGTCGATATTATCATTGCTGATAGTAACGATGCGGCTAGCCTCGATAAGATGACCAAACAAGCCCAAGTTATTATCTCAACCGTTGGCCCTTACCTAAAATACGGCGAGCCATTGATTAAATCTTGCGCTAATAATGGTACCGATTATGTCGATCTGACTGGCGAAGCGATATTCATCAAAGATATGATGGATAAATATCAGGACGCCGCCAAGCAAAGCGGCGCGCGTATCGTCAACTCATGTGGTTTTGACTCTATTCCGTCGGATTTGGGCGTCTATTTTACCCAGCAGCAAGCACAAGAAAAATTCGGTAGCGCTTGTGATGTGATTCATATGCGCGTCAAAGCGGCAAAAGGTGGTTTATCTGGCGGCACGATTGCGTCGATGGCGACAATTTTTGAAGAAGTTGGTCAAGACAAATCACGCCGTAAGCAAGTGGCAAATCCTTATCTGCTCAACGATGACAAAGATGCACCAAACGTGCGCCAAGATAATGTCAGCAAGCCAGAATACGATGAAGAGCACAAACGCTGGCTGGCACCATTTGTCATGGCCAGCATCAATACCCGCATTGTCCATCGCAGTAACCAGCTGCTTGGTTATGAATATGGTCGCGACTTTAAGTATGACGAAGCGATGTGGATGAAAGACGGCGTAAAAGGTAAATTATCAAGCTACGCGATGAGCGCAGGCTTAATGGGTTTTGCCACGGCGATGATGATTAAACCAAGTCGCGAGCTGTTATCTAAACATGTGCTGCCTAAATCTGGCTCAGGTCCTTCTAAAGAAGAGCAAGAAAACGGCTATTTTGATATTCGTCTGTTTGGTGAAACTGCTAATAACGACACCATTAATACCAAGGTAACTGGCGATAAAGACCCTGGTTACGGCAGCACCTCGCGTATGTTGTCGCAAGCAGCTTTATGTCTCGCGCAAGATATCAGTAAAGACGATGTCGGCGGTGGTTTTTGGACGCCTGCTTCGGCGATGGGTGATCGCTTAATGGAACGTTTAGAAGAACATTCTGGTCTCAGCTTTGAAGTAGTAGAAGATTAATAGTAACTATAGCTAAGATTAAAACAAGATTTAGCTCATTGAGTATGACTTTAACTAAGCCAGTAACGACCGCTTCTTGGTAGCAAGAGGCGGTTTTTTTATTGCTTATATTCTTTACCTTGTTGCTCATTACATTTTAGACAAATGTTAATAAACGATAAAAGCGTATTTCTTTGGTAAACGATGTTGCCCCTTTGCCCTTTTTCAATACATTAAGCTACACATTTCCAGACTAATGTCACAGCCATATTGCTATAACTCACGTAGGATTAAACAGGTTATGGCACGGATTTTATAGACCAAGCCTAAGTTCAACAAGCCCAAAGAAACATATTAACAATAACTACATTAATAACAACTAAGAGGGAATGACTATGAAATTAAATGTATTAACAGCCGCAGTTTTGACATCCGGTGTCGCCATGTTTGCGAGTACCGCCAACGCTGGTATGACGACTGATAACCATGGTAACGTTGGTTATGACAGCTACGATGAATGTGTCATGGCGGTCAAAGATGGTTCGGCAAAATTTTATACGCCTTATACTTACCAAAAACCAAAAATGCAGGCAGGCGAAGCGTCGATTAAAAAGATGCGTTTGTCTGAGGTCATGATTCCTCAAGCCGTGGTCAATAGTAATAATTTACAAGCCAGTGATTATTCAGCCGGTGCTTGTGATTTGGGCGTTGGACAGTCAAACGGCCGCTATGGTGTCTCAGGTCCTTTAGTGGGTAAATACGTACCTATCGCTGCTGATATGCCCGTCAACGTCTATATGGACAAAGCCGGTAATCCGGTACGTCTCAGCATGCAGCAGTGCGATAACCACTTTGGCGCCAAATTCCCCACCCCTGTTGTCAGCGACGCTAAAGAAACTGAAGCGCCAGCGCCAGAACCTCAAGTTGCCATCACTGAAGAGCGCAGTATGGAGCCAGTCGTTGTCGAAACTACCCGCGTTATCCGCCCTGCTAAGTATCGTGTAAAAGAAGTCATCATTGCGCCAGAAGACCAAATTAAACGGGTGAATACCGCAAGCGGTACGGCAATTGCGGTAGAAGATGGAGCTAATCGCGCCGTCATCGTTGGTGAAGAAGCAGATAGTAGCGTCCTTGAAGATACCGAAATCAGCCAAACCTTTCCTGTGATTCGCGTGCCGGACAATAATACCCAGCAACGCGTGGTCGATCCAAGAACTGGTAAATATGTGATCGTTGAATAGAATGTTGATAATTGAGTATTAACCATACAGTCTTTAAAATTAGAAAGGAAAGCAAAAAAGACATTTTGCTTTCCTTTTGTCGAGCCTGACAATAACGCTACAATAGTTGCACAAACTCACTTACAAACACCGCTCTGTGAGAGTTTTAATCGATGCGCTACTGAACCCATGCTTATTTAGTTGCTATTCTCCTATTAGATTTTTATCACTGACCCAGTTCAGCTTATAAAACTCTTTAACCAAATCAATCATGATAATCGTTCAATGGTTATCATGATTTTATTTTGTCTATAGTTTTAATGTTAGATATATTAAATATATAAATGCGAAATACTAAATGAATTGGTATAGCAATTTTATTTTATACAACAATACTCAATATAAGCGTCAAGTTTAAAACTCCTTAAACTGACATTATAAGATTGTAAATTAAGGAATGGATTAATGAAAAAAAGTACTCTATCTTTATCGTTACTTATGGGCGCAGCGCTCACTATCCCAAGTTTGGCTATGGCAGCCCCTACTGCTAGCGAAGCAGTAGAAGATGCAGCCACTGCAACCACCCTCGAAGCTGAAGGCACTCCTACAAATGAAGCCGCAGCCGATCACTCTAATCCATTTCAGTTAAGCGAAACTCAAACGATCAAAAGAGCACAGGTTAATAATCTTGCTAGCCAACAGCCAATGACTACTGAGCTACAAGCTGAGCAAGCGACAATTCAAAATACCATGCAAGAAGACATGCAGGCACAACAAGCCGCAATACAAAATCCAGAAGCAGCAATGCAGCAACAAGCCATGCAAGATGATGAAGCAGCGATGCAACAACAAGATTTGCAGCAAGCTATGCTAGATGAAGAAGCAGCCCTACAAGAAGAAGCGTTATCAGAAAACGAAGAAGATGCCGAGCCAACGCAAGCGCTATAAAACATAAATAGCGAAATCAATTTTAAAGAGAATCCTCCAATATATTCTCAATAAAAAAGGCAGCCAGATGGCTGCCTTTTTTGGTTAATCTTTATGATAAATATTATTTTTTAGTTTTAGTAACGCCAGCTTCCTGCAACAGCGCGCCAAGCGTGCCTATTTTATTAGGTGCTTCTTTATGAGATGCGCCTGCTTTCTCCACTCTAGGTGCTTTACGACGGTTGTTGGCATTATCTTTATCTTGACGATTGCCACGTGGTTTTGACGAACGCTTATCAGCCGCTGGACGACTATCACTTGGACGGTTGCTACGTGGACGATTGGTTTTATTCTCATTACCCGTACCTTCTGCAGTTGACTTCGCAGCTGAGCGTACGGGTTTTTCAGATTCAGGCTTCATACTAAAGCCGATACGGCCGCGTTTTTCGTCGATAGAAATCACACGTACCGAGACGATATCACCAGGTTTGACGCGGTTCATCGGGTCAGCGACGAAATCATTGGCCATTTGTGAGATATGCACAAGGCCATCTTGGTGGACGCCGACATCAACGAAGCAACCAAAGGCTGTCACGTTGGTAACAACACCTTCAAGCTGCATGCCCTCGCTTAAGTCTTTAATACTATTAACGTCTTCACGGAAGTTAGCCGTTTTAAACTCAGGGCGCGGATCACGTGCAGGCTTGGCAAGCTCTTCGATGATGGCTTTGACACTGATATTATCATCATTAGCAGCGAGCGCAGTGGTATCGATGCTGTTTAACACGCCATCGTTACCGATAACTTCTGGTAATGCTTTACCCGTCTGCTCAAGTAAGCTGTCAACCAACGCATAGCTTTCTGGATGCACACCTGTCGCATCAAGGGGATTGCTACCGCCGTGCACACGTAAGAAACCTGCCGCTTGCTCAAAGGTTTTTACCCCTAAGCGTGGGACGTTCTTTAATGCTTCACGGCTATCAAAGGCGCCGTGCTCTTTACGATAGGTGACGATTTGCTGGGCGACATTTTTATTCAAACCAGCAATATGCGCCAAGATAGCAGGACTTGCTGTATTTACATCAACACCAACGGCGTTCACGCTGTCTTGCGTGACTTTATCTAAACTATCTGCCAACTGGGTTTGGTTGACATCATGCTGATATTGACCAACGCCTATCGCTTTTGGGTCAACCTTAACTAGCTCTGATAGCGGATCTTGCAAGCGGCGGGCGATAGAAACCGCACCGCGTACCGAGACATCTAAATTGGCAAGCTCGTCGCTGGCAAGCTCACTCGCCGAATAAACTGACGCGCCTGACTCATTAACGATTACGGCTTTGGCTTTTAACTCAGCGTTGGCAGCCAAAATCTCTTTAATCATCGCGTCTGTTTCGCGGCTCGCGGTACCGTTGCCGATAGCGACCAAATCTACATTATAAGTACTTAATAATTCATCGATGACTTTTTTGGCTTCATCCATCTTATTATCAGGAGCGAATGGATAAACGGTTGCGACGACAGGCTTTTCTTCGCTATCTAGCATGACATGGCCTTGGGCATCGACAATCGCCATTTTGACGCCATGACGAATACCAGGATCGACACCTAAAATCACTTTACGGCCGGCAGGCGCTGACATGAGTAAATGCTGTAAGTTATTGGCAAATACATCAATCGCATCGGCTTCAGCGGTCAGACGTTTTTCTGTCAATAAACGATGCTCGATATGCGGACGCCATTTTTCTTTCCATAAACTGGTCGCGGCTTCTGTTAAAAACTCTTGACGTTCTGCTGGCGCTTTGGCATCAATCTCAAAGTGCTTAACGATTTTTTCAATAAATGGCGCGTCTTCGCCTTCGATTTTAAGACCTAAAACGTTTTCTTGGCGACCGCGCAGCATCGCTAATAAACGATGATTCGGCAGACGCGCAAGGCTTTCACTATGTTCAAAGTAATCTTTGAACTTCTCACCAACTTCGCGTTTTTCTTCACTGGCGACGCTCGATACGATACTCGCCGTTTTCGCAAAGCCACTGCGTAGATTATCGAGTAAGTCTAACGCTTGCGTCCATTCATCAACGATGATGGCTTGTACGCCTGCCAATTGCTTGTCGATATCGCTGAAGTCGACTTCAATCTCATTACCACTATCATCGGTAATGCTAGATTGGACTTGATAGTCGGCAAGTGCTGCTGTCGGCGTAATCTCTTGCGTTAAGACCGCTTGTGCTGCCACATCAAGACCGGCGGCACGTGCTTTAGCAGCCGGCGAACGGCGACGTGGACGGTATGGCAAGTAGATGTCTTCAAGCTCAAGTTTCGATGTCGCATTATCAATACGCGTCTGCAGCTCGTCAGTCAAATTACCCTGCGTGCTTAGCAGCTCGGTAATTTTAAGGCGACGGGTTGCCATATCACGCTCATAATTGAGCGACTTCTCTAAAGCTCGCAGCTGCGCATCGTCAAGATTCTGCGTCTTTTCTTTACGGTAACGGGCAATAAAGGGAACGGTCGCGCCTTCATCGTAAAGTTTGACAAACGCATTGACTTGAGCAGTCTTAATGCCAAGCGCGCGAGCAAGCTTGTCGTGAATATTCGCGTGTGTGGTTGCATCCAAAACCTGTGCATTTGTCGAGGTTTGAGATGGCGTTAAGGTATCAGTGCTACTCATAGACGTATCAATCGTTGAGAAATGTAGTTTTGCATTATAGCAAAAGCTGCATGAATAAAAATCCTTTTTATCTTTTCGTTATTTATCACCTGTTTTCTGGCAAAAATCGTCTGATATTGTCCGTTCTTGCGCCCTGTTAAACAAACGCATACAGCATTTAGCATTATCATTGATGCAATTATTACAGCAATCTTATACACTAAAGTCTTAATCGTACAAATATTGCAGTTTACTACTGTACTGAACACTAGTTTGTTATACTTATTGATTTTTAGCAATCGATGGAATGATTCCTAGCTAGTAACACTAATATTGTTACCTTTATGGACGCTTTTTTGAATTCTATTTTTATTAACAAAGATATTAACCCTTGTATTTTTAATCACAATTTCTACCAATAATAATTTTTATAAGAGGATGACTGTATGACAGATAATAACAGCCCTGACACCTTAAACCAGCGTATTTTGGTCGTTGATGACGATGCACGCTTGCGCTCTTTATTGCAGCGTTTTCTAGAAGACGATGGTTTTGTCGTTCGTACCGCTCATGATGGCAATCAAATGGACAAATTGATGCAGCGTGAGCTGTTCTCATTGGTGGTATTGGATTTGATGCTGCCAGGCGAAGACGGTATTAGTATCTGTAAGCGTTTGCGTGAAGATAATGGCGATATACCGATCATCATGCTGACGGCCAAAGGTGGCGATGCCGATCGTATCGCTGGCCTTGAAGCCGGTGCTGATGACTATTTGCCAAAGCCATTTAACCCAAAAGAGTTGCTCGCTCGTATCAAGGCGGTGCTGCGTCGTCAAAATCGTGAACTGCCGGGTGCGCCAAGCCATCAACTTGAAGTGGTTGAGTTTGGACCATGGACGCTTGATTTATCGACCCGTACCCTGAAACGTGATGGCAATGTGGTTACTTTAACAACCGGTGAATTCTCGGTATTAAAAGCCTTGGTGCAGCATCCGCGTGAGCCGTTGACGCGTGATAAATTGATGAACCTTGCTCGCGGCCGTGAATGGGGCGCGATGGAGCGTTCTATCGATGTGCAAGTATCACGTTTGCGCCGCCTGATTGAGGATAATCCGTCACAGGCGCGTTATATCCAAACCGTTTGGGGCGTCGGCTATGTATTCGTACCCGATGAAGCAGAAGTTGAAGCCGCTAAAAGTGAATAGCTTTAGCATTCAGTGTTGATACTATTTAATGCTATAGAAATTAATGCAATAAAAAAGCCCTGCACATTGATTGCAGGGCTTTTTTATTGTTCTAACTATTGGTTTAACGCTAAATATTTAGTACGTAAGCCTAACGTAATTGACTGTCCTTACTACCGCGGCGATTAAATAACTCGGTCGCCCTTGCTTCTTTTTCAAGCTCAGACTGACAGCTAACACAGTGCTGCACACCCGGTACCGCTATGCGCCGCGCTTCTGGAATGGGATTGCCACACTCATCACAAAACTCAGCGCTTTCACCGGTCGGCAGTGAGCGCCGTGCGCGTTCTAACGCATCGTTAACCGTTGCATCCATTTGCTCATGTTCTGCTCCATCTCTTGACCAGCCACCTGCCATAATCGTATCCTATTTTTTATTAATGCTATTTAGGTCTTAATTGATAAAAGTCTTTAATAACAAATAGATGGGTCTACATAACGTTTATTTCAATAAATAAGCGGTTTTATCAATGATAAAAATAGCTATGAAATTATTGCTCAATAGAACTGTAGATGACGATTAGTCTTTTGGTTGCAGCTCAACCACTTGACCGCGTACGCCGATGCTTTCATCACTCATCAAAAACACATAACCGCCCATAATATCTTCTGGCGTTTTCAGGCTCATCGGATTTTCACCCGGAAAAGCATGAGCACGCATATTGGTACGGGTGCCGCCGGGGTTGATGCAATTGAAGCGTAAATTGGTGGTATTTTGCGTCTCTTGGGTAAATATATCACTCATGCCTTCTACCGCTTGCTTGGACAGTGCATAGGCACCCCAAAACGCGCGCGGATGGGTGCCAACGCTACTAGAAGTAAAGACGATAGAACCATGGGCGGCATCTTTAAGCAGCGGCAGTAGCGCTTGGGTGAGCATAAAGGTGGAAGTAAAGTTGACCTTCATCACTTGAGCAAACATATCGACATCGTACATCTCAAGCGGTGTCAAAGCACCTAGCATGCCAGCGTTGTGCAATACCCCATCGAGCTGTCCGACTTCTTTTGCTATCAAATTCTCTAGCGTTTGCATCTCAGCATAAGTCGCACCTTCGAGATTCATCGGTAGCATGGCAGGCTGCTTGCCGCCAAAGCTTTCGATTTCATCATAAACGTATTCAAGTTTGCTACTGGTACGACCCAACAGTAACACCGTCGCACCGTAACGCGCATAGGTCAAGGCGGCAACACGGCCGATACCATCACCAGCACCCGTGACCAAAATTGTTTTACCATCTAAGCAGTTATCAGGCGGTATAAAATTACGAATAGCGTCGTGCGATACAGATGGTACAGCGTTTTGCGCAACTGCTTGATTGGCTTGCTGCGGCGTAGGCGGATTAGTATTGTCACTCATGGCATTACTCACTGCTTATTATTTGATGATTTAATAGGTAGGTTGCTTATTAGCTATCTTGATGAATGGCTTATTTGCTTTATAAGTAGTTATTTTATAAATAGTCAAACTTACCTGAAGCAAGTAAAAGCTTACTCAACTCTTTAGGGCTATCGGTAATGTAGTCAGCACCCCATTTCTTTAAGTTTTTTTGATCTTCAGGCGGGATATAACCATAGGCAGCTAAAATGGTTGTCATACCAGCGGCGTTGCCCGCTTCGATATCGCGTATATGGTCGCCAATATAAAGTACGCTTTCAGCAGCGCCGCGCGGGATAGCGAGTTTTTCCAACGCCATATACATCGGCTCTGGATCTGGCTTAGAGCGTGATACATCATCAGGACAGACCAGTACCGAGCAGCGCTCATCTAACTGCATTGTTTCTAGCAAAAGCTCTGCTAAATAGCGCGGCTTATTGGTGACAATTCCCCACGGCACGCCTTTATCCTCTAAGGTGCGCAGTACTTCTTCAAGCTCGCTAAAAACACAGCTATCGACGCATATATCGGCTTCATAATCGTCTAAAAACTGCTGACGAAACTCAAGCAATGTCTCTTCACTAACCTCAAGTTGGCCGTTATGACGCAGCATCAAGCGTACCATCGACGAAGCGCCTGCGGAAACTTGCTCACGAATCTCAGCTTCAGGTGGTGCTTGCCAATCATTCTCGCCGCTCATTTTACCAATAATCCGGACGAAATCGGCGGCAGTGTCGATTAACGTCCCATCAAGGTCGAACAAGACAGCTTTTACAAATTGACTCATAACAGGCGCTCTTAATATTAATTTAAAACATGGATTTAAAAATTGGTTAAAAAGGAATACTCATAAAAAAAATTTACGTCAGTGGTTTTTGTACCGCCATCATATAATTGACATCGACGTTTTGCGCCAACCAGTAGCGTTTGGTCAACGGATTATAATGCAGCCCAATCATATCTTGACGGCTGAAACCCGTATTAATTGCCATTTTATCCAATTCGGCTGGGGTGATAAATTTGGCGTAATCATGGGTGCCGCGATCAAGTAGGCGCAATACATACTCAGCGCCAACGATGGCAAATAAGTAGGACTTAGGGTTGCGGTTAATGGTCGAGAGCACGCAAACGCCGCCTGGCGCTAGTAGCTTAAAACACGCCTCAACGATGGCAGTTGAGTCTGGTACATGCTCGAGCATCTCCATACAAGTCACCACATCGAACTGGCCGGCATGGGTTTCAGCCAATTGTTCAATCGGAATGTGCTGATAACGCAAGGTATTATCTAAATTGCTTTGCTCAGCATGCAAGGCCGCCGCTTTGAGATTTTCTGTGCCAAGGTCAATACCAGTAACATCAGCGCCGCGTCGCGCCATTGATTCTGACAAGATACCGCCGCCGCAACCGACATCAAGAACTTTTTTACCCGCCAAGCCCAACTCTGCGATTTTACTGCTATCGGCACTCTTAAAGCCGTGCTTGACGTTGCCTTCTATCCAATTAAGGCGTAGCGGATTGATTTCGTGTAAGGTGGCAAAGGCGCCGGTTTTATTCCACCACTCGCTCGCCAAATTGTTGAATTTTTCTACTTCGCTGGCATCGACATTAATCGCCGTGTTTTGATTGAATTCGTTAGCAGCATTATTACTATTGCTCATATTGTCAGTAGGATTGTTTTGTTGATGATTCACAAGCTGCGCAGAAGGTAAAACTTGGCTCATAGGATTTTTCCTTTATTGGCATTATAGTTATTATCGGGAAGTATGATGCTACGCTCAATATTAGCATGAGAGCAGCAACTTTGTCGTGAGTACATCGTCACCGTTTGTGAAACGCGCAAATTATAGTCTTATGAGTCAGTTATTCTTATATTGAAAAAATTTGGCTTAACGACTTTGGATTGACGATCGGGCTGAAATTCAAGGTATAAAATAAGCGCAAAACCATAAGTAAGATACCTTAAATAATAGCTCACAGCTTTACAACCGTTAGTTAAGAATCGGGTTCACAACTATGGGCATTTTACGCTATTATAGGCAGTAGTCTATAAAAGGGTGATTTAGGCGACGCATTGCCGCTTAAACTTGTGAGACCTCTATACAAATGCGCTAAATGACTGCTGAATCGAACCTTCTGAAACAATTATTCTGAATCTCGACACCTCAAGGAAAAAGTATGAAACGTATCATCGCATTGACTGGTTTGGCTTGTGCTATTGGGTTTGCCAATATGGGCGCACAAGCTGCCAATTATGTCGCAGGAAAAGACTACCGCGTGCTAGACAACCCAGAAAAAATCAGCGGTGATGCTATCATTGTGCGTGAATTCTTTTGGTATGGCTGCCCGCATTGTAACGTCCTCAATCCACATATGGAAAAATGGGCCAAAACCAAAGACAAAGACGTGGCATTTTTCAAAACCCCAGCCGCGCTAAACCCTGTTTGGGAAGCCAGCGCCCGTGGTTTCTACGCCGCGCAATTACTAGGCTATGAAGACAAAACCCATGACGCCCTATTTGATGCTGTGCATAAAGACGGCAAACAGTTATTTGACCAAGCATCACTGAGCAAATGGTACGCATCTAAAGGGGTGAATGAAAAGAAATTCAATAGTCTTTATAACTCATTTGCCGTTGGCACAAAAATTGGTCGCTCACAGGCAGGTGCTAAGCGTTATCAACTTTCAGGCGTACCAGCAGTAGTCGTCCATGGTAAGTATGTGGTGACTGGTGAAAGCGCCACTGTTCCTAAAGTGGTTGATTATCTCGTTGATAAAGTACGTGCCGAGAAAAAATAATTTAAGATGTGTAAATTATTAAGAAAATGAACGTTTATAAAAATGCAAAAAGCCAATCTTTAACGATTGGCTTTTTTATAGGTCATGGTTTATAAATTAATATAAGCATTATTATTAATTAGCTTTTCAGCTGCGACAATATCGCCACTTCACGAATATAACTGGCCAAATCTTCTTTAGACTCCGCCATCAATTCATCGTCTTGTGTATGTTTGGCATATTCAATCCATAGCAGCAACTGATACAAACTATTACGCTCAGAGGCTTTGTATTGTTTTACAAACTGCTTTAGCGTGCCTTCATCATTGATGTTTAAGCGCTCAATCCAGCTTTCGATTTTAGAAATCTGCTCTTTTGGAAAAAAAGCATCGAACAAGGCTTTAACCAATTCATGGCGGTTTTCTTCACTGATGAGTTTACCGACCCGTTTGGTTTGACGATTGCGCGCATTGGCACTGGTAATATCAGCAAGCGCCATCAGCTCTGCCATAAAATAATCACTTGCCGGCAGTTTTTTAAGCTGCTTTTTCGATAAGCTGGCAAGCGGTATCGACAATGCCTGTAAGCGCTCATGAGCTTTTTTGAGCTCTGTGCGCGAGACGCGCATATCTTGTTCTGACCAGTCAATCATAAAAGCTTTCCATTTTTCGAGATAGTAAATAATAGAGTTTATTGCGTCTTGCTGATTATATTGCTTAAGCATTCATCGTAGCTAATAACCATTAATAATTAGCATTACTAACCTTGCCTTACCAACGATGTTTTTCGCGGTGCTTAGCGGTAACGCTCAAACCTTCGGGCAGATTGGTAGTCAATTTATCTTGCAAATGCTTGGTAATAAATACTGAGCGATGCTTGCCACCGGTGCAGCCAATGGCAACCGTTACCGTATGACGGTTGTTGTGTAAAAAATCTGGCAACCAGCGCGTCAAAAATGTAGCGATATCGTCAGTCATCTCTGCCACCTCTGGATAATCAGCAAAAAATTCAGCAACTTCCGCATCAAGCCCTGTCGCAGCGCGCAGTTTTGGGTTCCAATGCGGATTGGGCAAAATGCGCACATCAAAGACAAAGTCGGCATCGATTGGGCTGCCGTATTTAAAACCAAAGGATAACAGGTTAATGGCGATTTGATTGTCAGCGCCAACATAATCGCGCAGGCGCTCTTTTAGCTGATGAATATTTAGCATACTGGTATCAATTTTAAGATCCGCACGCCTAAATATCGGCTGTAAAAGCTGGTTTTCTTTTTCAATTGCCGCTGGTAAATTATCAGTGGTATTTTCTATACCTTTGCTATCTTGCACCATCAAAGGATGAATGCGGCGGGTGGCATTAAAGCGCGCCACCAAGATATCCTCTTGCGCCGTCACATAAATGACGGTGAGCGCCTCTTCGCCATACGTCCGCTTTAACGTATCGTGTATTTCGGCAAAATTGGACAAATCGGCACGCGGAGTGCGAATATCGACCCCAAGGGCGACGCGCTTAATCCCGCTATCACAAACCAGCTTTTGCGCCGCCTCAGGAACCAATGACAAAGGCATATTATCAATAGAATAATAGCCCAAATCCTCTAGGATATTGAGTACGGAGGTTTTGCCCGAGCCTGAGCGCCCTGACACCACCAAGATACTTAAACCATCTTTATGTGTCTGTGTCTGCTCGTTATTTGATTTGGCGTGCTCATTGTCCTTAGTTGTACTCATGATCCGTCATCCTTATACATTGCGTCTAGCCACTCCCGCGCTCATGACGGCAGTGTTACCGTCACTAGCTGATTGTCTAACAAGCGTGCACGGCCCAACCAAGCAGCAACTAAAATCACCAAATCTTGCTGACTTCCAGCGAAAGTTGTCGATTTTTCATCTATCTCTAAAGCATCAAGCTGCGCCGTTTTGACTTCTAAATAATCAATGATAAAACCTGCGGCAGTGATACGCGCGCTAGCCGCTGCTAATAAATGCTCAAGCCCTCGTTCGATATATGCGCCATTCATTAGCTGGTCGGCTAAGCGCTGTAATTCTTGATGAAGCATGGGAGCGATATTGCGCTCAGTTTCAGTTAAATACTGATTGCGCGAAGACAAAGCTAAACCATCAGCCGCTCGTACGATAGGTGCGCCAATGATTTTAATCGGATAACTTAAATCACGCACCAACTGCTGAATAATGGCCAACTGCTGATAGTCTTTTTGCCCAAACACAGCGACATTGGGCTGGACGATATTAAAGAGCTTTGAGACGACAATGCCAACGCCATCAAAATGACTTGGACGCGATTGGCCACATAACTGGCTGGTGATTGCGCCTGCTCGAACGGACGTTGGTGGCGGTAATACCGGATACATCTCATCAATACTGGGCGCAAATACGTAATCGGCAGCAACAGTAGTAAGTTTGGCAACGTCCTCATCTAACGTCCGAGGATAGCTATCAAAGTCTTCACCGACGCCAAATTGGGTAGGATTGACGAAAATACTCACCACCACAATATCGGCATGTTGTTTGGCAAGTTTAACCAACTCAAGATGACCGTCATGCAGATTGCCCATCGTTGGCACTAACGCAATACGCTGCTTGCCATTTTGCTGACCACGATAAGGGTTTAAGGCGTTACGCAACGCTGCGATGTGATGATAAATAATGGACATGGTTAATACGTTTTATCCTGACAGCTTGTTCTACTGATAATGGTCAAATCATTAAATCAAATACGGCTTACTTTAATACGATTTACTTTAATACGGCTAGCTAAATTGGTGCTGCTCAGTGGGAAAACTGCCGTCACGTACCGACTGCTGATACAGCGCAAAAGCCCCTTCAATACTACCTGCGCTATTACGCTCGTCAGTTAAAAAGTCATGGACAAAGCGCGGTACGCGGCCGTGCACCATGCCCAGCATGTCATGCATGACAAGGACTTGACCATCAGTAGCAGCACCAGCGCCAATCCCAATAACCGGCACAGCTACGGCTTCTGTAACTGCCTTCGCAAGCTCAGCGGGTACACACTCTAATACCAAAAGCGCTGCACCCGCCTCGACGACCGCTTTAGCATCAGTCAGCAGTTTTTCGGCTGCTGCATCACCGCGACCTTGTATTTTATAACCACCAAAGACATTGACAGACTGCGGCGTCAGTCCTAAATGCACACAAGTCGGCGTACCTGCTTGCGCCAAGGTTTTGACCAAATCGCAAAGCTCACTACCGCCTTCAATCTTAATCACGTGCGCGCCCGCCTGCATCAGCTTGCGGCTATTGGCCACCGCATCTGGGAGCGTCACATAACTCATAAACGGCAAATCCGCTAAAATCAACGCATGCTTATTACTACGGGCGATATTGGTTGTATGATAAGCCATATCATCAACGCTGACAGGCAAGGTTGAATCATGACCCTGTACTACCATGCCCAAACTATCACCAATCAAAATCGTATCGATTTGCGCGTTGTCCATCATACGCGCAAACATGGCGTCATAGCAGGTCAGACAGGTGAATTTAACACCGTCTTTTTTAAATTTATTTAAAGTAGATAAGGTTGTCATATGACCCTCAATGCGGTTAACTATTTATAGCTTTTGATATTTTAATAAAATGCACAGCCACTATCGTAGCATCCAACTTATTCATAATTCTACAGAGGCACTAAAGAGGCATTAATTCAGTTTTAATAGCTTTAGCCCCGTCCAATCGTCACTGGACGCATAATCCGTTATTGGTTTGTTTAAAATGATTAACTCTGGCGCCAACTCTCGCAGCGGCAGTAGGACGAAATTGCGCTCATGTAAGCCTGCGTGCGGTATCGTTAATTGCGGCTCTGAGATTTTGATATCCCCATACAATAAAATATCGACATCGAGGCTGCGCTCACCCCAGCGGCGCAAACGGGCGCGTTTGGCTTGTTGTTCTAGCGCTTGGCAAAATGCAAGCAGCTCAAACGCAGTTAAGGTAGTCTCAAAACCTACCACCGCATTGACAAAGTCAGGCTGATCTTGCGGTCCCATCGGCGCCGAAGCGTAGAAAGAAGACACTCGTACCGCTCGTATCTGCTTATTTTCTTGCATAGCTACGATGGCTTGCTGTAAATGCTCTACCGGCGAACCTAGCTCGTTTTCTAGATTGCTGCCTAAACCAACATAACAGGTAACCCAACTTATATCGTTACTACTTTTATTGGCATTGCTAGTTTCAAGGTGGCTGTTCATAGTTTTCACTGTGCTTTAGTGCTTTAAAATCGGCTTGTAAGCCTAACCGTTGCTAACGCTTGGCTGACGGCGGCGGCGTTTTGATGGAACCGGCCCTTTTTGCTCATTCATCTTGCTAGCGGCTGTTCGATTCTGAGCTTGAGTAGTCTGTTTCTTAATATTCTGTTTGGTTGCAGCAGCTTTTTTAGCAACAGACGGTGTATCCTCAGCAAAATATGATGCAGCTTTAGGCACTTTTTTCTCATACTTGGCCGTATTTACTACTTGCTCTTTATCGCTAGCTGGTTTTGCCGTTACGTTAAGCAAGTGATCAGCGTTATTTTTACTGTCAGTATTACTATTTTCCGCTATCGCAGTAGGTTGACGACGGCGACGTTTATACGGTATCGGCTCGTTATTTATGCTGACAAGCGCTGGCGTTTGGGCGACAGTACGCTTAGTATGGACATTAGTAGCAGCATTAGTATTGGCCGTTGTAGATAAAGCTGACTGGTCAAAATCGGCTTTGCTAGCAGCAGACTTGGTATCGACTGGTTTTGCTTTTGCATCCTGCTGCTGCGCTTGCTTATCAGCGTTGGCAGAGCTGTCAGATTGGCGTGCAACCCCTAATTTCTTAGATGACGTATTTTCAGCTTTTGGGCTTTGCTGCACAGGCGCTTGCTTTGATTTAGCATTAGATTTTGGCTGATCATCCGTTGGCAATTGCTTGCGTAATGGCGGAACCACTTTTTCATGCTCGATGACAAATAACGGTACAGGCTTGGCATCGTGGCGCTTATTTGCCGTTTGCTTGCCAGTATTCGCCAGGGATAACTGCTGCAATTGCGCCAGCTCATTATTATCTTGTGCTGCTTGCTGCTTATCATAGCCCTTATGATGACTATTATTGCTGGCACTATGACTGCCATTGTTATTAGCCTGCTGAGTAGACTGGCTGGCAGCGCGGCGGCGGCGCGGCGGCACGTTTGAGGCATCATTAGCCTGCTTGCTATGGGCGTTACCGTCTACATTATTTTGTTGATTGTTTTCTATGTGATTTACCTTATCATGGTTTGATGTGTTTAAAGCTTGCGGCTTTTGACGATTACGCCCGCGACCACGCTGCCCTTGTTTATAGGCACCACGACGGATATTCTCATCAAAATCATCAATCGCTTGATCTTGCTGCTGTTCGGTCAGGGTTTGATAGGTTTGCCACCACTCGCCCATGCCATTGGTCGACTCTGAAAGCGGATGTTCGGCATCACCGCACTGCTCACGCAATAGCAAGAAATCAAAACCGGCGCGGAAACGAGGATGCTCAGACAACTGGATAATTTGTTTGCTGCGCGGCGCCGCCAATTTTGGCTGTAATATCCAAATATCACGGATAAATTGTTCGGCAAATTTTGGAATGGCGGTCTTGATACGCTGACGGTCGATGACTTTGCCCGCTGCGTGCAGTTGCGCGTCAGCAAAAGGCATATTGCGTTTTTTGGCTTTTTCCAATTGATGAAGATAGTTTTCCCACAATAACGCGGCATAAAAGAAGGCAGGATTGATACTTTTACCAGCGGCGATACGTTTGTCGGTATTGATAGCGACTTGTTTGACCAAGGCACTTGGCTCAGCAGGCGGATAAATTACTAAACTGTCAATCGCGCCCGACTCAAACAATAACGGCAGTAGCGGCACTAAATAGCCACCGGTAAACATTTTTTGCGTTTCATCATAAAGACGATGCGGAGAAATTTGCTCCAGCAGCGCCCAATTGTCATCATGAAACTGGGCGGCGAGTTCGCTATCAAAATCAAAACCAAGCTTGGCTTTAAAACGCAGGGCACGCAGCAACCTGACCGGATCTTCTTCGATACGCGTCGGTGCATGACCCAATAGACGAATAACTTTATTATCGATATCTTCAAGCGCGCCGCAAAAATCATGTACCACGCCTTTGAGCGGTTGATAATAAAGGGCATTGATAGAAAAGTCACGACGGGCAAAGTCTTGTTTGATATCGCCCCAGACATTGTCGCGCAGAATCATCCCGTCTTGATTGGTATTAGAATTATTCAGTGGTGGTCCACGAAAGGTCGCCACTTCAATAAGTTCGCGCCCAGAGTAGACATGCGCCAATTGAAAGCGGCGACCGATAATACGGCAACGCTTGCCAAAGACGTCTTTAATCTCATGAGGTTTGGCATCAGTGACCGCGTCAAAGTCTTTTGGACGCAGGCCTAGCAAAGTATCGCGCACGCCGCCACCGACGATATAGGCATCAAACCCAGCTCGGGTTAGGGTGGCTATCACTTCGGTAATGGAATTGGGTAATTCAGATTTATTCAGTTCTAACTGCTTGGCGGCACGCTCGGCCATGCATCTACTCCTCGCCTTTATTCTTAACCACCCCGACGAACACAGCGTCTATCAGGCGGATGTACCCGCTAGTTTAACAAATTTTGACCATGGTGGGTGTGTTATGACATTTACTTACATGCTATTTTGTCAATATGGGGGTTAAATAATACAAAATAAAGCGCTTAATCTTGTACGCTTAAACGCTGGCGATTTCTCTCAACCGTTTTTGCGCCGATGCCTTTGACTTTCGTTAATTCTTCGACCGTTTTAAAGCCGCCAAACATCTCGCGATATAAAATAATCGCCTGCGCTTTACTGCTGCCAATACCGTTTAATGCCACCAGCTCGGCTTCTGTGGCGCGATTGATATTAATTCTAGTCTGCGTGCGCACTTGGCTTTGTGCTGCTTCTTGCGTCAATAGATAATGATAAGCGCTTTTAGCATTATCAAAACATGGTGCGGCAAGGGCAGGATGAGACAGCATCACCATGATAGAAAATATGCCTACTAAAAAAACGGCGGCATTTTTAAATAAATTAGCATGCTGCCATTTAATAAATAGGCTTTTATTAGTCGCGTTCATGCTGTTTCGCCGCTTCCCATAACGCATCCATCTCATTGATATCGCTATCTTCTAAACGCTTGCCAGCAGCCGCTAATTGCTCTTCTATATAACCAAAGCGTGATTTAAATTTATGTACACAGGTTAATGTTGCAGTTTCAGCATCGAGGTCGAGTTTACGGGCGACATTGACCAAGGCAAACATGCAATCGCCAAGCTCCCTTTCAATCTCTCTGATATTGGTTTTGATTTCAACTTGGGGCTTATCTAAAATCTCGGCCTTTAGCTCGGCAATTTCTTCATCGAGTTTATCAAATGCGCCGCTGACCCCTTCCCAATCAAACCCCAATTTTGACGCTTGTTTTTGCACTTCCTGCGCTTGCATCAACGCACTACCTGCCTTGGTATTATCCAAACGACGCTTCGGCTTGCCACGTGCGGCGCGAGCTTGGTCTTCCTGTGCTTTAATCTCATCCCAGCGACCTTTTACCGCAGCGTCGTCTTGTAGCGTTTCGGCTTCAAAGACATGCGGATGGCGGCGAATAAGCTTTTCTTGCAACGTGGTAATCACATCGCTAATATCAAAGCGCCCTTGCTCTGCGTACATCTGACAATGAAACACCACTTGCAAAAGCACATCGCCAAGCTCGCCCTTGATATCTTCGTCATCATCGCTTTGAACCGCTTCGCCGAGCTCATAGGCTTCTTCAATCGCGTACGGAATGAGGCTATGATTGCTTTGCTTTTTATCCCACGGACAATCTGCGCGCAGCCGTGCCATTAACTTTAATAAATCGTCTAACTCGCCAGTTGCTACTGGCGTTCCTTGTACAGGGTTGGGCGGCGTAATAGAAGTTAACGTTTGGTTGTTTAAGTCACTCATAAAATACTCTTATATTTTTTATCTTAGAAACGGATAATTATAAAAATGCTCACATAAAGTACCACTACGGCTTTATGACTCATTTGGTAGTTAGTGTATCATTGAACGCTTATTGACTTATAATCCTGTTATCACTCCCTCATTTTTTACTACGCACGCACAAGGAAGCTTATTATTATGTCCACTTCTGCGACTACTGGCTATCAGCCAGCAACAGATTTTCACCCTATTAGCATTCAGTCATTTAAAGCTTACGATATCCGCGGCGAGCTTGGCGTCAATCTCGATGAAGCTATCGCCTACCGTATCGGCCGTGCCTTTGCCCAAATTTTATTCGAGCGTTATCACAGTGCCGATAATGAGGCTACCGCTGAACTAAAAGACTTAAAGCCAGCTATCGTCATCGGTAGCGATATCCGCCACTCCAGTGAGCAGTTAAAACAAGCAACCATCAAAGGTATGCTCGATGCGGGTGTCGGTGTGATTGATTTGGGTATGACAGGCACAGAAGAGGTTTACTTTGCGACCAGTTATTATCAGGCGTTGGGCGGTATCGAAGTAACGGCTAGCCACAATCCGATTAATTATAATGGCTTAAAATTGGTCAAAGAGTATTCCAAGCCGATTAGCGCCGATGATGGCTTGGCAGAGATTCAAGCGTTGGCAGAATCGGGGCAATTTAGTACGGATAATCAACAAGGCGCATTACAATTACTAACGGATAAAAGCGCTTATATCAATCATGTCATGACGTTTATTGATGTTGATAAATTAAAACCGCTAAAACTGGTTATCAACTCCGGCAATGGTAGCGCAGGTCCCGTCGTTGATTTATTAATCGACAAGTTAGCACAAGCTGGCGCGCCAATTGAAGTGCTTAAATTGCACCATACGCCTGATGGTAGCTTTCCAAATGGCATTCCCAATCCAATGATTGAGGCCAATCGAACCGCCACTCAGCAAGCGGTGCTGGAAAACAAAGCCGATCTTGGCATTGCCTTTGATGGCGATTTTGACCGCTGTTTTTTATTTGATGAATACGGCGAATTTATCGATGGTAGCTATGTCGTTGGCATGCTCGCGCAAGCGTTTTTAAATAAATATGCGGGCGAGTCAATCGTCTATGATCCGCGAGTGATTTATAACACCGAAGCCGTCATTGATGAGCATAACGGTAAGGCGGTTATTAGCAAGTCTGGGCACTCATTTATCAAGCAAGTGATGCGGGATTCTGGCGCGGTTTATGGCGGCGAAATGTCCGCTCACCATTATTTTCGCGATTTTTTCTACTGCGATAGCGGCATGATTCCGTGGCTTTTGACCATTGAGTTATTATCGATTACCGGTAAAACCTTATCAGAATTGGTCAGCGGTTATATTGCAGCCTATCCAAGCTCAGGCGAGCTAAATTTTCACCTGACCACTCATGATGCGCCAGCCATTATTAGCGCTATCGAAGAGAAGTTTAGCGCCGAAAATCCAACCAAATCGATGCTTGATGGCTTAAGTTTAAACTTTGGCAAATGGCGTTTTAACTTACGCGCTTCCAATACTGAACCATTAATTCGCTTAAATATTGAAAGTCGCGGTGATGAGAATTTATTACAAACCAAAACCCAAGAGATTCAGCAATGGCTTGCTAGTAAAGGGGCGGTGCCTGCTTAACTTAAGTAATCATAATGCTAAGTAAAGACATTCTGAACTTATGAGAACGAAAAAGCGCCGGTTAATTTTTATATTAATCGGCGCTTTTATTTAGATTCAGTTCATTAGCTGCTTGTCTGCTACGCTTATTTTACCCTTGTTAAAAAGCTTTATTTGGCGCGACCAATCCCTATATAGTCACCGACCAAATCATCAACCTGCGTTCGCGACAGCGCATTGCGCGCATCGAATATCGGCAGCGCCTGCTCATTAAGCCTAGCAACATCTAGCTTATTTTCTGACAACCAGCTGATAATAAAAATCGCCTGCGCTTCATTAAGCTTTTGGTACGGACTGGCGATCAGTTCCAGTAGCGATTGCTGTCCATAGAGCTCGGCAAGCTCGGTTTGGGCTTTATCACTATATACCAGCGTGCGGATATTATAAGACCAGAGTAGCGCTAACAACGGATGAATAGCCGACTCTGCTGTCCGTCCCGAGCCCGCTTTATAACTACCGCCCCAAATCACCACGGTTTTATGGTCGATAAATCCATCAAAATATTGCCAAAACTTACGAAATATCAGCTCTTTTTGGTCTTCATTGATATTAATGACTGCCTGTAGTAACGGCATAGCTAGACTCTTTTCTGTACTGGACTGCTGCAACTTAACCAACTCTGTCGGTAGTGTATTACCACCAAAGCCCCAGCCTGCTTGCAAGTAGCTACTGCCTACGCGCTCATCAAGTCCCATAATGTGACTGACTTGCTGGATATCGACCTGTTGACTATCCGCCAAGCGCGACATCTCATTCATAAAGCTCACCCTTGTGGCAAGCATCGCCATGATACTACTACGGGCAAACTCTATAGTAGCAATATCTGCTTGATGAAACGCGCGCGCCTGTTGCATCAAAGGCTGTAGCATCGTTAAATGATGGCGGCTATTTGGCGTTTTTTCACCCAGCAACAACAATGATGGATTTAGCATTGAGCTGTACGCATCGCCATCTTTTAAGAATACAAATGGCACATAATAAACCCAAGCGCGCTGCAACTGCTTGGACAATGCGTCAACCGCGCCCAGCTGTTTAATGCCACTCATAATAAGCGGTAAGGTTTGCTGATGACTGTGGTTAAAGGCGGTAATCCAGCTGTCTGCTTGCCATACTGAGCGAATGCTGTCTAAAAATAACCAATATAGCGCAACTTGTTTTCTCTCAC
The DNA here is from genome assembly GCF_016107575.1 of Psychrobacter faecalis. Classification (GTDB taxonomy): domain Bacteria; phylum Pseudomonadota; class Gammaproteobacteria; order Pseudomonadales; family Moraxellaceae; genus Psychrobacter; species Psychrobacter faecalis. The sequence goes on along the minus strand of NZ_JABAST010000003.1, from coordinate 29,631 downwards.
TATTATCATCCGTCTTTTCATAGTGCTCTAGCAGCTTACTCGCAGTAGTGGGCAAAGCGTAGCTGACAATCTGCTGCTGCTGCACGTACATCTGCCATAGCGCTTGCAAATGATGCTCAAAACCATATTGTTGTAATTGCTGCGTCAATACCTCTTTATCAGTATAAAGATGCACCGTATGACCAAGACTTGCCAGTACCACCGCACTGGTAATGGCCTCAATACTGTGACCGACGAGGACGCAAACACTGGTGTTTTTAGCGGCTTGGTTAAATGAATGTGGTGCGGATTGGTCGTTATCTGTCTGTTGTTTATTTATAGCGGCAGCGCTCATAAGATTACCTTTTATATTGCAAAGTTGGCAGAGTGGATAAGTGGATAAGCCAGTCGCATGATGCCACTAGCTACTAGCCATAAGCCATTAAGACAACAGCTTAATATGCTGCAATAGCTGATTGGTAGAGGTGTCGAATTGCGCATCGCCGCCTTGCTGCATGGCGGTATGCACCGACTCTGCCATTTTCTTGCCCATCTCAACGCCCCATTGATCAAACGGATTGATATCCCAAATGCTGGCCATGACATAAACCTTGTGCTCATAAAGCGCTATCAGCTCCCCCAAACTATGCGGGGTCAGCTCATCAATAAGGAGCGTGGTTGACGGCTGATTACCACGGTAATATTTGTATTTATCGGCATCAGAAGCCGCTTCAATATCCTTATCAGCAATAGCAGCATTACCAAAAGCTAAAACCCGACTTTGCGCTAAACAGTTTGCCAAAGACAATTCATGCTGCTGCTGTAGCGATTCATTTGTCGCATCATCACTATAACGGCGCACGCAAGCGATAAAGTCACAAGAGACCTGCTGCGTTCCTTGATGCAGAAGCTGATAAAAAGCATGCTGCGCATTGGAGCCAATCTCGCCCCACAAAATTGGACACGTATCATAATCAAGGCGCGCGCCATGCTGCGTCACCGATTTGCCATTACTTTCCATCTCAAGCTGGGTCAAGTAGCTTGGCAAATACTCCAAACGCCCATCATAAGGCAGCACGGTATGCGCATTGACTTGTAAAAAGGTACTATTCCAAACGGCGAGCAAACCTAATAATACTGGCAAATTCTCAGAAAAGTCTGCTTGGGCGAAATGCTTATCCATATTATGTGCGCCGGCTAGCAGCTCTTTAAAACCATTCATGCCAATACGAATAGCGATAGCAAGTCCAATCGCCGACCACAATGAAAAACGGCCGCCAACCCATTCCCACAGCTGCAATTGATGCTCAGGGTGAATGCCCCATGCAGTCATTTTTTCACAGTTGGCCGATACGCCGATAAAATGACGGCGCAAGACGCTTTCTTCCGTGCCAGCGCGTAGCTTTGCCGTAGCGAGTAACCATGACAGTGCTGTCTTGGCATTGGATAGCGTGTCAACGGTGCCAAAAGATTTGGAGGAGATGATAAATAAAGTGGTTTCAGGATTTAGGTGCTTGAGCAAATTATCAAGCTGTGTGCCATCCATGTTAGAGACAAAATGCACCTCGATAGCAGTATCTGCCCATTCATCAAGCGCGGTGGTCGCCATCAGCGGGCCTAAATCTGAGCCGCCAACGCCAATATTAACCACATCAGTGATTGCTTTGCCAGAAAATCCGCGCCATGTGCCGTTGCGTACCCGCTCTGACAATCTTTCTACCTGCGCCAAGCTCTCATGTACATCAGCGGCGACATTTTGCGTGCCAACTTGCAGCTGTTCTGTAGCTGGCAAGCGTAGAGCGGTATGCAGCGCTGCTCGCTTTTCACTGGTATTAACCATCGCCCCTTGTAACAAGGCATCGATACGGCCTGACAACTCGCAACTATTCGCCAAATTTAATAAATTTTCTAGCACCGCATCATTAATACACTGCTTGCTATAATCCATATATAGCGCGCCCGCTTGCGTGCTAAAGCGAGACGTCCGCTCATTATCCTGCGCGAACAATGGGGCAAGCGCCCACGGCTGCTCCGCTAACTTGGCTAAATGCTGCCAATACTTAGAGTGGCGGGCACTTTTATAGCCCTTATTATTTCTCTCATCCATTAGCTATTTATCATCCCTTAACTGCTGCTCGGCAAAATAGATAAACGCTTGCATATACGAGCGCATATCGCCTGCGTCATAACTATCGCCGCGCATGGTCGTCACATTAACGCCATATTTGCTAATCAAGGCATCAATGGCATCAGTCAGTTGAATCTCGCCGCCAACCGACGCTCTAGTATTGGCCAGATAATCAAATATATGATTGCTAAATACATAACGACCGACAACGGCCAATTTTGAAGGGGCATCCGCTAAATTTGGCTTTTCGACAAAACCGGCAACTTTAAAGCTCGCGTTTTTATCAGCTTGCTCGATTTCATGCGCTTGATTAAATGCTTCGTCTAATTGGGCAATACCGTATTTATGCACATCTTCATCTGCTACGTTATTGACCAATATTTGCGAATGCGTGTCTTTAGCAAAGGCCTCAATCATAAACGCCAAATTATCAGTCGTTATATCGGTGGTAAATGGATCGAGCACCACATCTGGCAACAGTACAGCAAAGTCATGCTCACCGATGATTGGACGCGCCGCCAATACCGCGTGCCCCAACCCTAGCGGTTTGCCTTGGCGTATCATAGACACCGTTACATCTTCGGGTAACCAATTTAAGCTATCAGCTAACGCGCCTTTACCTTTAGTGCGCAATTGATTATCCAATTCAGCATTGATATCAAAGTAGTTTTCGATGGCGCTTTTTTGCGCATGACCGACCAAAACAATATGTTTGATACCCGCAGCAATGGCTTCTTCAACGACATAATGAATAGCGGGACGATTACCAAGTGGTAGCAGCTCTTTTGGCACTGATTTCGATAACGGCAGCATACGCGTACCAAAGCCTGCGACAGGAATAACAGCGTGAGTAATTTTTTTCATAATTTTTAGACTGTATTTAAAAGTGTGAAATAAGAAACATGCTTAATCAATGCTAAGCGCTATGATAGCCATTCGGGTTTTTACTCTGCCAACGCCACGTATCTTCACACATCTCAGTGATAGATAGTGTGGCATCCCAACCTAGCAAATCTTTGGCTTTATCGGCGCTGGCATAGCAGCTGGCAATATCTCCTGCGCGCCGAGCAGAAAACTGGTAAGGAATATTTTGGCCTGATACTTCAGAAAAAGCCGTGACCAATTCTAAAACAGACGTTCCTTTACCTGTTCCCAGATTAATGGGTAAAAAACCTATTGAGCTGTATTTATCTCGACCTACTTGTTTCTGTAAGTAGTTAAGCGCTGCTACATGACCTTGGGCAAGATCAGTGACATGGATAAAATCGCGTACCCCCGTCCCATCGACAGTAGAATAGTCATTACCAAAAATACTAAGTTTTTCAAGCTTGCCAACGGCGACTTGCGAAATATAAGGCATTAAATTATTAGGAATATCATTTGGATCTTCGCCAATTTGCCCAGATGGGTGCGCACCTACGGGATTGAAGTACCTAAGTGGAATAAGATTCCAGCCATCATCGGTTGCCGCTAAGTCCTCTAAAATATGCTCGACCATCAGTTTGCTCTGACCATGAGGATTGGTGCAAGAACGCTTTGATTCCTCATTGATAGGCAAGGATTCAGGATCTCCATAGACGGTCGCAGAAGATGAAAAAACCAAATTCTTAACATCGGCTTCTTTCATAACTTCCAATAAAGCAATGGTGCCACTGACATTATTATTATAATACAGCAATGGCTTGGCCACCGATTCTCCAACGGCTTTTAGTCCCGCAAAATGAATCACACCAAAGAACTGATGCTCGGCGAAGACCTGTTTAAGTAGATCAATATCACGAATATCGCCTTCAACAAACTCGATGGGTTGATCAATGAGCTTGGATACGCGCTCAATAGCTTCACGGCTACTATTAGACAAATTGTCGTAGACAACAATATCATAGCCTGCTTCCTGTAAAGCTATACAAGTGTGTGAGCCAATATATCCAGCGCCACCAGTTACCAATATCTTATTTTTCATAATTGCTACATTTTAATCAAAGGAAAGTTATTTTTAGAATAAAAAAAGACACCCCATTGTAGGAGTGCCTTTGTTTTTTTTCAACGATGTTTTGGTATTAGACTAGCTATTAATACCTAAATTACCAACCGGTAACTTCTTTTAACTTATCGCCAATTTTTGATGGATCGCGAGTATAAGCAATACCAGCGTCTTCAAAGGCTTTAAATTTCTCTTCAGCAGTACCTTGACCACCAGAGATAATCGCGCCAGCATGGCCCATACGTTTACCAGCAGGCGCAGTCACACCAGCGATATAACCAACAACTGGCTTAGTTACGTGCTCTTTGATATAAGCCGCCGCTTCTTCTTCAGCTGTACCACCAATCTCACCGATTAATACGATGGCTTCGGTTTGTGGATCGTCTTGGAACAGTTTTAGCGCATCGATTTGGTTCATACCTGGGATAGGGTCGCCGCCGATACCGATACAAGTAGACTGACCAAAGCCAAGCTTAGTGGTTTGGGCAACCGCTTCATAAGTCAACGTACCAGAGCGTGAGATGATACCCACTTTACCGGGCAAATGGATATGGCCTGGCATGATACCGATTTTGCACTGACCTGGAGTGATAACGCCTGGGCAGTTTGGACCAACCATACGTACATCGCCTGCTTCTTCGATATAACGCTTGGCTTTTAGCATATCGATAGTAGGTACGCCTTCAGTGATTACGACGATCAATTTTACGCCGGCATCGACTGCTTCAACGATAGAATCTAGTACAAATGGCGCTGGTACGTAGATAACTGAAGCGTCAGCTTGGGTCGCTTCCATCGCTTCTGCCATGGTATTAAAGACTGGCAAACCTAGATGCGTTTGACCGCCTTTACCTGGGGTTACGCCGCCGACTACTTTAGTGCCGTACTCAATTGCTTGTTCAGAGTGGAATGTACCGTTTTTACCAGTAAAACCTTGTACCAATACTTTGGTATCTTTATCAATTAATACACTCATTATGTTTTCCTTATTCGGTTGTCTTGCAATAGCAGTTTTCTCGCTCACTTATCGTTAAATGTTAACGATTTATGCTTTTACTAAAAACTGCCATCACGCTGTGACTATAATGCTTAAGCGTCTGGTTAAGCGAGTTATGAATAAAACAGCGCTTACCCTCACGACTTATATTAAAGGCTTATGCTTTAACCGCATCGACAATTTTTTGTGCCGCGTCTGCTAGGCCTTGAGCTGAAATAATTTTCACATCAGATTGCTCTAGTAGCTCAGCACCTTTTTCAGCGTTATTACCTTCTAGACGGACAACGACAGGTACTTTTACGTTCACTTCTTTAACTGCTTCGATAATCGCTTCGGCAATCATGTCACAACGTACGATACCGCCAAAGATGTTGATGAGAACGCCTTCAACACTGCTGTCTTCTAGAATGATTTTGAACGCTTCAACAACGCGATCTTTGGTTGCACCGCCGCCAACGTCCAAGAAGTTAGCAGGTTTGCCGCCGTACAATTTGATGATGTCCATGGTCGCCATCGCAAGACCAGCACCGTTGACCATACAACCGATGTTACCTTCTAAGGCAACATAGTTTAGGTCAAACTCAGCGGCTTTAAGCTCGCGCTCGTTTTCTTGCGTTTTATCTTGTAAGGCTGCAATTTTAGGCAGGCGATATAAAGCGTTTGAATCGATACCGATTTTGCCATCAACACAAACGATTTCGCCATTTTCGCGAACCGCTAATGGGTTGATTTCTAATAATGCAAAATCATTGTCAACGAATGCTTGATAAGCGCCGCTCATCAATTTTACAAACTGGTTGATTTGCTTGCCTTCAAGACCCAGTTTAAATGCCACTTCACGTGCTTGGTAAGGCATTAGACCAACTAATGGATCAACGCTTACTTTAAAGATTTTTTCTGGAGTTTCGCTTGCGACTTCTTCGATATCAACGCCGCCTTCGGTTGATGCCATAAAAGTTACGCGACGCGTAGAACGATCAACAACTGCGCCAAGATATAACTCAGTTTGTACTGGGTACATATCCTCTGCAACCAAAACAAAGTTTACGGGTTGGCCTTCTGCGTCAGTCTGGAATGTAACCAGATTGGTACCGATAAGCTCTTCAGCAACTTGCTTTGCTTCTTCGCGAGTTTTAACGAGCTTCACACCGCCCGCTTTACCACGGCCACCAGCATGAACCTGCGCTTTAATAACCGCAATATCAGTAGGCGTTTTATCAAAAGCAGCAGCAGCTTCGTCGCCATTATGGGCGATGATGCCTTCTTGAATGGGCAAACCGTAGCTTTTCAATAGCTCTTTTGCTTGATACTCATGTAAATTCATTGATTGTATCCTTTATTTTTTACAATTAATAAAAAGTGAAAACAAGTGCAAGGCAGAATAATGCTGCCACACTTATGATGGCGGCGACCGTTATCATAATAGTGATAGCGGCCGCACCATCCGGTTAAACTTGATATTTACTCAAATGCTTTCATTTTAAGCAAGTTAATCTTAAGCAATTTAATCTCAAAAACTACTTACGTTTTTTACGCTGAATGGCATGAATCGCACGGCCATCTGCTGATAAAGCAGCTTCATGAACCGCTTCAGAAATGGTTGGATGCGCAAATGTCATCAACTGCAAATCTTCGATACTAGATACAAATTCCATCGCAATCATACCTTGATGGACAATATCGCCCGCACCAGCAGAAATGGCATGCATACCTAACAAACGATCTGTTTTGGCATCAGCAACAACTTTGATAGAGCCTTGTGCTTCACTTTGGGCAAGTGCACGGCCGTTCGCTGCTAGGTTAAATGAACCAGTTTTGACTTCATAACCCGCTTCAGTCGCTTCTTGCTCGGTCAAACCAACCCATGCAATTTCTGGATGGGTATAAATGACGTTGATAATGGTGTCATAGTTAACTTGTGCTTTTTCGCCATGAATGCGCTCAACCGCCATCATGCCTTCTTCCATGGCTTTATGCGCAAGCATAGGGCCACGAACCAAGTCACCGATTGCATAAACGCCGTCAAGGTTGGTTTTACATTGGTCATCGACATCGATAAGACCGCGTTCAGTCAACGTGATACCGCTGTCTGCGCCCAATAGTTTTTCAGAGTAAGCACGGCGACCGACACAAACGATCAGTTTATCAAAGCTTTCATCCGAGGCTTCGCCTTTTGCTTCGCTGGTCACGACAACTTGATCGCCTTTCACTTCAGCATTGGTTACTTTGGTATCAACACGGATATCAAGACCTTGCTTTTTCAGCATTTTACCCGCTTCTTTAGCGATGTCTTTGTCAGCCGCTGCTAGGAAGCTTGGTAGCGCTTCATAGACAACCACTTCCGCGCCCAAGCGGCGCCATACTGAACCTAGCTCAAGACCAATTACGCCTGCGCCAATGACGCCTAAACGCTTTGGTACTTCGGTGAAATCAAGCGCGCCAGTAGAATCAACAATACGGTCGCCATCAGTTTTTGCCACAGGAATATCGATAGGCACCGAACCTGCTGCAAGAATGACGTTTTTGGCGGTAATAGTCGTTTCACTTTCGTCTTCTAGGGCAGTAAATTTAACTTTTTTATCCGCACCTTTACCATCTTCTAACGTGCCCCAGCCTTGTAGCCAGTCAACGCCATTGCCTTTTAGCAATGCCGCCACGCCGCCCGTCAATTGCTTAACAATGGCTTCTTTACGGCCAATCATTTGCTCGATATCGATAGCAACGTCACCGGTGCTGATACCATGTTCAGCAAGGTCATGTTTGGTTGCTTCATAACGATGTGATGAATCAAGTAAGGCTTTTGATGGGATACAACCGACGTTTAAGCAAGTACCACCCAGTGCTGGCTCACCTTTATAAACGCGTTTTTCGATACAAGCCACGCTCATACCCAATTGACCTGCGCGAATAGCGGCTTCGTAACCACCAGGACCGCCGCCGATGACGACTAAATCATAATTGTCTTTCATAGTACGTTCCTATTTTTAATTTGGTTCTAATTTATTTCTAGATTTTTTTCTGATTTTATGATGATTTAAATGACTGGTTGGCCTACTGAATGATAAATGACGATTTTTCCGTCGTTAATACACCACAAAAAAAGTCGCATTTATTTGACAATAAACCACAATCTCCTCGTCCAAAGTGAAAAAGCTTGTATCAGTGGTTACCGATACAAGCTTAAAAGCTTACAGGTCTAGGAGTAGCATGGTTGGATCTTCGACCAACTCTTTGATAGTAACTAAGAACTGTACCGCTTCTTTGCCGTCAATCATACGGTGATCATATGATAGTGCTAGGTACATCATTGGTAAAATTTCAACTTTACCGTCGACTGCCATTGGGCGATCGTTGATAGCGTGCATACCTAAGATAGCAGTTTGTGGTGGATTCAAGATAGGCGTTGACATGAGTGAACCAAAGACGCCGCCGTTTGAAATGGTGAACGTACCGCCAGTCATGTCATCAAGACCAAGTTTACCTTGTTGTGCTTTACCACCAAACTCACGAATCTTAGCCTCAACATCAGACATACTCATGCGGTCGGTATCACGCAATACAGGAACGACCAAACCACGATCTGAAGATACGGCAACACCGATATCATAGTAGCCGTGATAAACGATGTCATCGCCGTCTAGTGACGCGTTAACCGCTGGGAAGCGTTTTAGTGCTTCAGTCGCCGCTTTAATAAACAATGACATAAAGCCTAGACGTACGCCATGGCGCTTTTCAAATTGCTCTTTATACTTAGCACGCATATCCATCAACGGTTTCATGTTGACTTCGTTAAACGTGGTTAGCATCGCTGTTTCTTGTGAGGCAGCCAGTAGACGGTTAGCAACTGTCTTACGTAGACGCGTCATTGGTACGCGTTTTTCAGTACGCTCACCGGTTGATTCAGCAACTGGACGACCGCTATCAGATTTGATAGAGCTATCAGCTTTTAGCGTTGGGTTTGCCATGTCGGTTTTGGTTACACGACCACCGCGACCACTGCCTTCGACATTTTTAGGATCAACGCCAGATTCTTTCGCCGCTTTTCGTACCGCAGGGCTTTGGTCTTTATGATCCGCTTCGTCTTTTTTATCTGTCGCTTGGACTGGCTCACCGCCATCGGTAGCTTGTTTCGGCTGTACTGGCGCTGCTGGTTGATCTGGGTCAACTGCAGGCTCATCAGCACTATCGCTGCTACCACCAGCAGAACTACCGCTAGCACCAGCTTCAAACTCGGCGATTAGCTCGTCTGACAAAATCGTATCGTCAACTTGCTTAACGATTTTGGTAACCACACCGTTATCAGGTGCAACCACTTCTAATACCACTTTATCAGTTTCAATTTCAGCCAATAAGTCGTCGCGGCTAACTTCTTGACCTTCAGTGACATGCCATTCCACGAGGGTGCCATCGGCAACCGATTCTGGAAAAACGGGGGCTTTAATTTCAGCCATCGATATACTCCTTAGATATTGATATTACTCTTTATTATTAAGTCGTGATAGGCAGTCAATACCATTCTCAATCGTCTTACTTTAATGGTAATAGCGGTACGGACTGTTATCGCCTGATTCGTGTATCTTATATAATCTGTTGCTTAAGCCAACTACTATTTAGATAGCTCATCCACACTGATGCCAAGACCACCAGCAATGAGTGCTTGCTGCTGCTGAACATGTAGTTTTGGAGATCCTGTCGCTGGCGCCGCACTAGCAGGACGTGCGACCGGCTCCATGACTTTTGCCTTGGTTGGATGCGGCACAACAATGCGGAACATATGCGGCGCTAGATAGTACCAAGCACCTTGGTTAAGTGGCTCTTCTTGCGTCCAAACAATCTCAGCTAAGTTACTATATTTTTCAATCTCAGCAATCAAACGCTCTTCTGGTAATGGGTATAGCTGCTCAATACGCACAATCGCTACATGATCTAAACCTAGCGCACGGCGTTGTTCTAATAAGTCATAGTAAACTTTACCGCCGCACAGCACCATACGCGTTACGTTGTCGGCATTTTGCTGATCGATCTCTGGCAATACTGTCTCAAACTTGCCGTTCGCCAGCTCTTCAAGAGTTGAAGTTGCCAATTTGTGACGTAGTAAACTCTTCGGTGACATGACGATTAATGGCTTACGAATCGGACGTACCGCTTGACGACGTAGGGCATGATAGATTTGCGCTGGGGTCGTTGGCGTAATCACTTGCATGTTGTCTTCAGCACATAACTGCAAGAAGCGCTCTAGGCGAGCAGATGAATGCTCAGGACCTTGACCTTCAAAGCCATGTGGTAATAACATCGTTAGACCACAAACGCGCTGCCACTTAGTCTCACCACTTGAGATAAACTGGTCAATCACCACTTGTGCACCGTTCACAAAGTCACCAAACTGTGCTTCCCAAACGATTAGCGCATTAGGAACTGTGGTCGCATATCCATATTCGAAGGCTAGTACCGCTTCTTCTGATAACAATGAGTTGTAAGTAGCAAAGCGCGCTTGCGTCTCACTGATATGTGAAAGAGGCACATACATGCTGCCGTCATTGACGTTATAGATTTCACTGTGGCGATGCGAGAACGTACCACGGCCCACATCTTCACCAGTAATACGTACCAAGACATTGTCATGGTCAACCAATGATGCATAGGCTAGTGTTTCAGCGGCGCCCCAGTTAAGTGGCTCTTCGCCAGTTTGCATAGCTAGGCGCTGTTCGACCATTTTTTGTACTTGGCGTTGTAGCTTGTAACCTTCTGGCATTTCTGCCATACGGCGACCATAGCCTTTTAGCACTTCGATATCGACGCTGGTATCCCAATCGTCAACCAAATCATGACCTAAGTAAGGTTTCCAATCAACGAAGAGCTCTTCGTTAGGCTGACTCACTAGAGAGCTGGCAACGTATTCACCGCGGTCTAACGACTCACGATATTCATCTTCGTACTGCTGAGCTTCACTCTCGCTCAACACGCCGGCTTTGATCAGTTGCTGTGCGTAGATAGTGCGAGTGGTTGGTAATTTCTTAATCACTGCGTACATTAATGGCTGAGTCGCTGATGGTTCATCGGCTTCGTTATGACCGTTACGGCGATAACAAAATAAGTCAATAATGATGTCTTTATCAAACTCATGACGGTAATCTAATGCCAATTGCGCCGCGAAAACCACTGATTCAGGATCATCACCGTTTACGTGCAAGATAGGCGCGTGCACCATTTTGGCAACATCAGTACAATATTCAGTCGAGCGTGCATCTTCTTGACGACTGGTGGTAAAACCAACTTGGTTATTAATAACAATATGTACTGTACCGCCCGTGGTATAAGCGCGGGTTTGTGACATTTGAAAAGTTTCTTGCACCACACCTTGGCCTGCAAATGCCGCATCGCCATGAATAACGATCGGTAGTACAGAGTTGCCTGTTTTGTTATCTTGTAGTGGTTGGTCATTACGGCGAACTTGACGCGCGCGTACCGAACCTTGCAATACTGGTGCGACAATCTCAAGGTGCGATGGGTTAAACGCCAATGCCAAATGCGCCTCACCGCCCGGTGTCATCACGTTCGATGAAAAACCATTATGATATTTAACGTCACCTGAGCCTTTTTCTGGCTGCACTTTACCATCGAACTCATCAAACAAATCGGCAGGGTTTTTACCCAAAATATTAACCAACAAGTTTAAACGACCACGGTGAGCCATACCGATAACCATCTCTTTAGTACCATAACCGCCAGCACGTTGGATGATTTCATTGATAGCAGGAATAAAGCTCTCACCACCTTCTAGACCAAAACGCTTAACACCCGTATATTTACGAGCCAAATATTTTTCTAAGCCTTCGGCAGCGGTTAAACGCTCAAGGATTGAGAGACGTTTTTCTTTATCAAACTCGATATAACCCAGATTGGTTTCTAGGTATTTTTCCATCCAGCGTTTTTCGGTGCTGGTGGTCACGTGCATATATTCCGTACCGATATAACGGCAGTAGACGCGCTCCATGATCTCAATGATTTCACGTAGCGTCGCTTCATCCTTACCAATATTTAAATCATTGGTTGGGAATACGGTATCAAGGTCGGCTTCAGAAAGATTGTGATAGGCAAGGGTTAAATCTTCCACTTCTGCACGTGGATGCAAATCTAACGGATCAAGCTTAGCACGGCGATGACCACGGCGACGATAGGCTGAAATCAGCTGCTGCACGCCCATTTGCTTTGGGTCAGCACAGTTTGAATTACCAACTGTTGAAGCTGATGCTTCAGTGCTTACTTTGTTCGCCGTTTGATTGCGCGCAAGCAACAAAAACTGATCTTTAATAGCATTGTGCTTGGCATCGTTTGGCGTTTTGTATTGTTCAAAATACGCTTGCCAATCGTTATCAACGCTACTAGGATCATCTAGATATTGCTCATAGAGCGCTTCGATATATTGAGCATTGTCGGCAGCCAGTTCAGTATGATCTAGGCTCGCAGTTTCTTTAGTTATACTATTCATAATAATCGTCTATTTGATAGATAAATGAATGGAATCGTGCTTATTATTGTGTTGTTCGTTATAGGTTAGCGACATCAATCGTCGCTTTTTACCATTAAAACTTGTCTTAACATTATCTTTTTATTAACCATATCTACAAGTTACCGCTCTTGGTCAATAAAAAACATCCTACCCAAGCTATCTCGTTATAAAAAAGATAATTGCAATACCATGCTTACTATTAAAATTATTTGTGAACGGTCGGTTTTCTTTAGTGGCTCGTTTGACAACATTAATTTATATATAATGCTTGCAGCTATAACCAAATTGTTAATAGCATGGTTTTACTCAAAAAATTTTGTCTTCAGTTAGCCTTTTAATTGGCTATTTCCGCTGAAGTGTCTTGCTATGGTAGAAATATAGGCGATATTACGCCAAAGATATAGTGCTGTATAGGGTAACATGACTGCCTAACACGCCATAGTTTGTTTGTTCAATACTAGGTATTTACGAAATGAATATCAACTATCATTTCTCGCAACTAGTTAATTTTTATATGAACAAATAACGGCGCTATCGCTAAGATTTAGCTAAATTTATAGCCTACTTTTTGCATTTCTATAGATTTTGAGCGATATAAACATTTATGGTTAATCACTACCTTTAAATGAATCTGCGCGAAAATATACGGTTGTAATCAATTATATAGACATGCGTACGATATAGCATGCCCTCTTACATACAAGCAACGTATTGTTAATACAGCCTTACTTTCATTGACTGAGTCACCACTGCCCATCAACAATACCGTCTAAAATATCAGTTTTGTGATGCTAGCTTTATAACTGACAGTTTAATGCTGATAACCTTGAATAAAAAACACCACCTAATGAGAGGTGGTGTTTTTTTAACAGCGCTATTATAAAGCTAATTACCAATAAATGGTAGACTAACCTGCTTGATCGATCAGTAAATTGCGCAGATGACCGATGGCTTTGGTTGGATTTAGGCCTTTTGGACATACTGACACGCAGTTCATGATACCGCGGCAACGGAATAAGCTGAACGGATCTTCTAAACGCCCTAGACGAGCACGAATATCAGTATCGCGGCTGTCAGATACAAAACGGTTGGCATTCAATAGTGCTGCTGGACCTAAGAACTTATCAGGGTTCCACCAGAATGATGGGCAGCTGGTTGAACAGCAAGCACATAAAATACACTCATACAAACCGTTCAATTTTTCACGCTGTTCAGGTGACTGCAAACGCTCGGTTGCTGGCGCTGGCTGGTCATTGATTAAGAACGGATGAACTTTTTCGTATTGCTCATAAAATTGGTTCATGTCGACGACCAAATCACGAACCACTGGCAAACCTGGTAATGGACGAACCGTTACTTTTTCAGGCAAGGTGTTCATGTTAATCAGACAAGCTAGACCATTTTTACCATTAATATTCATGCCATCTGAACCGCAAATGCCTTCACGGCACGAGCGACGGAAAGTAAGGGTTTCATCTTCTTTCTTTAGGCGTAATAACACGTCAAGCAACATACGATCTGAGTCCAATAACTCAATCGTATAAGTTTGCATGCGCGGCGCTGCGTCCACATCAGGATCGTAGCGATAGATTTCGATGGTGCGAGTACCTCGGCTCATAATGCTAAACTCCACACATTGGTGATGCGGGCTCACAAGCGTACAGTCTAAAGACTGCTATTTATCAGCGCTATGATTAAACCATAGCGCTGATAAAAGCTTATCGCTGGCGCTCACCTTTTATTAAATAAGGGATAAAACGTTAATTCTATGTATACACAAAGCTGTATGCTCAAAACTACAGGGGCTAGAATTAATAAACGCGAACTTTTGGCTCGACGTAATCGACCGTCAATGGCACTTTACGCACAGGCTTATAGATAATACGATTGCCTTCAGAATACCATAGGGTATGCTTCATCCAATCATTATCGTTACGGCCGTTTGGTGCATAATCATCATCTTCTGGGCGATCATAGTCAGAAACACTGTGCGCGCCGCGGCTTTCATGACGGTTAGCGGCCGATATCATCGTCGCTTTTGCCACTTCATACAAGTTGGCTACTTCAAACGCTTCGATACGCGCAGTATTAAAGACCTGTGATTTATCAGCCAAATGGATTTGGTCGATTTTATCAGCAAGCGCTAGAATCTGCTTAACACCTTCATCCATCATCGCCTGCGTACGGAATACACTGGCATGCTTTTGCATAATGGCGCGAATCTCGTCAGCCACGTCTTGCGCATTGTAGCCTGAAGTTGATTGTTGCAATTTGTCTAAACGGCGCACAGTGAAATCAAGCACATGTGGAACAAGCGGCTTGTAGTTATGGTCAGCATGATGGAATTCATCAACGATATGCTTACCAGCAGCGCGACCAAAGACCAATAAATCAAGTAGCGAGTTGGTACCTAAACGGTTGGCACCATGCACACTAACGCACGCACACTCACCGATTGCATAAAGACCTTTAACGACGTTGCCTTTGGCATATAGACCGTCTTCATCGGTACCCGCTTCTAGATCCGGTACAATCACCTGACCATGAATCGTGGTTGGAATACCGCCCATCATATAGTGAATGGTTGGGATAACTGGAATTGGCTCTTTAGTGATGTCAACGTTGGCAAAGTTTTTACCAATCTCGAATACTGATGGTAAACGCTTCATAATGGTGTCAACACCCAAATGGGTCATATCCATCACGATATGGTCAGCATTTGGACCACAGCCGCGACCTTCTTTGATTTCTTGGTCCATCGAACGTGATACCAAGTCACGTGGTGCCAAGTCTTTCACGGTGGGCGCATAACGCTCCATGAACGCTTCGCCATCTTTATTACGTAAGATAGCGCCTTCACCGCGGCAACCTTCGGTCAATAGTACGCCGGCACCATGAACGCCGGTTGGGTGGAACTGCCAGAATTCCATATCTTGCAATGGAATACCTGCACGAACCGCCATGCCAATACCGTCACCTGTATTGATATAAGCGTTGGTAGAAGCCGCAAAGATACGACCAGCACCACCTGTGGCTAACACAGTAATTGGTGATTGGAATACCGCAACCGTACCGGTTTCTTGCTCAAGCGCGATAACGCCATTGATGTTACCGGCCTCATCTTTGATCAAATCAAGCGCGATCCACTCGATAAAGAACTCTGTACCTTGCTGTAGGTTTTTCTGATAAAGCGTATGCAATAGCGCGTGACCCGTACGGTCAGCAGCAGCGCAAGCACGTTGTACGGCTTTTTCGCCATAGTTTGAGGTATGACCGCCAAATGGACGCTGATAAATGGTGCCATCTTCGTTACGGTCAAACGGCATACCCATGTGCTCAAGCTCATATACTACTTTCGGCGCTTCGCGGCACATGTACTCAATGGCGTCTTGGTCACCTAACCAATCTGACCCTTTCACGGTATCATAAAAGTGAAAGTGCCAGTTGTCATTACTCATGTTACCCAAACTTGCGCCGATACCGCCCTGCGCTGCAACGGTGTGCGAACGGGTTGGGAATACTTTGGTCAAGACTGCAACCTTCATGCCCGCTTCGGCCAAATGCAATGAAGCACGCATACCTGAGCCGCCGCCACCAACGATGACCGCGTCATAGTTCAGGGTTTTAATATTGCTAATGGTATTATCTTGTCTAGTTGCCATTACGGTTTTCCTAATGCCTGTTAATGCTTAGAAGTAAATAAAAAGGCTGATGTCTATGCTGGTTTCTGTCTTATCATGCGGCAATGTCGGCTAATATTTGCGCTCACGCTACTGACAATAATTTCAACCATCAAAATCTGCTATCAATACCTTTTGACCACTTAACTTGCATATCTATCGTTATATTGGGCTTATCTGTTTATTTAACTATCGGTCTAACTGTTATGCAACTGCTTAATAATGCACTGGTATCAGTGATAAGTTAAATTGAGAAATACCCAACGCTATGATTGGCTCTGTCTATTTTGGCTACTAACGGATTTTATTCTCTAAACGCTTTTAAATCAGTAAGGCTATAAATGCGGTTAGATTCATCCGTTATTATTCATCGATATATGGCTGCTAATACTACGCTTATAAATAGCCTATGAATAAATATTTACCGGTATGATAAAAAGTTAAACAGCAACAACACCGAAGCCGTTACCCCAAAAAATCATAATGCCCCAAAATAGGAAGACTAAAATAGCGATAATCATCAATGTTTGTAAAAATAAACGCAGTTTAGGCGCGCTTTCACCCATCTTGCCAGAGGTAATATAGTCGGTAAATACCGTCCACATACCCACCCACGCGTGACCAGCCAATGCCAAAATAGCCAACAAGCTGAACAGACGCATCGGTAAACTGGTCATAAAATCAGACCATTCAATGAAGGTTACATTGCCATGGGTTAAGAAAAAGCCCAGCAACACCACACTGTAAACGGCTAGAATAACCGCACTGATACGTTGGACCATCCAATCACGGGTACCTGAGCTTGTTAGACCGGTGGCGCTTTTGATTCCTGAATCATTTTTTATCATTAGAACATCACCCATACAAATGACGCGACAATTAAAATCGCTGCAATCACTAAGCTGACAACAGACGCCATACGCGCCGATTGTAGCTCTTCATTTTGACCATTATCAGCAAATAAATGCTTCACGCCCATCACGAAGTGATAAGCAATGGCGGCGACGAAAATCCACGCTAAAAAGCGAATAAAGACATTGTCAAACACGGTTTCAAAACTCTCAGGCGATGCCAAAGAATTCTGTAATAACCACAGCATGACTGGGATAAGTAGAAATAAAACAATGCCAGAGATACGATGCAAGATAGAAGCAATTGCAATCGGTGAGCGGTTAACGCTAATCACTTGGCTTAAGGGCAGATTAATAGGTCGGTTGCTTTTCACAGCGGGCATCCTTTTTGCGGTTATACTCCTGTATCAGCTATCAACGCATTATACGAATACTATTTATCAATACTATTCTACAAGCGGCAAGCAACACATGAGATGAATAAAGTAAGGAAGGGCTAGCTGACGTCGTTTCATTTGCGCTAAATATGCAAGGTCGATAAGTCTTATTTATCTGACGTTCAGATAAACTCTATAAATAAAATCTGTGCCCGTAGCGACTGTTTATTTAGTTGCTATTTGGGTAGTTTCCATTTATAAAGTGGTTATAGACTTCCCTATCGCTCACTGAAGTGACAATCCCTTTTTATGACAAATCATTCACACCCTTTATACAAAATAAAGAGGTTACATGGAGTTCATAATATGGGATAAATCGATTAACTATTCTATTTTTACGACGTTGCATCAACAAAAAAGATAACGCCATAATATCATCTGTAGAGTATCATTTTTTATTAAGGCAAACTTCACTGTTGACTATTTAAAAATAGAACAGTTAACAAGAATATTCAAACGATAAGTCGGGATTTAGTCTATCAACCGAACAGTCAATCATCAAAAAGTCTCAATAAAGCTGGGCTTTACCAATAGTTTTATCAGAGCAGCCTATTCATTTGCGCAAAGCTAGTGCCAGTTAAATCCCTCCAATTATAAAATGACTGCGCCATAATTACAAATTTATCCCCTAAATAGTGGTTATCGGTGATTATTTAACAAAAAGCTAGCTATTGGTAAGGCGAATTTATTAGTATTGATATTTCAGAATCAATTTTTGATCCAAATTAATCTGTCGGTTACGCATACTCTGTCTATGCCATGGTGCGTTGCTGCAAATATGACGGACGTTTATCTTGTAATAAAGTCTTAATTATTATAATGTTAATGAGAATCATTACATTATAAGCAACCAGCGGACTTGCTGCTGAATTACCGCTAAATTACTGAATAGACATATTTTGATACAAAGTTTACAGTCGTTTAGCACGACTAACGCACACCTATTACAGACATTACTGCTAAAAGTCTTTTCAAAACCTCAGTAATAACTGCTAATATAGCCTGCATATTAAATGGGTTAAATTTTTTTGACCGTTTAACTAGTGAAGACGCGAGGGTATGCGTCGATATATTTTTATTCTAACAAGTTACAAACAATGGAGAGCAGTTTATGGCTGACAACAATGCCAAATTAAGCGTAAATGGTGAAGAATACGAACTTCCTATTATTGAAGGTACTTTAGGGCGCCCAGTTATCGATATTGCTGCTCTACAAGATTCAGGTTTTTGGTCTTATGACCCTGGTTTTAAAGTAACCGCCCCTGTTGAATCTAAGATTACTTATATTGATGGCGGTAAAGGGGAGTTATTACACCGTGGCTACCCTATCGACCAGTTAGCAAACAATGCTGAATATCTAGAAGTGGCGTATGCGTTGATTCATGGTGATCTACCAAACGCTGAGCAAAAAGCGGATTTCTATGAAAAGGTTCGTAAGCACACCGGTGTTCATGACCAATTACGTAAATTCTTTGAAGGTTTCCGCCGTGACGCCCATCCAATGGCGATTATGGTTGGTGTCGTTGGTGCCCTATCAGCGTTTTATCATGACAACTTAGACGTCAGCAATGAAGCACACCGTGAAATCACCGCTATTCGTCTAATCGCTAAAATGCCAACGCTTGCAGCAATGAGTTATAAATACTCACAGGGCGAACCGTTCATGTATCCACGTAATGATTTCAATTACGCAGAAAACTTCTTATACATGATGTTTGCAACCCCTGCTGATGTTGACTACGAAACCAATGACGTGATTACTCGCGCCATGGACAAAATTTTTACTTTGCATGCTGACCACGAGCAAAACGCTTCAACGTCTACTGTACGTCTAGCAGGTTCTACTGGTGCCAACCCTTACGCGTGTATCGCTGCAGGTATCGCTGCCCTTTGGGGTCCATCACACGGCGGCGCTAACGAAGCTGTTCTTGAGATGCTAGATGAAATCGGTACGGTAGAAAACGTCCCTGAATTCATGGAAAAAGTAAAAAGCCGTGAAGTAAAACTGATGGGCTTTGGTCACCGTGTTTACAAAAACTTTGACCCACGCGCACAAGTAATGAAAGAGACTTGCGATGAAGTACTAGGTGCATTGGGTATCAATGATCCTAAGCTTGAGCTTGCGATGGCGCTTGAGAAAATCGCTTTAGAAGACCCGTACTTCGTTGAGCGTAACTTGTATCCAAACGTTGATTTTTATTCTGGCATTATCTTAAAAGCCATCGGTATCCCAACGTCAATGTTTACCGTTATCTTCTCACTCGCGCGTACTTCTGGTTGGATCAGCCATTGGTTAGAAATGCACAGCGCACCGTTCAAAATCGGTCGCCCTCGTCAGTTATATACTGGTGAAACGCATCGCGACTTCGTTAAAGTTGAAGATCGTAAATAGTCAGCTATTGTTATTAGCAGCATAAAAAATCCCGCTACTTGAGCGGGATTTTTTATGGTCTAAATTCAATAAAGAAATAAAAAGTCACACTTTATTGAAACTCTTTTAAGGTCTGCTCATATTTGGCAATTTGCTCGTCATAACCTTGGATGGTTTCATTAAATTTTGCCATCAGTCTCTCAAACTCTTGCTGCTGATTGAGTTTCATCTGCTGCATATCCATCACTTGTTGGGCTTCTATCTGCTCCCAAACTTGATGCTGAATAATCAAACGCGCCAGCGCTGGACTTTTTGCACTAAGTCTACCGGCGATTTCTGCATGTTCGAATACCTGCGGCACCAATGTCGCGATATTGATTAGAGTATCAACATCTTCCGCACTAAGCAGCGTGGTCACAGGCTGATAAAGGGCTTCCATCGCTTGCTGATAACTGTCTATAATCTGCTCATCTGTCAACATCACTGGTTTACGCGGCTCTAAACTGATACGCTTAAGTACGGTTAAATCACGCTCGCCCACTTCAGTGCTGGTATTGATATCAGTGTCCGTAGTCGCATTGGCGTCGACTTCAGGGTCGTTGCTAACGTCTGACTCACTATTATTATTGTCCATAGCTGCGGCTGAATCCGTAGCAGGTGGTTTTGCTATTTGCTCAGAATCTGTATTATTTGCAACTCGATTAGCGGTATTAGACGGCTTAGCATTGTCTACTGACACAGCAGTTGTACTATCAGGTAACAAATCATTGCCACTGTCTGAGGCATCTGCCGCTTGTAGCGATTCATATTCGGCTTGCAAACGCTGCTGTAGGCTTTTTGCTTGCGCAAGGTACAACGGCTGAAACTGCTCTATACGCGCAGCCGCAGAGTCACTTTTGCGCATCGGCTGACTGTCCTCTACGCTAGTTTTTTCTTTGGGTTGACTATTATCAGCTACTGGTGCTTCTGCTTGCTGCTGACAGCCGCTTAACAACAAAACCCCAGTCATAGCGGCGGCTAGCAAGGAGCGGGTACGCGGCGACATCATTGCTTTATTTAGCGACCCTGCATTTATACAGGTATGATGAGTCTCACTATCAGGCTTTGTTAATAAATTTTTAAACATCCGAGTTCTCATCCTTATTAAAAGCAGTTCGCTTATATATTGAGACTACTAGCTATTTTATTTTTCTATATCTCTAGCAGCTTGTTATTATTATCAAAAGTTTCAGTCATCATATAAATATTATAGGATAAAAGAAAGATTAAACTTTAACTGTGTCATGAGTTTTATGTTCGTCGCGAGTTTTATTATGGTCATGGCTGTTATCGATTCTTTGTGTCGCTAAAAAAGGAATACAATTTTCAAAACCCTGACAATCGCGACCGT
Organism: Psychrobacter faecalis; assembly: GCF_016107575.1. GTDB lineage: Bacteria > Pseudomonadota > Gammaproteobacteria > Pseudomonadales > Moraxellaceae > Psychrobacter > Psychrobacter faecalis. The sequence continues at coordinate 8,304 of NZ_JABAST010000003.1, read as the reverse complement.
GCTGCCGACTGATAAAATAATCTTGCACCATGCGTGCTTGCTGCTCGATACCATAGTTGAAAAAGGGTTTGCCAGCGTTAAGGACATAATCATAGCGGCGATTAATCATAGCGCCGCGCACAACTTTAAGACCTTGCTGCAATTGCCACACATGGGTCAATTCATGAATAAGCCAGCTTTGCTTACCCAATGATGATTGGCTAAAATCTGTGACCCAGTCGGCCGGGTGAAAATAAATATTACCATTAGGACTGACAGCGTAATTTTTTAGTACCCAGAATGCTGTTTTTAGCTGAACTTGCTCAAGCCGGATACTATCGCCGAACACCGAACGAGCCAGTGCTATCTCTCCAGCAGTCAGCTGCCGTGAACGCTGCTTGGTAGCTTTAAGAGGCCTAGCACGAAGAGACTCAGCGCGTTTAAATAAACGCTTGAAAGCAGATAGCGACAGCATAAGTGTCTTACCTTGTATTGGTTGCTGGTTTTATATTTGATAATTCGTTATAACATGATTGGTCATAACTGATAAACCATTAATAAGGTCGAAATCGCGTAAAACAAAGCCTTTAAGACATAAGCTGTACACTTAGCTGACTTTTATTAACGTAAATCTGCGTTAGCCTAGCTATAGTCAAAACAATACAAAAAACAGTCGTTTAATTGATAATAGAGATTTTTATGCCACCCAATTTTCATGCCGATACGCCCCTTGCTCAGCGCATGCGCCCAAAGACGCTCGACGCTATTATTGGACAAGAGCACCTGTTAGCAGCAGGCGCACCGTTACGGCGCTTGGTTGAGCAAGGGCACCTGCCGTCGATTATTTTGCATGGCGAAGCAGGCATTGGGAAGACCTCCATCGCTATGCTATTGGCTGATGCGGTTGGCCGACCTTTTCATGCGTTATCGGCGTTAAATACGGGCGTGAAGCAATTACGTGAGGTTTTAGATACCAAGGATTCACTAAGCTTTGAATCGCCGGTGGTATTTATCGATGAGATACACCGTTTTAATAAAGCGCAGCAAGATGCGTTACTTGGCGCGGTAGAGTCAGGTGATATTACGTTAATTGGGGCGACGACTGAAAACCCGTCGTTTAGTGTGAATAACGCCCTGCTATCGCGTTGCCAAGTGTATCGTTTAGAGCCGCTGACGCCTGAGCAAATCAGCGCCGTATTGCAGCGCGCGCTAGCAGAAGATAATATTCTTAAAAACCTAAAAGTTGATTTGCAGGCACAAGAGACAATTAGCCAATTGGCACACGGTGATGCCAGAAAAGCGCTCAATCTATTAGAGCTTGCCATTCAAACGGCAGATAGCAAACAATCGCCATTAATTATCAATGATGAATTGGTCGCTCGGGTCGCTCAGACGGCGCTAGTGCGCTACGATAAAGATGGCGAGCAGCATTACGATATCATCTCGGCCATGATAAAATCTGTACGCGGCTCCGACCCTGATGCGGCGCTATATTGGATGGCGCGGATGCTGGTTGGTGGCGAGCCTGCTGATTTTATCGCACGGCGCTTGGTGATTTTAGCCAGCGAAGATATTGGTAATGCCAATCCAAATGCCCTACTCCTTGCCGATGCTGCACTGCGTAGCGTACAGTCTATCGGCATGCCAGAAGCGCGCATTATCTTGGGGCAAGTGGTGGTTTATCTGGCGACCAGCGCCAAGAGTAACAGCACTTATAAAGCCATCAATGCGGCAATGGCCTTGGCAGAAAAAGACGCCTCGCCTGTACCGCTGCATTTGCGTAATGGCGTGACCAAATTGATGCGCAATCAAGGTTATGGTGAAGGCTACACTTATCCCCATGACTACCCCAATCATTATTATCCGCAAAGCTATCTACCGAACAATTTAATCGGCACCAGTTTTTATGAATTTGCTGACAATCAGCGCGAGCAGCACAGCAAGCAGTTTATGGACTGGCTAAAGGGTCAAGCGGCTAGTAATGAATAACAGCATATTTGCATGCATCATTGATAATACTTATCGCTATTTTTAAGCGATTAATGGACATACTGGCAAGATGACGCAGCACAGTAGGATGAAAAGCGTTAAAATAGCCTCATAATGATATATACAAGTCAATTGAGCGCAGCAATTTTTTTGCTTATTGCTGTTATTTATATGGCTGTTATTAAGCCACGCCATGCTTTACAACAGCGCTTGACGCCCTCTGCTGCTACAATAGACAAATAATAATTTAACCTTATCATCAAACCCATCTATACATAATAAAATATTGAGACTTCCTATGAGTTTAAATACGATTCCTGAGATTATCGAAGACATTCGTGCTGGTAAAATGGTCATCTTGATGGATGACGAAGATCGCGAAAACGAAGGCGATATCATCATGGCCGCGACCCACGTGCGCCCTGATGATATCAACTTTATGATTACCCACGCGCGTGGTTTGGTTTGCTTAACCTTGTCAGAAGCGCGCTGCCAACAGCTGGCATTGCCGCTAATGTCTGACCGCAACGAGGCAAAATTTAGCACCAACTTCACCGTTTCTATTGAAGCGGCTGAAGGCGTGACCACAGGTATTTCTGCCGCTGACCGCGCACGTACCATTCAAGCAGCAGTGTCTTCTTCAGCAAAACCAGAAGATATCGTCCAGCCTGGGCATATTTTCCCAATCATGGCACAAAATGGCGGCGTCCTGCACCGTGCCGGTCATACCGAAGCAGGTTGTGATTTGGCCCGCCTAGCAGGGTTGGAGCCAGCAGCCGTTATCGTTGAGATCATTAAAGACGATGGCACGATGGCGCGCCGTGATGACCTTGAGATATTTGCCAAAGAGCATGGTCTTAAAATTGGGACGATTGCCGATTTGATTAACTATCGCATCGCCAATGAGCAAACGGTCGAAGAAGTCGAATCCCATCCGTTTGAGACCGAATACGGTACCTTTACCTTGCACCGTTTCCGCGAGTTTGGTGCAGACGAAACTCATTTAGCTTTGGTAAAAGGTGATGTCAGCGAAGGCGTCAGTACCGTTCGTGTACATGGCTTCCATCCTTTACGTGACTTGTTTGCGGCAAAAAATGACACCACTGGTCGTAGCGGCTGGAGCGTACGCTCAGCCCTAGAAGAAATAAACAATTCAGAGCGCGGCGTGTTGGTTTGGATCGGCAATCATCAGCCGATTGACTTGGGAGAGGCGCTGGATAAAGCGGCTGAAAATCAGTCCATGTCTACCATCGCTCAGCAGCCTTATCGCAGTATCGGGGTTGGCGCACAGATTTTACGTCATTTGGGCGTGCGTGATATGCGCTTACTGTCGTCACCGATGAAGTTTTATGCGCTGTCAGGTTTTGATTTAAATGTAGTAGACTTTATTCATGCGCCTAAGCAAAAATAAAGCCTAGAAATTAAAAAGTACAGCAACATAAAAAAGGCACGCTAATAGTATTTAGCGTGCCTTTTTATTTTTAACGGTATCATTTTAGTGATATTGATACTTAATAATTTGGCCGACTTTTCAAAGTTTTTAAATTTTTTAAAGTTCGGGCGTATGATTAAATTTTGCTTCTAGTGCCAATAAACGCTCACGCTCCTCATTGCTCCACGGCAATTTATCCTTACCATCACTGTCTAAACGGACGATAACGGCATCAGCGGTCGCGACAATCGCTTCTTGAGCGCAGCTATAATAGCTATATTCCATCACAATACTGGTATTACCCAAACGCTGGCAACGCACGCCTAGTAATAACGTATCGGGATAGGTCACCGGGCGTAAATATTGGCAGCTTGATTGCGCCAATACCGTCACCATACTGCCATCAAACATACCGAGCGCTTGCAGGTAACCAATCCGTGCTGATTCCGCATAACGATAATAGACCACGTTATTTAGATGATTAAAGGCATCCATCTCGCCCCAGTGGATCGGCTGCTGATGAATAATTGGATAATGCGCTAGCTCACTAGGACGGTTGTCATCTACGCTATTATTATTTACGTTTGTGTGTTGTTCAAAAGCACTCATCACTGCATTTCTCTTATTTTTTTATAGAATTTCAAAAACGACAATTAACGCTTAGGCTTATCTAAAATTTGCGTGGTCAATAATGGCGTTGGCTGTGGCGCCGTGGCAATCAGGCGATCTAACCAGTCGACAACTTCTGCGGTATTATGAGGGGCAGATTTGGTTTGATCTTTATCTTTAGAAGTTGCGTTGCTCGTTGTTTGAGCGTTTTTATTATCGGTAGCGGATTTTGACGCAGACGTATCTACTAAGGTTTGTAGCTGTTTACGTGCTTGCCGCAGATAGCCAATCAGCTGATCTTTTTCACGCATATTGCTTGCTTGACTGGCAAGGTTTAAAGTCATAATCACTTCATGAATGATAAGCTCTTTACGGGTTATGCCGACATCGTTAGCGCTAGTATTAGACGCGCCAGCTGCACGAGCAGGACGCTGATAACTATGTAAAAACGCTTGGATATTTTGAATGGCTAAGTTTTGTAACTGCCAAGGACTCGGCTGCGAGCTTCTTGCTTGCAAGCGTTCAATGTCTTTCATTAAACTTTGCTTGATTACCACGGTAAGCGCAGGGGCAATCTCATTACTGCTTTGAGACAGTTGCCAATGCAGACCGCGCAACAAATCAATCGCCGCACTCTCGTTATTATCCGCCAACAATCTATCAGCCGCCTGTATCTGAATGCGCAATAAATCAAGCTGGTTTTGCGCTTGGCTACTAGCAGCGACGCGCGGCTCTGGCAGCGTCTGCTGACTCATCGCAAAGATGCGATCGTCCATCTCATTTAGGCGGCTGACGACTTGCTCATTACTTTGCAAGCGCTCATTTATACTGTGCTCAAAGCGCTGCTGACTAATAAACAACCACAGCAGAGCAGCAATAAGCAATAATATGACCAGCCATTGCAAACGTAGCAAAAACATATTTGCTTGCCGGCGCTGCTGAATAGCAGAAGGCTCCTTAACTAACGAGTCAGAATTCATGGACATAAGGCAGCACCGTTGGTGAATAATTTTTTCAGTAAATATAAAATAAATGGCTTGAGAAAAGGAAGTGTTTTTTAACTGCAACCGACTAGCGGTGTATGGATTGCCGCAAAAATGGTTTCGGGCGCCAAATCTTCCACGCGCCAATAACTTAAATCCTGACCAGCGACCATATTGGCTAAGCGCTCGCCTAGTACGACATAAGCAAAATCGTTGAGCAGCAATGGCGCATGGTTTGGCTTTTCTGCAGTTGTTCTTTTTTCTAAATCCTGCGCTGACACCTCTGTAACAATCGCTTGCCAATGCTCAAACGCTGTGCCACTACTGACAATCACGATAGGTTTTGGCTGCTCAGACTGTTGGCTAAGATACTGGGACTGCCACTCTTTATACTGCGCCATAGCATCATTGGGCATTTTGCGCTCATACCAAGCAATACTATCGATATGGACACCGCGCGCCTGTAAAGTATTGACCAATAAACGCCGCCCGCCAAGCCCGCGCCATACCAACAGCCTATCACCAGCCTGCAGGCTGTCAATTTCTGGCATTGCTAACATACCTTCATTATTAGCAATCAGAGGTTGCAATACTTGATAATTCGCCGCATCGAGTTTGGCGTCATTTAATACCGCTGCAGTCGCCTCTCCTACCGCTATCAGATGGCTTGGCGCTTTTAAACCTTTAAAACTAGCGTCCTGTTGCGTGCTATTAGCTCCCTCAACCAGCTGAGCTTGGCGCTCATGCTCAAGCGCCTGCCAAACGGCTAAGCCAGAAGCTGCCGCTGTCGGACTTACAATAACCAGCGCCTGATAATCACCGGCAAACCATTGGCGCATCAAAGCCATGTCTTGCTCGGTAGTTGGACGCATCTCTAAGGTCAATATCGGTATATCAACTACTGAAAATCCTGCCGCTTGCAAATGATTGGTCAGCGGCGCCGCACGTTCAATGGGGCGCGTATTGATGACCACTGGCGGCAGAGATGCTTGCTTATTAATGATTTGGTTTGAAGCAGTAGACTCAGAGGATGACCAAGACATAAACATACCGTAACAGAAGTTAAAAAGTGAGCTTACGCATACAGTCATTGCAGCGACTTTATGCGTAAATGGCTAGCGACATTTTATTGTTATGCCACTTAAAGGTGATTTATTTTAAGCTTTATTTAGATTGATAAATCGCTGATAAAATATCACCCGCACCAATTTCTAGTAGCATCTCAGCCACGTCAATACCTAATTGATTGGCTTGCGCTTCTTGTTCGACTTGACTGCCAGTTAAGGTCAAGCGTTTATCAGCTTTGAGTAGCTCGCTACCGTCTTCTTGACCGACGCGGCCGCGTAGCCATAATACATTACCATTGTCGTTATTACCGTTTTGGCCATTGTTTTTGCTATCGTCGTCTGCATCAGCCATTTGTAATACCGCATAAGCGGCAATCGGTACTTGGCAACCGCCCTGTAAATGACGGTTTAGCGCACGCTCAGCGATAAGACGGATACGAGCTTTGTCATCGTTTAACGGTGCCAATAACTTTAGAACTTCGTCGTCACCTTCGCGGCATTCAATCGCAAGTGCCCCTTGACCAACGGCTGGCAAGCAAATATCAATATCCAGCTCACTACGAATGCGCTCGTCATGCTCGATACGCTGTAAACCACTGGTTGCCAAAATAATAGCGTCATACTCGCCGGCATCAAGCTTACCTAAACGCGTACCAACGTTGCCGCGCAGGGTCTTGATTTGCAAATCGGGGCGATAGGCTTTGATTTGACATTGACGACGCAAGCTTGCGGTACCAACCACTGCGCCCTGTGGCAATTCATCGATATTATGATAAGTGTTCGATACAAAGGCATCGGTTGGCGAAGCGCGTTTACAATAAACACCAAGCGTCAAGCCTTCTGGTAATTCCATCGGCACGTCCTTTAAAGAATGTACCGCGATATCTGCCTGTTTATCATATAACGCCTGCTCGAGCTCTTTAACAAACAAACCCTTACCACCAATTTTAGCCAGCGGCGTATCCAAAATCTTATCGCCTTTGGTGACAATTTTTAGCAGGTTAATGGTTAGCTCAGGATACAGCGCCAGTAAGCGGTCACGAATATGCTCCGCTTGCCATAATGCCAATGGACTTTGGCGGGTAGCAATATTTAAGGTAGTCAAAGCAGGTTGCTGCATGGTACTCATAAAAGGCCTCAATAGATTCGATATAAAATCGCGTTGGTGAATAACAGTTACTTAACGACAATTGCTCAACAACGGTCGCTCAACAACGAAGGATTCAGTATCTTTACAATAATGCGAATGTAGCATTCAATATAAACGTTAAATGTCTTTAAACTGAATGCTACAAAAAAACACCCCTATTTAAGCATAAATAAGGGTTTGATGATATGGCAGGATTATTTCAACAGATTACTGCGCTTGCTGCTTAGTGCTTTCTAGGATGGTTTACCTGTAGACAGTTTGCCGCTACATATTCTGAATTTTTTCACGTAATGCTGGTAGATGACGGCGGCTGACTGCTAGGGTCTCATCAATACCTTTAAAGTGCAGCTGAAACTGTCCGGCATCGAGTGTTTCTAAAAAGTCTAGATATTTAATATTGATAATGGCGTTGCGATGGACGCGAAATAACTTGCCTTCAAACTCTTGCTCAAGCTCTTTTAACGTATCATCAATAAGTACAATGCCGTCTTTGTGGCGTACTTTGACGTACTTTTGATCGGCGGTAAAATAATAGATGTCTTTGAGCTCAATCAGCTCTACACCGCGGTGGGTACGCGCCACGATATGTTCGCGCACTGGGCGCGCGGTTGGATTCTCAAGTTTGCGAATCTCGTTTAATTGCGCCGCATTGAGATTGGTGGCTTTTTTTAGCGCCTCGAGTAATTCATCTTTGTTGGCAGGTTTTAACAGATAACCGATGGCGTTGGCTTTGAGCGCCGCGATGGCATAATGGTCATACGCCGTGACAAAGATAATGGCGGGTGGATGGTTTAACGTTGCAAGCTCTTGCGCGCACTCGACGCCATCCATCTCTGGCATGCGAATGTCGAGCAATATAATGTCTGGTTGCTCAGATTTTACGGCGATAATGGCCTCAATGCCGGTTTTAGCTTGGGCAACCACTTCATGACCTGACTCTTTGACTATTCTAACCAAACGCTCGCGAGCTAAGGGTTGCAAACAGTTAAATAAAACATATACAAACCTACCTATTTATTACTATAATAGATAGATTATATCTATAATATAGAGAGCAAGTTATGGGGAAACTGGTTAGTATTGGGGAGGCTGCCA